>SVSI01000005.1 GCA_015064385.1 Oscillospiraceae bacterium | reverse complement strand
GAATTAACGAGTTCATAGTTCTTTCTACTTAAATCTAAGCTTTGTACTTTTCTCGTTGTTGTTCAATTTTCAAGGACCGATCTCGCTCTCCCCCTTTTTGGGGACAGCTTTGTTATTATAGCACTACGCTTCGCCTTTGTCAATACCTTTTTTGAAAAAAATTCAAGTTTTTTGAAAAAAATTTCATTTTTTCGGCAAAATCGGGCTTTTTGAGTTACACACGGTCGCTTTCGTCTTGACAAACGTGCAATATGAATGTATAATTTATTATAGAATGAAGTAAAATGACGAAGAAGCGGCTAAAACATGGACATTAAAAAGTTTAACTACCTCTCAAATATCTCCTCCGCGTCCGACGTAAAGAAATTAACGGCGGACGAACTTCGCGCGCTCGCATACGAGATCCGCGCCTTTCTTATTGAGAGCGTAAGCGTGACGGGCGGTCATCTCGCCTCCAATCTCGGAGTAGTTGAGCTCTCCATTGCTCTTCACAGAGTATTCACCTCGCCGCGCGACCATATAATCTGGGACGTTGGACACCAGTGCTACGCCCACAAGCTGCTCACGGGCAGAGCCGAGCTTTTTGATACGCTCCGCACACCCGGAGGTCTTTCGGGATTTACTAAAAGATCGGAAAGCGAGCACGATCCCTTTGGCAGCGGTCACAGCTCCACCTCTCTTTCAGCAGGTCTCGGATTTGCTCTTGCCGACCGTCTTGACAACAAAGACGCTTTTACGGTAGTCGTTATCGGAGACGGCGCCTTCACAGGCGGAATGGTAAGTGAAGCACTCAACAATCTTGACCCTTCCCTTCCTTTTATTATTATATTCAACGAGAACGAAATGTCGATCTCGAAAAACGTGGGCGCTTTTGCCCGTTACATATCGAGCGTACGCTCGACCAAAAAGTATTTTACGGTAAAAAACCGTACGAAATCCGCGCTCTCGCGCACCGTACTCGGCGTTAAAATAGCAAACGGCCTGCGCCGCCTGAAGCGCAAGCTGAAGAATAACATTTACGGAAGCAACTATTTTGAAAATATCGGACTCAAATATCTCGGTCCGGTTGACGGAAACGACGTTGAAAAGGTAAGCGCTTTACTTGAAGAGGCAAAGCATCGCGGAAAAAGCGCAGTCATCCATCTTATAACCAAAAAGGGCTTTGGATATCCCGAAGCCGAAGCGGAGCCGGAAAAGTTCCATATAGTTTATCCAAAGCCCATTCCCGAAAAGACCTTTTCTTCCGTTTTCGGAGACAAGCTGGTCTCTCTTGCGGAAAAGTACGGGAATATTTGCGCGATCACGGCGGCAATGTCGCACGGATGCGGGCTTTCCGCGTTTGAAAAGCGTTTTCCCGACAGATTTTTTGACGTCGGAATAGCAGAAGCACACGCCGCTACATTTGCGGCAGGTCTTGCCGCTGCGGGGAAGCGTCCCGTTTTCGCGGTCTATTCCTCGTTTTTACAGAGAAGCTACGACAGCATCGTTCACGATATTGCCCTGCAAGGTCTCCCCGTAGTCGTTGCGATCGACCGCGCAGGTCTTGCCGTTGCAGACGGACCTACCCACCACGGAATATTCGACGTTTCATTCCTTTCGTCGATACCGAACGTTGAGCTTTACGCCCCCGCGTCCTTTGATTCGCTGGAAAACGCGCTCGAAAACGCAATAGAATCGGGAAAGCCGTCCTTCATCCGATACCCCTCGGGTGCACAAGATGACAAAACGCTTGAAAAGCTTTCGAGAAGCTCGGAATTTATGCTCGAAAATGAGACAGACGGTTGCGACTGTATGATAGTTACATACGGAAAGATCGCCGCGCAAGCGATAGCAGCATCCGAGAGACTGTCTGCTGAAGGAATAAATTGCAAGGTGATCGTTCTTGAAAAGCTTCTTCCCTATAACGACGTATCTCTTGCCCTGCTTGACAAAATTCCCGAAAAGAAAGCTCCGATCATCTTTTTGGAGGAAGGTATGAAAAACGGCGGAGCGGGAATGAATATTTATGAGCGCATTCGTGCGCACGAAAAGATGGCAGATCGAAAATTCAAGCTCTGCGCAATAGAGGATTTTGCCTTCCTGAAAAAAGGCGTGGATCCCTACGAAAGCTGCCATCTGTCCGCAAGCGCTCTTATATATAATATAAAGGAAGAGATTTTTTCAAAAAAATATTAAAAACAACCTTTTTCGCCTATTGACAAGGACGAAAAAAGATGGTAAAATTAAAAACTCCAAAAGGATTTCACTTTTTGAAAGGTAAAAACAAATGGCAAAATACAGACAGGCAAAAATAGACGAGGAGATCGCGCGTGCACTGGGTGAGATAATGCGTACCGTTCGCGACGCACGTCTTGAGGGTTGCGTTTTCAGCATAACCAGAGTTCACGCCGCGCCCGACCTCTCGAGCGCCGAAATATACTATTCCTACCTCGGAGACAAGTCGCCCGACGACGTCAAAAAGGGAATAAAAAGCGCAAGCGGATTTATCCGCTCTTCCCTCTCGCGCAAGCTGAATCTTCGCCAGACTCCCGAGCTTATCTTCATATTCGACCGTTCAATGGAAAACGGAGCGCGAATCTTTGAGCTTCTGAAACAGGTGAACATTCCCGAGGAGACCGAAGAGGACACCGAGGAGATCTGATATGCCAAACTGCGAAAAAAATCCCGAGGGTTCGGGAATTCTTTGCATTAACAAGCCGAGCGGATTCACCTCTCACGACGTGGTAAACAAGATAAGACGGCTGTATAACACAAAAAAAGTAGGACATACGGGGACGCTCGATCCTATGGCAACCGGCGTGCTTATTTTGCTGGTAGGAAGAGCGGTAAAGGCGTCCGAATACCTTATGAGCCAAAAAAAATCGTACGTTGCGGGGCTAAAGCTCGGAATTACCTCGGACACCGAAGATATAAGCGGACAAATTCTGACGAAATCAGAAAACGTTCCACCCAAAGACGAGGTTTTTGCGGCTTGCGATAAATTCGTTGGCGAGATTATGCAGATCCCTCCGATGTACAGCGCGCTGAAGGTAAACGGAAAAAAGCTCGTTGACATCGCGCGAAGCGGCGAGGTGATTGAACGCGAGGCACGTCCCATTACCGTTCACAAGCTCGAGGTGGAGTGCGTAAACGAGAAAAACGGAGAATATCTCCTTTCAGTCGAGTGCTCAAAAGGAACGTATATCCGCACGCTTTGTGCAGATATTGGCGCATCTCTCGGTTGCGGGGGAGTTATGTCCTCGCTTGAGCGCCGAGAAAATTGCGGATTTTCGATCAATCATGCGCACACACTCGAGGAGATCGAGGCGCTTGACGCAGAGTCGCGCAAAGATCTGCTGATACCGATAGAAAAAGCGTTTTTTGATTACAAAAAGCTCTCTCTTGCGCCATTTTACGCAAATCTTGCCAAAAACGGCGTAAAGCTCTTTGCTTCCAAAGTATCTCCGGCGGCACAGCTCGGAGAGAAATTTGCACTTTACGAGGACGACAAGTTCTTCGCAGTGGCAGAGGCAGTGCTTAATTCGGATGGCGAGAGCGTTATCCGAGTTATGAAACAGTTTTAAGTCAAAACGAAAGGTGATTTAATATGAAACCGAGATCAAATTTAACTGCAGGTGCGATAATAAGTGCCGCTTTCGGTGTACTTATTGGAATACTTATCAAAAATTTGCCGTCCTACGTTTCACTCTCCGATCTTGTCGGAGTGATCTTTATAGTTTTCGGAGTTTTTACTCTTGTTTCGGCAATTCCCGGTTTTTTCATAGCGGCGGCTAATCTATCCTCTCTCGGCGGAAAGCTGTCACTTATTTCGTCAACGCTCGGAATCGCATCGGGACTTATCCTTATCTTCTATCACAATCGTATAATTATCCCGATAATTGCGGCATATCTCGTTATTTTCCCCATTTTTGAGATCTTCTGCTCCGGACCGAAGGAGCTCAGAGCGGCAAAAGCCAGCGCGCTCATCCCAAAGATCATACTCGGTGTGCTTCTTATAGTATTCTTCCCTGCCGCAAGCGGAATAGCGGATAAGGTATTTGCCGTTATTCTTTCCGTGCTCGGATGGATAATAATTGTAGCTTCCGTAGTAATACTGATAGTCACACTCATCGCGTTGTACGCAAGAAAACCAAAAAACACCGAAAAAGACGGTACGATCTACCTCGACGACGAGGATTTCACCGACAAAAAATAAAAAATACTCATTCAAGGAGAAAAATCATGTATAGTCTTGGAATAGACCTTGGCGGCACCAACATCGCCGTAGGCGTAGTAAACGAAAACAACGAAATAGTACTTAAGGGTAGTGTTCCCACCCTCGCGGAGCGCGAAATATCCCTCGTTATCGACGATATGGCGGCTCTTTGTCTCAAGCTTATCGCCGACGCAGGACTTTCGGTAAGCGACATTGCGCACGCAGGCGTTGCGTCTCCCGGCACGGTAAATCCCGAGACGGGCGTGGTTGTTTATGCAAACAACCTCAAGATGAACCACGTTCCTCTTGCAAAGATGCTTTCCGAGAGAACGGGAATAAAAGACGTATTTCTCGCAAACGACGCCGATGCCGCGGCGTTCGGTGAAGCCGTAGCGGGTGCGGCCAAAGGCGCGCGCGATTCGGTTATGATCACTCTCGGCACGGGAGTTGGCGGAGGAATAATCATTGACGGCAAGATCTACTCCGGATTTAACCACGCAGGCGGAGAGCTTGGACATATCGTTATCGAAAAGGACGGACGTCCCTGCTCTTGCGGTAGAAAGGGCTGTTGGGAGGCATACAGCTCGGCAACCGGACTCGTCAAGATGACGAAGGAAAAGATGGAAGAATGCCCCGATTCCAAAATGTGGGACGTTTCCGAAGGAAAGCTCGAAAAAGCAGGCGGAAAGACCGCGTTCAAGGCAGCGCGTCTCGGAGACAAGGCAGGAAAAGAAGTGGTCGATACATACGTCAGCTACCTCGCTTGCGGACTTACCAACATAATAAACATCTTCCAGCCCGAGATCCTCTCGATAGGCGGCGGTGTTTGTAACGAGGGCGACTATCTGCTCGATCCCGTTAAGAAGATAATCTTCTCCGAGTGCTACTCGCGTGACGGAGTTCCGCAGACTGAGATCAGAATAGCAAAGCTCGGTAACGATGCCGGAATTATCGGCGCGGCGGCGCTTTGCGCAAAATAAGCAAAATAAATTAAAAGAGGAAACCAAATTGAAACAGGCAGCACTTACCGCTCTTTCCGTCTTTCTTGCCGCAATTTGCGTTTTTTGCGCAATATTCTCGGCAGTTATGGCGTCAAAGCCCGATCCCGTGCCCAACGGTGACAAAGCGAATATTTCCGACAGTGACGGAGAAAACGGCGGCAACAGTCAAGAGGGCGACACTACAAACACGCCCGACACGTCAGACCCGGGCGAAAGCGATAATACTACCCCAGAACAGCCGTCCGGACCGAAAAAGAGAGTTGCAATAACCCTTGATGACGGACCGTACTCGGGTTATCAGAAAAAATTTATTGACGAAATGTCGAAATACGGCGGTGCGGCGACCTTTTTCATTGTCGGAAACCGCGTTGATTGGCACGAAAGCACGGGCCCCGGTCTTGCTTACGCGGTCGAAAACGGCTGGGAGATCGGAATTCACGGTTGGTCGCACACTAAATTTTTTGACAAATGCTCTGACGCTGACTACGAGAGCGAAATAAGCAACACCGTAAATATTATCCACAAATATCTGCCAAATTACGACATAAAGCTTCTCCGTCCGCCCGGCGGTCAGATAACCTCGGCGCGCGCGGCTGCAAGTCCGTACGCGATAATCCGTTGGGACGTAGATTCTCTTGATTACAACTACCAGACTAACACAGCTACCCGTACGCAAGAGGAAAACGTACAGGCAATAGTCAACAACGTGCTGGCAAACGTCCGTGACGGAAGCATTATCCTTATGCACGAGCTTTACGAAAACTCTTATCTTGCATACTGCGAGATCCTAAAGATACTCAGCGAGCAGGGATATGAATTTGTGAGCGTTTCCGAGCTTCTCGGAGATAAGTATCAGTCGGGAAAAGTGTTCACGAGCGGAAGATGAAAACAAAACAGCAAGAATTAAAAATTCTTGCTGTTTTTTTATTATTTTTCTTCGATATTTTCCTTAAAATATGGCTTTCGCGGTATTTTTTTGAGTTGCGACCAAAGAATTATCGCTATTTGAATTGGTATTCCTATGAGAAAGATTACCCAGAGTATTCTCGCAAACTCAAGCGCGCTGAGGTATATTGACGCAAGCAGCGTCCACAGAAGTATGGATATTATAAGATAATTGTATCGCGTATTTCCCCACATTGAGTTAAAGACGAGCGCAACTATTGACGATGCGGGCGCTGCTGCAACGAACACCGTCCACGGCGACGGAGTGGCTTTGATAAGCAAAACAGAGAAAATGATCGTCGCAATTACCCAGACAGCCAATACCGCAAGGCAGGATATTATCATCTTACTGTATCTGCGCTGTCTGCGCGCAGACGTTGCCTCGCTGTCGCGGTTAAAGTCTTCGGAGAGGAGATCGTCCACGCTTACGTCGTAAAATTTTGCAAGCTTATACACTGCTTCGATGTTCGGACACGAATCACCTTTCTCCCATTTGCTTATGGTTTTGTCCGAGTAGTTGATCTTTTCTCCAAGCTCTATCTGTGTAAGCCCTCTGGAACGTCGGAGCGCTACGAGATTGTTTATAAGTGTGTCTTGAACGTTAAAATTAGTACTCATAGCATCATTTTACACCAAAATCGCCGTTTTGTCAAGGAAAATTCCGCAATTCTCTGATTCGGAGAACTGATTTTCTCACATTTAGAGAGTAGTAGAATTATAATTAGAATAAATTCTCTTGACTTTGTAGAATTTATTTATTATAATCTTTTTCGTTGAAAATATCCGCTTTTAGCGATAAATCCTTTCAAAGAAACAAAAGGAGACGGAAAATGACAGGCAATAATACACGTACGATTCCCGTTTTTTATACGACGGACGACGCTTATGCTCCCCTTCTCGCCGTATCTATAACTTCGCTTCTTGCAAATGCCAATAAGGCAGATTTTTATAATATACACATTATCGCGTCAAATATGAATCAGGAGAACCGTGAAAAGATCGCCTCTCTGGCATCAGATAACGCATCGATCGAGTTCAACGATATCAGCGGGCGCGTATCGAGCATCGCCCATCGCTTTGCTATACGGGATTACTATTCGATATCGACCTATATGCGTATTTTTATCGCAAGAGCTTTTCCTCAGTACGAAAAAGCGCTTTACATAGACTCTGACACTGTAATCAACCGAAATATTGCCGAAATGTTTTCGGTAGATATAGGAGAAAACCTCGTCGGCGCCGTTCAGGAGAACGTTATGCTTCTCCCGATCTTCGGAAAATATTCAGAAACGGTACTCAAGGTTCCGCGCAAAACGTATTTCAATGCGGGACTTTTGGTTATGAATATGAAAAAAATGAGAGAGATCGACCTTGAGGCGCGCTTTATCAAGCTTCTTGGCGAGCGTTCCTTCCCCGTTGCTCAGGATCAGGACTATCTCAACGTACTCTGTCAAGGCAGCGTCCACTATTTTGATTACAGCTGGAACCTGATGCCGGCAGAGAACATGAAGGGCATCGAGCCGTATATCGTTCATTACAAAATGGCACAGCGCCCGTGGAATTACGACGGCATTGAGCACGGAGATCTCTTTTGGAAATACGCCGAAAACAGCGGATTTTACGATATTCTCAAGGGTATAAAAGCGTCACGCACGGAAGAGGACGCAAAAAGAGACCAAACCATATACGAAAATCTCGAGCGCCTCGCACTTGACGAAATAGCGCGCGTGGAAAACGGAGATCTTAAATGAGAAAAAATAAAAAAACGATCGAAAAATCGCCCGACCGTCTTGAGATACTCAAGAAAATCGAGCTTCACGAGAAAAACGGCTGGTTTGATATCGACGTAGAGAACGATCCGCCTACCCGTCCCCTTAGAGCGGGCGAGTGCGACTACACTCTCAAGAAATTCTCGTCAAAAGTAAGCTCGGAAATTGCAAATTTCTGTGCAAAGACCTTTTTTGACCGTCTTATCCGCAAGGGAGAGCTTATAATCGAGGAGGTCAGAGGCATTGAAAACTACCGCGCGGTAAAGGGCGGCGCGGTAATAACGAGCAATCACTTTAATCCCTACGAGCAGTACGCCGTTTTCAAGGCGATCGAGAAGGATCTCGGAAGAAAGCGTCTTTATAAGGTCATCCGCGAAGGAAATTATACGTCTTTTCCCGGTATTTACGGCTATTTCTTCAGACACTGCAATACCCTGCCCCTCGCATCCTCCCACACAGTACTGCGCGAATTCACGAGCGCGTTCACCGAGCTTATCGCAAGAGGCGAAAAGATACTTATTTATCCCGAGCAGGCGATGTGGTGGAATTATAAAAAGCCGCGTCCCTTAAAGAGCGGAGCATTTCAGCTCGCAGTCAAGGCAAACGCGCCCGTTATCCCGTTCTTTATCACGATGCGCGACAGCGACAGAATCGGCGCAGACGGATTTCCCATCCAGAAATACACCGTCCACATTCTGCCCGCCATATATCCCGATCCCAACAAAAAGCCGAGAGATGCGGCAGAAGATATGAAAAATCGCAACTACGAGGCGTGGAAAGCTCTGTTCGAGGACGTTTACGGCGAAAAGCTCACGTATAATACTTCACCGGAAGGAATTTGACATGTTATATATTTGGATAATTCTTATCGCAAATATTGCGATAATTGCGGTAAATTTACTCCTTTCAATAACCTTTCCTCTAAATGAGGGCGTTCTCGGTGCTCTCCTTTTGCCGCCGATCAACACGCTTGCAGTCATCGCAGTGGACGGTATTTTCGCTTTCATCATACGCCGACTCCCCGAAAAGTGGTTTTCTTATGAAAGAAAGCTCTCTCGCGTATCAAATAAAGAGTGCAAGCTCTACGCTTCCTTCGGCGTCAGAAAATGGAGAAGCAAGGTTCCCGAGCTTGGTATGTTCACAAATTTTCACAAAGATAAGGTTTACGATCCGGGCAGCAACGATTACCTTAAGCGCTATATTCTCGAAGCAAATTACGGTGTAGTTATTCATGCCGCGTGCGTAGTATTCGGATTTTTAATACTTTTCATTTGCCACTCCGAGTGTGCTCTGCGCGTCGGACTTCCGGTTGCTATCGTGAACGCAGCTTTGAACCTTATGCCGATGTTCGCATTGAGATATAATCTCCCAAAACTATTCTCGCTTATGAAAATAAACGATCGAAAAGCAAAAAACGCGGCACTTGCCGAGTAAAAACGGTGTAATAAAAAAGCAGACGAGAAAATCTCGTCTGCTTTTTTTAGTTTTCTTTCGTTTCGCTTTCTTTAGGCGCGCTCTTTTTGGGCTTCGGAGTATTAAGTCCGACTGCCTCGCTAACGGGCATTGAAAATGCAATTCCCTGACCGGGCGTGTTGAGTCCGACCGCCTTGTAAAGGGCGTGCAGAATATCGTTTTTGATCTCGCTGTCAACCAGGATCATCACTATTTCCTTTTCGGGCTGCACGGTGATCTCAAAGAGCTTTTCTGCTTCCTTGTTTGCCGTTCCTCTCGCGTGAATTACCGTTCCGCCGCGAGCACCAAACTGCTTTGCCGCATCCATTACCGCGTCGGAAAATCCCGCATTTACTACACAAAATATAACTTCATGCTTAAATTTCATATTAAATTCCTCTCTTTCGCAGTAATGATCATCTCGGGATATTCGCAAGGAACTGATAAATTCTTGCACCTATCGTACCCGACATCGGCACGGTGTAGGCAATTCCCTTGCCGTTTTTGATCGTGTTAAACTTTTCTTCGAGTGCGTTCAGCGCGGCGTGTGCGTTTTCCTCGTTTATTACGCTTATGATAACGCTTTTTTGGTTATCCGAGAGACCGAGAAGTTCAAGCGTTTCGCTGCTCGCAGTTCCGCTCGCCGCAAAAGTGAGCTGCATATTTACCTCGAAGGACTGAAGAAAATCCGCGTAAAACTCGGCTTTTTTACGGTTTACAACGGTAAAAAGGAGAAGTAGCTTTTTAGGAGCTACGTGCTCCTGCTCTTTTGCCGCAGCAGTTTGACTTTTTCTTGCCACTACTCTTCCCTCCTTACATAAAGCTGATAATCTGCTCATCGTCCGCCTCAAGGATTCTCTTCATAGCGATACGACGCTGGATATTTCGTTTGAATATTGCCCGGAAACCGAGGAGCTGTATGGTGATCAGCGGAGTCATTGCAACCATTGCAACTATTCCGAATGCATAGCTCATTATCGCACTTTCTCCGCGAAGCGCGTAGCACGCACCGATCGAAAGCGGAAGAATAAAGCCGGACGTCAGAGGTCCGCTCGCAACTCCACCCGAGTCAAACGCGATGGCGGTGTATATTCCGGGTACGAAGAATGAAAGTCCGAGCGAGATAAAATATCCCGGAATTACGTAGTAAAGTATGTTAAATCCGCAGACTATACGGATCATTGAGAGTCCTATTGATACACCTACGCCGATAGAAAGCGCGATCATCATAGATTTTTTGCTTACCGTTCCGTCGGTTATATCGTCAACCTGTTTGTTGAGCACGTGAACTGCGGGCTCGGCAAGAACGACTACCATTCCGAGAATAAATCCGAATACGGTGAGAAGGATCTCATTAGACGAGGCAAGCTCCACACCGATCTTGTATCCGATAGGCATAAATCCTACCGAAACTGCAGTCAAAAACACCACGAGTCCAACAAATGTGTACCCTATTCCGATCGCGATCCTGATTATAGTTTTCCTTGGAAGCTTCAGACAGAAGATCTGAAGTATAACGAAAAATGCAACTATGAGTCCGAGTGCAAGTGCGACCTCTTTCGCGGTATGTAAAACGGTTCTGAAAAGCTCCGCGCCGAGCTTTGAGGCAACGTCGTAGCCGTCCATCACGTAATCTATCTCGCCGCTTGCCGTAATTCCGAGCATCATAACCGCAATTATCGGTCCAACAGAACACATCGCGATAAGTCCGAAGCTGTTTTCGCCTACGTCTTTTCCTCCGATGGTTGCGGCAATTCCGACGCCGAGCGCCATTATGAACGGTACGGTTATCGGGCCCGTCGTAACTCCACCCGAGTCAAATGCGAGCGCCAAAAATGATTCGTTTCCGCTTAATATCACGAGCGCGGAAAAAGCGAACAAGATCATATAGAAGAAAAGAAGCATCATAGAGAGCGACTTTTTGAATATCATCTTCAAAACGGAAAGCAGCAGGAAAAGTCCCACTCCGACTCCGACGAACATTATGAGCGTCTTGGAGTTTATCACGTTTGCTACCTGTGCGGCAAGTACGGAAAGATCGGGCTCCGCTACCGTTATAAGAAGTCCCATAAGGAAGGAAACTGACAAAAGAAGTCCGATACTACGGGATTTTGTAAGTCCGGCTCCCACATGCTCGCCCATAGGAGTCATAGCAAGATCGGCTCCCAAGCTGAAAAGTCCGATTCCAAGAATCAAAAGGAGGGACGATACGAGAAAAACGGTAAGCTCCCTGCTCGACAGAGAGATGAGCGGCGTGAGATTAAGTATAAAAACGATCGCAGTGACCGGCAAAACGGATGTCATCGCTTCTTTTATCTTCTTAAAAAGCACGCTTTTCATAAAAATTCCCTCCTTATTATTATATATTGCGATACAAACTGATTTTAACATACTTTTTTCCTTTAGTCAAGCAAAAACCTCTTTTATTAAAAAACAATATACGATTTGCCCTTAATTATTCACACTATTCCGTGTGTTTTATAAAATTTCCCAAAATTATTTCCCATCGACACCCTTCGCTGATATTCGCGCTTACCTTTTGTTATAATCGATAATAAGAAAATAAAATACCGAAAGGAAGACAAGCCATGCAAAAACACGTATCAAGGGGATTGTTTAATTTATCGTTCGGAAGATCACCCTCGCACACTTCCCTGCCCGACCAAATCGTTTATGAAAAAAATCGAATATATGAGATAGAGGTAGCACAGATCATCCCAAATCCCATGCAACCACGAAAGGAGTTTGACAGCGTTGCCCTCGCTGCGCTTGCCGACTCTATAAGAAAGCACGGACTTCTGCAACCGATAAGCGTACGACTTATAGCAAATCCGTCAAAAGAGGCGTATTTTGAGCTTATTGCAGGCGAAAGGCGTCTTAGAGCTGTAAAGATGCTGGGTTCGCCTACTATCAAAGCGCAGATCGTAGATATGACCGATACCGAGTCGGGCGAGATGGCACTTATAGAAAATATAATGCGCGAAGACCTTACCATGTTCGAGTACGCGGCAGTTCTCAAAAAACTTATAGAAAAATATTCTATTTCGCAGGAAAACCTCGCGGAAAAGCTTTCGACGAGTCAATCTAACATAGCGAATAAGCTCCGACTGTTAAAGCTTTCACCCGAGGATCGCGAGATAATTCTCGAAAATCGGTTGTCAGAGCGGCACGCAAGAGCGATTTTGCGTATAGAAAACAGCGAAAAGCGAACGAACGCATTAAAAGAGATAGTAAAGCAGTCTATGAACGTACACGAGAGCGAAATTTTCTGTGAGAGGATCCGTCTTGAAGAAAATTCAACGAACGGCAAGGAGATCGGCAGAAAAACAAAGGGTTACATAAAAGACATCCGTATTTTCTGCAACACGATAGATAAGGCGGTAGAATCAATGAAAAATGCGGGCATAGTTGCAACAAGCGTTCGCAGAGACGGCGACGATTCGATAGAGATAGTCATAACGATACCAAAATCATCAAGCCAGAAGCCATCTGCCTGACGTTTCACGTGAAACGTGTCAATTTTTATCAAAACAGGTATGTTTCACGTGAAACAATGCGATTTGGTGTCGTTTTCTGTTTCACGTGAAACGTTTTGCGTAAAATACCGCACAAACGATGCAAAAGATATTGACAAAACAGGTCTTGCGGTGCTATAATAGGTTCAGTATATATTTATATGTATAAAACAACGAGAGGAGCACCGTTGTATGGCAAATCACGGAAAAATTATCGCTTTTTCAAACCAAAAGGGCGGTGTCGGCAAAACGACGTCGGCCGTCAATATTGCCGCGTGGCTCGGCAAAAAAGGGAAGAAGGTCCTTCTTTGCGACCTCGATTCTCAAGGAAATGCAACAAGCGGAGTCGGAATAAGCAAAAAGGCGTCCGGAAAGACGATTTACGACGTAATTTCAGGCGTTTGCACCGCAAAAGAAACTGTAATCCAAACAGAATTTAAGAATCTATGGGTGATTCCGTCAAATATGGCGCTGGCAGGCGCGGAACCCGAGCTTGTTGACGAGGACGATCGCGTTTACAAGCTAAAAAACGCAATAGACCCGCTCCGAGCCGAATTTGACTACATTATTATAGACTGTCCGCCTTCGCTCGGACTTTTGACCTTGAACGCACTTACCGCCGCGGACGGAGTTGTTATTCCGATGGTGTGTGAATATTACGCGCTTGAGGGGCTTTCGCAGCTTACGGTAACGCTCAGACAGGTCAAAAAGCTCTATAACAAAGATCTCGATATAACCGGAATCCTCGTTACTATGTACGACAAACGCCTTAATCTTTCAAAATCGGTACTGGAAGAGATCAAAAAGTACTATAAAGATCAGCTCTTCAAAGAAACAATCTCGCGCAACGTACGCCTCTGCGAAGCGCCCAGCTACGGTATGCCCGTACTGTATTACGACAAGCGCTCAAAGGGTGCGGCATCCTATGAAAAGATCGCCGCAGAGCTTATGAAAAGAATATAATTATCCCGTAGTTACGGGATAATTTGCCGTACCAACAACAGATAAACAAGAAAGGAATGACCAAAATGGCTAAACCAAAAGGGCTGGGCAGAGGTCTTGATTCGATCTTTTTCGACAACACCGACAGCGAACCCAAAGCTGCCACAAATACAGCACGCCTCGCGGATATTCGTCCGCGTGCCGACCAACCCAGAAAGGCCTTCGATGCAGACGCGCTCGAGCAGCTCGCGCGCTCGATAGCAGAGCACGGCCTCATACAACCCATCGTAGTAAGAAAAACTCTCGGCGGATTTTACGAAATAATCGCAGGAGAACGCCGATGGAGAGCATCGAAGCTCGCAGGGCTCGAGGAGGTTCCCGTGATCGTTATGGATTCGGACGATCTCAAGACCGCGGAGCTTTCGCTTATTGAAAACATACAGAGAGAAAATCTGAATGCAATAGAAGAAGCGCTTGCATACAGAGCGCTTATGGAAACCTACGGACTCACACAGGAAAACGTGGCGCAAAGGGTAGGGAAGAGCAGAACCGCAGTAACGAACTCGCTCCGTCTTCTCGATCTGCCCGACTCGGTATCCGCTCTCGTTACTGACGGAAAGATCAGTGCAGGACATGCTCGTGCGCTTCTCGGACTGGATAATAAATCTCTCATTCCCGAGGTTGCAAACGATGTTTTCGCAAAGGAGCTTTCGGTCCGAGACACCGAGGAGCTGGTGCGCAGGATCAACAAAACAAGCGTTAGAAAAGAACGCGAAACTCCCGCAACTATCGCAATAAATGATAGCGAGCCCGACTACGTCGCCATACTTGAAAAGAAGGTCAGACAGTCGATCGGAAGACGCGTTAAGATCGTCAGCGGAAAGAGATCAAAGAAGCTTGAGATCGAATTTTCGGACGACAGAGACCTCGAAAATCTTCTGACGCAGCTGTGCGGAAAGTCAATTTTCGACGACGAAATATAAATCCATAAATATCCATAACTTACAAATAAAGGAAACGAAAGGCAAAAGCAATGTTAGACATCAGATACATCAAGGAAAACCCGCAGGAAGTTATAGAGCGTCTCGCTATCAAAGGAAAGGATGCAAAAGAGGATATCGCGCGCATTCTCGAGCTTGACGCACAGCGCAGAGCACTCATAACTGAGACCGAAGCGCTCAAGGCAGAACAGAACAAGACCTCGAAAATGATCCCTATGTATAAAAAGGAAGGGAAGGACACCTCCGAGATCTTCGCACAGATGAAGGAGCTTTCCGATAAAGCAAAGGCAAATGACGAAAAGATCAAGTCCGTTGAAGCAGATCTTAACAGCGTAATGCTCGGACTGCCCAATCTCCCCGACCGTGACCTTAAGCCCGGCGGAAAAGAGAACAACGAGCCCCTTCGTTATTTCGGAGAGCCCCACAAGTTCGATTTCGAGCCCAAAAATCACGTTGATCTTTGTACCGACCTCGGTCTTATCGACTACGAGCGCGGAACCAAGCTCTCCGGATCGGGATTCTGGATCTACCGCGGAATGGGCGCGCGTCTTGAGTGGGCGCTTCTCAATTATTTCGTTGATACTCACCTGCAAGACGGCTACGAGCTCATTCTTCCTCCCCACATGCTTGAGTACGAATGTGGCGTAACTGCGGGACAATTCCCGAAATTCGCAGACGAAGTATATAAGATAGAAAACCCGACCGACAACCGCAGCCGCTATATGCTTCCCACCGCAGAAGCGGCACTTGCATCCCTTTACAGAAACGAGATCCTCACCGAAGCAGATCTCCCCAAAAAGCTCTTCAGCTACACTCCTTGCTTCCGCCGCGAGGCCGGATCTTACCGCTCGGATGAGCGCGGAATGGTTCGCGGACACCAGTTCAACAAGGTCGAAATGTTCCAGTTTACCACCGTTGAGGGCTCGGACGCGGCTTTTGAGGAGCTCGTAACAAAGGCAGAAAATCTCGTTAAAGGACTCGGATTCCATTTCAGAACCGTAAAACTTGCGGCAGAGGACTGCTCGGCATCTATGGCAAGAACCTACGACATTGAGATCCAGATCCCCTCTATGAACGGATACAAGGAGGTAAGCTCGGTTTCCAACGCGCGTGACTACCAGGCGCGCCGCGGAATGATGCGTTACCGCCGAGCGGACGGCAAGATCGAATTTATGCACACCCTTAACGGTTCGGGACTTGCAACCTCCCGTATTTTGCCCGCACTTGTCGAGCAAAATCAGAACGCAGACGGCAGCGTTACCGTTCCCGAGGTTCTCCGTAAGTACCTTGGCTGCGACGTAATAAAATAAGAGAGAACGAACTTAAGGAAACTTTTTTTACAAAGTTTTGCTCTCGTTAGATAAATAAAGGAGTTTTTATGAAGCTTTCAGTAAAAACCGTCTCCTCGCTTGAAAAATGTTTTCTTGACGAGGATATTGAAAAAAAGCGAGAGATAAGCTCTCTTTCCGCGCTTTGCGGAGAAAAGCTTTCTTTTCAGATAGCTTACTATAACAAGATATCCGATAACCCGAACGACACGCTTTGTTATCTTAACGTAAGCTCACAGATTGCCGATCTTGTAAAGATAAACAAGATTGAGAGCGTACCTGTCAGATTCACAACTTACGCAAACTGTGAGGATAAAAATTATCTTCGCAAGGAGCCCGGCCTTTTCCCCGATCTTCTCATTCCTATGGACTCGGAATACGAGCTTCACGTCCCTGCGCATCACCTCGGGTCACTTTGGATAGACGTTGATATTCCTGAAAATCACAAGGGTGGAATTTTTCCGATAGAATTTTCGTTCACGAGCGAGAAAAACGGAAAGGGAAGAGTATTCGCGCAGTGCTCGTTCGAGTTAAAGATAATTCCCGCCAACCTTCCGGAGCAGACGCTTACATGCACGCAGTGGCTTCATTGTGACTGCCTTGCAGATTATTATCGCGTAGATATTTTCAGCGAACGCCATTGGGAGATAATCGAAAATTACGTACGTTGTGCTGTTAAAAACGGAATCAATTCGGTGTTTACGCCGATTTTTACGCCTCCGCTCGATACCCCCGAAGGAAAAGAACGTCCTACCGTGCAACTTATCGAGGTCTTTGAAAAGTCAGGAAAATGGGGATTTAATTTTTCTCGACTTGACCGCTGGATAGAAATGTGTGAGCGCTGCGGCGTAAAATATTTTGAACTATCCCATCTTTTCACCCAGCAGGGAGCAACTCATGCACCGAAAATAATGGGGTGGAAAAATGGTAGATATCAAAAGCTTTTTGGTTGGGAAACTGCCGCATCAAGCGACGAATACGCAGGATTTTTACGTTCCTTCCTGCGCAGATTCATTGATCACATGAAGAAAAAAGGTCTCGATCAGCGCTGTATCTTCCACATCTCGGACGAACCGCGCGACCGTCACTTTGACGACTATGCGACCGCTAAATCGATAGTTGCCGATCTTCTCGATGGATATCACGTAGCAGATGCTCTCTCGTCAGTCAATTTCTACAACACAGGACTCGTTGAGCGTCCTATCCCCTCGATCGACTTTATTGAGGATTTTATAGAGGCAAATGTTCCCGATCTCTGGACTTATTACTGCTGTGCACAGTATAACGACGTACCAAACCGCTTTATAGCAATGCCGCTCAGCCGCACGAGAATAGTGGGCGCGCAGTTCTACAAATATTCGGTGGTCGGATTTTTGCACTGGGGATATAATTTCTGGTACACTATGACCTCACAGCAGCTCTGCAACCCCTATCTTACCACCGACGTTGGCAGAGTACCTGCCGGAGACGCTTACAGCGTTTATCCCGCTGCGGACGGAACACCGCTTGAATCTATACGACTTCGTTCTTTTTACGAGGCAATATGCGATCTTCGTGCGCTCACGCTTTGTGAAAAGCTGTGCGGAAGGGACGCTGTACTTGAAGCTGTAAATTCTGTGTTCCCACAGCCGTTCGATTTCAAAAACTACCCGAGTGACGGGATTTATATTCTCGCGCTGCGTCATAAAATAAACTCTATGATAGAAGAAAAAATTTAATTAAAATAAAGGAAGTAATACAAAATGGGAAAGCTTGATCAAATTGCAATGGAAGAAAAAATCCGTAAAGGAAAGGAAAAAGAAATGAAAGAAAAGCGTAAACAGACAAAAGAAAAGATAAAGAAGGAAAAAGTAAGCTTCTTTACCGATTTCAAAAATTTCATTACAAAGGGTAACGTACTCGATCTGGCAGTAGCAGTCGTTATTTCGACCGCGTTCAACGCGATAGTTACCGGACTCGTTAAGTACATAATCACCCCGTTTATCACCAACCTCACCAGCGGACAGAGCGTTGAGGAATGGAAGTACGTTCTTAAGGCAGCCGTAGAGGAGATCGCCGCAGACGGAACCGTTAACGTAATCGAGCCCGAGATCGCTATTCAGTACGGTCTTTGGATCCAGACGATAATCGATTTCATCATCATCGCGTTCAGTATTTTCGTAGTTGTAAGACTTATTAAGAACATCGAGAGAAAAATGAAAGCAAAAGAGATCGCAGAGCAGGAAGCTGCTGCCGCAAAGCAGAAGAAGGCAGACGCAAAGGCAGCTGCAGAAGCAGCCGCTGCTGCACAGGCAGAAAAGGAAGCTCTTGCAGAGTTCTATGCTAACGTAAAAGAGCAGACCGCACTTCTTAAGGATATCAGCTCGCGTCTTGACAAATAAAAGCGAACGGTAAATTCCCATAGGATATTACGTCCAACAAACGCCGCCTTTGGGCGGCGTTTGTTTTATAAGTTTACAAAAACTACTCAAAAGAATACATTTTCTATAATTTTTATCAGATTTATATTGACATATATTTCCGAACTTTGTTATAATCTAGATGTAAAATAAATATTTTGGAGGTACCGGAAATGAAAAAAATTTTATCGCTCTTTCTTGCCATATCTTTCGTGCTTTGCGGAGCTGCAGCACTTAGTGTCAATGCAGGCAATGTCATTATCAACGATTGGACCATCAGTCGCGGCGGTGGATCTTTTGTAAAAAACAACGCATACGAATTTGAATGGAAAACAGACGCAAACGGCAAAACGTGGGATTGGCCCGCAATGCACGCCGGCTCGCTCACAGAGGGCTCGATAAGCGCAACTGTCAGTCCGGCAGGCGGAATCGGAATTTACTTTGGTGCACAGGGAATGGCGAATGCTGCAGACGGCGGTGCAGCCGTTAGCAATGCTGAAAACCTGAAGTATAGTCTCGTTGCTTTTGAATACTCGTCCGGCATACCTAAACTCAGATTCTATTATGACAATCAATCGGCAGGCGGAGCTACTATTTCAAAAGAATCCGATATGCCCCTTGATGATGCAAAATACGGAATCGACGGCACAAGCGACGTTACGATAAAGGTTGAATTTACCGCCGCCGGAAAGGTTGAAGCCTACGTTAACGGAGAAAAGGTTATAACAAGAGCTTCCGGATTTCCGACTGCAGGTGCCGAATACGGTATGATGGTAAAATCTGCAAACTACGGCACTGGAAAAGCAAGTACCAAGGTCGGATACGTTAAGTCATTTTCTACGACCAGTGATATAAGCACCGCGTCAAAATGGACTGTAAGGCGCGGAGGTAATTCTTGGCAGATTGCACCTTCAGACAACACAGAGTTCGTTTGGAAATACGTGGCGGATGCAGGAAATGCAAATAACGGACGCTCCTATACCAACCTCATTCAGTATTACAAAAATCTCGAAGAGGGAAGCGTTACCATTTCGGTTGCAAAAAATTCGAGAGTCGGTATTGCTTTTGCCGGAAGTGGCTTTGAAAACGTAAAAGAGGGAAGCGGAAACGTTGCGGTTTCCACCGCACCTAATTTTAAATACTACTGGGCTGTGGTTGATTGGGATTCGAGCGCACAGTCTTACTATCTTGCACTTAAAACGGATGCCTCGGATGCAGACGGCACTCAGACCGTCGTTCAAAAGGTAGCTCTTACTCAGGATATCGCAACTACAAACTACACCATCAAAGTAAACTTCACCAAAACGGGTAATATCTCTGTATATTTCAACGAAGATAAGCTTATCGATGTTTCCGGACAGACCATTTACGGAAGCCAGCTTGGTGTTATCAACGCCGGCCGCGGACCTCTTGCCGACAAGGTAGGTCAGGTTGCAGGAACGGTAACTTCGTTTAACGTAGTAGATCCCGCGGCAGCTACGGGAGATTTCACAAGCATATACGTTATTGTTTCAGCAATGATCCTTTGCGCTGCATTTACGGTAGTATGTATTTCCCGTAAAAAGAAAATCGCGGAATAAAATTTGCTAACCTCTATTTTTCGATAAATTTCCCCTTTAACAAAAGAAACCCTGTTTTTCAGGGTTTCTTTTGTTTTTTCGTTATAAAAAACGGACGCATTCGCGTCCGTTTTTATTTTTTAATAGGTTCTTTTCTTTCCTTCGAGCGAAATTACTACTCTGCGGTTTAAATCAGATCCGATGCTGTTAGTAGTAACGCCTTCGATCTTCTGTACCTCAGAATGGATAATTCTGCGCTCGTACGCGCTCATGGGCTCGAGAGTTACGTTTCTCTTGTATTTGAGAACTCTGTTTGCCATACGTCTTGCGAGTGCGCGGAGAGTTTCGTTTCTTTTTGCTCTGTATCCGTCGATATCGAGAGAGATTTTCGTATATTTTTCGTCTCTGTCCTCTTCGCCGCGGTTTGCCGCGAGATTTACGAGATACTGAAGCTGATCGAGAGTTTCACCGTGATGTCCGATAAGAGCACCTGCGTCTTCGCCTACGAGCTCGATTTTCGGACCGTCCTCGTCTTCTCCGATCTCAACACTTGCAACGATATCCATATTCTTAATTATCGTCTCAAGGAAGGTTTTTGCGCTCTGAACCGGCGCCGGGGTATAAATTATCTTAACCTGTGCGGGAACCTCGCCAAAGCCGAGGAAGCCTTTTTTCGGCTCACAGATGACCTCGTAGGTGATCTGATCAACGGTAAGACCGAGCTTCAGCGCTCCGCGTTCAACAGCTTCGCTTACCGTTCTGCCGCTTTCGATTATTTCCTTTTTCATTAAAGTATTATTCCTTTCGATAGATCGCAGAGCTTTTCTACGATTTCTTTCTGTGATCGGGATTATCGTCCTTGAGCTTGGGAGCTTCGGACGCACTTTTTTTATTCTTGTCGGGGATCTTATAAACGACGTCATCGTCTATATTATGGAGCGAACGATAAGTTCCGGGGGCGGGGGCAGGTCTGTTATCCTTCTTGTATTTTTTAGAGCCCTTGCCACTCATTTCACGCTCGGCACGCTTGTAGTCCTCTTCGGTAAACTTGGGAAGAGGGAACATCTTTTTAAGAACGAGCTGCTGTACTACACCGAGAATGTTCTGGAATATCCAGTAAACACCGAGCATAGCGGCAAATTCAAGAGAGAGCCATACGCTCATTGCGGGCATCATAAGATCCATAAGCCACGTGGATACCTTTGCTGCGCCGTCAGTATTCTCGTTCTGTATTCCCTGATACGAAAGCTTCTTGGTGAGCTTCATACTAAAGAAGGAAATAAGTCCCGTAAGTACGGGAATGAGCCAATATACCCAGTTTCCTTCTCTGGGAACTACGCTGAGGTCAAATCCGCCTCCAAAGACGGTAAAATCGGGAAGAGCTGAAATATCAAACTCAACGCCTGCCTTTTCAAGGATCGCAGCACCGTTTTCTCCGTTGAGCGCGGAAACGAGGTTTATCTCGGTAAGCTTTGTATTGCCGAGGATCTCTCTTGCCGCAGTAAGAATGCTTCCAACGGCATCCTTGCCGAGTCCGCAAATATAACGAAGCGGGTTTTGAATAACCTTGTAGATAGCAATGATAAGAGGGAACTGGAGAAGCAGAGGGAGACATCCGCCCATCGGATTGTATCCTTCCTTCTGATAAAGTTCCTGCACCTCTTCCTGCATTCTTCTCTGTTCTTCGGGCGTTTTCGCGTCCTTGTACTTCTTTCTGATTGCCATTTCCTTCGGGCGAAGGGATGCCTGCTTTACAGAGTTCTTCTGCTGCTTGATAGAGAAGGGGAAAAGCAGTACTTTGGTCAGAATAGCAAAGAGAATAATAGCAAAAAGATAGCTGTGGGTGAGGTCGTTAAAGAACCTCAGAACTGTTCCGAACAGTTCAAGAAGCCAATCAAACATTACTTCATTCCTTTTCGATTTTTAATATTCGGGGGTATGCTTACTGCCTTTTATCCTTTCTTCTGAAAGGATTTTCAGGCACAGGGTCGTATCCTCCCTTTGAGTAAGGATTGCATCTTAAAATGCGCCAAAGGGCGAGGGAAAGTCCGAAAATAATGCCGTATTCACGTACCGCATCGAGCGCGTAGCGCGAGCAGGTCGGTGTAAATCTGCAACACGGTTTTTTAAGCGGAGAAATAAATCTCCTGTAAAACTTTATAAGGAGCGTTACTATGTTTTCTCCGTAAAAACCGTCTTTTTCTCGGTTTTTATCTTTATTTTCCACTTTTTCTTCTTCCTTGAAAGCGCTCTTTTCAAAGCTTTTTACTTTCTATAAGATCAAGGCGCTCTGCGGCGTCAAGGAGCTCTTTATATACGTCCTCAGTCTTACCGTAAAGGGCGGCTGTACGCGCCGATACTACGACCAAAAAACCTTTTTTAAGCTCATTTTCCTTTTCAAGACGTCTGTACGCTTCTCTTATAATTCGCTTAACGCGGTTGCGCTGTACCGCACCCCCGATCTTTTTAGACGCGGTAATGCCAACTCGGTTGAGCTTTTCCTTGAGAGGATTTTTCTTTTTCACAAGATACGCATTTTTATCTGGTAAAACGTAGAGTACTATCCTTTTTCCGACTACCTTTCTGCCAAGCATATAGGTTTTGGAAAAAAGATGGTTTTCTTTAAGTGAAAATATTTTCATCTCTTTACCTCTTTTTCTTTACGAAAGTGTCGCAGTTCTCTCAAAATATTCCGTAAAGCGCGTATTTTACGAAAAACAACAAATTTCGTTTTTCAAAATAAAAACCCCCGATAAGAATCGGCGGTCTTTTCTTTTTGACTTAATAAGAAAGAGTTTCTCTACCCTTCTGACGACGTCTCTTAAGTACCTTACGTCCGTTCTTGGTTCTCATTCTTTTTCTGAAGCCATGCTCCTTCTGTGCCTGACGCTTTTTGGGCTGATAGGTTCTTACCATTTACTCGCACCTCCGTTCACTACTGTGCTTTGTTTATTTTAATCCGATTTTTTCTGTCTTTTTTATACGGATTCCGGCTCGATCATTAGCCGGTTTTTCTGCGACGCTTCCTATTATATATCTTTTAAGTGGCTTTTGTCAAGTCTTTTTTTGAAATTTGTACTACTTTTTATAAAATCTTTTACATTTTTTCTGTTTTAATACAAAAAAATCGCTTTCAATGCGCTTTTTTAAGATCCTTTTCCTTTTCTTTTGCGCGCGCGTATAAACACTATATAATATATATTAAAATAATAAAAAAACACTTGCAAAAATCCACAGGTTGTGGTATAATGTTCTCATAATTATATTACTATAGGGGAATTTTGCTTTTCACAGCTTTATATTTTCCGAAGGGAGAAATTTATGCACGATCTTGATCTTGTATGGGATTCGGTCAAAACAGTACTGCTTGACAGTGACAGTATGCCCGAAGTCAGTATCAATCTTTGGTTTGGCGACGCAAATCTCGTTTATCTCGACGATGCAAAAGCAGTTATAAAAACACCTACTACGATAAAACAGGGAATTATCACGAAGAGATTCGCGGACAAGCTTGAGGTTGCATTTGAAACTCTTTTAAGCTACCGTCCTGAGATAAAGGTTATAGTTAACGATAGCGAGATAGAGAGTCAAAGTACCGCTCCGACAACACCCGTCGAAAAATCTGCTCCTGCGGTATTACAGGACGTTAAAGCAGATAAAAAAAGTGATGAAACGATCGATATGCCGGTTTCTATAATGTCAAACGCGGATTACACGTTTGAGAACTTTATCGTCGGATCGTCAAACAAATTTGCGCACTCTGCTTGTATTGCGGTAGCAAAAAACAACATTTGCGAGTACAATCCGCTCTTTATTTACGGTCATTCGGGACTTGGAAAAACGCACCTTCTTAACGCGATAATAAACGAGCTCTCAAAAAACAATCCCCAGGTGTCTATAATCTACACCAAGGGCGATCAGTTCACAAATCAGATGATTGAGAGCATAGAACGTAAATCACAAGCGGAATTCAGGCAGAAATACAGAAAAGCGGACGTCCTTCTTATAGACGATATTCAGTTTATTGCGGGTAAGGAGTCAACACAGGAGGAATTCTTCCACACCTTCAACGAGCTTTACGAGGACAATAAACAGATAATACTTACGAGCGACCGTCCTCCCAAGGATATAAAAACTCTCGAAAACCGACTCAAAACGAGATTTGAGATGGGACTTATAGCAGATATCCAGCCGCCGGATTTTGAGCTTCGCGTTGCGATACTTAAAAATAAATCCAAAAAAATGAACGTCAAAATCCCCGATGAGGTGCTCATATTCATTGCTGAAAATCTGAAGCAGAACATAAGACAGCTCGAGGGTGCTATAAAACGCCTGTGTGCGCACAGCTTCCTTTCGGGAGCACCTATCACTCTCGATATGGCAAAAGAGTGTCTTTCGGCGTTTATCGGCGGTACGGAGTCTCCCGACATCACCGCAAAGCGTATAGTCTCACTCGTTTCAAAGAGATACGGAGTAGCACAGGACGACATATACGGAAGAAAGCGTCAGCAGCAGATATGCCATGCAAGAAACGTGTGCGTATATATAATCAAAAAAGAGCTTGATCTTTCCTATCCCGAGATAGGAAAAATGTTCAACCGAGACCATACCACGATACTTTCCTCCTGTACGGCAATAGAATCAAAGCTCGATAAAAATCTTCTTGGCAATGAGATAAACGAAATTATTAAGGAGCTTAACGAATGAAGTCCTTTTTCGTGGGAATATCTCCAAACACGTCCATTGATACCGAAGATATCATAGGAATATTCGATATGGATACCTCAACTATATCAGTAGAGACGCGAAGCTTTTTGAGAAACGCACAAGGAGAGGAAAAGCTCGTTTCAGACGTACGCGATATCCCAAAATCGTTCGTGGTGACTAAAGAAAAGGTCTATCTTTCACAGCTTTCGTCACTCACCCTTGCAGGGCGTGTAAGCGAAGAAGCTTTTTAGAAAAAGTTTTCAACAAAAATCCTGTTAATTTACTGTGGTATTTTCTGTGGAAAACTCTTTTGAAAGGTTATTCCAAAAGAGTAAAAAATTTTTCAACAGGAATAAAACAGCAAACTCATATCGATCTTCACAGATACGTCCTAAAATTTATTCGACAGCTTCGGTATAAAAAAATAAATTCAACAATTCCCACAGCCCCTACTACTGCTACTACTGATAAAATATATAACTGTAACTGTAAAGCGCGTGCGAAAACGCGTATAAAAGTTTTCTTACGAAAGGATACGAATTATGAAGGTAACTTTTGAAAAAACAATTCTCGAGAACGTAATAAACGACGCTATGTGTGCCGTTTCCGAAAAAAACACGATTCCCGTTATTGAGGGTATCTATTTCAACGCGCAAGACTCAAAGTGTGTTATGACATCCTTTGATACTGAAAAAGGATTCCAGAGCACTGTTGAATGTAACACGGAAAGGGAAGGAAGATACGTTATCAATGCATCTAAGCTCTCTAAAATAGTAAAGCTGATGCCCGACAGCGAGATAACTATAAATATCAGCGAGAACAAGATCGCTACCATTACCGGAGGACGAGCAAAGTTCGAGCTTCACGCTCTTTCGGGAGACGATTTCCCGAGTACTCCGATGCTCACCGGTGAGCGCGGATTCAAAATCGAGGCGTCCGTTCTTAAAAAGCTGATCAGTCAAGTATTTTTTGCAGTTGCGGTGAGCGATCAGAGACCTATGCTTTGCGGCGCATACTTCGAAATTACCAATAATAACATAAAGGTCGTTTCATGCGACGGAAACCGCCTTGCACTTCGTGAGAGAAATTGTGATATTGAAAATATCACTACCGAAAACAGCGAAGAAAGCGGAGAAAAAATGTCCTTTATCGTTCCCGGTAAGGCACTTGCACAGATAATGAAGCTTATTACCGATAAGGATGATATAGTTACCATATATCTGACGAGAAAGCACGTTATCTTCAGCTTTGAAGAAAAGATATTCTTCTCTCGTCTTATAGACTCGCAGTACATCGACTACGAGAGAGTTATTCCGAAAACTCAGAAAACGGTAGTAAGAGCATCGAGAATTGCTATGATCTCGGCTCTTGAAAGAGCATCTCTCGTTACCGAGGACAGAGCTCTCGGTCAGGCAAAGAGCTGCGTTAAGTGCGAATTCGTTGACGACGTTATAAGAGTAAGCTCGTCTTCGGTTACGGGCAGCGTTTACGATGAGGTTGCAATAGATAAAGAGGGCGACGATCTTCTTATCGGCTTCAATTGCCGCTTCCTTATAGACGCATTCCGCTCTGCAGACAGTGAAAACGTAAAGATAACGCTCAACAACCCGCTTATGGGAATAATAATCGAGCCGGACGGAGAGACCGCTGAAGAGGGCGAAAGATATCTCTATATGGTAAGCCCTGTCAAGATGAACTAAAATGATCTGCAAAAGATCCTTTTACAGAAATTTTCGCAATATTAAAGATCAGGTAATTGAATTTTCTCCCGAGATCAACGTGATATACGGAGAAAACGCGGAGGGAAAAACGAACGCTCTTGAGGGCATATATCTTTGCTCGCAGGGACGCAGTCACCGAACTATCCACGAAAAGGATTTTATAAACTTTGAAAGTGAGGTAGCAGACGTCGGTGTCGTTTATCAGACTGCGGCAAGAGATAACGTTTCCCTTGGAATAAGGTATATGAGAAGCGGTGGCAAGATCTGCGATAAAAACCGCGTTCCCGTTACCAAAATGAGCGAATTTATCGGTAATTTCAGAACGGTGATATTCACTCCCGAGCATCTTCAAACAGTGAAAAGCTCACCTCAGTTCAGGCGGAGATTTCTTGATTCTGCGATATCGCAGATATCTTCAACCTACGTGGGCGCGCTTCAAAGATACGCGCGGGCGCTTATGCAAAGAAACAAGCTCCTTCTTCTTGCAAAGGAAAAGGGACTTTCGGCAGACGAATCAGTCGAGATATGGTCACTTTCTCTTGCAAAGGAAGCTGCGATAATAGCAAAAATGAGAAGCGCTTATATTGAAAAGCTTGCTCTGTCGGTTTCGGACGTATTTTCGGATATGACGTCGGGAAAGGAAAAGCCCGAGATAATTTATCGCTTTGCAACAGACGAAGCGGAGTTTGTAAAGATATTTACCTCGTCCGTAGAGCGTGAAATTCGTTTTGGAACGACGCTTTTCGGTCCGCATAAAGACGACTTCGAAATATACTTAAACTCTCACGAGGCGAAGAATTTTGCCTCACAGGGGCAACAGAGGAGTATAGCTCTCGCGCTCAAGCTCTCTGAAGGGGAGATATCGAAAAACGTCAGCGGGGAATATCCCGTATTTCTTCTTGACGACGTGCTTTCCGAGCTTGACGAAAACAGACGTGATTTCGTGGTATCGCGAATACACGGCAAGCAGGTTATCGTCACCTCTTGTGATCAAAACAAGATACCCGGCGCGAGAATGATACGGTGCACGGGCGGCAAGTACGAGTATTGATTGCCTTCCCTCACAAGGAAAGGCTTGTATTAAGAACACTTTATAATTTCAATAAAAGTTTTTGAAAGGTGCGGAAAACTTTTTGCAAAAAAGTTTTCTGCGAAAAGAAAATGGAAAACAAGACAAATATGCAGTACGACGAAAATCAAATACAAGTCCTTGAAGGACTTGAGGCGGTAAGAAAAAGACCGGGTATGTACATCGGTTCTACCTCTATTCGCGGACTTCACCATCTCGTTTACGAGATCGTGGACAACTCTATAGACGAGGCGCTCGCAGGTCACTGTGACGAGATAACCGTAGTGCTTCATCCGGACGGAAGCTGCTCCGTTAAGGATAACGGACGAGGAGTTCCCTCGGCGCTTAACCCGAAGCTTGGATTACCTACTCCCGAGGTTATATTTACCGTACTTCACGCGGGCGGTAAGTTCGGCGGTGAAGGATACGCTATTTCGGGCGGTCTTCACGGAGTTGGCGCATCGGTAGTTAACGCACTTTCCGAGTGGCTTATTTACGAGGATAACTATAACGGCGAGAAATTTACCGAATCCTTTGAGCGCGGAAAGGTAGTTAAGGGTTTTGAAAAGCTCGGAAAAACCGATGATAACGGTCTTTACGTTCGTTTTAAGCCGGACGCTGAAATATTTGACGAGGTCGTATTCGATTACGGTGTTCTTATTAACCGTCTTCGTGAGCAGGCGTTCCTTAACGCGGGAGTTAAGATAATCTTCCGTGACGAGAGAGAAGAGGAACCCGTTGAAAACGTTCTCCATTACGAGGGCGGAGTTATATCGTTCGTTGAGTATCTTAATTCCTTAAAGCACTGTGAGAATATAAATCCCGAGCCAATATATATTACCGGTAAAAAGGGAATGACCTCTCTTGAGATCGCACTTCAGTACAACGATACGTACAACGAAACTCTTATGACCTTTGCAAACAACATAAACACCGTTGAGGGCGGTATGCACGAGATGGGATTCAAGTCGGCACTTGCAAAGGTAATGAATAATTTTGCAAGAAAATACAATTTCCTTAAAGAAGCCGATAAGAATCTTTCGGGTGAGGACGTAAGAGAAGGTCTTTGCGCGGTCGTTTCGGTCAAGCTTCAGAATGCACAGTTTGAAGGACAGACCAAGACAAAACTCGGAAACGCAGATATCAGATCGTTCGTTGACTCGGTAGTTACCGAAAAGCTCACCGAGTTTATGGAAGAAAATCCGTCGATATGTAAGGCAATTCTTGATAAATCTCTTGCAGCGGCACGCGCGAGAGAAGCTGCAAGAAAAGCAAGAGAGCTGACAAGACGTAAAGGTGCGCTTGAGAGCGGCGGACTTCCCGGAAAGCTTTGGGACTGCCAGGAAAGAAACGCAGAGGTAACCGAGCTCTATCTCGTAGAGGGTAACTCTGCAGGCGGATCCGCAAAGGACGGAAGAAACAGTAAATTCCAGGCGATCCTTCCTATGAGAGGTAAAGTCCTTAACGTAGAGAAGAGCCGACTTGATAAGATATACTCGAACACACAGCTTATTCCGATAATCCAGGCGATCGGCTGCGGAATCGGATCCGAGCTTGATATATCAAAGCTTCGTTACGGCAAGATCATTATAATGGCCGATGCCGATGTCGACGGAGCGCACATTCAGATACTCCTTCTCACATTCTTCTTCAGACACATGAAAAAGCTGATTGAGGATGGACATATCTATCTCGCACAGCCCCCGCTTTTCAAGGTCTTCAAGGGTAAGCAGGTAAGATACGCGTTCACCGAGGAAGAAAGAGATATTTACATTAAAGAGCTCGGTGAAAAGAACGTAGAAGCAAGCAGATATAAAGGTCTCGGTGAGATGAACCCCGAGCAGCTGTGGGAAACCACTATGAATCCCGAAACGAGAACTCTGCTTCGCGTAACTATCGACGACGCACTTAAGGCAGACGAAATTTTCTCGGTACTTATGGGAGAAAAGGTTGAACCCAGACGTGAGTTTATCGAGCAGAACGCAGTTTACGTTACTAACCTCGACGTTTAATTAACAACAAAAGCACAAGTTTTCCACAGGATTTCCACAAACTCGATCGAAACTTCAATAAAATGCTGAAAAAATAAAAGAAAAGCTGTGGATAACTCTGTGGGAATTGTGGAAAATTTGTTCGTGATTTCTTCAAAAAATCGCGAAACAAAGCGAAAAAACGAAAAAAGAAAAAGAAAAAACAGAAACTAACAAGCTGTGATTTTAACGTCAAAAAAGTACTTAAAAATCACGAAATCAGCGTGACTGATCATCATAAAGAAAAGGCGCTGAAATATTTTGAAAGGTTCAAAGAAAAAAGACTATGGAACAGGAAAACTTTGAATTCAAAGACCAAAAAATAATAGACGTCCACATGGAAAAAGAGGTAAAGACGTCCTTTATAAACTATGCCATGAGCGTTATAGTGAGCCGTGCGCTTCCCGACGTTCGCGACGGACTTAAGCCGGTTCACAGAAGAATCCTTTACGCTATGTACGAGGACTCTCTGACCTACAATAACCCGTACAGAAAGTCGGCAACGACCGTCGGTAACGTGCTCGGTAGATACCATCCTCACGGTGACGCAGCAGTTTATGATTCTATGGTACGTCTTGCACAGCCCTTCTCTATGAGATATACTCTCGTTGACGGTCAGGGTAACTTCGGTAACATAGACGGCGACCAGGCGGCTGCTTACCGTTACACAGAGGCGCGTCTTACGAGAATGGCAAACGATATGATGACCGATATTGACAAGAACGTCGTCAATTTCCTTCCCAACTTCGATAACAAGCTTCAGGAGCCCGAGGTTCTTCCTGCGAGATTTCCTAACCTTCTTGTAAACGGAAGCGTAGGTATTGCCGTAGGTATGGCAACCAATATTCCCCCGCATAACCTTTGCGAGGTAATTGACGGTGCAATACACCTTATGGATAACCCTGACTGCGAGATCGCCGATCTTATGCAGTTTATTAAGGGACCCGACTTCCCGACCAGTGCAACCATCTGCGGTTCAAGAGGTATTTACGATACCTATATGACCGGTCACGGTAAGATAATCGTTAGAGCAAAGACCGAAATTGACGAGGATAAGCGCAGAATAATCATTACCGAGATCCCTTATCAGGTAAACAAGCAGATGCTCGTTGAATCTATGGCAAACTGCCATAAGGACAAGAGGATCGAGGGAATTACCGATATCCGTGACGAGACCGGTAAGGACGGTATGAGAATCGTCGTTGAATACAGACGCGATGCAAACGGTCAGGTAATACTTAATCAGCTTTACAAATATACTCAGCTTCAGGATACCTTTGCGGCAAATATGCTTGCTATCGTAAACGGCGTTCCTAAGATACTCAACCTTAAAGAAATGCTTGAATACTACGTTGAGCATCAGGAAAACGTAGTTGAGAGAAGAGTAAAGTACGATCTTGATAAAGCTCTTGCCGAAATGCACATTTTCGAGGGCTACAAGATGGCTCTTGATCATATCGACGAGATAATCAAGATAATTCGCTCGTCCGAATCTATTCCGGATGCAAGAGCAAAGCTTATAGACGCCTTCGGATTCTCTGAAATTCAGGCACAGGCGATAGTTGAGATGCCTCTCGGACGTCTTTCCGGACTTGAAAGAACAAAGATAGAGGACCGTCTTGCAAAGCTTACCGCACTCGTTGGCGAGCTCAAAGGAATTCTTGCAGACGAGACCAAGGGACAGATCAAGCAGATAATCAAGGACGATCTGCTTAAGATCAAAGAGCGCTTCGGTGATGAAAGAAGAACCGCGCTCGTTCCGTGGGAAGAGGAGATCGACTACGAGGATCTTATCGAGCAGCATACCTGCGTAATATCTCTTACTCACGAGGGATATATCAAGCGTCAGAACAGCGACGTTTACTCTGCACAGCGCCGCGGCGGAAAGGGTATTATCGGTACCACCACCAAGGAAGAGGACTTCGTTGAAAAGATAATGGCCGTTGACAGCCACTCCTTTATGCTTATGTTTACCACCAAGGGTAAGATATACGTCACCAAGGCGTATGCTATTCCCGAGGCGGGAAGAACCTCAAAGGGAACTTATATGAAGAACCTTCTTGAGCTTGACGACGGCGAAAAGGTAACGGCAATGATATCGGTCAAGGAATTCTCTGACGAGGATTACCTGCTCTTCGTTACGAAAAAGGGTGTAGTTAAGAGAACCGCGCTTTCCGAATACGAAAACCGCAGAAAGGGCGGAAAGATAGCTCTCCTTCTCGACGAGGACGACGAGCTCGTTTACGTACGCCATACTACGGGTAACGACGATATTATAATCGCTACCAAAAACGGTAACGCGACCAGATTTACCGAAAAGGACGCACGTCCGATGGGACGTACTGCTCGCGGAGTACGCGGTATCCGCCTTGAAGAGGGCGACTGGGTAGCAGGCGTAGTTCTTGTTGAGGACGATAAGAAGCTTATTACCATCACCGAAAACGGATTCGGTAAGCGTTCCGAATTTGAAGAATTCGCTTGCCATAACAGAGGCGGTAAGGGTGTTTGCTGTCACAACATAAACGACAAGACGGGACGCCTTGCATCTATCGCTTCCGTTTCGGAAAACGACGACCTTATGCTTATGACCAGCGAAGGAACGATGATAAGAATGGCAGTTTGCGAGATACCCGTTTATAAGAGAAGCGCAGGCGGTGTTATCGTTATGAGAACGTCCGGTGAGGCGAAGGTTGCAACATTTACGGTAGTTGCAAACGAGGATGAAATTGAAGCGGAAAATGAAGCGGTATCAAATGAAACTCCCGCAGTTACCGAATAAAATGAAAATAATTAAAAAAGCGATAACACTTCTTATAATCTGTTGTACATTGCTTTCAAGTACGCTTTTATTCACCTCCTGCTCTAAAAAATACACCGACGAGGAGGCGAGAGCTATCCTCTCGGAGGTGCTTGAAAAAGAGGTCAAGCTTTGCAAGGTAATATACGGAGAGGGACTAAAGACCAGGGAAGATCCGAGTGATCACCTTGACGACTCTACCTTCTATTATATGGAGGTTGCACCTGACAGCGAGTACGTCGGACTTTCACAGCTTGAGGAAGCTGTAAGAGACGTTTATGCTGTTGAGATCAGAAAAGTCGTATGGGAATACGCTTTCGGAAACGGAGGCGAGGAAAAAACGCTGATTCCGCGCTATGCGGAGAACAACGGATATCTTCAGATAGACGTCACGAACGAGGGATTTAACCTTAAAAGCGTAGCGTATATCGGAGAAAGTACCGTTAGACGTGCAAAAAAGGATATGATCGAGATCGAAATAAAGGTCTCGTCCGACGGTGGAGAGACCTTCCGTGATAAAACGCTGATCCTCAAAAACGAGGACGGCGTGTGGAAGCTTGACACACAGTCCTGGTGTGTTGACGTCGTTTGGTGATCTTGACTCAAATTTATCCGGAGAAACGGTCCCAAAAATCTTCAAAAAACTTAAAATAATACCTTTTAATACTGTAAAATTTAGGTTTTTTTATAAAATCATATATTATAGACCTTTTAAGTAAAGTTTTTAGGAATATATCGTGCTGAACGCACAATATGTGAATACGCGAAGACGCAGCTATGCACGAAGTTGAAGCATTTCTGTGTTGACAGAAACGCTTCGCAAAGAACAACCAAAGGAAGAGAGGTATCTCTTCCTTGTGGAATCCTTCTCTCTATTAAAAGCGCGCGGAGAGAAAGGCGCGCTTTTAAGCGCCGCGGAAAAACGCGGCGTGCCGTTACTTGCGGCGCAGAATTGGGTGCGCCTTTGTTGGCTCCTATGAATGAAGCTCAGTGTGACACACAAAAGTGATTAAAGAATCAATCTATTTAAGTAAAGTTTTTGAAAGAGTGTGAGAAAACTTTTTACAAAAAGTTTTCTCACGCAAGTAAACAGGTAGATCAATTGAAAACTTTTTACAAAAAGGTTTTCTAAGAAAAGGAGAAATAAATATGGCTAAAGCATCGGTGAAAAAAGAGGCGGCGTCACGTATAGATAACGCAGACGCAAAAAGAAAAGCTCTTGAAACTACGCTTCTTCAGATAGAAAAGGATCACGGAAAGGGTGCAGTAATGCGCCTTGGTGAAAGCCCCGAGCTCAGCGTAACGGCTGTTTCTACCGGATCGCTCACGCTCGACCTTGCGCTCGGAATCGGCGGTATTCCGAAGGGAAGAATAATTGAGATCTACGGTCCCGAGTCTTCGGGTAAGACCACTCTTGCTCTCCACTGCGTTGCAGAGGTACAGAAAAAGGGCGGAGTTGCGGCATATATCGACGTAGAGAACGCGCTTGATCCCGTTTACGCAGCAGCTCTCGGAATCCAGACTAACGATCTTCTCGTGTCCCAGCCGGACAGTGCAGAGCAGGCGCTCGACATTACCGAGGCGTTCGTTCGCTCGGGTGCTGTTGATATCGTGGTTATAGACTCGGTAGCAGCTCTCGTTCCTCAGCAGGAGGTTGATGCAGAGATGGGATCCTCGCAGGTTGCAGTACAGGCGCGTCTCATGTCGCAGGCGCTCCGTAAGCTGACGAGCTCAATATCCAAGACCAATTGTATCGTAATTTTTATCAACCAGCTTCGTATGAAGGTCGGCGTTATGTACGGAAACCCCGAGACGACGCCGGGCGGAAACGCGCTCAAATATTACGCGTCCGTAAGAATTGACGTACGCCGCACAGAAACTCTTAAAAACGGAAGTGAAATGTACGGAAACCGTACGAGATGCAAGGTCGTAAAGAACAAGGTCGCATCTCCCTTCAAGACCGCGGAATTTGACATAATCTACGGAAAGGGAATATCCAAGGTCGGAGAGATACTCGATATCGGCGCAAGCATGGGTATTATCGAAAAGAGCGGCGCGTGGTTCTCTTATAACGGAGAAAGAATAGCGCAGGGAAGAGATAAGGCGCGCACATACCTTGAAGAAAATCCCGAAGTTATGGCAGAAATTGAAGAAAAGATCAGAAACGCGGGCGACGAGGCAATCGCGCAGAATGAAGAAGAGCTTCTTCTCGACGACGCTGATTTTGAGATCGATTGAGATTTGAAATAAATAAAAAATCACTTACTCGAGCGAGTAAGTGATTTTTTTATTTGCATTTTTTACTGTTTCCCAAGCAGCTTCGTTTTCTCAAAAGACGCTTTAATAGCGCTTTGTACGATACCGTCAAAATCGCGCTCGTTCAGAGTACGCACTCCCTCGATAGTACTTCCGCCGGGACTGCAAACCGCATCGCGAAGCTCGGAGGGTGTCTTATCGGAGCTGCCGAGAAGCTTTGCCGAGCCGACAACGGTCTGTACTGCGTAAGCGATAGCTTTTTCACGGGAAAGTCCGCAATTTTCTGCACCTTTAGCAAGTGCATCAATGAACATAAACACAAATGCGGGGCCGCATCCCGAAAGGGCGCATCCTGCGTCAATAAGCTCCTCGGAAAGCTTGTCAAGCTTTCCGGCAAAGGAGAGAACGTCCAGAAACAGATTTTCAATTTCCTCGGTAACTACGGGACAAATATCGTAAAGTATCATTCCCTCGCCGAGTGAAACGGGGGTGTTGGGCATGATGCGGATAACCGGGCAGATCTTATTCGTCACGCCCGCTATTTTCGCTATTTTTACGCCCGCCGCCATTGATACGAGCGTGGGCTTTTCGTCTCTTTTCTCAAGAGCGGGCATAATTTCATTTAGAGTTGATTCGATAAAATTCGGCTTTACTCCGAGAAAAATCATATCGCATTTTTCACTTATTTCAAGCGCACTCGACTCCTTTGCCCTGCCGTTTGTCTTTTTGGTAAGCTCAAGAACCTTTTCGGGAAACTTGTCCGCGACGAGTATCTCATATTCGTTTTTTGTTTTACACGCGGCGAGAACGAGCGCACCGCCCATATTCCCCGCACCGATAAATCCGATTTTTTTCATTTTTTATTTTCTCGGAAAACCTTTTTGTAAAAAGGTTTTCCGAACCTTTCCAAAAACTTTACTCACGTGAGACAACTTTTTGAAAAAAAGTTGTCTCACACTCTTTCAAAAACTTTACTTACCTAACTTGTCCGTTTCCGCGGATAATATATTTATACGTATTAAGCTCGCAAAGCCCCATAGGACCTCTCGCGTGAAGCTTTTGCGTCGATATTCCGATCTCGCATCCGAGACCGAATTCTCCTCCGTCCGTAAAGCGCGTTGAGGCGTTTACGTAAACCGCCGCGCTGTCGATAACTCTTGTGAAATACTCAGCAGCTTCGGGGTTTTCGGATATTATCGCCTCAGAATGTCCGGTCGAATGAGCGGCTATGTGCTCGCACGCTTCTTTTACTCCCGAAACGGTCTTTATAGCAATAACGTAGTCAAGAAATTCAGTGTCAAAATCGTTTTCACCCGCCGCCGTGCCGTCAATGATCTTTGCTGCTTGTGAGTCAAGACGGAGCTCTACGGGAATTTTTCCGTCGGCAATTCTCTTGTCAACGAGACGCTTTTTTATGAGCGGAAGGATCTTATCGGCTATATTCTCGTCAACGAGGCAGACCTCTGCGGCGTTGCACACCGAGGGACGGCTCGTTTTTGCGTTTTCGAGTATATTAAGCGCCTTTTCCACGTCGGCGTCCTTGTCGATATAGACGTGACAGATTCCCGTACCCGTCTGGATGCAGGGAACCTTTGCGTTTTCCGTACAGGCACGGATGAGGCCCGCACCTCCTCGGGGAATCAGCAGATCAATATATCCGACGCCGTTCATAAGCTCTGCGGCGCTTTCTCTGCTCGTGTCCTCGATGATCTGAACGAGATCCTCAGGCAGTCCTGCTGCCGCAATTCCCTCGCGAAGCGCCTTCGTTATCGCTCTCGCGGAGAGCGCGGCTTCTTTTCCGCATCTTAAAATGCATGCGTTTCCCGATTTGAGTGCGAGCGCCGCCGCATCCGACGTGACGTTCGGACGACTTTCGTATATAATTGCGATAACTCCCATAGGAGCGGATACTTTTTCGATAACGATACCGTTTGGTCTCGTGACCTCCGAGATAACGTTTCCGACGGGATCGGGCAAGTCTATGACCTCTCGTATCCCGTTTGCCATATCCTCAATGCGTTTTTCACTTAGAGCAAGGCGGTCGAGCATAACGTCCGAGATCTTTCCTCTTGCGCGCTCAACGTCGGCAGAGCTTGCCTCAAGGATCTCCTCCTTGTGAAGTATCAGCATCTGTGCCATATTAGCAAGTGCTCGGTTTTTATCATCGGTAGATAGCGTTGCAAGGCAGGACTTTACTGCCTTTGCCTTTTTCATAATTTCAAGTGTTGTAATCATTTGTTTGTTTTTGCGCACCTTTTCAAAAACTTTTTTAAGAGAAAATTGGTTTAATATATCTTAAAGCTTGTAAACTGCATTCTTCGTTTTCCCGTTTCGGGAATATTTGTGGTGTTGAGGTAATACACGGTCATACCGTCTGCACCGAGCGCGAAAGACGGACTGTATCCTATTCTCGAGTTTCCGCCGTTTGTTGCATCGGTACCGGTGGTGTACGGCAGGGGATTTTCCATAGTGGTCCAGCTTTCGCCGTAGTCAAAGCTTACGAAAAGTCGGTGTGTTCCGTCGCCGTTTGCTTCCCACATAGCACTTGCGATAAGAGTGCCGCACTCACCGCCTGCAGGTATCCAAACACACGAAGGAGCAGAGCCGCCCGAGTAATTTCCGGATTTAAGAACCTTTCCGGGACTGCTCGGATCCCAGTTTGTTATATCTTTCGTCTTTTTGTAATATATTCTGTGTCCGCCCTCGGCAGAAGCACCGATATACTCGTAAATCATAAAGAATTCGCCGTTACCCATCTTTGTCATAACAAACATTCCGGGACGGTCATTTGGATCCTCGAAAGCACAAACTTCAACGAGCGTGCTCCAGTTTACGCCGTCCTTTGAGCGTTTGTAAACGAGTTTTTGATCGTGAGCGGGGTCTGAATCATCTGAATAGAAGCAGTACAGATATCCATCCTCGTACCATGTAAAGGGTTCCCAAACTCCTGACTGCTTAGGCCACGTTCCTACGGGATTTACACAACCGCCCTCCGCGATCTTTGATGTTTGCTTCCAGGTCTTACCGCAATCGGTGCTGTACCATATCCAAATTTCCGAGCGTACCGAATAATTTATAGATCCGCTCGAGTAAACGAGAGTCCCTGCGGGATAATTTCCTACTTGTGCGGGAAGCTCGTAAAGATGTGCCATCTGACCGGGACGCAGACTGTCCGTGATCCCGGTGCTGTTTTGCTCGACCGGCAAAGAGAGAAAGGTCCACGTTTTACCGCCGTCGGTGCTCTGCATAAAGCAAGCGTTAGTTTTTAATTTACCCGCCCCGAGACAGACGTGAGCGATAAGTTTTCCGTTGTCCTTGGGATTTTTCTGATATTTCAGTTCGATTATCGAGGGATAGTGGACCGAAGATACGCTTCCTACCGCCGATGGATTATCTCCCGTACCTATAAGGGTCGTTTTATCTCCGAATTCTACGTTAACGCCGGTTTTGACCGTGCCTTCTGCAGCAAAATCGTACTCCTTGACATAACCAGCAACCATTTTTTTGGGGCAGTACGCCGAGCGAACGATAATTCCGTGCTGATTTCCGAATGTGGGGTAAGCGTTTTCGGACGTCTCAAGAGCTTTGGCACCGTTAACGTAGGCAATTACCTTGCCTTCCTTCGTAAATCTGACTTTGAGTATGATATCGGAGCCGTCCATACCGTATTTGAGAGTATTTTCGAGTGTATCGTTTAGAGGGACGGTTATTTTATGTTCGCCGGTGTATGATTTTACATCGCTGTTATCGTAATAAAATTCAAGATAAGCCGCTCCCGTTTTCGCATCGACGAGCAGGGTGACGGTACTGCAGTATATTCCGTTTGTGACGGTAGGGTTGGTAGTTGCATCGGTTGACTTGTCCATTCCGATACCGCCAAAGAATATGCCTACGTTTCCGTTTGCGCTGACCGTTGCCGAGATAGTACCCTCGGTAAGTGAGCTTGCACTAAGTGCAGGCCAATCGTAGGTAAGATCGTTATCCGATGATATCCAAAACATAAGTCGATCATTGTCGGTAAGGAGCCAGGCGCGTCCGCGCGTTACCGACCATCCGTTTTTGCCGTTAAGTAAAATTTTGTGGTCGGGTGCATTTTCGGTAAATTTCGGAATATAAATGGGATTTTCAACTATCGGAGGGTTTGTTTCCTCGGTTTCTGAGTTATCGTCACCGGAGTTGTCGTCACCGGAGTTGTCGTCTTCGGAGTTGTCGTCACCGGAGTTGTCGTCTTCGGAGTTGTCGTCACCGGAGTTGTCGTCACCGGAGTTATCGTCGCCGGAGTTATCGTCACCGGAGTTGTCGTCGCCGGCGTTATCGTCGCCGGAGTTGTCGTCACCGGAGTTATCGTCACCGGAGTTGTCGTCGCCGGCGTTATCGTCGCCGGAGTTGTCGTCACCGGCGTTATCGTCTCCGGAGTTGTCGTCGCCGGCGTTATCGTCGCCGGTGTTATCGTCTCCGATGTTATCGTCACCGACAGTATCATTCTCGTCGGTATCTCCGTCTCCGGACGAAGGGTTGGATTCATTATCGGATGTTTCACTGTCGGAAGTGGCTGTATTGTTAACTTCTGTATTATCGTCGATCGTGCCGCAAGAAAAAAGAAATAAAACGAAGGAGAAGGCAAGAATAAATGAAAAGATTTTTTTCATATCATCCTCTTTATAGTTATTTGATTTTTTGTAGCAGGAGGGCGTTTTTATTGCAAATCACTCCGCAATAAACCTTGTTCCGACGCTTTTACCCTCGGCGATATCGTAAAGCAGCTCGGGCTTTCCGCCGTTGGCGATGATCATATCAACACCGTTTTTGATGCAGGTGTCTGCCGCACGGAGTTTGGTTGCCATTCCGCCGGTTGAGAGCTCGCTTCCCTTGCCACCTGCAAGCGAAAGGATCTCCGGAGTTATCTCGCTCACCTTGTCTATCAGCTTTGCCGAAGCGTTCGTGTGAGGATCTGCGGTGTAAAGACCGTCTATATCCGAGAGAAGAACGAGTAGGTCGGCAGATATGCTGACCGCGGTCATAGCGGCGAGAGTATCGTTGTCGCCTATGACGATTTCTTCGGTAGCTATCGTATCATTTTCATTTATAACAGGAATTGCGCCGAGCTCGAGAAGACGGCCGAGCGTGTTGTGAAAATTCTCTCGCCTCGTTTCGCTTTCAATATCGGCGGCTGTCAGAAGGATCTGCGCCACCGTGTGATGATATTCGGAAAATAGCTTGTCATACGTGTACATAAGCTCACACTGACCTACGGCGGCTGCCGCCTGTTTGGTAGGAATATCCTTCGGTCTCTCTGAAAGCGAGAGCTTGCCGACTCCCATTCCAATCGCGCCCGAGGAAACGAGGATCACCTCGTGTCCTGCGTTTTTAAGGTCGCTGAGCACACGGCAGAGCTTTTCTACCATCCTTATATTCTGCGCACCCGTCGGATGCGTGAGCGTTGAAGTGCCCACCTTTATTACCATTCTCATAGAGCTTTCCTCTTTTCACAGTAAACGTAATTTATTCTACTATTTTAGCATATTTTTTTCTCGCCGTCAAGGATTTAGCACATTAAAGTAATAAAAACGGCGGAATTTTTCCGCCGTTTTTATTTATAAACTCACAAATCAATAGATCCTGAAGCTGGTGAACTGTATTCTGCACTTTTTGATTTTGTCAGAAGTGGTGGTGTTTATAAAGTACACGGTCCTTTGGTCTGCGCCGAGCCAAAATCCTGCGCTGTATCCCGGCTTACCACTTGAGGAGTCAAGGTCTTTTGCCGTATAGGGCATGGGATTTTCAAACGTTGACCAGGTCTTTCCGTAGTCAAAGCTGATGAAAAGCTCGTCAGCGGTTGAGCTTGCGCTTACTATGAGCGTTCCGCAGTCTCCGCCGGTGGGTACCCATATACACGAGGGAGCCGAGTTCATGGTTTTGCCGTTCGGCGTTGCAATGAGCGTTCCGGGATTTTCGGAATCCCACTGCGTGATGTCCTTGGTGGTTTTGTAGTATATCGGTGCCTTACCCTTCGATACATATTCGTAAACCATAAAGTATTCGCCGTTGCCCATTTTTGTCATAATGAACATTCCGGGACGGGCGCTCGGATCGTCAAAGGTACAAACATCAACCGCATTTTCCCAATTTACGCCGTCCTTTGAGCGTTTGTAAACGAGCTTTTGATCATGATTTAGATCGGTGTCATCCGAATAGAAGCAGTAGAGATAACCGCCGTCATACCAGAGGAAGGGCTCCCAGACACCCGACTGCTTGTGCCAACCGGGAACGGGATCTACGCATCCGCCCTCTGCGATCTCAGCAGTCTGCTTCCACGTCTTTCCACAGTCGGTACTGTACCAGATCCATATTTCGGAGCGTACCGAATAGTTTATAGATCCGCTAGCATAAACGATCGTACCTGCGGGATAATTGCCAACTGCTGCGGGCAGCTCATAGATGTGTGCCATCTGTCCGGGCCTGAGGGAGTCCGCTATGCCTGCAGTACTTTGCTCCACGGGGCGAGAGAGGAGATTCCAGGTCTTTCCGCCGTTAGTGCTTTCCATAAAGCAAGCGTCGGAGGCATACCGCGAATCTCTGAGGCAGAAATGTGCTATGAGCTTTCCGTTATCTTCAGGATTCGGCTGATGCTGAAGCTCGATGATCGAGGGATAGTGTGTTGAAGAGGCATCTACAACGTATCCGAAAATTTTGTTCATTTCTGCTGTCATAAGCGTGGTAGGGGCAACAACGGTCTCAATTTCAACGCCGTTGGACAAAGTCAGAATTTTATCCGAGTCGTAGAAAGATGCGTACGTCTTTCCTTTGGAAACGTTTAAGTTGTTTGCGCTCGACAGCTTTACGTAATCGTTTACAAAAACACGCATAGCACGGACGGTTGCCTTCTCTGTAGTGCCGAGAATGCAGATTTTGTTTTCTGTGATCTCAATAATATATGCGTCCTTGTCGGTCTGTTTTTTTAGTTTGTTAAGCGCTTCGGTCGATGCTGCGCGGTCGGTTTTACCTATAAGGATCTCTTTTTCAACCTCCGCAAAATCAACATCGATTTTTACGGGCATATCAATTCCGAGAAACTTATTTATATTCTCTTTGAAGGATAAAATATCGTCTTTTGTGACATAATTCGTATTGTAATCACGAACAATAGTAAATCCGGTGAGGTCTTTTAGGTTGGGGTCTGCAGTTTGTGTCTGCGGGACTTCGCCATCTTCCTTTTTGCAGGAAGCAAACGCAAAAAGGAAAAATGTCAATGAAAGAATAAGAGACAATACTTTGATAAAAACAGGTCTTTTTTTCATTTTGTGCACCTTTCTATACTACATAATATATGTTACCAACATTTTACCATAACGGTTGGGAAAAATCAATTATCAACACATATCACAGTAGTTTTTGTAAATTTGATAGCAGTTTATGTAATAAAAAGTCCGACGTTCTTTTACGAAGTCGGACTTTGATCTGTATCTTTCAGTTTTGATTCTTTTTTTCGTAGATCGGATTTACGAGCTTTCTCCAATCAAGGTCGCCCTGGTCGAGTGCGCGGACGAGAACCTCTGCCGTTGCAATGTTGGTTGCAACCGGAATGTTGTAGGTGTCGCAGTTGAGGATAAGGTCGTGCTCGTTCTGGTGGTAAGCATCCTTGTCCGAGGTACTTCTGAAAAGGAGAAGAAGATCGATCTCGTTATAAGCTATTCGCGTGCTTATCTGCTCGGAGCCGCCTTGAGAGCCGGTCATCATCTTTTCAATAGTCAGACCGGTAGCATCCGCGATGTATTTTGCTGTGATCGCGGTGGCACAAAGGTTGTGCTTACTGAGTATGCCGCAGTAGGCAATACAGAATTCGGTCATAAGTTCTTTTTTGGTGTCATCTGCAATAATTGCAATCTGCATTGGTGGATCGCCCCTTTCCGAAATCTCTCATTTGTACGATGGATACGTGTTACTAATTATATCATATTTTTTTTGCAATGTCAATGTACTTGTACTTATTTTTTGACCGTTTTTTTATGTAGCATTAAGAAAGGGTGATATAAATTTCTTTTTTTGCTTGACATTAACGCGCTTAAGTTGTATAATTACAGTTAAGTTGCGGGCGTATAGCTCAATCGTTGGAGGAATTATTAAAATGGGAAAAGTTAAGGCCTTTTTTGACAGAAAACAGATAAATCCGTCGGCAAAGCTGTATTTTGTTGACGCTATGGGAATGATGGCACTCGGCCTCTTTTCCACGCTGCTTATAGGAACTATATTCGGAACACTTGGTGAAAAGTTCGGCATTGACTTTTTAAGTGAGATCGCCGCTATTGCCAAAAACGGCTCTGTTGCGGGTGCAGCCATAGGCGTTGCCATTGCATACGCGCTTAAAGCTCCGCCGCTCGTGCTTTTTTCGAGTGCAGTTACGGGCGCGGCGGGATATATTCTCGGTGCGAGTATAACGACGTCGTCCGGCGTTATATCATATACGGCAGGTCCTGCGGGTTCGTTTTTTGTGGTTCTTGTTGCGTGTGAGCTTGGAAAGATAGTATCAAAAGAAACGAAAATCGACATTCTCGTAACCCCCACGGTCACGATCCTTTCGGGATTTGCTCTTGCAAAGCTGATCTGTCCCGCGATCGCGTACGTTATGTACTACCTCGGATATTTTATCAACACGACCACCGAGATGCACCCCTTCTTTATGGGAATTATCGTGGCAACGGTAGTCGGAATAATACTTACTCTGCCGATATCGAGCGCGGCGATATGCGCTATGATCGGTATTACGGGACTTGCGGGCGGTGCCGCTACGGCGGGCTGCTGTGCGCAGATGGTCGGATTCGCGGTCATCAGCTACCGCGAAAACGGAGTTGGCGGTCTCGTTGCACAGGGGCTCGGAACGTCGATGCTCCAGATGGGAAATATCTGCAAAAAACCGCAGATATGGATAGCCCCCACGCTTGCATCCGCAATTTGCGGACCGATAGCTACCGTGCTCTTTAAGCTCGAGTGTACCGGTCTTTCAGCGGGCATGGGAACGTGCGGAATGGTTGGTCCGATAGGAATACTTTCCGATATGGGCGGCGATGCTATGACTTGGATCGGTATTATAGTTACCTGCATAGTTGCACCGGCGATTCTCTCCTTTATAATTAACGAAATTCTTCGCGCCGTCGGTCTTGTAAAGACGGGCGATATGCAACTTTCCCTTTGATCATCACAAAAAGAAAGGTTATAATTATGAATAGCACAGAACTCACCGCAAAAATTTCTAAGGTAGCAGAAAAATTCGGGATTAACGGGATAAATGATATCGAAACGTGCAATATCGGACACATCAACGGAACGTTTTTCGCGCAGTCCGACAAGGGACACCTCGTTGTGCAGAGAATAAATCACAACGTGTTTAAGGACCCTGCAGCTCTTATGGATAATATTATCGCCGTTACCGATCACATCAGAAAAAAGATGGAAAACGAAGGCGCTTCGGCAGAAGAAATCGAGCGCTCCGTAATGAGATTTTATCCCGCAAAGGACGGAAAATACTACGCTATCGACGAAAATGGCGAATACTGGAGAATTTGCAAATTTATAGAAGGAACTTGCACCTATAACAGCGGAAGTGCCGAAATGCTTTATCAAGCAGGCCTTGGCTTTGGAAAATTTCAGAGATACCTTTCGGATTTTCCTGCAAGAGAGCTCACCGAGACCATACCGAATTTTCACGATACCGCAGTACGCTTTGCACACTTTGAAGAAACGGTGGCTGCCGACGCCTTTAATCGAGCAGATGCTTGCCGAGATCTTATCGAAAAGGTGCTTTCTTACAAGGATACCGCCAAGGAGATCGTATCAAAGCTCGCGAGCGGAGAGATCCCGTACAGAGTTACTCACAACGATACGAAGATAAACAACGTGCTTATCGACGTTAAGACCGGCGAGAGCGTTTGCGTCGTTGACCTTGATACCGTAATGCCCGGATCGCTCCTTTACGATTTCGGAGACGCAATTCGCGCGGGCGCGTCTGCAGTACCGGAAGGAAGTCTTGAGTTTGACAAATTTGCCGTCAGAGAAGACCTTTACAAGGCGTTTTACGACGGATTTTCACTGGGAATCGGGGATAGCATCACCGAAAACGAGAAAAATCTGCTTCCGCTGAGCGCGTTTATGATGACGTACGAGGTCGGAATGCGTTTCCTTGACGACTATCTTTCGGGAGACACCTATTTCCATACCGATTATGCCGGACAGAACCTCGACAGAGCGCGCGGACAGCTTGCTCTTGCCGACGATATAATGAAGAAGAAGGATATCCTTCTTGCGATAGCAAAATAAAAAAACCGCCCGACAGGGCGGTTTTTTTATAAAAAATAACGGGCGGAAGTGTATCCGCCCGTTTCGTTTTTTTGTTTACGCCTTATACTCGTATCCGAGGGTGAGCGCCTGAACGTTGAAGTTCAGAAGATCCTTGTGACGCTCGGAAACGACCTTGGAAAGCGCTCCCTTTGCGCCTTCAAGAGATACGAAATCGTTTTTCGCAATCATATGACCGAGCATAATGATGTTCGCAAGAGTCTTGAGCCCCTTCTCATCTGCGATCTTGGTTGCGGGAATGGGGTATATCTCCACTCCGTCACGCTTTACCTCGCCCGAGATCAGCGAGCTGTCGTAAAATATCTGTCCGCCCTCTTTAGTTTCATTTATGTATTTGTCGAGAGACGGCTTATTCATAGCTATAAGTATATCGGGATTTGCAACGATGGGCGAGCCGATAGGCGCGTCACTGATGGTAACGCTGCAGTTTGCAGTACCGCCGCGCATTTCGGGGCCGTAGGAGGGAAGCCAGCTTACCTCTTTGCCGTCCAGAAGTCCCTCGTAAGCGAGGAGCTTACCTGCAAAAAGAACGCCCTGTCCGCCAAAACCCGCGATAAGAACCTGTTTCGTCATAATAAAACCTTTCCTTTCTGAAAATCGCTTTACTCTGCGTACTTATCTTTATATACGCCGAGCGGATAGTAGGGGAGCATATTCTCTTCAAGCCAAGTAAGTGCTTTTTCGGGTGTGAGTCCCCAGTTTGTCGGACAAGTGGAGAGAACCTCTACGAGAGAGAAGCCCTTTCCTTCGATCTGGTTTTGGAACGCCTTTTTAATGGCTGCCTTTGCCGCCTTTACGTTCTTTACGTTGTTGACCGCGACTCTCTCAAGGTAGGTAGCGCCGTCAACCTGCGAGAGCATCTCGCAAACCTTTACGGGAAATCCGACGGTATTTGTGTCGCGTCCGTAAGGAGAGGTCTGTGTTACCTGACCGGGAAGGGTAGTGGGAGCCATCTGACCGCCCGTCATACCGTAAATTGCGTTGTTTATAAAAATTACCGTGATATTTTCACCTCTTGCGGCAGAGTGAACGGTCTCCGCAGTACCGATAGCGGCGAGGTCGCCGTCTCCCTGATAGGTGAAAACGATGCTTTCGGGGCAAGCTCTTTTTACGCCGGTAGCAACGGCGGGAGCGCGTCCGTGCGCTGCCTGAACTGCATCGCAGTTGAAATAGTTATACGAGAATACCGAGCAACCGACGGATGCGATAGCAACCGCTTTGCCTCTTACGCCGAGCTCGTCAAGCGCCTCTGCAACGAGACGGTGAACGATACCGTGAGTACATCCGGGGCAGTAATGAAGAACTGCATCGGTGAGAGCTTCGGGCTTTTTGAATACTACTGCCATCAGTTTGCACCTCCATTTGCTTCCTTGATCTTTGCGATAACGTCCTCAAGCGTGGGGATCATACCGCCCGAGCGGTTGCAGAGAAGAACGGGCTTCTTGCATCTGGTTGCAAGCTCAACGTCCTCAATAAGCTGTCCCATGGACATCTCTACCGAAACGAACGCTTTTACCTTATCTGCCGCCTTATTGAACACTTCCTTCGGGAAGGGCCAGAGGGTGATGGGACGGATCATACCGACCTTTATACCCATTTTTCTTGCCTCGTCGATCGCGTTCTTGCTGACTCTTGCCGCGATTCCGAACGCCGCGATACAGATCTCTGCATCGTCCATCATATACTCCTCGTACATAACCTCGTTCTTTTCGACCTCGGCGTACTTTTCGTATCTTCTGATGTTGAACTGCTCAAGCTCCTCTGCCTGGAGGAAGAGGGAGTTGACGATGTTCTTCGGGCGCTTGTCAGAGCCGCCGCAAGCACACCACGACTTATCGTAGCTTTCGATCTCGCCCATCTCGAGCGATACGGGCTCCATCATCTGTCCCATAGTACCGTCTGCGAGGATCATAGTAGTCATACGGTATTTTTCGGCAAGGTTGAATCCCTTGAATACGAAGGATGCCATTTCCTGAACGGACGAGGGTGCAAGGACGATCATATGGAAGTCTCCGTGTCCTGCTCCGCGCGTTGCGTGGAAATAGTCGGACTGCGAGGGCTGAATTCCGCCGAGTCCGGGGCCGCCTCTCTGTACGTTTACGATAAGCGCGGGAAGATCGCAGCCCGCGAGATAGGAAAGTCCCTCGCTCTTAAGTGCGATTCCGGGGCTGGATGACGAGGTCATAGCGCGCTTTCCGGTAGCAGCCGCGCCGATGACCATATTTATAGCCGCAATTTCGCTCTCTGCCTGGAGGAAAACTCCCCCGATCTTGGGCATACGCTTTGCCATATATGCGGCAACCTCGGTCTGAGGAGTTATAGGATAGCCGAAGTAGTGGCGGCAACCTGCCATTATAGCAGCTTCCGCAAGGGCTTCGTTACCCTTCATAAGTACTTTTTCTGCCATTTTACTCAAATCCTTTCTTATTTTTCGACCGTTATTACGCAGTCGGGACACATAGTTGCGCAGAAAGCGCAGCCGATACATTTTTCTGTTTCCTCAACGGTCGCGGGGTGATAACCCTTTGCGTTGATCTTGTCTGAGGAGAGCTTTACGATCTTTTTTGGGCACGCGCCGACGCAAAGTCCGCAACCCTTGCAAAGCTCTTCGTTAAAAGTGACTTTTGCCATTTTACCTCGTTCCTTTCTTTTATAGGAAAATCATTGTCTTATATTTTACAATATATTTTCACAATATTATATATACTAATTGTTAAATTTTCGCCTTTACGTAAATTTCCATCGGAAAGGCGCTTGGAACGTCGCCTTTTACCTCGTCGTAAAGGGAAGAGAGCACGCTCGTCATAACTATCGGCAGTCCGCTGAGGCGGGAGACCTCGTTTGCGTAATCAAGAGAGGATAAAATATCCTCGCGAGTCGTAAGCGCGCCCAGATTTGAATTGTTGACGATTCCCGTAAAGGGCATTTTACACGCCGCCTCTATCTCGCGCATTACCTCAAGAGTACTTTTTGCATCCTTCGTGAGCGGACGGTAACGGTTTATGACTGCAAGCATCTCAAAATCGTTTTCTTCGAGTATCTTCGGAGCGTATCTTCCCATAGCGAGCGCACCGCGGTCGTCTCCGCCGACGTCGATTATTGCATAAGCGCTCTTGTCGTCGGTGACTTTGTACGCCTCGGCGGGAAGCGCGGGGACGTCAACGTTTGTATTTGCGTAAGGTGAGCTGATAAGCTCAATGCCGTTTTCGGCGAGTATTTCGGACGAATCCTTCGTGCGGTAATACGGATTTACGATGTCAAGGTCGGCAATGGTGACCTTTTTACCATCACGCGCCATAGCAAGCGCGTAATTCACGGCAATATTCGTCTTGCCGCTCCCGTAATGTCCTGCAAATATTGTAATTCTTTTCATGTTAATTGGAAACCCTTTTGTGAAAAGGGTTTCCATACCTTCCTAAAACGTTAGCCGAAAACCCTTTTTGGAAAAAGGGTTTTCAGACTTTCCCAAAAACTTTACTGAAACATAAATTTAATTAAAGTTTTTGAAGTTCCAAGAAACTTTTTCCAAAAAGTTTCTTGGCGGATTCCCAAAGGGCAGAGCCCTTTGGCTTAAAGTCCCAGCCGCTTTACCGCATCCTCGCGCATCTTGTACTTAAGGATCTTTCCTGCGGCGTTCATCGGGAATTCTTTCACGAATTCAATGTATCTGGGTACCTTGTGACGAGCAAGATGCTCGGTGATATATACCTTGAGCTCCTCGACGGCGAGAGCTTCGCCCTCCTTGAGAATGACCTGAGCCATTATCTCCTCGCCGTAGCGCTTGTCGGGAACGCCGATTACCTGAACGTCCTTGACCGACTCGTGGGTGAGTATAAATTCCTCGATCTCGCGGGGATAAATGTTTTCTCCTCCACGGATTATCATATCCTTAAGACGTCCGGTTATACGGTAGTTTCCGTCGCTGTCGCGGCAGGCAAGGTCGCCCGTGTGGAGCCAGCCGTCCGCATCGATCGCGGACGCGGTCGCCTTCGGCATCTTGTAGTAGCCCTTCATTATGTTGTATCCGCGTGCAACGAACTCGCCGTTTACGCCGTCTGGACAATCCTCTCCCGTTTCGGGATCGATTATCTTGCATTCTACGTTAGGGAACGCTGATCCGACCGTTTCGGTTCTCGCTTCAAGCGAGTCGGTAACGCGGCCCATCGTACATCCCGGGGACGCTTCGGTCTGACCGTAAACGCTGACGATCTCTCTCATATTCATTTCAACCGCCGCGCGCTTCATAAGGTCTGCGGGGCAGTTAGAGCCCGCCATAATACCGGTACGCATATACGAGAAATTCGTCTTTGCAAAATCCTCGTGGTTGAACATTGCAATAAACATCGTGGGCACACCGTTAAAGCAGGTGATACGCTCGCTGTTTATGCAGGCAAGGGACGATTTTGGAGAGAAATAGGGCAGGGGACAAAGCGTTCCGCCGTGCGTCATCGTCGATGTCATAGAAAGCACCATTCCGAAGCAGTGGAACATAGGCACCTGTATCATCATACGGTCTGCCGTTGAGAGATCCATACTGTCTCCGATGAGCTTTCCGTTATTTACTATATTGTAATGCGTGAGCATAACGCCCTTCGGAAATCCCGTAGTTCCCGAGGTATATTGCATATTTGCAACGTCGTGGACGTCAACTGCCGCCGCGCGTCTGCCAACCTCCTCGGCGGGTACGCTCTTTGCGAGCTCGAGAGAGCTTTCCCAGGTGAGAGCGCCCTTCATTTTGAAGCCGACGGTAATTATATTACGCAGGAAGGGGAGGCGTCCGCTGTGGAGAGGGCTTCCGGGAGTCGTGTTTTCAAGCTCGGGGCAAAGCTCTTCCATTATTTCCTTGTAGTCGGCGTCTCTCCAGCCGCGAGTGAGAACGAGGGTGTGAGTATCCGACTGACGGAAGAGGTATTCCGCCTCGTGTATCTTGTTTGCCGTGTTTACGGTAACGAGAACCGCGCCGATCTTGACGCTTGCCCAGAAGGTTATGAACCACTGGGGAACGTTCGTTGCCCATACGGCGACCTTGTCACCCTTTTTGACGCCGAGAGCGATAAGAGTTCTCGCAAAGGTGTCAACGTCGTCTCTGAACTGCGAGTAGGTACGGGTATAATCGAGAGTAGTGTATTTGAATGCGTAACGGTCGGGGAAAAGCTCTACCATCTTGTCAAGCACCTGTGAAAAGGTGAGATCGACGAGAGAGTTTTTCTTCCAAGCGAAGCATCCCGTTTTGTCTCTGTTGTAATAGAGCTTCTGCTCGACCTGCGACGCTCTCGCGTAGCGGCTCATATAGTTTATATAATGAGGGAGCACGATGTGAGGACTGTCGATAAAATCAAGGTGAGAGGGAGGGCATTCGAACGAGATAAAATTGTCGTAATCGAGCGAGGAGAGCGCAAGCATAACGTCATCTATTGGCATATCTCCCTCGCCGAGCAGACAGAATTTCGGCTTGCCGTTTTCGAGCACAGAGTCCTTGAGATGGACGTGCTTTATGTATGCACCGAGATTTTTTACCGTGGTTTCGGTATCTTCGTTAAAGTTGCGGTAGGGGTAGGTGACGTCCCAGAGCGCACCGAGGGAGTCGCTGGTGTATGTGTTGAGCAGCTTTGCCAGACGGGAGGTGTCGGCGTAAATCCCCGATGTTTCAATAAGCAGAGTTACCTTTGCGCGCTCTGCGACGGGAATGAGTTTTTCGATAAGAGCTTTTACCGCGCCGTCGTCGTCACAGCTTGAAGCGGTGTTTGCGCGAATACGCACATAGGGAGCGCGCACCCTCGTCGCAAATGATATGCAGTCACATATCTCATCAAAGGTCTCGCAGCTACGGGAAGAATCGGTAATATCGCTGAGCGAATCCACGCACGGGATCGACAGCTTTGCGGACGCTACCTTGCGAGCGGTAGAGGAAATATATTCGTCCGAAAAGGGAGCGCCTGATGCGCGAAATGCAGGATCCGAAACGTTATGAAGCTCGATGCCGTCATATCCGAGCTCCTTTGCCGATGCAAAGAGAGTGGCGAAATCAGAGCTTATTTTTTCTTTTGAATTTATCCATCCGTTTGTGGAAAATGAAATTTTTATAGGCATAATTCCGACCTCTGAAATTAAGTATTAAAGTTTGAATCTGTTTAGCAGTTTTCCTCGTAAACGATCTTGTTGAGGGCATTTACGTACGCTTTGAGTCCTGCGCCGACGATATCAGTCGAAATACCTCTGCCCGAGTAGAGCTTACCGTTGGCGCGCAGACGAACGATAGCTTCACCGACCGCCTCTCTGCCCTCGGTAACTGCCTGGATCTGGAAATCGTCCAGCTCGAAATGGTGACCCGTGATCTGCTCTACTGCAAGGAACGCCGCGTCAACGGGGCCGTTGCCCGCCGAAAGACCGGTGATTTGTGCGTTCTCCTTTTCGAGTACTACGTGCGCGGTCGATCCGATAAGATTTCCGCTCGTTATAACGTAGTTTGCAAGGCGGTACGTGGGCGGAACTGCGATGGCAACCGACGCGATAATAGCGTCGAGGTCGCGTGATGAAACGAGCTTTTTAGCCGCAACTGCGGAGAAAGACTCGTAAACCCTTACCATATCGTCGTCGGAAAGCTCGTATCCGAGCTCCTCAACTGCACCGCGAAGCGTAGAAATGTGGGTATCCGCTCCGAGAGAGGTACCGTGAGCGTCTGTGCCTACGCGATTGTCAAACGCGCTGCCCGATTTGTCGTCCTTTACGGCAGCGGCGATCTGCTCACACACCTTACCGAGAGAAGTTACGTTCGCGCGTACCGAAAGACCGAGAGCGTCACCTTTTACGTATATCGCATCTGCAAAAGCTTTTACGCAAGGCATATCTCCGCCGAGTGCGGAGAGCTTTACCTCGCACGCGCCCGCAACTGCGGCTTCGATAAGGGAGGCGTTTGCACATTTAAGATTATCGGAGCATTCTGCCGCGAGGCAAATATCCGATATGGCGGGAATATCGTTTTTGATATTTTTGATAAGTGTACCAAACTCGCAGGGAAGGACCTCTCCTGCGGTATCGCATACGGTAACGGTAGTAGCGCCCGCCTCGATAGCAGCGCTTATAGCATCGCAAACGAAGGCGTATTCGCCGCGGCTTGCATCGAGCGCCTCGAATTCAACGTCCGCACAGCACTCCTTTGCAAAAGCAACCGAATCTCTTATAAGATTTATCATATCAGCGGGCTTTTTGCCGCAGATGTATTCCATTTGTACGCTTGAAACGGGAAGAGATACGACGAGTCGCGCGTTCTTTGCTCCCGAGAGAGCGTCTGCGACGTTTTTTATCTCGTCCTTGTCAAAGCCCACCGTGCAAGCAAACGTTGCTGAGGTGAAGGCGGAACTGAGAGTACGCAGAGCGAGAAGATCTACCTTTTCGTCCTTTATTTTTCCGAAATTGACAACGTCAACGTTCGTTTTGTCAAGAAGTCTTGCTATTTCAAGCTTTTCCTTAAAGCTGAGTCCTTCTTTTGAAAGAGTTACGTCTGAAATTCTAACGTTTTTCATAATTTTTCCTTTCACGTTACTGCTTTGCAGTTGTTTGAATATGTAAGCTGATTTTAATACTGAAAACAAAAAATCCCTCGGAAACTTCCGAGGGACGATAAACTCTATACCTTGTTTACCGCGGTACCACCCATCTTACCGTAAAAACAGTACGTCTTACGGTCACTCTTTTCGGCTCTGTCAAGCCACACGCCATGATAACGGGACGATCCGTAGTCGCTTACCTTTTGCGCTTTTCCTGCAAATATTCGGCGGCTCTGCTCCGGAATGAGTGTGCGTGTATTACCCTACCGACTCGCAGCTACCGTCGGCTCTCTGAAAGCGGTGCTTTCACGCTGTTTTCCTTCATTGCATTTAACTATTCAAGTACCCTCTATCATACAACCTTTTTTGGCTCTTGTCAAGAGTTTTTTGAAATTTTTTTAATTTTTAGCCCGGCAAAAACAGATTATAAACAGTTTTTCCCTTCTTTTGGGCAAGCTCAGTAAACTTTGCCGCGCCGCCGAAACGTACGGGCAGGCATAACGGCTCCTTTTATTATATGGGGATTATATCCCCTTAATATTTATGATTATAATCCCCATAATAATAAATGTCAAGGGGGATTGTGGGTTATGATAGTTTTTGACAAGCTTTGGATAACTATGAAAAACAAAGGCGTATCAACCTATGCTCTGCGTGAAAAGTGCGGCATCGACAGCAAAACGGTACGACGCTTAAAGGCAAACGAGAATATAGAAACCAAGACTCTCGACAAGCTGTGTTTGGCGCTCGATTGCCGTATAGAGGACATTGCCGAATTTGTAAAAGATTAAAAGCTGTTCCGGTTGGAACGGCTTTTTATAATTTCGATGTCCCTTTCGTACCGAGGGAAGAGAAACAAAACTCGCACGAACACACAATAGACGCGATTGTCTGCGTTTGTTCATTTCTGTACCAACAGAAACGAACCAAAGAGTGGCTGTTAGGGCGGGGACACCCCGCCCTTCAGGAAACACCCACCCCTTTTGGCAAAGGCGCTCCCAACGCGCGTCGCGCTTTGCCTGCCGCGGGAGAACGCGGCGGCTCTGTACGGCGCGGCGCTGAAAAGGAGCGCCTTTGCTACTGATGCGGATAATATCTGTAATTATCAAAATACTGTACAACGTTTTTTTCGCTTAATTTATTCTACGCACTTTTTATATTGCTCTCAAAAAATGCTTGACATCGCGTACTTATAATGTTATAATTATTTATTACATAGGGTTTTGTATTTTCAGATTTTAGAAAGGAACACGGAAATGTTACTCTCGGGAGCAGATATAATCGTCCGCACTCTTATAGAACAGGGCTGTGATACCGTTTTCGGATATCCGGGCGGACAGATAATACACGTTTACGATTCACTTTATAAATATTCGGGCGAAATAAACCACGTGCTTACCGCTCACGAGCAGGGTGCCGCGCACGCGGCAGACGGATATGCGAGAGCCACGGGCAGACCGGGCGTCGTTATTGCTACCTCCGGCCCCGGAGCGACAAATCTCGTCACCGGAATTGCTACCGCACATCTCGATTCGGTGCCCATGATAGCTATTACGGGTAACGTTTTCTCGTCCCAGATAGGAACGGACAGCTTTCAGGAGATAGATATCACGGGAGTTACCCTTCCCATAACCAAGCAAAACTACTGCGTCGGCTCGGTAGAGGAGCTCGCGGATACGATAAGAGAGGCGTTCGTGATCGCGCAGTCGGGACGTCCCGGCCCCGTTCTGATAGACGTACCCAAGGACGTACAGATAGCAAAGTGCGAATATACGGCAGAGAGTCCCGCATTGCCCGAGGAAAAGCACGCGGCGAAGGAAATAAGGATCGCTCAGGCGGCAGAGTGTATAAACTCGGCGCAAAGACCGTTCATTTATTTCGGCGGCGGAGTTATATCGAGCGGCGCGCAGGACGAGATGCTCGCCCTTGCTGAGCGTATAGATGCACCGATCGGATGCTCAATGATGGGCATTTCGGGTATTCCTACCGATCATCCGAGATTTCTCGGTATGCAGGGAATGCACGGACACTACGCGTCCACAATGGCTATGCATAGCGCGGACTGCATAATATCTCTCGGAACGCGCTTTAACGACAGAGTTACGGGCAACCGTCTTAAATTTGCACCCAAAGCAAAGATAGTCCATATAGACATAGACGGCTCAGAGCTTTCCAAAAACGTAAATACCGAAATAGGGCTCAGAGCAGACGTAAAGCTTACCCTTCAAAAGCTTATCCCGTTTATAAAAGAGGTCAAAAGACCGACCTGGCAGAAGAAAATCGCGGGGCTTCGCCGTGAAGAGGACAAGCATCTCGATAACAGAGACGGACTTACACCGAGAGCGGCAATACACGCGCTGAACAAGTATCTCGGAGAAAATACTCCGGTTGCCACCGACGTCGGACAGCATCAGATGTGGGCGGCGCAAAATCTGAATTTCAAAAAGAGCAGACGCTTTATCTCAAGCGGCGGACTCGGAACGATGGGATTCGGACTCGGCGCGGCGATCGGCGCGCAGATGGCGACAATGGAGCACGCGGTGCTCGTCACGGGAGACGGAAGCTTCGGTATGTGCCTTAACGAGCTTGCTACTGCCGTTTCCTATAAGGTTCCCGTCGTTATACTGCTTATGAACAACGGCGTTCTCGGAATGGTTCGCCAATGGCAGACGCTTTTCTTTGATAAGCACTATTCCAATACGACTCTTGACAGAAAGACCGATTTCGTCCGTCTTGCCGAAGCATTCGGCGCAAAGGGCGAGAGAGTTGACAGTATAGAGGCGCTCGGCGATGCGCTTAGTCGCGCGTTCAGCGAAAACGGACCTTATCTTATAGACTGCAAGATAGAAGCGGACGAGTTCGTTCTCCCGATGCTTCCGCCCGGCGGCTCTATGGACGACATAATAACGAAGGTTGGTGAATAAAAAGGTGAACAAATACACAGTAGCCGTTCTCGTACAGAATAAGTTCGGTGTTCTTAATAAGGTGACGAGTATGTTCCGTCGCCGCCGCTTCAACATTGACGCGCTCACGGTTAGTGAGACGGAGTCACCCGACTATTCGAGAATAACCGTGCTCTTCGACGGAGACTCGGCAATCAAAAAGCAACTCGTAGAACAGCTTTATAAGCTCCCCGAGGTCTGCTCGATAAAGGAGCTTGACGCGGAAAACGCAGTCAGCTGTGAGCTTTTGCTCATAAAAATGGAAAACTCTCCCGAAACGAGAGAGGAGATACGATCCGCCGCAGATGCGTACGATGCAAAGATCGTGGACTACACCAAGGAGGCGGTAATGATACAGGTAACGGGCGACAGCCGCCGCATAAACGGTTTTATCGAGATCATGCGCGACTACAAGATCCTTGAGATCTGCCGCACGGGAATCGTATCGCTTGAGCGCGGAAGCAAAACCATCCGCGAGGAATTTTGAAAACAAATCTAAAATATAAAACGAGAGGATTTTAATCATGGCAAGAATTTTTTATCAGCAGGACTGCGACCTTCAGAAGCTTTCGGGCAAGACGGTTGCTATAATAGGATACGGCTCGCAGGGCCACGCTCACGCGCTCAACCTTAAGGACAGCGGAGTTGACGTTATCGTCGGTCTTTACGAGGGATCGAAGAGCTGGGCAAAGGCAGAAAAGCAGGGACTCAGAGTTATGACCTCTGCGGATGCGGCAAAGGCAGCGGATATCATTATGATCCTTATTAACGATGAAAAGCAGGCAAAGCTCTACAAGGAGTCGATCGAGCCGAACCTTACCGAGGGAAAAACGCTTGCGTTTGCTCACGGATTTAACATTCATTTCGGTTGCATCAAGCCCCCGAAGAACGTAAACGTAATAATGGTAGCTCCCAAGGGCCCCGGACACACCGTAAGAAGCGAATACCAGGTAGGCAAGGGCGTGCCCTGTCTTATCGCGGTAGAGCAGGACGCTACGGGCGATGCTCTTGAGATCGGTCTTGCTTACGCGCTCGGAATCGGCGGTGCAAGAGCAGGCGTTCTCGAGACGACCTTCCGTACAGAGACCGAAACCGACCTTTTCGGTGAGCAGGCAGTCCTCTGCGGCGGCGTTTGCGCTCTTATGCAGGCAGGATACGAGACTCTCGTTGAGGCGGGATACGATCCTAGAAACGCATATTTCGAGTGCATCCACGAGATGAAGCTTATCGTTGACCTTATTTACCAGAGCGGCTTTGCGGGAATGAGATATTCCATCTCGAACACCGCGGAGTACGGCGATTATATCACCGGTCCGAAGATCATTACCGAGGAGACCAAGAAGACGATGAAGAAGATCCTGAAGGATATTCAGGACGGAACCTTTGCAAAGGACTTCCTTCTCGATATGTCGGATGCGGGCTCGCAGGTTCACTTTAACGCAATGCGAAAGATCGCTTCCGAGCATCCTTCCGAGATCGTCGGCGAGGATATCCGCAAGCTTTACAGCTGGGCAGACGAGGAAAAGTTTATCAACAACTAAAACACGGCATAATAAGGGGGAGGCATTGATTATGCGTCCCCCTATATTAAAACGTGGCGATGCGGACGGGCGGCACACTCGTGCGAACACACAATAGACGCTATTGTCTTTTTCTTTTCGTTCATTTCTGTGCTGACAGAAACGAACCAAAGAACAGCCAACTAGGGCGGGTGCTCCCGCCCCTTGGAAGCCCCCACCCCAGCAAAACGCTCCGAACACGTGTCGCGTTTTGCGCTCACTATTTCGGCGCGGCGCAGAAAGGCGCCTTTGCTTGCGGATAGGGGTGTGGCGCAAGAACACACAGACAAAATACAGCTTTCCCTTTAAGTAAAGTTTTTGGGAAAGTTTGAAAACCCTTTTTCCAAAAAGGGTTTTCAAGAAAGTTTTTGAAAGGTTCGGAAAACCTTTTTACAAAAAGGTTTTCTGAGGAAAATAATATGGAAAATATCGTAAAAGGAACGGCGAATGCGCCGCACAGATCTCTTTATCACGCGCTCGGTCTTACCGCCGAAGAGATGGACAGACCGATGATCGGTATAGTCAGCTCGTACAACGAGATCGTACCCGGTCACATGAATCTTGACAAGATAGTTGACGCGGTCAAGGCGGGCGTTGCAATGGCGGGCGGCACACCGATAGTTTTCCCTGCGATAGCCGTTTGCGACGGCATTGCTATGGGACACGAGGGAATGAAATATTCGCTCGTCACCCGCGAGCTGATCGCCGACTCTACCGAGGCGATGGTCAAGGCACACGGCTTTGACGCGCTCGTTATGGTCCCCAACTGTGACAAAAACGTGCCCGGTCTTCTTATGGCGGCGGCACGTCTCAATATTCCGACCGTTTTCGTCAGTGGCGGCCCGATGCTTGCGGGACGCGTGGGCGGAAAGAAAACGAGTCTTTCGAGTATGTTCGAGGCGGTCGGACAGTACAACGCAGGCAAGATAGACGACGACAAGCTTTGCGAATTCGAATGCAAGACCTGTCCTACCTGCGGATCGTGCTCGGGAATGTACACTGCAAACTCGATGAACTGCCTTACCGAGGCGCTTGGAATGGGGCTTCGCGGAAACGGAACGATCCCCGCCGTCTATTCCTCGAGAATAGAGCTTGCAAAGCACGCGGGAATGGCAGTAATGCACGCACTCAAAAACAATATCAGACCGCTTGATATAATGACCGAAAAGGCGTTTATGAACGCCCTCACCGTTGATATGGCGCTCGGCTGCTCAACTAACAGTATGCTCCATTTACCGGCAATAGCGCGTGAATGCGGAATTGACATAAACCTTGATATTGCTAATGAAATAAGCGCAAAGACGCCGAATCTCTGTCACCTCGCACCCGCGGGACCGACCTATATGGAGGATCTTGACGAGGCGGGCGGTGTATATGCCGTAATGAACGAGCTTTCCAAAAAGGGACTCCTTCACACGGACTGCATAAACGTGCTCGGAAAAACTCTCGGCGAGAGTATTAAGGACTGTAAAAACAGAGATGCTTCAGTAATTCGTCCTATTGACGAGCCGTACAGCGCAACAGGCGGAATCGCCGTGCTCAAAGGCAATCTTGCACCCGAGGGAAGTGTTGTAAAGCGCTCGGCGGTATCCGAAAAGATGCTCGTCCACAAGGGTCCCGCAAGAGTTTTTGACTGCGAGGAGGACGCGCAGGCGGCAATAGATGCGGGCAAGATCAAGGCAGGCGACGTCGTCGTTATCAGATACGAGGGACCGAAAGGCGGCCCCGGAATGAGAGAGATGCTCAGCCCCACCTCCGCTATTATGGGAATGGGACTCGGCGAGAGCGTTGCGCTCATAACCGACGGACGCTTCAGCGGAGCGACCAGAGGTGCGTGCGTTGGACACATCACGCCCGAGGCGGCAAGCGGCGGAATTATAGGCATTATCGAGGACGGAGACGAGATCAGCATAAATATCCCCGAAAACAAGATCGAGCTTCTCGTTGACGACAAGGTAATCGCCGAAAGAATGAAGAACTTCACACCTAAAACAAAGGAACTTACGGGATATCTCAAGCGCTATGCAAAGCTCGTTTCGGGCGGTGCGTACGGAGCTGTCCTTGACTGAGATCACTATGAAACTAAAAGAACTCGAAACACGACTTGACTCTCTCGCCGTTTTCAGAGATCTTCTTGACGACGCTTTGATAAGCGCTCTGAAAAAGCATCTGAAAGAAAAGAGTGAGTCGAGCTATGCATCTTTTGTAACTGCGCTCTACCGCGCGAACGGGGGATACCTCAGCGCGTACGTAAAAGAGCTTTGTCTTGAAAGCGAAACTGTATATTTCAAGCTTATCGGAGGAAAAAGAGAGATCCCGCCTCACGTGGAGAGTGCAACGAAATGCGAGATAGAAACGCTTCAGGCGCTTTGCGATCTCACCCCCGAGTGTCTTTGCGAGGGACTTGAAGATCCTAAATTTCTTCCGAAATTTGCGTCTGAAAAGGTCGATCTTGCATCTGAATTTTCCAAAAGAGCGGCGAGCGTTGGAAAACACGGATACGGAATTTACGCAAAGTACAGAATGTTCTATCTTGACAGAGAAAACAAGGTCGTTCCCGTTCACAGTCCGGACGATATACGCCTTTCCTCTCTCGTTGATTATGAAAGAGAGCAGAATATAATTTTAGGTAACACTAAGGCCCTTCTTGACGGCAAGCCGGCGGCAAACGTGCTTCTCACGGGTGACGCGGGAACGGGAAAGTCCTCGACCGTCAAAGCGATAGTGAACGAGCTTTTCACGTCAGGACTTCGAATTATCGAGGTTCGCAAGGATCAGCTTGGCAGTATTGCGGGACTTCTTGACGAGCTCAGCGAAAATCCGCTGAAATTCATACTGTTTATCGACGATCTTTCCTTCCAGAAGGACGACGACAATTACAGTGCGCTCAAGGCGGTGCTCGAGGGATCGGTCTCTGCGAAATCGCAAAACGTGGTCATATATGCAACTAGCAACCGCAGACATATAATAAAGGAAAAGTTTTCCGATCGCGAGGGGGACGATATTCACCGAAACGATACGATGCAGGAGATGGTATCTCTTTCCGAGCGCTTCGGACTTCACGTCACCTTCAACCGTCCCGACAAGAAGACCTATCTTGACATCGTTCACCGTTGTGCAAAGGACGCGGGAATTGATATGAAGAAGGGAGAGCTTGACGAGGAGGCGGAGAGATTTGCACTCGGCAGAGGCGGACGTTCCGCGCGTGCGGCAAGACAGTTCGTGGATATGCTTCTTTCAAAAAGATAAAACAAAACCGTCAGATTTTTCTGACGGTTTATTTTATGTATAAAGTTCTGTTTCCATAATTTCAATAGCGAGTTTGGCGCCGAGGCGAAAAGCAAAAGAAAATATTTTTCTCTCGTTTATTCCTGCCATTTCAACGCAGCAATCATCGAATTTTTCAAAAAGCTTTTTTTGATCGTCTGTAAACGTTGCTTGAAGATCGTCGTGATGTCTTGCGATGCAATCCATCAGTGACCTTGTTTCTTCTGTCATTTCACGGCAGGAAACGCTTGGATCAACGTTTCCATACCAAAGATCGTCAACGATTTTTTTCATAATAAATTCTCCTTTTGAGTGTTATTATAGATATTTTATCATGTTTTTTTGGTGATGTGCGGATTTATCTCAAATTGAGATAAAATATTATTATAACAATCGAAATTTGAAGACTTTGGTTTGGTGTGCGTGTTTACAGAGTAAACTGTAGAGTGGCAATATTAAGAGTGGCAATCCTGCCGTTACCGTGAGAATCAAGTAAGTAATTTTAATGCCAGAAAGTAATTAACAAACACGTTTTGTGTGTTCGCACACACAGATCCTTCGGTCAACGTGCACGGCATTGAAGCATTTCTTTGCCGAAAGAAACGCTTCGCAAAGAACGCCGAAAGGGAGAGAAGGATCTCTCCCTTTGGAAACCCACTCTCTAAATTAAACGTTGAAAGCGCGCGTGGGAGCTTGCGCGCTTTCAAAGCGCCTCAAAAAGATTCGGCGCGGGGGTCTTTCGCGGCGCAAGAGGAAAATGCGCCGCGGTCTGTTCCTACGAACGAAACACAAATTCGCCTGAATGTAGTTTTAATAGTCCGCGAATTTCACCCGTGGGAGCTAACAAAGGCGCCCTTTTTTGCGCCGCGAGTAATGACACGCCGCGTGTTTTCGCGGCGGGCAAAGCGCGACACGCGTTGGGAGCGCCTTTGCCATAGGGGTGGGTGTTTCCTGAAGGGAGGGTTCTCCCTCCCTAACAGCCGTTCTTTGGTTCGTTTCTGTCGGTACAGAAATGAACGTCCCATCTCACAAGCGCGTTTTCGTGTATTTCGCACGGTCACCGTACACAACATTGAAGCATTTCTTTGCCGAAAGAAACGCTTTTTGCTCTTTTCACACAAAACAAAACCGTCAGAAAAATCTGACGGTTTTATCTTTTATTCGGTTCTGAGTGCAACAACGGGGTCCTTCTTCGCCGCACTTCTTGAGGGAATTATTCCCGCAAAGAGCGTGAGGACTACGCTTATTATGACGAGCACGATCGCCGCCTCCCAGGGCAGGAACGCTTTCAGATTGTCAAGTCCCGTGAAGTAGCGCAGAATGAGGTTTATCGGCAGACAGAGGATAACGGTGGAAAGTACACCGATAAGTCCCGATGCAAAGCCGACTATCATAGTCTCTGCGTTGAACATACTTGATACGTTTCGCTTGGACGCACCGATCGCACGGAGAATTCCGATCTCCTTCGTTCTTTCCTGTACCGAAATGAGTGTTATGACGCCTATCATTATCGAGGAAACTACGAGCGAGATCGCAACGAACGCGATAAGAACGTAGGTGATCGCGTTGATTATCGTGGTCACGGAGGACATCATTATTCCGACGACGTCCGTGTATTCGAGTTTGTCGGCATCGCTTACCGAATCGTTATAATCCGAAATAAACTTTTCAATGGCTTCCTTGGATTCAAAATCCTTTGCGTAGAAGTTTATCGACATCGGCTTTGCCGCCTCAATGGCGTCAAGCTCGTCGAGTACGCTCTCGTAGGTCGCGTCGATCTGGGGCGCCATATTGTAAAGCATCTCCTCGATCATAATGAAGTTTTCGTCCTGCTCGGTAAGAGTTCCGAGAATGCTTACGAAAATCTCTTCGTTGACCTCAAGCTCTAAAATGGTGCTTTGGAGCTCCTTACGGATCACCGACATAACCTCTTCGCCCGCAAGAGCGGTAAGGCCGCTGACGGGGTAGGGCATCTGTTCGCTTGGCGTAAGACCTGCGATGGAAACATAGACTATCGACTGGTTAAGTGAGGGAAGAAGCATAACGAAATTTTCAGGAGAGATCTGTATCTTATTGTCGGTCATCGCGCTAAGCGTTGTGAAAAGCGCTGTCGTTCCGTATGGATCGTTTTGGGCTGCCGCGCCGATCAGCTCTGTCAGTATCTGTGCCTGATTTTCTGCGGGCAGGAGCATAAACATACCTGCAAAATTCTCGGGCGTTACCTGAAGCTGATCCTTAAACTCGTCCTCGGTCTTGATCTTTTCGGTCATAATGGCGTAGAACTGCTCCATAGTTGCGCCGTCTATCTTATCAATGAGCTCGTTTATATTTTCGGGCTTGTAGTGGGTTCTATCGAAAGGAAGTCCGGTGAGAACGTTGAACGTGGGAGTTGCCTTCTGCTGTGCGATTATCGCGCTCTTTCCGGTCTCTGCGAGTACGTAATCGGTAAGCGCCTTCGTGTATCCGACAGCGCCGGAGATCGAGGTTGCCGCCGCGCCTTCCTTGGGACGGATTATACCCGAGATCTTAAGCTCGGTTCCGCGATCCTTGACGAATTCCGCCTGGTTGTATCCGGGAAGGTTACGAAGATCTCTCCAAACGGGGAATTTGCCATCTTCGTAGTCGTAAGGAGTGGTTTTTTCATCTATCGCATAGAAATCAGACGACAGAAGGAGCTTAAATCTCATATTAAGGAAATAATCGAAATCGTACGGCTCCATAGGCGTGGAATCGTACTCTCCGTTGGACATAAGCGCATTCATTATATCCTCGAGGTCGTCGTGAGGAAGAACGCCGAGCATATAGAGAGTCATTTTGCTTATCGAGTTATTCGAGTTTACAACGAGAACGACCTCGTTTGCCTGCGTGGGCCAGCTTCCCGCAATAACGTCGTACTGCTGATCAAGCAGGGCCTGATTGTTGATCATTTCCGAGAAAACGTCCATTCCGCCTGCCATGGACGCCATTTCGGAAAGACCTGAAAATGCGTCGCCCATACTGTTTAGCATGCTTTCCATTCCGACCTCGACCGTGCCGTCTGCGTTGAAAACGTGCATATCGTAGTCATAGGTGTACTGAACGTCACTGACGTGATCCTTTATATCGTCGTAATTCTTATCAAGATACGCCTTGAACGCTTCGAGGTTGTTATCTACCGTTGATGCCATTGCGTGCATCATAGTTCCGAGCGAGTCGTCAACGTGGATCTTGCCCGAGTTTTTGTAGTCGGTAGTGTCCGAAACGCTCGTCATTGCCGAGAGCATAGCCGCCATATTTTGCGTTTCTTTCTGTATAGAAAGGGGATATGTGGAAAGCGTATCCTCCTGCACCTGTGCTATAAACGCGTTTATACCCTGCGAAACGGCAAGGATGAGTGCGATTCCGATAATTCCTATGCTTCCCGCAAATGAGGTGAGAACCGTTCTTGCACGTTTTGTCATAAGGTTGTTAAAGGAGAGGGAGAGCGCCGTCCAGAAAGACATTGAAGGTTTCTTTTCCTTCTTTTTCTTGTCTCCTTTTTTTACAATCTCCTTCGGCTTCTCCGCCGGCTTTTCCTGATTATAGGGAAGAGAAGGATCAAAGGGCGCGCTGTCGCTTACTATAAGTCCGTCGCGCAGCTTGACTATTCTCGTTGAATACTGCTCGGCAAGCTCGGGGTTGTGCGTTACCATTATAACGAGGCGCTTTTCGGCTACTTTTTTAAGTATATCCATAACCTGAACGCTCGTTACGCTGTCAAGCGCACCGGTGGGTTCGTCTGCAAGGAGAATATCGGGGTCGTTGACGAGCGCTCTTGCAATAGCAACTCTCTGCATCTGACCGCCCGACATCTGACTCGGCTTTTTGTTCAGCTGATCGCCGAGACCGACCATCTCAAGAGCTTCCTTTGCTCTTCTTTTGCGCTCCTGTCTCGGAACTCCCGAAAGGGTGAGAGCAAGCTCAACGTTTGAAAGGACACTCTGATGGGGAATAAGATTGTAGTTCTGGAAAACGAAGCCGATCGAGTGATTGCGGTATGCGTCCCAGTCGCCGTCCTTGTAGTTTTTGGTAGAGACTCCGTTTATAACGAGATCTCCGCTCGTGTATCTGTCAAGACCGCCGATGATGTTAAGAAGGGTAGTCTTTCCGCAGCCCGAAGGTCCGAGAATGGACACGAACTCGCTCTTTCTGAAGGAAAGAGAAACACCCTTCAGCGCTTCAGTCTTGAGATCGCCGATGTAATAGTTTTTTACAATGTTTGTAAGTTCAAGCAATTTACAGTAACCTCTTTTACAATAATGTACCTAAATTATACCAATGTGTTATGTATTTATCTTTTATATTGTTTGATAAATTTGTAAACAGATGGAAAATTTTACATTCTTTGATTTGGACGGGGTGTTTTTTTATTTTATACTTGAATATTTGCCCACGATATGCTAAAATATCTACATAAATAAGTAAAACGGAGAAAAAAGTATGAATATAACAAGTGACGTAAGATACGTTGGAGTGAACGACCGAGAGATAGACCTTTTTGAAGGTCAGTACGACGTTCCCAACGGAATGGCGTATAACTCATATATTATAGTAGATGAGAAGATCGCCGTTATGGACAGCGTGAGCGAGGGCTTTGGGGAGCAGTGGCTTGAAAATATCAGAAAAGAGATCGGAGACAAAGCTCCCGATTATCTTATAGTACAGCACATGGAGCCCGACCATTCGTCCAATATAACCACCTTTGCAAATGCGTATCCGAATGCGAAGATAGTTTCGTCCGCACGCGCATTTACGATGATGAAAAACTTTTTCGGAGAGGACTTTTCCGACAGACGGGTAGTCGTTGCAGAGGGTGATACTCTTGTGCTCGGTGCGCACGAGCTCACCTTTATAGGTGCGCCTATGGTACACTGGCCCGAGGTCATAGTTACTTACGACAAGACCGACAAGATCCTCTTTTCTGCCGACGGCTTCGGTAAATTCGGCGCGCTTGATGCCGACGAGGACTGGGCGTGCGAGGCAAGACGCTACTATTTCGGCATAGTCGGAAAATACGGCGCGCAGGTGCAGGCGCTTCTTAAAAAGGCGTCGGCGCTCGATATAAAGATCATCTGCCCGCTTCACGGTCCCGTTCTTTCCGAGGATCTCGGATATTATATCGGTCTTTACGATACCTGGTCGAGCTACGGAGTAGAGAGCGAGGGCGTGGTTATTGCCTACACCTCGGTTTACGGCAACACCAAGAAGGCGGTAGATCTTCTTGCCAAAGCGCTTTTGGAAAAAGGTGTCAAGGTCACGGTAAACGATCTTGCAAGATGCGATATGGCAGAGGCGGTAGAGGATGCATTCCGTTACGGAAAGATCGTTCTTGCAACGACGACCTATAATGGAGACGTTTTCCCGTTTATGCGCGAGTTTATATCCGATCTCGTTGAAAGAGGATATAAAAACAGAAAGGTCGCACTTATCGAAAACGGAAGCTGGGCGCCCGTCGCCGCAAAGAAGATGCGCGATATGCTCGAGTCCTGCAAGGATATATCCTATGCGGAAAATTCCGTCAAGATAACGTCGGCGCTCAGTAAGGAAAACATTGAACAGATCAAAGCTCTCGCTGACGAGCTTTGCTGAAAATAAAATAATTCGGAGGAAAAAGACATGAAATACGTATGCAGCGTTTGCGGATGGGAGTATGATGAGGCACTTGGCGATCCCGAAAACGGTATCGAGCCCGGCACCAAATTTGAGGATCTCCCCGAGGATTTCGTTTGCCCTCTTTGCGGAGTAGGCAAGGAAGATTTTAATAAGGAAGACTAACTAAAAACAGCCCGCTCGGAAAAAGCGGGCTGTTTTTAGTTCAAAAAGACGGCTGTCTGCTTGACATTTTGCGAGATAACTGATAAAATAGGCGTATAGATCACGGCTTGGAGGACAAAACATTGAAAAACCCGCTCTTTTTAGGCGCAGACCCGTATATACTTTACTGGGAAGGAAAATATTATATCTATCCCACCACTCAAACACCGGACGCGCCCTTGAACAGTCTTACAGACACGGCGACGGACGGCTACAAGGTTTACGTTTCCGAGGATCTTGAAAATTGGGAATGCAAGGGATACGCGCTTCACTGTGAGGACGTCAAGGGAGACAAATGCTTCTGGGCGCCCGAGATGACCGTTCGCGACGGGAAATTTTATATGGTATATACCGCAGAGGAGCATCTCGGTATTGCGGTTTCAGACTCTCCGCTCGGCCCGTTCAAGCAGCAAGAGAAGAGATGGCTTATCGAGGACCGCGCAATAGACGGACATTTTCTCGTTGACGATGACGGCACGACCTATCTTTACTACGTCCGTCTCGGCGGAGGAAACAAGATCTATGCGGCGAAGATGACCGACGATCTTATGGATCTCGATCTCGAGAGCGAGCAGCTTCTCGTCGTTGCGGGAGATCAGCAGTGGGAGACCTACGACTGCCGCGTTGCAGAAGGACCTTTCGTTATAAAGCATAACGGACTTTACTATCTGACTTATTCGTCCAACCACACCAGAAGCCCGTACTACGCTATCGGATACGCAGTTTCAAAGAGTCCTCTCGGACCTTTTGAAAAGTTTGCGGGCAACCCGATACTCAGCCGCACCGAGACGGTAGTCGGAGTCGGACACCACAGCTTTGCAATGATCGGAGAAAATAAGTGGGTATGTGCATACCACAGCCACTTTTCGCCCGAACAGTTCAAGCCGAGAAAAGTCAGAGTTGACTACGCCGAGTTCGTAAAAGACGAAAAGGGCGGAGACGATATACTCGTTATAAACGGTCCCACCGAGGACTGAAAATAAAAAAGACCGATGCGAGCGCATCGGTCTTTTGCTTTTTAATCTTCCTTCGGCTTATATCCGTGTCCGAGTACGTTTTCCTTGAGCCAATCTTTTTCTTCGTCGCTTACCGTGCTAAAAAGGCGTTCTGCCTGCTCGTACATAGAGGTCTTTACTCCCATAGCAACGAGCGAGAGACGTTCTGTATTCTCTGCAGTGTTCGTGAAATAGAAGGCGCGACGGATTCCGTTAGCGTCTCTGTAAACGATAAACGCTCTTGCCGCTATCTCGGTCTTGGCATTTTCAAGAGGAATGTTGGTAACGAGAGTGGTGAATACGGTGTATTCGTTGCCCTCGTCGAATTTATACGTTCCAAAGTTGAGGTCTGCATCAACAACTATCGAGTGGCCGTCCTGAACGTAGCCCGCACCGGTGGAGCTTCGCAGCTCTTCCGACGTGTTGGCGGCTATCTGTACGACCATCCCGTATTCAACGCCAGAGGAGCTTATAGACGAAAGCACCTTTTTGAGGGGTGTGCTGATATGTCCGTAGAAACGGAGACCTCCGTTTGTGTCACTGACGTTAACGTCCGAGCCGAAAACTCCGAACGCCATAAATCGCGATCCTGACGCGTGAGCCGGATCCTCGTCCGCCGCGGTTACGAGAAATTCCTCTGCGGAAAGATCTATCCATCCCGCAAAAAACTCTGTATCTTCGATTATTTCCGCACCCTTATACGCCTTTGAAACGTCAAGATCTCTTGCCGCCTCTGCCGAGGTGAACCAACCTGCAAAGATCTTGTTGGTCTGTGTTACCGCCTTAAGCTTGGAAATATATACCTGATCTCCGATCATTACGGAGGAGGGAAATCCGAAGCTTGACGGAAGCTCGATCGTGCCGTCTGCACTGCCGAGATCGTAATACCACGTAAGCTTATACGCGTTTTTGAAACGGTATTTATACGCGGTTTCGGACGAGCTTTCGGTATATGGCTTCCAGTTTCCTTTTGCAAAGTCACTCTCGGTTGCACAGTACTCGATTATATAATCACTGATCGATACGCCGTCGGGAATGTTGGATGCGCTCTGGCTCCATTCGCCGTTGCTCGTCGCTTTTATTACCTCAACTATATAGTCGCCGTAAACGTTTACTCGCTCTCCCTTTGCGTTTTCTGCGAGCGAGGTGGCTCTTATGGTCGCATATCCTTCAACGAAGCCGCTGCTCGCTTTTACTGCGGTAACAACGCCGGTGGTTTTATCGACCGAGACGAGATGACTTCCGCTTACCACCGACCACTCTACCGTTTTGTCGTTGGCTTCCTTGGGGAGAACGTTATAGTCTATTCCGAACGAGGGAATGAATTCTCCTCCCGTCATTACCGTTATCGTGGGACGGTCAAAGGTTATCGCAGTAGGCATTATAGCAGCACTCTTTACGGTTATCTCGTACGTTGCGCTGAAGCTTGAGTATGTGACCTTTACGGTATATTCGCCCGCTTTTGCCATATTCGGAACGCTTACCGAGAATCCCGAGGAAAGCGCGCTTGACGACGTTCCGTTTGCATAATCGAGCGCTATCTGAAGTCCGTCGTAAGAGAACGCCTCTCCCTCGCTGAAGGTTACACGGTTCGGCAGCGTCACGATATTTATTCCGATTATCTTGGACTGAAGAGTTGCATAGTCAAGACTGATCCAACCCGTCTTTCCGCCGTACGTGGTCTTTCCCCACCAAGCGTTGACGGTTGCGCCTTCGATCTTGACGGTCTCGCTTATAGTTACGAGGGTTCCGTTGGGAATAGTCACGAGAATAGAGGAGCTTGTGGTGGCCTTTTCTCTGAGACGGAGACCGCCGTCTGCCTCGATAAGATATTCTCCCGTGGGGTAGGATACACCGCCCACCGAGTTTTTATAGGATTTGGGCATCTTGTAGTAATTTATGCCGTTTTTCTTGGCTGAGTTATAGAAGGTCGCCCACGTCCAGTTTCTCGTATAGACCTTGCAGTCCTTGTTGCTGGTGTTACACTCGTATGTAGTAAATCCGGTAGCGTTGACCGAGATTACGAAGAGGGAGTGTCCGTTCATTCTTATATGTCCACCCTCGCCGTATTCAAGAAAAACTCTTTGAATATCGCTTGCGGAGAAATCTCCGGCAGCCCACGTACCGCCGAGTGCGTTTGTGAATTTAGTGGCACTGGACTTGTCCATATATCCGAAGATTCTGAGCTGGCAGTATCTTGCAAATCCCATACACTGTGTGGAAAGGAGGTCAACGGTTTTTCCGTTTATCTTGACGTATCTGAGACAGTTACAGGGTGCGGCGTTATCGAGACATTTGTTTCTGTTGTGGCAAGAACACGCCCTTCCGTTCTTGGTAAAATACGAGGTTCCTGCGGGATATTCGGCGAAGGGAACGGTTACTCCGTTGACCGTTATCGTATCCGAGGTCGAAAGGGTGTTTACCGAGGAATCCTCCGTGTTTTCTTGGAAACGGGATACGCTTTCGTTTGAAAAGTCGTAAAGGAACGTTATGTGCTTTGGGTTTTCTCCGATGATCTCCTCGTCATCTACCTCGGTTTCGTCGATATAATTAGGATTTTCAACGTAGAGAATGATCGAGTTTTCGTCGTATATACTAAAGCTTGAAGCACTCGAGGGAGACACCTCTTCCTCGCAATCGTGACCGTCGCCGTCGTCTTCACAGTCGTAAACGAGCGAGCCAAGATCAAGAACGCGGCTGTTTGAATCTTTATTTGCAAGCGATACTGTGCCGCCGCTCATATAGTAGATGCCCGCATCTGCCATAGAAAAGGCGGTGACCGGAGCGATTCCGAGCGAAACCGTGTCGGAGAGCTTTCCGCTTTCGTGTGAGAGCTTTGAAACTGCGGACACGCCGTCCTTTTCGGTGAGAACGAAAACTCTGTCGTTGTAAACGGCAAGGAGCTTTGCTCCGATACCCGCGCAGACGAGACGGACGGTTTCGTCCCGTTCTTCCCATACGTTTCCGTTTGTGTCGATCGAGTACTTTGCTCCGTGATATTCAATAAGGGTTACGCCGTCGATATAAATACTGTCAAACTCTCCCGCTTTTGAAAGCTCGGGAGACGAGAACATAGAAATTGCTATCGAAACGATTCCGAGAACGGTCGCAACGAGGCAGAGAAGTGCCACTGCGCCCCATATTCGAGATTTTTTGATTTTCTTGGTTTTTGTGCTGTCCATACGCATATTTCCTTTGGCGGTGGATTTATGTAAAATTAGATGTAGCATATACTGATACTTATTCATTATTATATTATCATAAAAAAAGGCGCTTTGCAAGTAGCAAAACGACCTTTTGTTTGTAAATTTACAAATAAGCATTATTTTTTGAGAAGTACCTTGCTGTCCATAACTATGGTGACCGGTCCGTTGTTGACGAAAGTGCAGAGCATATCTGCTCCGAAAACGCCCTTGCCGACCTCTTTGCCGATAAGACCACCAAGGATCCGGCAAAAATATTCGTAAAGCGCGTTTGCCTCGTCGGGAGCGGCGGCTCCGAAATAGTCGGGACGGGTTCCTTTTGCGTAATTTGCAAGGAGAGTGAACTGTGATATAACGAGCGCGGATCCGTCAACGTCGGTTACAGAAAGATTCATTTTCCCGTTTTCGTCCGAAAATATGCGGAGCTTTGCGATCTTTGCCGCGAGAGCGTCTGCGTCCTGCTTGCCGTCGCCGTCGGCAACGCCAAGGAGTATGGCAAGACCTTTTTCGCACTCTCCGACCGTATTATTATCTACCAAAACGCTTGCGCGATCAACTCTTTGAATCACTGCTATCATAAAAGTACCTCGTAAATGATATATGAATATTTTAGCAGGCGGGGTAGATTTTGTCAAGAAGGTCCGATGCGAAAAAACAAAAAAACGGCGGAAGATCCGCCGTTTTTTACTTTAAGTTGTCAATTAAGCAACCGTTCTCTTTTTGCCGATAATGATAGCGGTTCCGAGAATTGCCATAAGAGCTGCGCCTGCGCCGATAAGGAAGGTTGCATCTCCGGTAGGTGCGGTAATGCCGGTGTCAACTACGGTTGCACTTGCCGCGTTAGAGGTAAGCGTTCCGAAAATGTGGTTGTCAACCTGTGCTGCGATATCTACTGCGCCGTCCTTGGTTGCTCTGAACTTAACGGTGTAGGTTCCGTTGCCGTTGTCTTTAGTCGAAACGGTCTTAATGCCGTTACCAACGAGCTCTACGGTATCGCCGGAGTTAACGACCGATCCTGCGGGGAAGGTAGATACGGTTACCGAGTACTCCTTGTTCTTTTCAACGTTTGTAAGGTCGAGATTTCCGGTGCTGAGGGAAAGGTCGATAGCTTCCTTCTGGTCGTTGACAACGTAGTACTGAACCCATGCACCCTCGTTCGCGTTTCTGTTAGCGCTGGTCGAGGGCCACTTGCCGTCCATAGAATTCATAAAGGTCTTGTATGCGTCGTCATAAACGTCGGTACGGAATCCGTAGTATCCGCCGCTCAGAGGAGTAGAGTTGGTCCACTCTGCAACCTGATAGTTGGTTTGTGAGAAATTGCTGCTCGATCCGGAAGGATAGGTGATCTTGCCGGTAGTGGAGTTCCAGGTTATCGGATCTGCGGGAGTGTAGGGAGCGTTGATCGTGTACTTGACTGCTTTCCAGCCGATGCCGGTAGCGTCTCCCGTCCACTTTCCGTTTACCATAGAGGAAACTCTGGTCTGAATGCTGACTGCACCCGGGCCGAGTGCGCTGCTTTTGGTTACCTGCGTATCCTTCATAGCAAGGAAATAGTAGGTCGAGTCGCTCTCTACGTTAAATATCGGACCAATATAGTAGTTGTTTTTGTAGTGTGCGCTATCGGTACAGGTCTCGCCTGCGAGATATGCGGCGCAGTCCTTTGCGTTGCCGGTGTGAGCAACGTCGGGTACCTGCTGAGCTATAACTACGATCTTGCCGTTCTTAACTACGCGGTTAGTTGCGTATGCAACCGCAATGCTGCCGTCGTAGTGCTTGGTATGGCTTCCCGACCAGGTGTAGGTCATAGGATCATAGTTTACTTTTCCGCTAACGGTCTTGATGGTAAGTCCGCCGTAAACCTTGAAATCGTGGATCTTGGTAGGAACGTGCCAGCCCATGCCCGCACGAACGCCGAGCTCGGTTCCAAAGGGAGTAAGATTGTCTGCGTCCAGCTCCTTGATGTGAGTTCCGTTGATCCACAGTCTGAATGCACCTGCAGTAGAGAAGGCAACGGTAAGTTCAACCTTTCCTGCCGCCTTGGCAGCATCCCATGCAGATTTATACTTTGCGTTAAGGTCAACGTTGAGGTTTTGACCTGCGCTGTTCTTTTGGGTACCCATCCACGCCTTTTGGGTGTCGGGAGTGCTGGGATCGTTGTCCGCATCAACGTAGTTGTCTTTGTTCGCCAAAGCAAGACTGATGTTATTTTTTGCGAAGTAAAGGAAATAGAACTGCGAGTTGTTCTCGATGATGTTCATGTTTCCGGTGCCCGAGTATGCCTTGATACCCTTGCCGCCGAAGATGATTCCGGTGTCGTTGGCTCCGGGGTTTCCGTCGCCGCGTCCTGCAAGAATACCTGCGGTATCAAGGGTTACGCTGAAGCGGCCCTCTGCCAGCTCGCCGTTCCACATGGCAAGTCTTGCATGCTTAGGGTTTGTCTTGTTTGCGGTGGGCAAATTTTCATCCCAGGCGTTGATCTGGAGCACGCCGCCGTTGATAGCCGAAATGCCACCGAGTTTGGCACTCCAGTCAGCAAATTTGCTCGTGTACGTAGCCGAGCCCGTGTGAGCTTCGCCTGCCGAAACGCTCATAGGGAGCGCAAGGAGCACGAAGGTAAGAACGAGCATAATGCTTACGATTCTCTTTTTCATTTTGAATTCCTCCACAAGTGAATTATTTTCATATAGTTTGCGTAGTATCGCTGCGCTTTATTAAGCCCTCAAACGCAGAGTTACTATTTCTTATATGTAATTATATTATAACATTTTCGCGCGAAAAGTCAATAAAACAGCGCTAATTTCGGGGCAAAAAACAAAATTTAAGTAAATTGCACTAAAAAGCGCTCCTTTTTTTATACAATATGCAAAATAAAAAGTAGTATATGTAAAAAACGAGGTGTAATTTTTTGATATTTTTAACAAAAAATGCCGCAAAAAAGCAAAGACCGAAGACGTCTCGTCTTCGGTCCTGTCCGTTGTTTTGTACTTCCGCTGTGCGCTTTAACTTTTACTCAGTTGCATCCGCAGCCGCAACCGTTGTTGCCGCAGCCGTTGTTGCCGCAGCCGCAACCGGTGTTGTTGCATCCGCATCCGTTGCAGCTATTGAAGAGAAGAATAGCGGCAATGATGATGAGCCAAGTGGTCGAATCTTCAAAAAGATTGCAAAGGCAGTTCATATTAAAGTCCTCCTATTTTTTGGAATTCGGGATTTTAATCGTCCCAAGGGGACGTCGGAGTTTTGTATATCCTTCCCTATACCATACTATGAGGAGGTCTCTAAAGTGTTACGCTTTTTTAGGTCAGCTCGAGGTGATCGGACATAAGAAAATCGTGTGCCATTGCGGTGTCTGACATCGGGATGGTTACCGATGCGCCGCACTTTTCGCAGAAAACGCGGAGGGTATCCTCGATTATTTCAAACTGGTAATCCGCAACCGCAGTCGTGGGACATTTGCACTTTACCTTGCCCTCGTCCTCAAGCTCGCAGATTGTGTATCTTATGATGTCGTCTATGCTTGCATCAAACGGATCGGCAGAGTCGTTGTGCTCTTTTATGTCGTCAAGAGTGTCGAGTCCCGCATCCTCCAAAAGAGCGTTGAGCTCCTCGGTTGCCTCGTCAAGTGCCTTTGAAACGCCATCCTTGGTTCCGATAAAACAGAGCGGGAGACCGCTTACCGTACACGAGAGGGTAAAAACTCCGTCTCGCGAGAAAAAAGTGTTCTGTCCTATCGTATAAACGTGCGGCTTGGGGCATACGAGACAGGGAACTGTCAGGCGAAGCCGTTTGTCGGACGTGCGCGAGATCTGAAGCTCGCTGTGTCCGCAAGAGCACTTTAATTTGATGAGGTCGCCCGAAAGCGCGAATGCGCCGACGACGCTCATTATTCCCGATCCGCAGTGCGGACATCTGTATGCTATTACCGTTTCTTTGGGTGAGAGTATCATATCGTAAAGATCCTTTTATAATATTTTTCAGTCGAATTTGACGTATGGAGGCGTATCAAGGTCGCCGGTTGTCTCTGCGGGCAGATATTTGTCGAGCTTTACCGCCTCTGTCTCGATATTGGAGTCGTAAACGGTCATTTTGACTGCCGGCTTTTCTCTGTCGGGATTTCCGACGCTGTATCCGATAAGGACGAGCTTTCCCGCGCTGTCCAGATCAACGTTTTTGAATATCAGACGCTTATAGTGATAAACGAAGCGTTCGTCCGTTACGAAGGAGTATTCGCCGTATGTCTTCTCTCCGTCAGTCAGCTCAAAAACGAAGATCTCGCCCGCGTTCGGATCAAGCGAATACGCCTTGCAGAATTCCTCCTCGCACGTATCGTTGTAGCGCACGGTGACAAGAAGCTCTTTAGTTTCTTTAACGTACATAAAATTGCCCGTTTTGAAGAGACCGTCCTCCGAGAGCTCGTCGTAGCTGACGCTCTCGATGACCGTACCGTTCTCGTCGCGCAGGGTGTATCCGGAGAGCTCCTGCGATATAACGGTGAGAGAACCCTTTTCGTTATAAGCCGCAACGCTTTCGGGAGTCCATATAAAGCTCTTTGCAAGCTTTGTGTCGTTTGCTATGGCTATTCTGAAAAAAACGAGTGCAAACACGAGCACGATAAACGCGGTGACGGTATATTTCAATATGCTTCCGACGAGCGAGGGCTTTTTCTTTTCCTCTTCGGGATAGTAATCAAGCTCCATATTGTTGTTGTCGTACATAGAGGCACTCCTTTCTTCCATAATTTACGCGTATTATAATATTATCACACAAATTCGCTTTTTTCAAGACGAAATACGGCAAATTTATAAATTTCGTATTGCAAAAAGGTATATATTGTGTTAAAATATCAGGGTGAAATAAGTAAAAACGCATTTTGAAAGGAAAATACGCTATGCAATATAATATATCCGAAAAGCTCGTAAATATGAAACCGTCGGCGATAAGAGAGATCTTCAAGAGTCTCACCGACCCCGAGATAATAGCTTTTGCGGCAGGAAATCCCGCGGCGGAATCGTTTCCGTCCGAAAAACTCGCAGTTCTCGCCGCCGAGATCTTTGCAAAAGATTCCTCAAAGGCGCTTCAGTACGGAATAACCGAGGGTTATCCGAAGCTCCGCGAGCAGGTCACCGACCGTCTTGAAAAGCGCTTTAACATAAAGCGCGAGGAGAGCGGAGTTATGATCGTATCGGGCGGTCAGCAGGGACTCGAGCTCACCTGCAAGGTAATGTGCAACGAGGGGGACGTAGTTCTCACGGAGGATCCCTCCTTTATCGGAGCGCTCAACGCGTTTCGTTCAAACGGTGCAAAGACGGTCGGCGTTGAAATGGAAGAGGACGGTATAAATATCGAAAAGCTCAAAGAAGCGATAAAGGACAATCCCAAGGCGAAGCTCCTTTATCTTATCCCCACCTTCCACAATCCCGCAGGAACCACGATGTCGCTCGAAAAGCGTCGCGCGGTTTACAAAATATGCCGCGAGAGCGGACTTCTTATTATTGAGGACAATCCGTACGGAGAGCTTCGCTTTGCGGGAGAAGAGATCCCCACGATAAAGAGCTTTGACGACGCGGGCATCGTTATCTACTGCGGCTCGTTCTCGAAGATCCTTTCGGCGGGAATGCGCGTAGGATTCCTTTGTGCGCCCGAGGCGGTATTCCAGAAGATCGTCGTTGCAAAGCAGGTAGAGGACGTACATACTAACCAATTTTTCCAGATGCTTTGTGCCGAATTTACCGAGAAATACGGACTTGACGAGCACATTGCGGGAGTCAGCGAGCTTTACCGCAGAAAGTGCGAGCTTATGCTCGGCGAGCTTGAGAAAAATATGCCCGACTGCGTGAAATTTACCCGTCCCGAGGGCGGACTTTTCGTGTGGCTCACCCTTCCCGAAAGCATTGATCTTCAGGTGTTCGTTAAGAGGGCGCTTGAGAAAAAGGTCGCAGTCGTTCCGGGAACTGCGTTCTCTCCGGCAGAGAGCGAGATCTCACACTGCTTCCGCATAACCTATTCAACTCCCACCGAGGAGCAGATAGTAAGAGGAATTAAAATTCTTGCGGAAATCGTACGCGAGATGATGTAACCAAGAACCTTTTTGAAAAAAGGTTCTTGGAACTCCAAAAACTTTACTGAATAAGGGTTTTGACAAAAGTTTTTGAGGGTTCAAATTGATTCGCAAGCAAATCAACCGGGACTTTTCACAAAAAAGTTCTTTAAGCAAAGTTTTTGAAAGGGCTTGGGAAAACTTTTTTCAAAAAGTTTTCCCAAAAATTATGAAAATAAAAGATCTTGAAATACAGGGAAATCTTTTTCTTGCGCCGATGGCAGGACTGACCGACAGGTCGTTCAGATCCGTTTGCAAAAGGTACGGTGCAGCTCTTACCTACACCGAGATGATCTCGTCAAAGGCACTGCACTATAAGGACAAAAAGACGGCGCGTCTTGCTTATATTGAAAGCGAGGACCTTCCCGTGGCTGCGCAGATATTCGGACACGAGCCGGAGATCATGGCAGAGGCGGCGCACCTACTATCCACCGGCGAATACGCCTATTACGACGGCTGCGCTCTGCCCGATATTATCGATATAAATATGGGCTGTCCGGTCAAGAAGATCGTCACGGGCGGAGACGGAAGCGCACTTATGAAAAATCCGTCGCTGATATACGATATAGTCAAAAAAACGCGCGCTGCGACCGAAAAACCGCTGACGGTAAAGCTTCGCGCGGGCTGGGACGCGTCCTCCAAAAATGCACTTGAGTGTGCTCTTGCGGCGCAGGAGGGCGGCGCAGACGCGGTCTGTGTTCACGGACGCACGAGAGAGGAATTTTATACACCTCCGGTTGACCTTGAGATAATCGCAAACGTCAAGAGTGCGCTGAAGATCCCCGTTATCGGAAACGGCGGGATCTTTTCTGCCGACGATGCGATAAAAATGCTGTCCGAGACTAAATGCGACGGTCTTATGATAGCACGGGGCGCGGTTGGAAATCCGTTTATCTTTGCTGAAATAAATGCGAGATTATCCCAAAAAGAATACAAAGCTCCCGATATTTCCGAAAAAATAGACGTTGCTATCGCTCACGCTGAGCTGATGGCGGCGGACAAGGGAGAGAACGTCTCGGTGCACGAGCTAAAAAAACACGTGGCGGCGTACATTCACGACGTGCGCGGTGCGGCGTCAGTGCGGGGAAGGATATTTGCCTGCGAGAAATTTGAGGATATGATAGATATCCTTTCGGAGCTTAAAAACAGTTTATAAAAAACACCCCGACAGAAACCTGTCGGGGTTGCTTTTGTATATGCAAGTAAGATAATCAGTTTATCTTTTCTAACAAAAACAAAGGTCGTTCTCCAATGATGATTGAATCCGTAATGTGTCTGACGAAGTCTTTGTGCCGACAAATTCTCCGTTAGGAACGGCAGAAATCTGTATCGTAGTGTTATTACATCATACTGTCAAGCAGCTTTTGATTAAACTCCTCGGCGGTGTTGTATCCCATCTTCTTCTGACGCTGATTCATTGCCGCGATCTCGAGAATTACCGCGAGATTTCGTCCGGGACTTACGGGGATCGTGTATTTCGGAATGGTAACGCCCATTATGTCGATAGTTTCGGTCTCGAGTCCGAAGCGGTCGTAAACCTTGTTCTGATCCCACATCTCAAAGCTGACCACGAGGTCTATCTGCTGATCGACCTTTACCGAGCTCATACCGAAAAGACGTCTGATGTCGATTATTCCGATTCCGCGAAGCTCGATGTAGTGGCGGATTATCTCGGGTGCGCTTCCTATAAGCGTGGAATCCGCGACCTTCTTTATTTCCACTGCGTCGTCGGCGATAAGACGGTGTCCTCTCTTGACTATTTCAATAGCGGTCTCGCTCTTTCCGATACCGCTGTCTCCGAGGATAAGAACGCCCTCTCCGTAGATCTCGACGAGAACTCCGTGGCGGGTTATTCTCGGCGCGAGGCAGGTGTGAAGATACGCGATAAGCGCCGACATAAATTCGGACGTCGGACGGTCGGTGCGGAGTACGGGAACGCCGAACTGCTTTGCGTAGGTGAGAGTGTTTTCGAACGCGTCCAGAGATGTGGAAAAGATCAGAGCCACCGGTTTTTTTGACATAAAATTGCGTATCTGATCGTTGCGCGCTTCCTCGCTTAAGCTCTTAAGATACAGATGCTCGACCTTACCGATTATCTGTATTCTCTGCGCCTCAAAATGGTCGAAAAATCCCGCAAGCGGAAGACCGGGACGGTTTACGTCTCGGCAGACGACCTTAACATCCTCGTCCTCGGGCATATTGAGCACCTCAAGGTTGAAGTCTTTTACTATATCCGAAAGCTTAACGCTGTAAAGGGGCTCGCCGGCAAGTCCGCGCTGATCGACGGTCATCTTAAGATAAGAATCGGTCCAGTCGGAATTCTGATCTGTGTTTTTGAGCACCTTGTCAAGATTTTCTCTTTTCATACCTTCGTTTAGTCCTTTCTTTAATAAAGCCGTATGCTTTTACGATTACATTTTAACCGTTTGGGGACGATTTGTCAACATTTCACCTGATATTTATTGGAAAAAGAACGGAAAACGCTTATTGACACGAGCTCGGGCGTGTGTTATACTGTAAGAAAATAAAGTCGTAAAGGATATAAAAATATGGGAAGTACGTTTTTTGCGTTGCTGTTCAGACAAAAATACATAAAGCGCTGGGGACTTATGCGCAACACCATCGAGGAAAACCTCGTTGAACACAGCGCCGAGACCGCGTTTATAGCGCACGCGCTTGCGGTGATCGGTAACAAGTATTACGGAAAAAAGTATAACGAAGAAAGAATTGCTCTGCTTGCTCTTTATCACGATGCGGCGGAGATAATCACGGGCGATCTGCCGACCCCCGTAAAATATTATTCGGAGGAGATGCGTAAAAGCTACAAGCAGATAGAAGCAAGCGCGGAGAAGATGCTTCTCGAAAAGCTTCCTAAAGATTTTCACGGTATTTACGGCGATATTTTGTCGGGCGCAAGTGCCGAAGAAAAGAGAATGGTCAAGGCGGCGGACAAAATATGCGCGCTTATAAAGTGTATGGAAGAAATAAAGGGCGGAAACCGTGAATTTGCAAACGCGGAGGAATCCACCCGCCGCTCGCTCACCGAAATGAATTGCCCGGAGGCGGAATATTTTATGGAAAACTTCCTGCCCGCCTTTGGCGAAACGCTTGACGAAATATCTTTTTAAGACGTACGGAGGAAAAAATGGCTAAATCGAATTTTGATATCAACAAGCTTCTTTCACAGATGACGCTTGAAGAAAAGGTTGGACAGCTCATACAGCTAAACTCAATGTTTATAGGCGAGACTACTGCGGATATAACCGGACCCAAGGAGCAGCTCGGAGTCAGCGACTCTATGCTCGCCAAAATAGGAAGTACGCTTAATTTTCATAGCTTTGCCGAGGTCAAGGCGCTGCAGGACGGACACATGGAAAAAGACCGTCTCGGAATACCGCTTCTTTTTATGATGGACGTTATCCACGGATACAGAACTATCTTCCCGATCCCGCTCGCGCTCGGCGCATCCTTTGATCCCGAGCTGGTCAAGGACTGCACCAGAATGGCGGCAAAGGAAGCAAGCGCAGGCGGCATACACGTCACCTTTACTCCTATGGTCGATTACGTACGCGATGCACGCTGGGGAAGAGTTATGGAGACCTGCGGTGAGGATCCGCTCGTCAACTCGGTAATGGGCGCGGCGCAGGTAGAGGCGTTCCAGGGTGACGATATTTCCGATCCCGAAAACATCGCAACCTGTGTAAAGCATTTCGCGGCGTACGGCGGCGCGGAGGCGGGACGTGACTACAACACGGTCGAGTTGTCCGAGCGTTTGCTCAGAGAATGTTATTTTCCCGCTTACAAAGCGTGTCTGGACGCGGGAGCAAATATGGTAATGCCCTCGTTCAACTCGCTCAACGGAGTGCCTTCGATAGCAAACAAGTGGCTTATTCAGGACGTTCTCAAGGGCGAGTGGGGCTTTGACGGCATAATAATCAGCGACTATAACGCCATCGGCGAGCTGCTGAAGCACGGAATTGCCCAAAACGCAAAGGACGCCGCTCTTATGGCGTTTGAAAACGGCTGTGATATAGATATGATGTCTGCGGGATACTGCTCCTCCCTTTGTCAACTCGTAGAGGAGGGAAAGGTCAGCGAAAAGAAGATAGACGAGGCGGTGCTCAAGGTGCTTGAGCTTAAGCGCGAGCTCGGTCTTTTCGAGGATCCTTACCACGGCGGCTCTACCGAAAAAGAAGAAGCGCTTTGTCTTTGCCCCGAGCACAGAGCTATTGCTCTGCGTGCGGCAGAGGAGTGCGCCGTTCTGCTCAAAAACAACGGAACGCTTCCTTTTTCAAAGGATATAAAGAATATAGCAATTATCGGACCGTTTGCCGACTCAAATGCAATAAAGGGATTCTGGGCTTGCAACGGACTTGACAAGGAGTGCGTAAGCGTTGCCGAGGGCGTGAAAAATCTCCTGCCCGATGCAAAAATAACGGTAGCTGCGGGATGTTCTGCGGAATGGAACGTATGTGACAAAGACGGATTTGCAGAGGCGGTAGAGGCGGCAAGGAATGCTGACGCGGTTATCCTCTGCCTTGGCGAGCCGCAGAATTACAGCGGAGAAGGCAACAGCCGCGCAGATCTTGGTCTGCCGGGCGAGCAGATGGCACTTGCAAGAGAGGTGCTTGCGGTAAACAAAAACGCGGCAGCGGTCCTCTTTAACGGCCGTCCTCTCGTACTCACCGAGCTTGACGAGATCGCGCCTGCGATACTCGATATGTTCTTCCCGGGCAGCGAGGGCGGAAACGCGGCGGCGAGACTGCTCTTCGGCGAGGCAAACCCGTCGGGCAAGGTAACTATGAGCTTCCCGAAATCGGTCGGACAGTGTCCGATATATTATAACCACCCGTCAACCGGACGCCCGAAGGCAAGACCCGAGAACGTCCATCAGCCCTACGCCTCCAGCTATATCGGATGCGGAAACAAGGCGCTTTATCCCTTCGGTCACGGACTTTCCTATTCGGATTTTTCATACGAATCACTTGAGCTTGATACCGACAGAATGTCTGCGGATTCCGAAATAAACGTACGCGTAACCGTTAAAAATAACGGTGATCGAGCGGGCAAAGAGGTCGTTCAGCTCTATATGCGCGATCTTTGTGCCTCTGCGGTGCGCCCCGTTCAGTCGCTTATCGCTTTTAAGAAGGTTGATATCGGCGCAGGAGAGACGGTGACGGTTGATTTCACGATCACCGAAGAGATGCTTCGCTTCTACAATTTTAGGTGCGAGTTTATTTCCGAGCCGGGCGACTTTGAGGTCTCTGCGGGATACGCGGATAACCTTATCCTCACTAAGAAATTTACGCTTGAATAAAACGGATAAAAACGAGATCCCACAGCTTGATTTTTTGGGCTGTGGGATTTTATTGTCGGCACGAAGGATCCGTGTGTGCGAATACACAAAAACACGCTTGTTAATTATTTTCCGACTTTCTGTGTTGACAGAAAGTCTCGCAAAGAGCAATTAAGGAAGGGAGTGGAAGCGGCGAAATCGCCCCTCCCTTCCTTAAAATCCAACCCTCCCCCGCGCCACAACGCGAAACAACAGAGATATAATTATCTGTGCCTTATCGTTATGGATAGGCGCGGCGCGGATAGGCGCCTTTGATAGCTACTATGAGTGGAATTCGCGGACTATTAAAACTACATTCAGGCGAATTTGTGTTTAATTCGTAGGAACAGACCGCGGCGCATTTTCCTCTTGCGCCGCGATGTACACCTGCGCCGAATCTTTTTGAGGCGCTTTGAAAGCGCGCAAGCGCCCACGCGCGCTTTCAACGTTTAATTTAGAGAGTGGGTTTCCAAAGGGAGAGATCCTTCTCTCCCTTTCGGCGTTCTTTGCGAAGCGTTTCTTTCGGCAAAGAAATGCTTCAATGCTGTGCACGTTGATCGAAGGATCTGTGTGTGAACGCGCGGCGCAAAAAGGGCGCCTTAATATGCTATTGCGGATAATGTTTGCGATTATCAAAAATTATCGAAAATCCAAATAAAAAACCACCCTTGCGGGTGGATTTTTCATATAAGATCTTATTTATCTTTCTCAAAGGAGACGATGTCTGAAATGTCGCAGTCGAGAGCGGTGCAAATTTTGTCAAGAATATAGCTGTCGTATCTTACGACCTTGTTTTTGTAATAAGCGTCTATTGTCGGGTATATGATGCCGCTCCTTTTTGAGACCTCATACCGTGTAATGCCAATCTTCTGCAAATAACTGTCGAGTGTTAATTTTACCACAAGTATCACCTCTCCTTTGCATATATTTTAATAGATATATACGTTCTTGACAATTCTAACAATTAATAGTATAATTGTTGTGATAATCTTTAATGATATAATCACAAGTACTATTATTGTATATAAGGAGATATGTTTATGCGAATTGCAATCGTTGGATCGAGAAATATTACGGTAAAAGATATAGGAAAATATTTGCCCGATGGCGTGTGCGAAATAGTTTCGGGCGGTGCAAAGGGCGTGGATTCTTGTGCGGCACGGTATGCAGCGGCACATAAAATAACGCTTACCGAATTTTTGCCCGAATATGAGAAATATTCAAGAGCGGCGCCGGTCGTAAGAAACGAGAGGATAGTCGATTATTCCGACGAGGTCATAGCTTTTTGGGACGGAGCATCGAAGGGCACGCTTTCGGTCATACGGCTCTGCGAGAAAAAGGGCAAGAAATGTACGGTGATCATGGTAACGGAGAATTAAGTCGGTTTTTGTCAAAATGCCCAAAAATATCGTCAAAAACGAATAAAAGCTGTTGACAAGTAACAAAATATGTGCTATACTGAAGGTGCAAGAGGACGTATATGCACATCTCTTGTAATATATAGCAAAGGTGGTCACAATATGAAATTTACTATCGTCGGAAAAAAGACCGAGGTGCCGAGAGGGCTTTACGAGATAATCGAAAAGAAGCTCGCAAAGTTCGACAAGTTTTTTAAGGATGGTGCGGAGGCAAACGTCTCGATAAAGAGCGCGCACAACCTTGAAACGCTTGAGCTTACGATAGTAAGCGGCGGCGTTATCTACCGCAGCGAAAAGTCCGACAAGACCTACCAGAACGCGCTCGACGACGTTATTTATTCTATCGAGAGACAGATAAGAAAGAATAAAACGCGTCTTGAAAAGAAGCTTCGCGAGGGTGTTTTCGTCAAGGGCTCCGATGCGTACGTTCCGAGTGAAAACGAGGACGTTGACGAAACGATCGGCGACTTTGAGGTCAGAATGAAGTATTTCAACCTTAAGCCGATGTCAATAGAAGAAGCGATACTTCAGATGCTTCTTCTCGACCATCAGTTCTTCGTTTTCAAAAACGACGTTACCGAGGAGGTAAACGTAGTTTATATAAGAAAGGACGGCGGATACGGCTGTATCGCCCCCGAAAACTAAACGAAACAAAAAGACCGCAGACATCGTCTGCGGTCGTGTTTTTATTTAATCAACTATTCCGTCTGCGGCGTTGTTCTTCACAAGATCCACGATAATATCGGCACATTTTTCAACTCCGACTATCTCGCTGTCAAGGGACAGAGTGTAGTTCTGGGAAAGCCCCCAAGGTCTTGAGGTGAAATAGTCGTAATGGATACGGCGCTTTTTGTCCTTTTCGTCAAGGCGCTTCATGGGATCGCAGTCGGTCTCGCCGTAAAGTCGTACTATTCTCTCCGCGCGTGCTTCTTTCGGTGCGTGGATAAAGACGTGAAGAGCGTCCTTTCGGTCTTTGAGAATATAGTCCGCGCATCTTCCGACGATAACGCAGGGGCCTTGCTCGGCGAGATTTTTTATAACTCTGCTCTGGGTAGCCCATATATATTCCGCGGGAGGAATGTGTCCGCTTGCGGAGTGACCGTTAACGTGTGAGGTGTGTCCGAAGGACAAAAGAAATGCAAGCTTGCTTTTTACGGGTGCGTATTCACCCGCGTCCTCGATATATTCGGTCGCAAAGCCGGTCTCGAGTGCAACTTTATTTACAAGCTCTCTGTCGTAAAAGGGAATACCGAGCTTTTCCGCAACGAGACGTCCGACCGTTCTTCCGCCGCTTCCGAATTCGCGGCTGATGGTTATTACGTTATATTTCATAAAGGTCACCGATCCTTTCGATTACTGCAAGAAGATTATAACACATCTTTTTCAGGATGTCAAACAAAATTTGTGCGCCCAATGATACTTGGTTAAATGTCACAAAAAAAGAGATGTTTTTTTGTGAAAATGCTTAATTGAAAACCTATCCTCTATATGATATAATTTTAGAAGTATGGATATTAGTATATACCGTAGAACCGTCTGTCGATTTTTGAAGAGCAAAGGAGACACGAAAAATGGAAGAAAAGTATCGCTTCGGCGCAAACGAAGGAAAGAAGATCAAGACCAAAAACGGTGCAGAACTCACCGTTGAATACAGAAGTGTCGTTCTTGATCCGAAAAACAGATATTTCGTAAACAAGGGCGAGCCCTTTGTGGCAAACCATGCGAGCTATCCCGCCATTACAGAGCTATGTTATCAAAGCGATGCAAAAAACAACGGCAAGCTTATAACGACGCTGTCGGCAAGCGCGGTTGAAGGAGACTCTTCCACGGTCGCCTGCGTTATGATGAGCGAGGACGAGGGAAGAACGTGGGAGTGCATCGCACGTCCCAAGGAGGTTCTTTTCCCCGAGCTTAGATCGGTTGGCTCGATGGCGCATATTTACGAGCTGCCCGTCAAGATTGGCGATATGCCTGCGGGAACTCTGCTTTACTCGTACAACTCCGTAAATTACGGAAACAGAGAGGACAGGAAGAGCGGGCACTCCATTCTTGCGGTATGGCGCAGCTTTGACTGCGGATACACTTGGGAAGAATACGTCGTTATTGACGAGGCGGGAGGAATACTCGAGGGCATTTGGGAGCCCTTTATGACCTACTGCGAGGAGGACGGCTATCTTTACTGCATATATTCGGACGACTCTGATCCCGACCACGACCAAAAGATCTCCTATAAGCGCACGAAAGACGGAATAAACTGGGAGGGCGAGAACGGTAAGATCGGCACGGGAACCGGCAAGGACGTTGAGCCGGTCGATATGATCGCTATGGACTTTGTTGAGTGCCGCCCGGGAATGCCCGTTGTTACCAAGCTTGGTAGCGGTGAGTACTTTATGGTTTACGAGCATTTTGCAAGAGCGCCCGGGCCCGGCTCGGGTTGCCCGATCCGTTACAGAAAGTCGAGAGACCTTGCAGACTGGGGCGAGGCGAATGACTGCGGAACGATAATAAAGGACGCCGAGGGCAGAGAAATGTATTCTGCGCCCTGCTGTATATGGACTCCTCACGGCGGCGACTGCGGTACTATAATAGTTACGGCAAAGTCGGCGTCGAATCAAAACCGAATCCTGCTCAGCTTTGACTACGGCGAAACGTGGGAGAGCGTGGAAGACCCGCTCGGCTCGAAGGTCACCGACAAGGTCGGCAACCGTCTCGGATACAGCGCAGGACTCTGGCTGAGCGAGGACAAAAAGTATATTTATTACGTCAATTCGACCAATTCGGAAAACGATCCGGAGGGCGCGCAGATGATAGCGTTTGCCAAGCTCTCAATAAAATAACGAACGGAGAAAAGAAATGAGAATTTTTACCAAACTTACAGCGCTTGTTTTGGCGCTCGTTACGGCGGCGTCCTTTATGGTTGCCTGCAAGGATGACACTGCAGATCAGAACGGCGGGCAAGAGCCCGAGGAGACCGCGTACGATCTCACCGACTTTACGATAGTTCGCGCGGAGGTCGGATCGATCGGCTTTTCAAGTGCGGTTTCAGACGTAAAAGATGCGATCAAGAGCAAGTTGGGGCTCGAGCTTCCCATTGTTGTTGATTCGAACAAAGAGGCGGGAAGCAAGGAGATCCTTATCGGCGAGACCGACAGAACGGAGTCGAAAGCTACCGTAAGTCAGATAAAGAAGAAAAACGAAAAAAATTCGTGGGCTATCCGAATTGCAAGTGATAAGATAGTTATTACGGGTACCGACGATGCGTCGAGCGTAAAGGCGGCGGAGGCGTTTATAAAGTACTACGTCAATGCCTCTTCCGAAGGAAAGCTTGGTCTTTCTGCAGGAAAAGAAATGTATCGCATCTACGATACCGACAGTATCATTACTACCAAAAACGGAACCGAGATACAGGTCGAGACCGAGTCGATACTCTACAGTCAAAAGCGGTATAACGTGAACGGAGAAGAATTTGTTCCCTCGGGCGGATCTTACCCCGGTATTACAAAGCTTCAGTATCAGAGTGATCCCGCAAAGAACGGGCGACTCGTTGCAATTTCCGCCGCATCTCCGATGTTTGGCGATTCCTCTACCATGGCGTGTGTTATCGTTAGTGATGACGACGGTGCATCGTGGAAGATAGTTGCTCGTCCTAATCAAAAAACTTTTCCCGGAATTCCCTCCGGATCTATGGCAAATATTTACGAGCTTCCTGCAAAGCTGGGAGATCTCCCTGCGGGCACGCTTATCTACTCGCATAATATAGTTGATTGGGATATCAAAAAATATTCCGTAATTGCTACGTGGATCAGCGTTGATGCCGGAGAGACCTGGCAGGAAAGCGCTATGATAGACGAGGCGGGCGCGCTTGGAGAGGGCGTTTGGGAGCCCTTTATGATCTACAGCGAGGAGGACGGTTATCTCTACTGCTTCTACTCTGACGACTCTGATCCCAAGCACGATCAGAAAATAGTTTATAAGCGCTCCAAGGACGGCGTGAACTGGGAGGGAAAAAACGGCGAGATAGGTACGCTTACAGGTAAAAACGTTGAACCCGTTGACGTAATTGCGACCGCAAACAAGGAACACCGCCCCGGAATGCCCGTAATTACCAAAATGGGCAACGGCGAATATTTTATGTCTTATGAATATATAGACGAAAACGGCGATTGCGTTATAAGATACAGAACCACCAAAAACCTCGCTGACTGGGGAGATCCCGATAATATGGGAACACTTATCGGAATGTGGTCTGCTCCCTCGTGCGCGTGGCTTGATGCAGGCGGAGAGAACGGACTCCTGCTCGTTGCAGCAAAGGGCGGCTCGAACAACGGATATATGATGGCAAGCTTTGACTACGGAAAAACGTGGGAAAAGATAGATGATCCGCATACCAGTAAACCTATAAAAAACGAGGGCGACCGCGTGGGATACAGTGGATTTATGTTCGTTGCAAACGATAAAAAGACTCTTTATTACGTAAACTCTGTAAACGATCCGTCGGCTCCTAAGGAAAGACAGCTTATCGCATTCGCTAAAATGTACGTTTACGAATAATAAATAACGGGAGATGAAGGGCAAAGGCCCCTCGGAGAAAGGAAAACCATGAAAAACAAGAAATTTTCAAGAGTGCTGTCGTTCATACTCGTTATGGCGACCGTGGCAACCCTTGCAATTTCCTGCAAGGACAAAACCCCCGAAGAACCGGTACAGGAACCCGATCCCAACATGTACGATCTTACCGGATTCAAGATCGTTCGCGATGCCGCGAGCGACTCGAACGTGGCACAAGCTACGGCAGATATCAAGCGCGCTATCAAGGATATAATTGGTCTTGATGCTACGGTTTCTCTCGACGTTGATACCGAAGCGGGCGCAAAAGAGATACTCGTGGGCGAGACGAACCGTCCCGAGTCCGAATCAACTCTTGCATATCTCAAAAAGACTTATGAAGAAAACTCGTACGCTATCCGTATAGGAAACGACAAGATAGTTATCGTCGGAACCGACGATAACGCTACCGAGCGTGCAATCTACGAGTTTATAAATACCTACGTTAAGGCATCCTCAAGCGGAAGCTCGCTGAACATTGCGGCAGGTCAGCAGATCGTGGCTCCTTACGACCGGAAAAATATTATAACCACCTCGAGCGGAGTGGAAATACACGTTGACATCGCAAAGCAGATGTACAGCCAGGGCTTCAGTGTGATGGAAGATAAACACGGCAATAAGGTAATTCTTAATTCTGCATCCTACCCCTCGGTAACCGAACTTCGTTATCAGAGCGATCCGAAAAACAACGGCAAGCTTATTGCGACGATGTCTCTGAACGTTGACTATATTAATATGGCAACCGAACCGGGCGGCGGAACGGTCATGATGAGCTCGGACAGAGGAAAGACGTGGGAAATGCTCAGCCGCCCTTGGGAGACTAAGTTCCCCAAACTCAGCAGTGTCGGCTCGATGGCGCATATTTACGAGCTGCCCGTACAGATCGGAGATATGCCTGCAGGAACTCTTCTTTATTCTTATAACGCTGTAAATTACGACCACCCCGACGGAGGTAACGGTCAGTCTATTCTTGCGGTATGGCGCAGTTATGATTGCGGCTTGAATTGGGAAGAATACGTAATTATAGACGAAGCAAGAGGTATAAAACAGGGTATATGGGAGCCCTTTATGATCTACTCCGAGGAGGACGGTTATCTCTACTGCTTCTACTCTGACGACTCCGACCCCGACCATGACCAGAAGATCTCCTATAAGCGCTCGAAGGATGGCGTAAATTGGGAAGGCGAAGGCGGCAAGATCGGCACGGGAACCGGCAAGGACGTTGAGCCGGTTGACGTAGTTGCGATAGATAAGTTCAAATACCGCCCCGGAATGCCCGTAATCACCAAGATGGGTAACGGCGAATATTTCCTCGTTTACGAGCAGTTTGGCGATTGGACGGGATGCCCCATATACTATAAAAAGACGAGAGACCTCTCCGATTGGGGAGATGTAAGCGATATCGGAACGCTTATCAAGGCAAAGACGGGCGAGGTTCTTTCTTCCTCTCCTGCGTGCGTTTGGCTTGACGTCGGCGGCGAATGCGGAACCCTCATAGTTACCGCAAAGCAGGGCTCGAACAAAGGATATATGCTCGTAAGCTTCGACTACGGTGAAACGTGGGAAAAAATAGACAACCCGCTCGTTGGACAGCCGATAATCACCAATGGCTCGGGCAACGACAGAGTTGGATACAGCCCCGCGTTCTGGCTTAGCACAGACGGAAAGACTGTTTACTATCTCAACTCAATAAACGATGCGAGAAATCCGACCGAAACTCGAGTTATGGGATTTGCTCGCCTGACCATTTACGGACCCAAGAGCTACGACGGCAAGGATAAATAAATAAACAATGAAAAAAATTTTTACAAAAATTTTGGCACTTTCTTTGCTCGGAGCACTTGTAATTACCACGCTTGCTTCGTGCAAGGACAGTGAGCAGTTAACCCCGGCTGAGGATATTCCGAATGCAAACGAGTATTCGCTCGACGGCTTTACTCTCGTTGTAGAGGAGGGTGCCGAGGCAAACACCAAGGCGGCACTTTCTACACTCAAAAGCACTATTTCGAACAAGCTCGGAATCGATCTTCCCGTTGTAAATGACGGTACAGAGGCACTCGAAAAGGAAATACTTGTAGGGGAAACAAATCGCAGTGAATCAAGCTCGACTGTTTCCTACCTTAAAAAGCAGAACAAAGACCAAAACTCATTCGCTGTTAGAGTATCCGAAAACAAAATAGTTATTACGGGAACTGACGATCTTTCGACCGCACGGGCAATTTGGGTGTTTATCGAAAGCTATGTCTATCCCTCGTCCGCTCAGGGCGTGATAGATATTTCGTGCGGCAATCAGCAGTTAGGTCTTTATGACGAAAGCTCGCTGATACTCGCATCTAACGGCACGGCATTTCACGTTGACAGCACAACTCTCATAACTCAGCCGAATGTTAAATACACCACGGCGGACGGAAATGAATTTATTGTGCAAAACGCGTCGTATCCGTCGATTACAGAACTTAAATATCAGCCAAATCCCGCAGATAACGGCAAACTGATTGCTACCGCGGCAACACTTGTGTATGATCTTACCGAAAACAATCCGACCTACGGTTGCGTTATGATGAGCTCCGACAAGGGCAAGACGTGGAAGGCACTTGCTCGCCCGAAGGAGACACTTCACGACAAGCTTCCGAGAATCGGTACTATGGCACACATTTACGAACTTCCTACTAAGGTGGGCGATATGCCCGCGGGCACACTGCTTTATTCGTACTGCTCGGTTGATTATAACGATAAGTCGGACGGTATGCTCGGCAAATCAATTCTCGCAGTATGGAGAAGCTTTGACTGCGGCGTAAGCTGGGAGGAATACGTTATAATTGACGAAGCAAAGGGTATAAAAGAGGGCGTTTGGGAGCCCTTTATGACCTACTGTGAGGAGGACGGCTACCTTTACTGTTTCTATTCGGACGACTCTGATCCGGGACACGACCAGAAGGTTGTTTACAAGCGTTCGAAGGACGGTGTAAACTGGGAAGGTAAGGACGGAATGGTTGCATCTACCGCGGGTGCAAGCACAGTCGAGCCGATAGAGGTAGTAGCAGTAAACTCTTTTGCTTTCCGCCCCGGAATGCCCGTTATTACCAAGATGGGTAACGGCGAGTATTTCATGGTTTACGAGCAGGAGGGAGATAAAAACAGCAGTTGGACGGATTTCCGCATTTTCTACAAAAAAACAACAAATCTTGCCGATTGGGGAGATCCGAGCGACCGGGGGACGATCATTCCCGAGAGCGGTAAATACATCACAGCCGGCTCGCCCTCGTGTGCGTGGCTTGACATTGGCGGCGAGAAGGGCGTTCTTATCGTTACGTCCAAGAGAAGCTCGAACAAGGGAGTTATCTTCATTAGCTTTGACTACGGCGAAACTTGGGAAACGATAGAAGATCCGCTTGCGGGCACTCCGATATCCAAAGATCAGGACAGAGTAGGATACAGTGCGGGGCTTTGGGTTGGTGACGACGGAAAAACACTATACTATGCAAACACAGTTGACAGGTACGGAGAAAGATACGTTGCATTTGCAAAAATAACGATCTATTCTCCTATGGACATAAAATAAAAAAGAAAGAGCTCGGCAAGCAGCCGAGCTCTTAAATTTTGTTTTATTTTCTTTCCCACTTTGCGCCCTGTGGGGTGTCGGTTATAACGATTCCTTCGGAAAGGAGCTGTGCGCGGATCTCGTCTGCGCGAGAGTAGTTCTTTGCCTTTTTTGCTTCGGCACGCTCGTTAAGGAGTGCCTCGATACGCGCCGCCTCGGGATCGTTTGAAGCCGCCTCGGCTCCCGTGCTGTCAACGGAGAGCTTTTTGGCTGCGTCGATAAGACCGATAGAGAGCACCTTGTCGAAATCTTCAATAAGAGCGAGCTTTGTTTTGCCCGAAATATCCGCCTTTATTACGTCGTAAAGAGCGGTGACCGCAAGAGAGGTGTTAAGATCGTTGTCAAGCGCGTCGGTGAACGCCTTTTTGTATTTTGCAAAATCGTCTGCGTTGATCTCGCCCTCGTCCTTTACGGATGCAATGCGTTTGACGAGCTTGTTGTAAGCCGCCGCTGCGTTGTCAAGGTTTTCCCAGGAGAAAACGAGCGATTTGCGGTAGTGCGACTGGAGACAGAAATATCTGTAAACGAGGGGATCGTAGCCCTTTTCCTCCAGAAGGGAAACGGTCAGAAATTCACCCTTGGATTTACTCATCTTTCCGCTGCTTGTGTTAAGATGGCGGACGTGGAACCAATAGTTGCACCATTTATGACCGAGATACGCTTCGCTTTGTGCGATCTCGTTCGTATGGTGCGGAAATGCGTTGTCAATACCGCCACAGTGAACGTCAAGCGTTTCTCCGAGGTGCTTCATTGAAATGCACGAGCACTCGATATGCCAGCCGGGGTATCCGACTCCCCAGGGGGAATCCCATTTAAGCTCCTGGTCTTCGAATTTGGAACGGGTGAACCAAAGAACGAAGTCGGTCTTGTTTTTCTTGTAGGAGTCCTCTTCAACACCCTCACGGACGCCCACCTCCAGGTCTTCTTCGGAAAAATCGTTGAAAACGTAGTAGTTGCTCAGCTTCGAGGTGTCAAAATAGATGTTTCCGCCCGCCTCGTAAGCGTAGCCCTTTTCAATAAGGGCGGAAATGACCGAGATAAAATCGTCGATGCAGGTCGTTGCGGGCGCAACCACCTCGGGAGTCTTTATCTTCAGCTTTTCGCAGTCGTTGAAAAACGCGTCGGTGTAGAATTTTGCTATCTCAAGGACGGTCTTGTTTTCTCTTTTTGCGCCCTTGAGCATTTTGTCCTCGCCCGTGTCTCCGTCAGAGGAGAGGTGTCCGACGTCGGTAATATTCATAACTCTGGTGACGTCGTATCCGCTGTAACGGAAATATTTATCGAGAACGTCCTCCATAATATAAGTGCGGAGATTTCCTATGTGCGCGTAGTGATACACGGTAGGTCCGCAGGTGTACATTTTGACCTTGCCCGGCTCGTTTGGTACGAACTCGTCACGGCTTCTTGTAAGACTGTTGTAAAGTTTCATATCTATAACCTTTCATAAACGGCATAATTGCCGTAAAACGCGTAAAATTTACCTCTTTTAAGGAGTATATCACAATTTTTTTCGCTTGTCAACAATTCACAGCGTTAGAGGGGAAGAATTTAGCAATAAAATTTACTTAATATATTTAACTTAATAATTGACAAGTCGGAAGATGTGTGGTAAAATTACATAATGTATAGGTATGTTTTCGCCTATTGACCTTTATTTGATCGAAAGGGCGGTATTTCATGAAAAAACGCTTAATAATAACTCTACTCACACTCGCGATGCTTTTTACGGCAGTGTTTACCGTAACATCAAGCACTCCCGCGCCCGCGTACGAGATCTCCGACACGCGCGTTGAAAAGGGAGGATCCTTTTCGCTTGTGATATCTCTTAAGGACAACCCCGGAATAATATCTCTTCGCTTCAAGATCGAGTATGACGAGAGCGCACTTCGCCTCGATTCGATAGAGGACCTTGCGCTTCTTGAAGGGCTCTCTACCCCTTCTCCCACAATGTCCTCTCCGTATATTTTGAGATGGAGCGTATCCACCGCTGATAACTCGAGTGCGTCGGGAGAGCTCGTAAAGCTGAACTTTACAGCCGTTTCCGAGACCGAAACGACCACCGAGATCAAAATAGCGCACGTTGAGGCGAACACGTCTGCGGGCGGCAAGGTCACTTTTGCAGATGACAGCGCTCTTGTTGAGATAAAGGAAAAATACAGCGTCAAATTCGTTGACGGGGACGGAGAAACGGTAATTTCCGAGCAGAAATATTTTATAGACGAAAAAGTTACCTTACCCGAAGATCCCACGAAGCCCTCGGACGGCGAGAACAAGTATATCTTTACCGGCTGGACTCCCGAGGTGACGGAGACCGTGATGCAGGATACGGTCTATACCGCCATTTACGAAACGGTCGCTCTGTCGGACGATTCAACGCTTGCGTCTTTGTCGGTAGATGGATCGGAGCTTTCTCCGACCTTTGATCCGAGCGTGAAGGAATACTCGCTTACCGTAGGAAATTCGATGTCAAAGCTTGAGCCGATATATGAGACGGCGAACGAGTTTGCTACCGTTTCGGTAGAGGAACACATTTTGAGAGTCGGTGTAAATACGGTCAAAATAACCGTAACTGCCGAAAAAGGCAACGTTTCGGAATATATTCTTACCGTAACGAAAGAGGAAAATCCAAACTACAAAGAGGACAATAATTCTACCCTTAAAGAGATAATTTTCAGCGGCGGCGTGCTCTCGCCCGCATTTGATCCCGCGAGAACGCAGTACATACTTTACGTTGAAAATTCTCTTGATGAAATAGAGATCTCGTGTCTGCCGAGCAGTGAAAAGGCGGAAAGCTTCAGCGAGCCGACAACCGTTTCGCTTGCAAGCGGCAGTGCGGAGCTGACTCTTTCCTGCGTTGCGGAGAGCGGTCATAAGACCGAGTACTTTTTCAGGATCGTCAAGCTCCCTCCATACAGAGACGGCGAGCTCCCCGGCTTTATATATCCGAGCGATATTCCGCCCGCAGATGACGGCGGAGAAACGGGCAACGCTCCCGCTCCTGCACCCGTGCCGCCAAAGAAGCTTCAGCTTTCAAAAACTACGGTAATCATCGTGACGGCACTCGCGGCGGTTCTTGCAGTATCGGCGATCGTGGGAATAATCTTCCTTGCGGTATCCAATAAGAAAACCGCAAAAAAGATGTGAAACTTGTGAAAAAATCAGATCGGAGAAAGGAATTTCTGAAATGAGTGAGAATAAAAAATACAGAATAGAAACAAAGTGCATACAGGAGGGTTACTCGCCGAAAAATTCCGAGCCGAGAGTTCTCCCCATATACCAGAGCACGACCTATAAGTACGACAGCGCAGAGCACCTCGGAGATCTTTTTGACCTCAAGGCGCCCGGCGATATGTATTCGAGAATATCGAATCCTACGCTTTCTGCGGTCGCTTCGAAGATCGCCTCTCTTGAGGGTGGCGTAGGTGCTATGCTTACCTCGTCCGGACAGGCGGCGAGCTTAATTTCGGTGTTCAATATCACCTCTGCGGGACAGAACATAATCTCGCTCTCGTCCATTTACGGCGGAACGACCAATCTTTTCGCGGTTACTATGAAGCGTATGGGAATTGAGACGAGATTCGTCACTCCCGATATGTCCGACGAGGAGATAGAAAAGCTGATCGACGAAAATACCCGCCTTATCTTCGGTGAGACGATAGCAAATCCTGCGCTTACCGTTCTCGATATCGAGAGATACGCGCACCTTGCACATAAGCATAATATGCCGCTTATCGTGGATAATACCTTTGCAACTCCCGTACTCTGCCGTCCGATCGAATTCGGCGCGGATATAGTTATACATTCGACGACCAAATATATGGACGGACACGCATCGACAGTTGGCGGAGTTATAGTTGACAGCGGAAACTTCGACTGGGAAGCGGCGGGCAAATATCCCGAGCTTACCGAGCCGGACGAGTCATATCACGGAGTCGTTTACACCGCGTCCTTCGGAAAGTCGGCGTATATCACCAAGGCGTGCTGCCAGCTTATGCGCGACCTTGGAACTACTCCGTCACCCCTTTCGGCGTTCATTATCAACCTCGGACTTGAGTCTCTCGCACTCAGAATCGAGCGCCATTCGGAGAACGCTCTTGCGGTAGCAAAATACCTTAAGGGACACGATAAGGTAACATGGGTAAGCTATCCGAAGCTTGAGGGCGACTCGCAGTACGCAATGGCTGAAAAATATCTTCCCAAGGGTGCTTCGGGCGTTATTTCCTTCGGAATCGAGGGTGGACGCGAGGCGGCTATGAAGTTTATGAATGCTCTGAAGCTTGCGGCGATCGTCGTTCACGTTGCGGACGCGCGTACGTCCGTGCTTCACCCCGCAAGCACGACTCACCGTCAGCTTACCGACGATCAGCTCGTAGCGGCAGGCATCGGCCCCGAGCTCGTACGCTTCTCGGTTGGTATCGAGAACGTCGAGGATATTATCGAGGATATCGAGCAGGCGCTCGCACAGATATAAAAACCAAGAAACTTTTTGAAAAAAGTTTCTTGGAACTTCAAAAACTTTAATAAAAAAACATGACGACATAAGTTTAAGTAAAGTTTTTGGAAAGTCTGAAAACCTTTTTACAAAAAGGTTTTCAGGAAAAGTTTTTGAAAGAGAGCGAGACAACTTTTTTCAAAAAGTTGTCTCGCAGAAAGTTTTTGAAAGGTATGGAAAACTTTTTTCAAAAGTTTTCCAAAAAAGAAAAATGCCTATTAAGATACCGAACGAGTTGCCCGCAACGGCGACTCTGCTGAGCGAAAACATATTCGCTATAACCGAAACGAGAGCGATAACGCAGGATATCCGTCCGCTTAAGATCCTCATTTTGAATCTTATGCCGACCAAGATAGTCACCGAGACACAGCTTGCGCGTATTCTCGGAAACACACCCCTTCAGGTAGAGCTTGAATTTATCCACACGAGCACGCACGTGTCCAAAAACACGTCGTACGACCATCTTCTGACTTTTTACAAGACCTTTGATCAGGTGAAGGATCAAAAATACGACGGAATGATAATTACCGGTGCCCCCGTCGAGCTTCTCGAATTTGAGGAGGTCGAATACTGGGACGAGCTTTGCGAGATAATGGAATGGAGCAAAACGAACGTCACGAGCACATTCCACATCTGCTGGGGCGCACAGGCGGCGCTTTACTATCACTATGGAATAAAAAAGCAAAAGCTCGACAAAAAGCTCTTCGGTGTGTTTGAGCACACGGTCGATCGCAAAAAGTCGATACTTATGCGCGGATTTGACGACGTTTTCTACGCGCCGCACAGCCGCTACACGACGGTCGCGCGAGAGGATATAGAAAAAGAGAGTGCGCTGAAGATACTCGCGTCCTCCGAAAAGGCGGGAGTTTACGTTGCCGCCACCAAAAAGGGAAGACAAGTGTTCGTTACCGGACACTCCGAGTACGATCCCGATACGCTTGATAAAGAATATAAGCGTGACGTGGCGGCAGGGCTCGGCACGGCGATCCCCTATAACTATTATCCCGACGACGATCCGAACAAAAAACCGATCTCGACCTGGAGAAGCCACGCAAATCTGCTTTACACCAACTGGCTCAACTACTTCGTTTACCAGACCACACCGTACGATATAAACAAGATAAAATAAAGAAAACTCCGACAACCGTCGGAGTTTTTTGTTCGCCGTCAAGAGAGACTGCTTTTAAGGAATTCCATCGAAAAAGCTTTCATTTTCTCAAAGCGCGGCGACGGCTTTGAGTAGTCAATAGGTGAAAGTGATTCAATGTAATTGATGTTTTCGCGCTCTTTTCCCGCGCAGAATCTTTCGTTTTGATCAAACAGCGTGGTTATATCGGTTATGCGCGAGCTCATTGCGCCCTCGGGATTTCTGTTGAATACGAAATACTGTTTTTGATAGATGTTCGCGAAAACTACTGCGTGGAAACTGTCGGTAAAGACGTACTCCGCGTTCTTGATGAGCGATATAAACTGCTCGGGAGAGGTGTCAAACAGACGCGCGTCTCCGTATTTCGTATCGTCAAGACGAAGTCGTCCACCTGCTATCGGGATATTAACGAGCTTGAGTCCGTGCTTTGATGCGAATTTGCGGGCGAGCTTATAGCTTTTCTTGTTTACTCCCAAAAAGTAGCAGAAAACGTACTTTTCGAAGGGCTTTATCTCTTCCGCTACCTCGTCCCATTCCTCGCGGCTCAGGAGAAGGGTGGGATCGAGCGTTTGTACGATATTTTTGTGAGTATCCTTAAGCAGAGACACGGCAGACGATTCTCTTACGGATACCGTCTTGAAATCCGAGAGTGCATCATTGAAAAAGAGCTTCTGTTCGGGCGAAAGATCCTCTTTTGCTATGCTTGCGGCATAAGAGATCTTCGGTCTTCCGTTTGCAAATTTGAGAAAATAAAAATCGTTCTTTCCGCGCAGATTCCAGATCTGATCGCTTCCGGTTATAAAAGCGTCGTATATCTCGTTTGCTTTATTCAGAGTGTTGGGAGTGTAAATTTCCGCACTGTGCGGGATCATATTCTCGTTGAAATTAGCAAATGCAACGCGGCGTCTTTTTACGATGTCGTATTTTTTCGCAAGGCGCTTGCTTTTTTGCATATAGAGCCACGGCTTTATGAGCGAAATATAGCGGCGGAGCTTTCCTGCGCCCGACGTTTTCGTCGTGCCGTCTTGCTCGGTGCCCGAGTCGGTGTAGCACATCTGCTCGCACTCGTGTCCCATATCCTTAAGGACCTTACACAGCGCATACGCCTGCAGATTACCGCCGTAGTTCAAGCTTTTATAATAATGTGTGGTTATGCCTATTTTCATAACGGGTATCCTTTTATTTCGGAAAATTTGAGCTTACTTTTCAAAGGAGCTCTTGTTTGGATATATCTTTTCAAACGAAGCGTTTATTGCCGTCTTTGCCGACTCGAACTGATCCTCGGGAGTGTTGTCGCTAAGACAGATATACTTGTATTTTCCCGATTCTATCGCTTTTTTTACTTCATCCACGAGACGGGAATCAACGACGGTCGCCTTTTTGGTCAGATTTTTCGGATAGAATTTTCCGGTGATTATCTGATAACCTCTGAACGCCTGGGGGGAATTTTCGAGACGTCCGCGGAAACGCGCGCGGGAGGTACGGAGCATAGACTGCTCGTGATCCTTCCATATAGTCTCGAACGTGCTCTTCAGAAACGCCTTTGCGTGGTGCATCGGACGAACGTATCTGTTTCGCGCGAGGATCTGTATGAGATTGTAAAATCCGAATTTGAAATTTACGTACTTAAAGATGTTTTTTGCGGTAGTTTTCGTTGAAAAATAAGGCGCATATATCGAATAGTCGTTATAAAGGTGATAACAGTAAAGCACCTGCTGATGCGGGATCGCGGGAACGAGGTACGCCTCGTCAACCGGCAGTCCCTTGACGAAGAAATCGGTCTCCTTGCACGGCTTTGTGATATAGGTGTCGTCGTTGAAATAAACGAACTGTTCGGAAAGACCTTTTATTCTGTGGAGATGTACCTCTATTGCCGTAGAATTAAATACGGGCAGAAACTCCTCGGGAATAAAGTCCTTGTGATTTACTACATTTAGTTTGGGATTTGAGGTGTCCAGCCACTCGGGGAGGTGTCCGTAGGTAACGAAATGTATCTTGTTTACCCAAGGGGCGTTTTGTTCGATCGAGCGGAACCAGTATTTAAGCTGATCCCAGTCACGAAAGCGTTTGATATGAGCGTCGCCGCCGTCTCCGAGGTGCGCCGCCTTATCCGCCTGCCAAACGGGATCGTTGCCGTCAACCCACGTGACGACGAAATCTATTTTTTTGTCGGACATTCGAGCATCCTCCTTGTTTATTTCTCAAAAGAGCTCTTTTGAGGGAATATGCGCTCAAAAGACGCGTTTATTATTTTCTTTGCCGAGATGAAATCCTCCTCGGCAGTGTTGTCGCTCAGGCAGAGATATTTATACTTTTTCGCGTCGATGGCTCTTGCTGCGGCTTCGGCGTTGCGAGAGTCCATAACAAGAGCGTATTTTCTCTTGTGCTTAGGATAGAATTTTCCGGTGATTATCTGATATCCGCGGAACACCTGCGGGGAATTGTTCAGCTCTTTTCTGAAGCGCGAGCGCGCGGTACGGAGCATATAACGCTCGTTATTCTTCCAAATAGTCTCAAAGGAGCTCTTGAGGAAGGATTTTGCGTGATGCAGAGGGCGGATATACTTGTTTCGCGCGAGGATCTGTATAAGATTGTGAGCGCCGAACTTGAAGTTTATATACTTAAAGATGTTTTTGAGAAAGGTCTTTGATGAAAGGTACTGCGTATATACCGAGTAGTCGTTGTAAAGATGATGACAGTAACAACTGTTTTCGTGGGGAAGGGGTGGATCGAATATCGCCTCGTCAACGGGAAGTCCCTTGACGAAGAAATCGGTCTCCTTGCACGGCTTCATAAGATACGTGTCATCGTTAAAATAGACGAACTGCTCGGAAAGTCCTTTTATTCTGTGGAGATGGACTTCTATTGCAGTAGAGTTGAATACGGGCAGAAACTCCTCGGGAATAAAATCCTTATGATTTACTATATTTAGTTTGGGATTTGAGGTATCCAGCCACTCGGGAAGATGCCCGTAGGTGACGAAATGTATCTTGTTTACCCAAGGGGCGTTCTGCTCGATCGAGCGGAACCAGTATTTGAGCTGATCCCAGTCGCGGTATCTTGAGGCGCCCGAATCGGCACCTGCGTCAGAATACTTTGCCTTGTCCGCTTGCCAAACGGGATCGTTTCCATCTACCCAGGTAACAACGAAATCTATTTTAGTATCCGTTTTCTTCATATTTTCTCCTTAAGCGCTTTCGGCACTTATTTTATCAGTGATTTAAGCTTTTTTAAGACGTTAAGCGAAAAATAATACAGATGAGTGCTTATTGCAAGGGGTATTACGTTGGTTTTTATCGATCTCGTAAGTTCCTTGAAGCTTTGTCTGTTAAGATGGGGCATAAGATTCTTTTTGAAGGTAGATGCGTACTTTTTCTGGAGCGCCTTATCGCCCGAAAGTCGGCGCAGAAGGATCACGTTGCATACGACGATAGAAGCGTCGGTGTATTTTTTCATTTTGTCCGCAATTCCTTCTTTTTCGAGCAGCTCGATTATCTTCAGACAAACGTCGTGCGAGGTGATGTGCTTTTCGCTGAATGAGATCTGAGTTGCGCTTCCGTCACGCGTGAAATAGTTGTACAGCTCCCTTGAAAAATAGCACGCCTTTTTCGCCTTAAGTATCGCTTCAACTGCAAAAAGAAGATCCTCTGCTGCGTAGATCTTTTCGTCAAGACGTATATCTTTGACAAGCTCTGCCTTAAAGAGCTTGTTGCAGAGCGAGCCCGAGAAGGTGCGCACCATTATCATTTCGGCAATGATCTCCTCGCGTGTGTATTCCACGCGGACGATATTATCGCTGCTCGGGGGAGCTATGCATTGCTTCTTTGTGCGAACGCGGCGCAGCTTACATACCGAAACGTCCGAATTTGTGTTTACGAGCTCGGTATAAAGCTCCTCGTACATAGTGGGGCTTATAGTGTCGTCGCTGTCAACGAATCCGACGTATTCTCCCGAAACAGCGGCAAGTCCTGCATTTCGAGCCGAGGAAACGCCGCCGTTCTCCTTGTGGATGACCTTTACGCGAGCGTCCTTTTCGGCGTAGGCGTCACAGATCTTTTCGCAGTCGTCGGGCGATCCGTCGTCAACGAGGATAAGCTCGATATTTTCGTGCGTCTGTGCGAGAATGCTCTCTATGCACGTGCCGAGATATTTTTCAACCCCGTAAACGGGGACTATTACCGAAATAAGCGGCTTTAAGCTTTCCATAAAAACTCCTTATTTGGTTATTTTTGCTTTTGAAAGCTTAAAAAACGCTTTGAAAAGCAAAAAGCTTATCGAAAGCAGCACCGCCTGTACTTGTCTTGAGCGGTGAAGCTGAGCGAGACTGCTTCTTGAAATGTGTCTGCGCAGATTTTTCTTTATCGTGGGAATGAATTTTCTTGCCGCGTCCTTTTGCGGCACGAGCTCATATGCCATTCGTATACAGGACATAATGGTCGCCGCTTGAGCTGAGGCGAGAGTTTTGTCCGAAAGGTTGGCGGACTTTGCAATGTCGATAACTTTTTTGTGTGCATCGTAAATTGTCATATGACGGTCTGTAAAATTCGAATTAAGTATCGAACCTCGTCTTTGTAGATAGTTGTAAAGATGTCGTTCAAAGAAAGTGACTTTTTTGCATCTTAAAATATACTCCGCGACGAAAGGAATATCTTCTGAGTTGCGAATTGCGGTATCAAAGCGAAGAGAATCGATAAGATCCATACGATAAAGCTTACACCATGAGTGGGCACCAAACGGATTTCGGTGAAGCATTGCACGAAGTGCGCCCTCGCTGTCAAAGGAAAGGGATTGAATTTCGGTATCGGGCTCGGAAACGTCGTTTGTCGAATAAACTCTTGTGAATGCACACGAGATAAGATCACTTTCCGTTTCGAGCATCTTTTTTAAAAGTTCTTCATACATAGTGGGCACTATAGTGTCGTCGCTGTCAACAAATCCCACGTATTTGCCCGTGGCAACATCAAGCCCTGCGTTTCGAGCATCTGATAGTCCCCCGTTTTCCTTGTGGATGACTTTAATGCGAGCGTCCTTTTCGGCGTAAGCGTCGCAGATCTTTCCGCAGTTGTCGGGCGAGCCGTCGTCAACAATGATTATTTCAAGATTTTTATAGGTTTGTACCAGAATGCTGTCAAGACATTTTTCAAGGTACTCTTCTACCTTGTAAACGGGTACTATGACCGAGATGAGGGGAGTGCGGTCATTCATAAATTTACCTCCAAAATCACCTATTATACTTATACGGATAAATTATAGCATACATCGGTGAAAAAATCAATAGGCAGGAAACTCTTGTACAAGAGTTGTTCAAACGTGTGTGAGACAAAATTAACAAATCGAAACACTTGACGAAATCGAAACAAAAAAGTGGTTACAAAGCCGTACGTTCTATTGACATTCGTTTGACCGAGTGATATACTTGTCTCAAAAGTATGCGATAGAAAGGGTAACTCCTATGAGAACCATATTTAATGCAGAAAAAGACTGGAAATTCAAGGTTGACGACGAAACCGCAGAAAAGACCGTCGGTGTCAGCCATTCGGATATATACGGCGCAAACCAGGCGGGACGAGTACCGGGAGCGGCGGGATTTTATTGTAACGATGATGACTGGCAAATTCTCGACCTTCCGCACGACCGCAGAGTTGAGGTGGGATTTGACGAAAACACGGCGGCAGTGCATGGCTCCAAGGTGCGCGAAAACGTGTGGTATAGAAAAACCTTCGACATGCCCGAAGAGTATAAAGGCAAGCATTTCACCTTTGTTTTCGAAGGGATTTCCGTTTTTGCAAATATATATTTTAACGGTTCTCTTGCAGGACGTTCGACGAGTGCGTACAGCGAAACTGCTATTGATGTAACTCCACGAATGCGCTTCGGAAAAAACTTTAACACGATCTCGGTCGAGATTGACGGAAAATCGTGCGAGGGCTGGTGGTACGAGGGAACGGGTATTTACAGACACGTCCGCCTGTACGTCAAGGAGATGCTGCATATCGCGCATAACGGACTTTGGATAAACCCGATCAAAAACGACGATGGAAGCTGGACGGTGAATACCGAGGTTGAGGTCGAAAACAGCGCATATACCGAAAGCGGAGATTTTACCGTAAGTGTAGAGCTTTTTGACAAGTGCGGGAAGAGTGTTGCGATAGCGGATAAAGTTTCGTTACTAAGCGGTGACGAAAAAGGATCGATCAAGCTTAAGATGATGGTAGATGCCCCCGAGCTTTGGGACGTTGACAGTCCGATTCTTTATAAAGCCGTCGCCCGAATTTACCGTGACGGGGAGCTCCTTGATGAGGATAGCGCAAATTTTGGCTTCAGAACGATCTTTTTCGATAGAGATAATGGCTTTTTCCTTAACGGCAGGTCTGTTTTTATAAACGGTGTTTGCTGTCATCAGGATCACGCAGGTGTGGGAGTTGCAGTTCCGGACTCGATTCAGGAAATGCGAATAAAGATATTAAAGGATGCGGGTGTAAACGCATACAGGTGTGCACATAACATGCACGCAAAAGAAATTCTCGATGCTTGCGACAAGTACGGACTTTTGGTAATGGACGAAAACCGTCATTTTGAGGCAAACGAGGAAACTCTTACAAACCTGCGTACGATGGTAAAGCGCGACAGAAATCACCCGAGTGTAATTATGTGGTCGCTCTATAATGAAGAGGGAATACAGGGAACCGAGGAGTCGGGCGCTATATTTGCAAAAATGAAGAGTGCCGTCAAAAAGCTTGATTCCACACGCCCGATAACCGGGGCATCGAACAAGAGCTATTATACCGGAGTCGGATCAACTCACGAGATGGACGTTATCGGTATCAACTATAATTATCCGAGTCTTGACAGAATACACGCGGCTTATCCAAACACGCCGGTAATAGGAAGCGAAAACACCTCGGCGGTTGCGATAAGAGGTCAACAGACAAGGGATATGGCCAACAATCTTATCGAAGATTTTGATAGCTACGGTTGCCCGTGGGGCTGTACCTTACAGGAGCAGTTCAAGGTAAACTACACTCGTCCGTGGATCACGGGATTTTTCGCTTGGACGGGATTTGACTATCGAGGCGAGCCGACGCCCTTCAAATATCCGACGGTTTCGTCGCTTTTCGGACTTTTCGACCTTTGCGGCTACCCCAAGGCGTCCGCTTACGTCGCAATGGCGGGCTTTAAGAGAGACCTGCCGATGATGAAGCTTCTTCACCACTGGAATCACAAGAACGGCGAAGCGGTAAAAATTATGACGGTCACAAACGCCGACGAGGTCGAGTTGTTCTTGAATGGCGAGTCGCTCGGCAGAAGGGAATCTAAGCTCTGGGCACAATGCATTTGGGATATTGAGTTCGTTCCCGGCGAGCTTTCCGCCGTTGGTTATAAAGACGGCAAGGCGGTATGTGAGGATACGCTTAGAACGCCCGGAAAAGCCACTAAAATTATTGCAACACCTCATAAGATTGTTGTTGATAACAGTGGACACGACGCCGTGGCCATCGACGTGAGTGTTACCGATGATGAGGGTAATGCGGTTCAAAACGCCGAAGGACTCATCAGCTTCGAAGCGCTTGGGGACTGTAAGATAATCGGGGTCGGAAACGGAAATCCGAACAGCCACGAGGCAGATAAAGCGTGTGAGCGACTGCTGTTTGCGGGCAGATGTCAGGCAATAGTGCAAGTGAACGACAGAGCAAAAAGCGCAGCTGTCAGGGTTGCCTGTCGGGAATATGAAAGTGCGACGGTAGAACTTAATATCGTGCCGGTTGAGCAGGATATTTATCTATCTGAAAGCGATGGATCAAGAAATATTAACGAGATAATCGTTTCTAACGACACATTTGCCGAAAAGCCGGATCCAAATATGACACTCGCCGATACCGATATGAACAACTTTGTCGTGTGGGATATGGGCATTCGCACTTATCAGGACTTTGACGACGGTTGGAAATTGTACCGCTATAAGGCAAAAATTCCGAATATCAAAGGGCAAAACAAGAGCGCTTTCGTTTTTGTCGAGGCGTTTGTTTATATTGAGTATGAGCTTTGGGTAAACGGTCGGCTCGCTGACCGACATACGGTCGAACATAATTCGGACGGAAATCCTGCACCGGTTTGGCGCAGAATGCTCTTTGATACCTGCGGTGATGACGTACTTGAAATAACTCTCTTGGTTCGCGCAAATGCGGGGCAAGCCGGTATCCGCGGAGGCGAGCACAAATTTTCGCTCGGCTTTGAGGATTGAAAATTTAACGAACACAGCTAAAAGCAGACACTCAAGCGATTTGCGTCGGGTGTCTGCTTTTTGATATTACAAAACACGGATTGGTTACCGGTTTATATTGACATTTCTACGTGACCGTGTTATAATCAAAAAAAGCACCTATTCGAAAGGATTTGCACTATGAGAACCTCATTTAACATCGAGAAAAACTGGAAATTCAAGGTTGACGAAGAGAATGTTTCCGCCGGCGGTAAGTCGCACACTGAAACCTATCAGGGAGTAAAGGCAGGACTCACTATGGGCGAAGGCGGACTTCGTTTTGACGATGACGACTGGCGAGTAGTCGATCTTCCGCACGACCGCAGAGTGGAGGTCGGGTTCGACGAAACCACAACGGCGGTTCACGGCTCGAAGATCCGTGAAAACGTGTGGTACAGAAAGACCTTTGAAATTCCCGAAGAATATAAAGATAAGCATTTTACTCTCGTTTTCGAGGGCATTTCGGTCTTTGGAGAAATATATTTCAACGGATCGCTCGCAGGACGCTCAACGAGTGCGTACAGCGAAACGGTAATAGATATAACCCCGAGAGTTCATTTTGGAAATTATGCCAACACGCTCGCTGTCAAGGTTGACGGAAAATCGTGCGAGGGTTGGTGGTACGAGGGAACGGGCATTTACAGACACGTCCGCCTGTACGCCAAGGATATGCTCCACATTGCACACAACGGACTCTGGATAAACCCGATCAAAAACGACGATGGAAGCTGGACGGTAAACGCCGAGGTGGAGGTTGAAAACAGCGCATATACCGAAAGCGGCGAGTTTACGGTAAGGGTAGCGCTGCTTGATAAAAACGGCAACGCCGTTGCCGAGGCAGAAACTCCTTTTTCGCTCGACTTTTATGAGAAAAAGAGCGCAAAGCTCTCTCTTTCGGTGGAAGCCCCCACGCTTTGGGACGTTGACGATCCAACTCTTTACAAGGCGATCGTCAGCATCGTAAAGGACGGTGAAACTATCGACGAGGACAGCACGACATTCGGCTTCAGAACCTTTTATTTCGACAATGAAAAAGGATTTTTCTTGAACGGCAGACATCTTTTCCTCAAAGGCGTATGCTGTCATCAGGACCACGCGGGCGTGGGAGTTGCGCTTCCCGATTCTATTCACGATATGAGGATAAAAATACTCAAGGAGTCGGGCGTGAACGCGTACAGATGTGCGCATAACACTCCTGCAAGAGAGATACTTGACGCCTGCGACAAATACGGCGTTCTCGTAATGGACGAAAACCGCCGATTTGAAGCAAACGACGAAACTGTCAAAAACATCTGCACGATGGTAAAACGCGACCGCAACCATCCGAGCGTTATTATGTGGTCGATATACAATGAGGAGTTCCTCCAGGGAACCGAGGAGGGAAGAAAGATCTACGCGCGCCTTAAGAGTATCGTAAAGAAGCTTGATTCCACGCGTCCCGTTACGGGTGCTATGCACGCTTCCTTCTTTACGGGAGACGGTGCTCCGTACGAGATGGAGGTCTTTGGCGTAAACTACAACTACCGTCAGGTGGATAAGATCCGCGCGGAATTTCCGAACATTCCCACAACGGGCGCGGAAAATCTCTCTGCACTTGCGATCAGAGGCGAGCACAGGCGAGATCTTGAAAATAATCTGATCGAGGACTTTGACAGCTACGCCGTGCCGTGGGGTTGCTCGATGCAAGAGGCGTGGAAGGTCGTCTCCGAGCGCGAGTGGATCGCGGGAATGTTTATCTGGACCGGCTTTGATTACAGAGGCGAGCCAACACCCTTCAAATATCCGACGGTCGTTTCTCTTTTCGGAATTTTCGATCTCTGTGGATTCCCCAAAGCGTCAGCACACGTTATGCGTGCTTGCTTTAACGACGAGCCGATGATGAAGATACTCCATCACTGGAACCACAAAGAGGGCGAGACGGTAAAAATTATGACGGTCACGAACGCCGACGAGGTCGAGCTTTTTGTAAACGGCGAGTCGCTCGGCAGACGCGAGTCCAAGCTTTGGGAGCAGTGCTACTGGGACGTTGAGTTCGTTCCCGGCGTGCTTAATGCCGTTGGGTACAGAGACGGAGAGATCGTTTGCGAGGATACCATCAGAACTCCCGCAAAAAGCGAGAGAGTTATCGCTACGGCTCACAAGACCGTTCTAGATAACAGCGGACGTGATGCGGCGGCTATCGACGTATATCTCACCGACCGTGCGGGAAGCGTCGTCCATAACGCAACCGACCTCGTAAAATTCGAGGCGATCGGTGACTGCGAGATAATCGGAGTCGGAAACGGAGACCCGAACAGCCACGAGGCGGACAAGGCGTGCGAGCGTCTGCTGTTTGCGGGCAGATGTCAGGCAATAGTGCAGGTCAAGGACAGAGCGAAGAGCGCTGCCGTAAAGGTCACCTGCGAGGGTTGTGACAGTGCGACGGTTGAGTTTGAGATAGTGGACGTCCCGCAGGATATCTACGTCAAGGACAGCGCAAACAGAAGTATAGATCAGATAACGGTTTCGCTAAAGACCTTTGAAGAAAAGCCCGATCCGAACATGGTAATTGCCGATACCGATATGAACGATTACGTTTCGTGGCAGATGTCCACGCGTAGCTTCCAAGACTTTGAAAAGGGATGGAAATTCTACCGTTATACGGCAAAAGTGCCGTCGGTCAAGGGACAAAACAAGAGGGCATACCTTAATATAGAGCAGTTTTGCTATATCGAATACGAGGTGTGGGTGAACGGACGTCTTGCCGATAAGCATCTTGTTGATTATAACGGAAACGCAAATCCGTGGCCCTGCTCACGCAAGATCTATTTTGACACCTGCGGCGACGGCGAGCTTGAGATAACCATACTCGTCCGCGCAAACGCCGGCAAAGCAGGCATCTACGGCGGGGAAAAGGACTTTTCGCTTGTGTTTGCGGAGTGATATAAAAATCCTTATAAAAAACAACAGACACACCGTTTTGGTGTGTCTGTTTTGTTACTTAGAGCTCTATGGCGTCGCCGTCGCTCGGCGTGTGTACCGAGAAAGGATATTTTCCTTTCAGCGACTCAATGTCATCGTATTTCGAGAGCGGGAAAACGTGATTGAAATATACGGCTTTGGCTTTGCAAGTTTCAAGATACGGAGAAAGCTCGTGGATGCCAAAATGAGCCATTTCACACACGAACATATCCACCTCTTTTTCGGAAAGAAGCGAAGGGAAATCGCCCTTTGCAAGCTTTATCGACATATCTCCCGAAAAAAGCGCGGTTTTTCCGCTTGATTTTTCCGTCACGAGTATCGAGTAGGAATTTGGCATATGGCAGTTTCTGAAATATTCAAGAGAAATATTCTCGTCCTCGTACGGAGTGCTTGGATCGGTCAGATGAAAACGAAGTCTGTCGGGAAACTCAAAAAGCTCTCCGTTTTGTGCTTTCAAAAGAGCGGTGTAGGCGGGAAGCTGTGCGCTGTTTGAGAGATAAATATCAGCGGAGCTTTCCTTATAGTACCAGCTGATAAGGTCTATAAGATGCAAAAGTCCGGCGGTGTGGTCGCCGTGCGAATGCGTGGTAAAGACCGCGCGGAGATCGTTTACGTCCTTTTTATAACGGAGCATAAGATCAATGACCGGCGCGCCAGCATCTATAAAATATATCGAATTTCCCGATTCTATCATAGTGCAGGAGCAGAATCTGTCCTCAAGAGGAACGCCGTGCGCAGTACCGAGAAAGGTTATTTTCATTTTTGTGATCCTCCAAGATAAACTTTTGTAAATTATAACATCGGTGGCAAGGATTGTCAATAGATTCTCCGAATTGCGATTAAAAAATACCATTTGCCACTGTCAAACAACTTATTTTTTACTATACTGAATTTGGGAGGGTAAAGATAATTAAAAGAAGGCAAATGGAGGATATATGGAAATTATAAAAGCGCACGCGGTGAAAAATCTGTGCTATATTGCAGGAGAAAAAATGATCCCGCAGGGAATAGTCATTCACTCAACGGGCGCAAACAACCCAAACCTTAAAAGGTACGTTGATGCTCCGGATGAGGTGGGAATAAATACCCGAAATAATCATTGGAATAACCCGACTCCGAGCGGCAAAAAGGTATGCGTTCACGCATTTATCGGTTACGATAAGGAGAAAAACGTCAGAGTTGCAGAGATACTCCCGCTCGACATCTGCGCCTGGGGCGTAGGAAAGGGCAGTAAGGGGAGCTATAACTACGATCCCGCTTATATACAAATAGAAATTTGCGAGGACGCTCTTGAAAACGAGAGCTACTACAAGGCGGCGTTTTCTCTTGCCGAAGAATACTGCGCAAAGCTGTGTGAGGAGTTTTCGATAGATACCGAAAATATCGTCGGTCATAACGAGGCACACGAGCGCGGATACGGTTCAAATCACAGCGATCCCGAGCATTGGATGAAAAAATTCGGCGAGAGTATGGACACGCTGCGGGCGCGCGTGGCGGCGATAATAAGTGAGCGTACGGAAACGAAATACGCGGTGATCCTCGGTTTTTCCGATGCACGCGAAGTCGCCGAAAAAATGCTTTTTTCGGCGAAAGCGGCGGGATTTGAGGACGCTCTTCTCGCTTATGATATAGAATATACGCCGCTTGACGTCGAAGACGTCCTTCGCGTGGGAGAGCGCGTCAAGCTTCGCCGCGGTGCGCGCACCTACGACGGCTCGGGACTCGCCTCCTTCGTTTACGACCGCGTTCACACCGTGAAACAGATCAGCGGAGACAGGGTTGTGATAAGCTATAAAGGAACGGTGGTTGCCGCGGTTAAAAAATCGGATCTTGAAAGAGTAAAATAAGTTAAAAACGGCACTTGACAATAGCTTTTTGGGGGCGTATAATAAAAATACGGAAGTGATCTTTCGGATCAAAAATGAAAGGGAAGTTTAAGTGAAATTCATAGGTTTTTATAACTATACCGTCGTTTTGACCTATTTAAGTCTCGTTTCGGGACTTTTCGGCATAAAGTTTGCCCACGAGGGAAGAGGCGGCCTTGCAATACTGTGCCTCGTCATTTCGGGCGTATGCGATATGTTTGACGGAGTCGTTGCGCGAACGAAAAAGAACAGGACGGCAGACGAAAAGAATTTCGGAATCCAGCTCGATTCCTTGTGTGACGTGATCTGCTTTGGAGTCACTCCCGCCATCATACTCTATTTCAGCGGAGTTAATACCGCTCTCGGAATTGCGGGACTTATTTTCTATTCGCTCTGTGCGGTGATCCGACTTGCGTTTTTTAACGTTCTTGAAACCAAACGCCAGACCACCGAGAGTGGCTGTGCAAAATCGTATCGTGGACTTCCGGTTACGAGCTCGGCGATCATATTCCCGTTTTTCTACGTTATAAGCCCCTTGATCCCCTGCGATATCTTGCGTGTGATATATCACGCTCTGCCCTTTGTCGTCGGATTTTTCTTCATTTTCGACTTCAGCATACCGAAGATCGATATAGGCAAGATGCTTGTCCGCAAGAAATGAAAAATAAAGGTAAAAGCCAAGTCGCTTAGACTTGGCTTTTTGTGTTTATTCAACGTAAAACTCAAATCGTTTTTTATAATGTGCGCAGAAAAGCGAAAACAGATAATATTCGCAGAAATTAACCGCGGCGCACTTTCCTTATGCGCCGCGAGATACTGTCGCGCCGAATCTTTTTGAGGCGCTTTGAAAGCGCGCAACGCCGCACGCGCGCTTTCAACGTTTAATTAGAGGGTGGGTGTTTCCTGAAGGGCGGGGTGTCCCCGCCCTAACAGCCGCTCTTTGGTTCATTTCTGTCGGCACAGAAATGAACGAAAAGAACAGTACACGCGTCTTTGTGTGTTCGCACAGATCTTTCCATACATAAAAGCCAAGTCACTTCGACTTGGCTTTTCATATTACGCTTTGAGTTTATTTTACAATATCTCTTGCAACGTGTACTCCGCTCGCAGATGCGTGCGAGAGCGAATGCGTGATACCGCTTCCGTCGCCTATGATATAGAGTCCTTTGTGACGGGACTCGAGCTTGTCGCTTACCTCGACCTCCATATTGTAGAACTTGACCTCTACGCCGTAGAGAAGAGTATCGTCGTTTGCCGTTCCGGGAGCGACCTTGTCAAGCGCGTAGATCATCTCGATTATGCCGTCAAGTATGCGCTTGGGCAGAACGAGACTCAGGTCTCCGGGGGTTGCCTGGAGCGTAGGCGTAATAAACGCCTCCTCTATTCTGCTCGGCGTGGAACGGCGTCCGCGGATAAGGTCTCCGAAGCGCTGTACGATAACACCGCCGCCGAGCATATTGCTCAGCTTTGCGATAGATTCGCCGTAACCGTTAGAGTCCTTGAAGGGCTCGGAAAAATGCTTTGCGACGAGCAGGGCAAAATTCGTGTTTTCGGTCTGCATCTCGGGATTTTCGTAGCTGTGACCGTTGACCGTTATAATTCCGTTCGTGTTTTCGTTGACTACCGCGCCTTTGGGGTTCATACAGAAGGTGCGCACCTTATCTCCATACTTTTCGGTGCGGTAAACGATCTTGCTCTCGTACAGCTCGTCGGTAAGATGTGCGAAGACGTTTGCGGGCAGCTCAACGCGTACTCCGATGTCAACTCGGTTTGATCTCGTGGGAATATCGAGCTCGCGGCAGACCTTTTCCATCCACTTGCTTCCGATTCTTCCAACCGATACGATACATTTTTCGCAGGTATAAGTGCCATTCTCGCATACGACCGAATATCCGCCGTCCTCAGCGAGAAGTGACTGTACGGGAGTATCGAAATAGAAATCAACCTTGGTTTTGAGATCGTTATAAAGGTTCTCAAGAACGATATAGTTTATATCCGTGCCGAGATGACGCACCGATGCGTCAAGCAGGTGAAGATCGTTCTGTATGCAGAGCGTTTTGAATCTGCTTCCTGCGGTCGTATAGAGCTTCGTACCCTCGCCGCCGTACTTTAAGTTGATGGCGTCAACGTAGTGCATAAGGTCAAGCGCGCGCTTTTTGCCGATATATTCGTAAAGAGTACCGCCGAAATCGTTGGTTATGTTATATTTACCGTCCGAAAACGCGCCCGCGCCGCCGAATCCGCTCATTATCGAGCAGCTTTTACAGCCGATGCAGGTCTTGATCTTATCGCCGTCGATAGGGCAGTGGCGCTTGTCCAGCGCGTGACCTGCTTCAAATACGGCAACCTTCATATTGGGCGCAAGCTGCATAAGCTCGTACGCCGCAAAAATTCCGCCCGGACCGGCGCCGATTATGATTACGTCGTATTTCATAAGGAAATCCTCCAAAAATGCAAGTTTTTGTGGGTGTTTTGATCTATTATCTGACCATACTTTTATATTATAGCATTATTTTTGCATTCTTGCAAGGGGATATTGCAAATATTACCGATTGTTTTTTGGAATGTCGAGAAAATGAGAAAAACCATCGCTTACTGCGATGGTCTTTTATTTTTGCATACCCTTTCAAAATCGATCCATACCGCAAGTTTTTCGAAATCGATCCGTGGTTTTTAGTCCGAGGATAGACTTATCCCTTGGCGATGATGGGAGCAAAAAGTTGTCCGAGGTCTGTCGGGCTTTTGCTCCATGCTTGCAAACGAAGCTATGTATTTTAAATGCTTTAAGAAATTCCGTTTATAAATCCTTTTATAAAAAACACCAGAAAAACAACAACAAAGAATGCAATTGGAACAGTCACTATTCCAATTAATATTTTGACTATCAAAGGGATTTTTTTCTTTGTTATCACGGTAGCTGAACCGTTGATGTCGCGCGATTCATTTTTTACTTTTTTCTTTTTTATTTTGCGTTCAAGATAAGGAGAAGTTGTATCACCATATTCATCGCACAAGATTTTATACTTTTTACAATAGTAATATTGCACGAAGTTGATATGTGCTAATATGGGGGCAAATATCACCAAAACAAGCGCAACGGTGCCGAGAATATCCTGTACGGCATCACTTGCATGTGCTCTAAGCATTTTAGAAGTGTACATACCCATAACACCTGCGCTTGGAAGAATAGCGGAAAAGAAAGCTGAAATTGCAAGTGCTTTGGGAGTTTGACTATTTTCTTTTATTTTTTTAAAAACACCTTTATGTACGCCTAATACAACTAATACGATATAAAAAACAGAGAAAAGCAAATAAAGGAATAATATCCAAAGTGAAAAATCAAATCCAATGATAGGATTATTGTCTAATAGACTAAGAGAGGCATAGAGAATCCAAAATAGAAAAGAGGTTAGAAAGCCGGAAATACCGTTTACAAGAAATCTTAATTCAAATGTTTTCTTGACTTTTGGGCTTTGAATTATCAATACGAATAACCAATAGAACAAACTCCAAATTCCAATAGAAATAAGTGGAAATAATGATCTCAGATTAACGCCAACGGTATTGATAGCGGCAATTCCCCATGTTACCATGATAATCGGAATTATTATGATTGCCCAATAGAAAACTCGCAAGTTATCCAATGACATATATCTTCGGGTATCGAGATATATTAAATCGCGTGCATTGTTTTTCATATTGTCTCTCCAATAACATTTTTGTATATTATATCACAACCGTATGAATTTTTCAACTGTTTCGCCGGTTCGAATCCTTCGACTCGACGAAAAATCGAAAATGGATCTATGGAAATTCGAAAAAAGTTAGGGTCAAAAAAGCAGAGAAATCTTTCGAAATCTCCGCTTTTCTCGTTTTTTCTCGGTTGGATCTAAATCGACCTAAAGACTTGGCAGGGGCGGAAGGACTTACGAACCCAACGCGTGCGTCGCGCAGGGGCAACCGCTTATCTCATTTACCGCACGCTGCTGTAAAATCGCCGAGGCGATTTTACGGGGTTCTGCGTTGCAAAACACACAAATAAAACAAAAAACCGATGCGATGCATCGGATTTTTGTTTTACAGGGGCGGAAGGACTTGTTCTCGCCTGCGGGCTCGGTCCCGTCGCGGCTCTGACAGTCCCCCGGACTGTCATTCACTACCGCGCCGCTTCAAGTCCTTCCTCGATAACCGAAGATAAAAACAAAAAACCATCGCATACTGCGATGGTCTTTTATTTTTACAGGGGCGGAAGGACTTGAACCCGCGACATGCGGTTTTGGAGACCGCCGTTCTACCAACTGAACTACACCCCTATGTCTTGGTACGCGTGCTATTATAACATATCATTTTGAAAAAATCAAGGGCTTTTACAGATATTTTTTATTTTTGTCTCCAAAAAGACGTGCAAAAACAAAAGCTTCCGCCCTTTCAGGCAGAAGCTTTATACTCTTATTTGCCGAGTACCGTGTTTTTTATAAACTCGGAAAGCGCAACCGACGCACCTTCGTGAGCAGTGAGACCGGGGTGTCCGCCGCCGCCCTCGCTGTTTTGGGGAAGTGCGAGAGAATAGATGTTTTTCTCCGTTCCGCCGAGCTGCTTTTCAAGCGCAAACGATATATCTTCCCAACGTCCGTTACCCATCATTCCGTGAACCCAAACGATGGGAACGTTATTCCCGTGCTTTTGGCGAACGAGTTTCACGAGAGAAATAACCTTGTTTACAAGCTCTACCATATCGGCTTGCTTGCTCTGGTCATTAGTTCCGAGGTTGATGACCACTACGTCCGCTTTTCTCGTTGCGGTGTACTTTTCACTCGGATCGCGGTAGAAGGACGTTGCATCAAAAAATTCGTCTGCGGTAAACTGTCTGTGACCCTTTGCGACTCCCATTCCGCTTACGCACATCGAGGATATGTCGGCGCCGAGCTTTTCGGCGGTAAGGTATGCAAAGCTCTTTGTACCGTCCTGCATTATCGGATGACCTCTCTGGGGATCTGCTCCGGTGCAGAGGTTTCCGTATCCGACTGTTATGCTGTCTCCGACAAATTCGACCAGAAGCTCCTTGTCAGCGGGCTTTTCTGCAAAATATCCGGTAAATTCCATACTTTTCAGCGTGCAAAGTGCTCCGTGAGCGCCCGTCTGCTTGACGAGTTTTACGTTATGCACTGCACCCGTTTCGAAGCTCGCGAGAGTCAGGGTGTTGTCGCCTGCATCCGCCTTTAATCTCGTTTCCGAGCGTACTCCGTCGATATAAAGGGTGAAGTAGCACTCGTTTTTGATATTCTCATTGAGATTCGTGCTCTGCGAAACGTTTAAGGTGAGCGTGAGATCGCCTTCGACGTACGCATTGAATTCGATTCCCGAAACCGAGCTGTCACAGTGGATGCCGTCGGTGCCGAGCTTACTTCTTCCGTTAATTTTAATGTTTGCAACGTCACGCTCGGAGGAAAGATTATATACCTTGTGAATGATCGTGGGAGGTTCAGGCTTGTTATCATCTGCCGGCGACTCGGGCGTGTTTTCGTCCTCGGGCTTGACACATGCAAAGAGCGTGAGACAGAAAACGAGTGCAAGAATGATGGATAAGACTTTTTTCATATAATATTTTCCTTTCGGTAATTATTTGATCGCGTGCTGTGATCAGTCTATAAAATTCAGTTCCTTGTGAAGGCCGTCCTTTCCGCAGACGGTGTTCGGGAAGATATCGGTAGCTACCGATATATAATTTTGCGGGTCGGGGAGGGAAGGACTAAAGTGCGTCAGCCAGAGCTCGCTTGGGGACGCCTCCTTTGCAAGACGAGCCGCCTCGGTGAAGGTGGAATGCTTCGTTTCCTCTGCGCGGCAGACCTTGGCGTCCTCGGCGAACATTCCTTCGTATATCATAAGATCTGCACCCTTTGCCATCTCGGATATGATCTTTAACGGACGCGTATCGGTGCAAAACAGCGTCTTTATTCCTTTGCGCGCCTCGTCAAACGCCATATCGCGCGTATAGATCTTTCCTTCGAATTCAACGGTCTCCTCTTTCTGTAAAAGTCCCCAAACGCGCATTGGGACGCCGTTCTTCTCGGCCTTTTCGGGAGAGAATTTACCGACGCGGTCGATCTCAAGAGTGTATCCGTAGCAAGGGACTGCGTGCTCAACGCGGAATGCAGTAAGACGGCAGCCGTCTATCTCCAAGCTCTCTGTGCGTTGCTTTAACTCGATGACCTCTGTCTCAAAAGGAAGCTCGCGTGCGATAATAAGCAAACTGTGCAAAACGCGCGCAAATCCGGCAGGTCCGATAAGGGTGACCTTTTCGGTGCGCATATCGTTGCCCATTGAGAGCAGCAGTCCGGGGAGGCCGCTGACGTGGTCTGCGTGGCAGTGCGTTATGCAGATCGTGTTTATACGGCTGAGGGCGATCTTCTGACGGCGCAGAGAGATCTGCGTACCCTCTCCGCAGTCAAAAAGAAAGCAGTTTCCGTTGTATTTCATTATGCAGGAGGACAGAAATCTGTCCTTTAAGGGAAGGGCACCGCCCGTTCCGACGAGAGTTACGTCAAGCATATTTTTCTCCAAAAACATTATATGTAACCCTATTATAGCACCTTGATAACCGAATTTCAATAAATTTCGGAAATTTTTAGGGCTTTTTATAAGCAAAAAAGTCGCACGGACTCTTGACATTGAGATCGCGCTGTGATATTATATTAGCGTTGCAAACGTAGCCGCGAGGTGTTCGCACCCAATAAAAAAACAACAAATCACAACTTAATATGGAAGGATATCGAAGTGGTCATAACGGGTCTGCGAAGATAAAAACAACACGGTGTGTTGTTTTTTCGAGCAGTTAACGAAAATAGCAGCAAATGGAAACAAGCTGTGCTTGTTGAACATTTCTGCGTGATTTTCGGAAGGGCACGGAGCCGCGAGGTGTTCGCACCCAATAAAAAAACAACAAATCACAACTTAATATGGAAGGATATCGAAGTGGTCATAACGAGGCGGTCTTGAAAACCGTTTGGGTTCACGCCCACGTGGGTTCGAATCCCACTCCTTCCGTAAAAACCAAAAAGAGCCACACGGCTCTTTTTTGGTTTTTATCTAAAGCGCCCGCGATGAAGAACCCCGTGAAATTGCCATAGGCAATTTTACAAAAGCGGACGGAAAAGAGAATGAACGGGAGTGACGAGCGACGTCCGCGATAGGTTCAGAATCCCACTCCTTCCGTAAAAACCAAAAAGAGCCGCACGGCTCTTTTTTGTTTTTATCTAAAGCGCCCGCGATGAAGAACCCCGTGAAATTGCCATAGGCAATTTTACAAAAGCGGACGGAAAAGAGAATGAACGGGAGTGACGAGCGACGTCCGCGATAGGTTCAGAATCCCACT
>SVSI01000024.1 GCA_015064385.1 Oscillospiraceae bacterium | reverse complement strand
AACGCACTTATAGTAGCAGTTACACGAGAGCGCAGCGAAGAATTCTCGGAACGACTTCGCCGTCTTGAAACGGTGTGGGATGAATACAACGTCTATAATAATACCGATAAGTAATATGTCAAAAGAGTTGAATACCAATAAAACCGTAGCCGTCGTCGGAGGCGGAGCTGCGGGAATGATGGCGGCGATTCACGCCGCGTATAGCGGAGCAGAGGTGCTTTTGTTCGAGAAGAACGACCGCCTCGGCAGAAAGCTTCGTATAACGGGAAAAGGTCGCTGTAACGTAACTAACGATTGCGCTACCAACGAGTTTCTCACCAACGTTCCCACCAATCCTCGCTTTTTGTATACGGCGCTCAACCGCTTTTCCACCGCGGATACTATGGACTTTTTCGAGGGCTGCGGAGTGCCGCTTAAGACCGAGAGAGGTCGCAGAGTTTTTCCCGTGTCGGATAAGGCAGCAGACATAGTCAACGCGCTTGCCGACAGATGCCGCGATTGTGGCGTTACGGTCGTGCACGATAAAGTTACCTCGGTAGAGATCGAGGAGGGCAAAGTCGTCGGAGTAAAGGTTGGTACAAAGAGCTATAAGTGCGACAGCGTCATCGTTTGTACGGGCGGCAGATCATATAGTGGAACAGGCTCGGACGGAGACGGATACAGATTCGCAAAAGAGGCGGGACACACCGTCACCGCACTTCGCCCATCACTCGTGCCTATCGTTGCCGACACCAATCTTTGCGCGAGAATGCAGGGACTGTCGCTTAAAAACGTCGCCCTGAAAATCGCTCGCAGAGATAACGGAAAGGTCGTATACTACGATTTCGGTGAGATGATGTTCACTCATTTCGGTATGACGGGACCTATGGTGCTGTCTGCCTCGGCGCATATTCCCGATATAGAAAAGGGAATATACGATGCGATCATAGACCTCAAGCCCGCGCTTGATGAAGCGGCGCTTGACGCGAGGATCAGAGCCGATTTTCTTAAATACAACAACAAGGATTTCATAAATTCGCTCGGCGACCTTTTGCCGCTTAAGGCAATCGAGCCGATCGTCGATATCTGTGGAATAGACCCGAGAAAAAAGGTGAATTCGATTACCAAGGAAGAAAGAAGAAGACTTCTCGAGGCGATCAAATATATGAGAATTCCGCTGCTGCGCTTCCGATCCATCGAGGAGGCGATCATAACGAAGGGCGGAGTCGCCGTGAACGAAATAAATCCGAAAACTATGGAGTCAAAGATAGTTTCGGGACTCTATTTTGCAGGTGAAGTTCTTGACCTTGACGCTTACACGGGCGGCTTTAATCTTCAGATCGCATTTTCCACCGCTGTCGTGGCGGGAGAGCATGCCGCGGAATAAAAAACATTTAAGGAGCAATAAATAATGAAAAAGATAGCAGTTGCCATCGACGGACCCGGAGGTGCGGGCAAATCCACTATTTCCAAGGAGATAGCAAAGAGGCTTGGCATCATTTACGTTGATACGGGAGCGCTTTACCGCACGGTAGGATACTATGCAAGAGAGCACGGACTTTCGGTTGATGACGCAAAGGTAAGCGATAAGATCACGCCAATGCTCGACGGCATAAATATCGAGATCAGATACGTCGACGGCGCACAGCACGTCATTCTCAACGGTGAGGATCTCGGCGACAAGATCAGACAGCCCGACATTTCTATGTACGCGTCGGCTTGCTCGTCGGTCGGTAACGTCCGCGCGTTCTTGCTTGAAACTCAAAAGAAGCTCGCAAGAGAGAACAGCGTTATTATGGACGGCAGAGATATAGGAACGGTTATTCTCCCCGATGCAGATGTTAAGATATTCCTGACCGCCTCGGAGCAGGCAAGAGCAACCAGACGCTATAAGGAGCTTGTCGCAAAGGGTTCTGATGTTAAATACGAGGACGTCCTCAGTGAGCTTGTCGAACGAGACCGCGCCGACAGCAGCCGTGACGTCGCACCTCTTAAGCCCGCCGATGATGCGTATCTTTTTGATAATTCCGATTACGATTTTGAACAGTCGGTAGAATATATCATCAAAGTTATAACTGAAAAAACGGGAGTAACAAGAAATTGAAAAGTAAGGTTTACAGCGGATTTGTAAAGGTCCTCGGACCTCTGATCCGATTTATCTTCAGATTGCATTATCACGATCTCGAAAACGAGCCCTCCGCCGAGGATGGACCGTACATCATGATATGTAACCATATCTCAAACGCAGACCCCGTGTTTTTATGCGCGGCGGGAACCAAGCAGCAGCCTCATTATATGGCAAAAAAGGAGCTTTTCAAGGTTCCGCTTCTCAATAAGCTCGTCGCGGCTCTCGGAGCATATCCCGTAGACCGCAAAAAAGCCGACGTGTCTGCTATAAAAAAGACTATCGCAATGCTTAAAGAGGGCAAGTGCATAGGAATCTTTCCGCAGGGACACAGAGAAAAGGGCAAAACACCCCGCGAGGCAAACCTGAAGAACGGCGCGGCTATGATAGCAACTCGCGCCCAAGTGTCAATTTTGCCGTGCTATATAAGAACCAAGAAAAACAAATTTGCCTTCTTCCGCAGAGTTGACGTTTATTACGGAAAGCCGATAAAATTCGAGGAGCTTGGCTACGATCCCGACGCTATGGGCGAATACACGAGAATAAGCAACGTTATGTTCGAGAGAGTCTGCGAGCTTTACGATAAAGCCGAAGCGGAGGACAAAAAGCGTGGGAAATGACGTGAAAAAGGTCACGGTCGCAAATAATGCGGGATTTTGCTTCGGAGTAGCAAGGGCGGCAGATCAAGTTGAAAAGGAAATAAAAAATGCCCCCAAGGGCGAACGAATATTTACTCTTGGCAAGCTGATCCACAACGACGTTTATAACGCGCGTCTTGCATCAAACGGAGTGGGTCTGGCAGAGATAGACGACGTCGCGCGACTTTGCGAAGAAGCCAACGAAAATGCGCCCGTTAAGATCTTCGTTCGTGCACACGGCATACCGCGAGAGACCGAGGAGCTTTTGCAGAAATGCACCGAGAAAAATCCCCATTTTTCGTATGTGGACTGTACCTGCGTCTTCGTTCAGAAGATACATAAGATAGTGGCACAGCACAATGATCCCGAAGGACTGTTACTCGTGCTCGGTTCGGCGAATCATCCCGAGGTAAAGGGCTTTTGCAGTCGGTTTGACGGCGAAGTATTTACTTTTGAAAAAGCAGAGGAGCTCGAGGCGGCAGTCACCGAAAAAAAGGTAAGAACTAATTGCGCAAAAGCAACAATTTTAGTAGCTCAAACAACACAAAATTTGGGCGAATGGGAGAAAACAAAAAAATTTACAAAAAAGGTATATACAAATCCTTTAATTTTTGATACAATATGTAATGTTACGGAAAAAAGACAGATCGAAGCAGCACAGCTATCGCGAG
>SVSI01000019.1 GCA_015064385.1 Oscillospiraceae bacterium | reverse complement strand
ATACAACAACAAAATATCTATTGACGAATGCTTCGCTTTTATGAAAGAAATACTTATCGACTTCCCCGATGCAATAAAGGTTTCTCCGTTCAAAAGAATTGCATGCTTCGCTTGGTATATGAAATACGAAAAAAAGAAAAGCACAGAGGGCTGATTTACGTATAACATAAGTCATAGTGTATCAGTCATGTGCTAACTTATCTACAGTGATAAGTATATTATACATTATTTCCATGGATTTGTCAATATACCCATGGAAATAACGTTTCATTAATTTTGACGAATTTAATGGACAGTGGATAAATTAATTCTACAGACATGTTTTTCGAAGAATCATTTCGGGAAATAATACAATTGTCACTTAATTGATAACTCTTCAGCCTTTCGCTGGACTTCCGATCACTTCTGTGATATTGTGTGTGCTACCACGAAAAGGAGGTAGTACATATGGTACGGAAGAAACAGGTAAATAATCAAAACGGATCGGTTCTGAATCGGGATTTCCCGAGGCGGGGCCGCTCTCTCATTATGGTGCCAAAGGAACTAAAAAGGCTTTATCCCAACGCCAAGCCAGAGCACATCGAAATGGCTCTGGAGAGATTCGGCGAATACAAATGTGACGAAGGTGAGAGTGAAATCGAGCTATTCGGCAACAACGTCCCCCAACAAAAAATCAAAAAAATAAAGAGAGCCCTTTGGCTCTCTTTTATATTATTTGGTGGGACTTACGAACCCAACGCGGGCGTCGTGCACTTTTAACGTCTATTTCCCCTCCCGCCCGCTTTTGCAAATCTTCGATTTGCGGGGTTCTTCATCGCATTGCTTTCGTAAAAAACAAAAGAACGGGCGTTGCCCGTTCTTTGTTTTTACGGAGAGGGTGGGATTCGAACCCACGTGTGGTTGCCCACAAACTGATTTCGAGTCAGCCCCGTTATGACCACTTCGATACCTCTCCATAGATATGATGCAACAGCGTGCATCATATCTATGGAGCCCACATTGATGCGGCTTGACGAGCTCTGCTCGGCAAATCCACTTCGCACACCTAGCCCGAAGATCGACAAGCTTGCTTGTCAGGCGTAGGGCGTGGGGATTCTCGCTACAAGCGAGATACCTCTCCATGATGCATACTGTACATATCAGTTTTTGCACTGCGGGATTTATTATATCACACAAAAAATTATTTTGCAAGTCTTTTTTGCAATTTTTTTCGATATTTTTGAAAAAAATCAGGGCAGAATTACCGTCTGCATACTATTTCCGAGCGCGGGTATGATCTTATCGCGCAGATCCTCGGTTTTAATACGGAGACTCGTGGTATTTATACACGGATGACATCCCACGTAACTGCCCGCGAGAACGTCCTCATCGACGAGCAGCTTGACCTTGTTTTCCTTATCGTAAACGAGTCCGAGAATACTGACCGAGCCGGGTGTTAAGTCGAGAAGTCTTTCAAGATCCTCGGGGGTTCCGAACGAGAGACGTGACGAGCCGATCTGCGAGGAAACTATACTCGTCTTGAAGCTTTTTGACCCGGGCATCATAAGAAGATAAAACTCGGTCTTTTGTCTGTTACAGAGAAAAAGATTTTTGCATATAGTGGTACCGAGTACCTCGTCTACCTCGCGGCACGCCTCCATCGACATTGCCGCCTCGTGATCTACTCTCGTGTATTTTACCCCGATACTGTCGAGAAAATCATAAGATCTTATTTCTTTTGCGAGGCGTCCCTCTTCATTTTCCGGTCTTGAGTTATATATTTCCATTTTATCTTCCTTGTTTTTAGGGGGAGCTTTTGAAAGCTCCCCTTTTTTACGTCTTATATTATCTTTACAAGCTCTGCGATCAGATTTTCGGCGTACAAGCTGAATCCGTGCTCGTTGGGATGAAGTCCCTTATCGGCAAAGAATGCTATGTGCTTTGGAACGAGAGTGTGTCCGTCCACGAAGTAAAATCCGAACTTTTCCGCCTCCTCCTTAACCGCCTCACAGCAGCCGAGATATCTTTCCCATCTCTCGCCGCTGACCTCAAGACGCCATATCGGGGAAAGAAGGACTATCTTCGTATTTTTGCCCTCGTACTCCTTCTTTATGAGCTCAAGGAATTTATGCGCGTGATGCTGCATCTGTTCCACCGTAGGATACCGTCCGCTATCGTTGGTGCCGTACGCTATGATAACAACGTCAGGATCATAGTCAAGCTTATCGAAGGTGCTTTCGTGATAAAAGCCGCCGCCGACACCTTGATTTAACATTTCGGCATCGAAAAATCTTGCAACTCTAGGAGCGTAAGCGAGACTGTCACGATATGCCGCCCAGCCCTGTGTGATCGAGTCTCCAATAAAGAGCATCTTCATAGCGTATTTATGGGGTGTGACCGTCGCGCCGTCGTCAAGCTCGAGATATTTCAGTATTCCGAGAGTGTCGTGGCAGGGGAATATGATCGTTATTCTATTCTCTTCTCCACCATCGACGGAAAGTTTTACCGCCTCGCCCTTTTCGTGGAGATCCTCCATAATATACTGCTCGGCAAAAAGTCCGTTTACGTATATCTCGTATTTACCGTGCAATCCGCCGACGGCGTCAAAGGCAGCGGTTTTGGAATTCGTATGGAAATCGAGACAAACCCCGGTTGCAAGCGATGCTCTTTCGCCAAGTACGGGAGCAAGCGCCGTCCACGCTTCTATCTGTTTATCGGTACAGTGTACAAAGCGTATTCCCTGCTCGGTCTCCTTTACAGAAGCTGCGCCGAAGGTGATATTTTTAATTTGATCAAAAGAAAGCTTCATTTTAGGTTCTCCTTAGAATTTTCTTCCTATCTCGTCGAAAAGATCGTCGTCGTTTACAAAGGTCGGTCTGAGGCGGAACGAGAAGCTTATATTCTTTTCATTCAGGCGGTATTTAGGATCGAGCTCGGGTCCGCAGGATGCAGAACCGATTCCCGAATGGCGGTAATCAATATTAACTACAGTCTCCTTAAGCGGTCTGAGCTGATGGTCGTGAGGAGTATTTGTGAGCTGCTTTGATGTGTAGTGAAAGCAGTTAAAGCTAAACGATTTTCCCGTAGATACGGCAGAAAGTCCGTGTCCCGAGAGGTTAGATACGCTTACCCACTCGGTATCCGTATGCGCCATATTCTCTTGGGGCTTTATGTAATGCTCGAAATGGTCGGTAACGCTCGTTTCGTAAAGTCCCTGACTAGACGCCCAACGCTTATCTATATAGCTCTCGACAGGTCCGCGTCCGAAATAAACGAGGCGCTCGTTTTCCTCGGGCATCTTAAACTCAAATCCGAATCTCGGAAGCATCGGTCCGGGCTTTTCAACCTGAACATTAAGGCGCTCTGCCTTGGTATCCACTACGACGCCCTCGCCCGAACATACGGTGTAAGTGATATTCATTCTGATAAAGGGCGCTCTGAGTACCTCTCCGCCCATAACGACATGGCTCTCAAGCACGACCTTATCTGCGTCTGCAGAAACGAGAGAAAGCGAATGTCTGGTCATAACGGCGCTGTTATATCCCGCCTCGGTCCATTTGATTCTGATACTTCTGTCGTTATCGGTAGGAGCTCTCCATACCGTAGGAGTAACGGGAGATGCAAGCATCTCTCTTCCGTTATCGACAATCGAAGAAAGGAGCGAGCTCATCTTATCAAAGGTATATACCGTCTTTTTATCAATGATCTTTATTACATTGTCGCTTTCGACAACCTCTATCTTGCCGCCCGCCTTGGCTCCGAGAGGCGCTTTTTCGGCACTCTCTGCCACGTAGAACTGCTCAAAGCCGATCTCGTATCCTGCATCTGCCCACGGAGTAGCATCGATATTTTTGAGCGAAACGGTGAGCGCACCGCCGAGCGTCTTATCAACGCCCGAAAGATCGATCTCAAACTCCTTGGTTTCGCGCGGTGCAATATCGGGAGATGCTATTCTTCCCTGCTTTACTGTCTTTCCTCTCTGCTCGAGCTTCCAGAAAATATCGCAGTCCGAGAGATTTTTGAACTCTCTGCGGCTGAGGATCGAGAACTTTCCGCCGAAAATATCGTCACAAATTACCGCGAAGGGCTTTACGACGTTCTTATGCTCAAGCATACCCGTAGAAACTCTTCTGTCGGGATATACGAGTCCGTCGAGGCAGAAATTACCCGAATGGCGGTAAAGGGGCTCGCCAAAATCACCGCCGTAGAGGAACTCGGGAGCTGCATATCTGTTTTCACCGCAAGCTACCGAGTGATCGGAAAATTCCCAGATACAGCCGCCGAAATATCCGTCGTTTGCATAGATAATATCCCAGTAATCCTTGAGATCTCCGGGGCTGTTACCCATAGCGTGAGAATATTCGCACTGGAAGAACGGAATATCGAGCTTTTCGGGATCGGAGGAAAGCTCTGTGCTCATATCAAACGGCTTATACATAACGCTGAAGACGTCGGTATAGTTATGGAAATCGCCGGGTGCCTTACGTACGCGGGGGTCGGGCTTATCAAAGAGATACTGACGGCAGGGATCCTCGCAGTGGACGATAGCGTCGGGCATTCTTGAATGTATGAACTCATACATCTTTATCTGGTTATCGCCAACGCCCGACTCGTTTCCGAGCGACCACATAAGAACGGATGCGTGGTTTTTATCACGCTCGAACATTCTCTCTACTCTGTCAAGGAACATGTGCGTCCACTCGGCACTGTCTGTAAGACACTCCCAATGCCGGATCTTGCCCATTCCGTGCGTTTCCATATCGGTCTCGTCGCAGACGTACATACCGATCCTGTCGCACATAGTTACAAATCTCGGATCGGGCGGATAGTGGCTCGTACGCACCATATTGAAATTATGCGCCTTCATAATGCAAAGGTCGCGCCACATGTGATCCTCGGGAGTTGCGTATCCGAGGTACGGGTGGCTGTCGTGACGGTTTACACCTCTTGCCTTGACCTTTTTGCCGTTTATATAAATGACCTTTCCGACTATCTTGAACTCACGAAGTCCCACGGGAAGCGAAATGTACTCGCTGCCGCAGATGATAACGAGAGTGTAGAGGTTCGGTATCTCGTCGCTCCAAAGCTTCGGTGAGGAAAGAGTGATAACCTCGTTTTTATCGGTCTTGCCCTTGCCCGATACGACCTCTTTCATATCGGGATCAAAGAGCTTATATTCATAAGCGAGTGCCTTTTGTGCGGTAAGCTCTACGGTGATATTTGCCTCGCTGTAATCCTCGGAAAGCGAGGGCTTCAAATAGATATCCTCGATATGCTTTTTATCTCTTGAAAGAAGATATACCTCGCGGAAGATACCCGACATACGGAGCTTATCCTGATCCTCGAGATAAGTGCCTACGCACCATTTGAGAACGAGCACCTTAAAGGTGTTTTTTCCCGCCTTGAGAAGCTTCGTGATATTTATTTCACTGGTCGAATGGCTGACCGTACTGTATCCCGCAAACTTATCGTTTACAAACAGATAGAAACAGGAGTCAACGCCCTCGAAGTTGATATATACGTCCTTTTTATTAAGATATTCTTTATCTACAAAGAGATCTCTTACGTAAAGTCCGCAAGGAATATCGGTAGGAATATGAGGCGGATCTATCGGGAAAACGTATCCGTCGTTTATGTACGCCGCCTTATCGTATCCCTTATCGATAGCACTCTGCCATGTACGCGGGGCGGTCATCTTATCAAAGCCGTCCGTGGTGAAGGAGTCAGCGAGAAAATCGTCGATATTATTTGCGCTTTCATAGAATCTGAAATTCCAATCTCCGCAAAGAGAGATAAGATTTGCGCTCTTTGCGCGGTTACCGCAAAGAGCGGTCTTTTCATCGGCGTAAGGGACAAAATACGACCTCGGTTTTTCGCAGTTTACGTGGAGAGTTTCAAGCTCTCTGTGGTAGTTGTAGCTAAGTTTCATAGAAAATTTCACCTTTCTTTTTCTTGGCACTTATCTTCCAAAATATTTACGTTCAGTATATCATACAACATTTTTTTATTCAATAGCTTTACAAAAAAAGCATATAAAACTTTTATTTTTTCAGTCAAAATATAACTTTTGTCCACTTTTCAAGAAGACACCCGAAAATGCGTGTGCATTTTCGGGTGTGTATGTCGTCATTTTATCTCTATAGAAACAGCTTCCCTTTTGCCCGCCTCAAGATCAATAGTGATCTGTGCAGTTTCAAATCCGCCAACCACATTGAAGTTGAGATCCAACGGCATCGAGATAGTGCTGCTGCTCTTTACGGTGACATCGGCGCCGCTTCTGTGAAGGACAACTTTACGCTCTTCCTTTTCTATCTTATCTGCCCTTGCGCAAACTATAGGAACAACAAGCTTTCCGTTGTTTTCGGACAACGCATATATCTCTACCCCATCCTTTGTAAAGATATATTCAAGCTCATAAGAACCGCCCTCTTTCATAGAGGTATCCTTAAGCTTGCCTGTTGCCTTTATGCAAATAGAGTCCTCCAAGACTTCAGACACGCAAACAGCATCCGTCTCATTAACGCTCTCAAATCTTCCGTTTTTTATGCGTATTGCGGTATTATCCATCACGTCAATATGTCTTGAAAGCTGCATATTCCTCGGTTCTGCCGGCTTATAATTTGCGTTTGCCGCCACAGAAACAGGGCCCACCTTCTTGTTCCAGAGCATCGTTATAGTTCCGCCCGTCTTTGCCGCTCCATCATAAGCGACAATATCGTAATCGGAAACGGTTGCTCTGAAATCACCTATCGAAATAAGATTCAGGTGTGCACTCTCAAAATATTTTAGTCCGTACTCTTCATCTCTCGGCAGTACTACCTTTTGTTTATAGGTAAAGCCGTTATCTATCATTGCAGCAAGTGCCTTTGCGTGACAGAAGGAATGATGTAAGCAGGGCTCCTCGAGAGCGTCCTTATACATATATCCGCCGTAAAGAAATCCGTCGCCGCTACAGTGCTTATACATCTCAAAGTTTCTTTGCGCCGCTTCGGCAAATATCGGATCCTTATCGGCTATAAGGGACAGTGCACTCTGGCAACCGTCAGCCGTGCGGCTTCCCCAATACGTCCACTTGTTAGAGCGAGTTCCAAAGCTGTTATCCCAAGCTCCATCGGGAAGCATAAACTCAAAATGAGCGGCGAACTTTTCAGCATAAAAGTCAAGTAACTTTTCGTCCTTAAGATGGTATGCAAACATAATGAGTGAAGGCATCGACTCCTCGACATCGTATCCTATATCTATACCGCGACATCCCTTTTTGGTCAAAATGCGTGTATCTATAGGTTTGCATTCTCCGAAAAGAATATTCTCCTTTGTGAAGAAATCATTGGCATATTCAGCCATTTTATATGCCGCAGACTTATACCTTTCATTTCCCGTTACAACGTACGCGATAGCCAACGCCGCAGCCGTAGAGGCGTGATAGTTTATATTAGTAATATTTTTACCGGGTGCAAAAAAATCACAAACAAAGTCGGCAAGACGGACCAATATCCTTGTCCATTCCGCACGAGTCTCGTCATCAAGGCATTTACCGTGATAAATAAGCGCTTCTCCGAGTGAAATCGTCGAAAATGCAGATATTCCCTGCCAATTTTGCGCTTTTTCGTTGAAATACCCGCCATTTTTTCTGCGTACGTTATTTTCAGACCATTGTACAGCAAGCTTTGCCGTTTCAAGATACTTTTTATCTCCTGTATAATCATACATGGCCGTCAGCGGATAAACACTATCGCCTATTCTGCCGTGGATCAACGAGCATGCGGGGCAAAGGATCCCACCGTATAAAGTCTTGTCTTTAATTTCCTTTATTTGATATTCAACAAGTTTGTCACACCAGGATTTAAGAAGATCGTAATACTCGTTCATTTTTTTACCTCTCACAAATAAAAAATCGAATTTTCAAACTTGAACTCATTATATATCCTAATAATTTGGCACGCGATATAAAAAGCGGGCACTTATGCTATGATTGACGTTTACTATAGAATATGTGATTACGAATTATTCTGCTGTGATACGAGCATATCCGCGCCGTAGATCTTACGAAGCTTCGGCTTCTCGATCTTTCCTGTCGGATTTCTCGGAACATCTGCAAAAATTATCTTCCTCGGTCGCTTATATCTCGGAAGCGCCGCACAGAACTCCTCTATATCGCTCTCGGTACAGGTGTGTCCCTTCTTTATCTGAATGATAGCGGTAGCGATCTCACCGAGACGCTTGTCGGGAAGTCCGATAACGGCAACGTCGTGAACCGCGGGATGAGCGCTGATAAAGTCCTCGATCTGTACGGGATAGAGGTTTTCTCCGCCCGTGATAATGACGTCCTTCTTTCTGTCAACCAGGAAAATAAAGCCGTCCTCATCCATCTGTGCCATATCTCCGGTAAAGAGCCAGCCGTCACGAAGGACCTCGCTCGTTGCCTTTTCGTCCTTATAATAGCAACTCATAACACCGGGACCTTTAACGCAAAGCTCGCCGACTCCTCCCTTTTCGACCTCGTTACCGTCAGGATCAACGATCTTGACCTCCCAGCCGTAACCGGGAATTCCAATAGCGCCGACCTTTGATATATTGCCGATACCGAGGTGAACGCATCCCGGTCCGATAGACTCGCTGAGTCCGTAGTTGGTATCGTAGTCGTGGTTCGGGAAATAGTCGAGCCAATGATTTATAAGACTCTTCGGTACGGGCTGTGCGCCGATGTGCATAAGTCGCCACTGATCGAGGCAATAGTCTTCTTTTTTCAGCTCTCCGCTGTCAAGTGCGTTGAGAATATCCTGTGCCCACGGAACGAGCAGCCATACTATCGTGCATTTTTCCTTGGACGCGGTCTCGAGAACGTATTCGGGACGCGTACCCTTTAAGAGTACTGCCTTTCCGCCCACGAGAAAGCTTCCGAACCAGTGCATTTTCGCGCCCGTATGATAAAGGGGCGGTATGCAGAGAAAAACGTCGTCTTTGGTCTGTCCGTGATGCTTTTGCTCAACATGGCAGGCGTGCATAAGACTTCTGTGTTTATGTAATATTGCCTTCGGAAATCCCGTAGTACCCGAAGAAAAATAGATCGCGCCATAGTCGTCGTCCGTGATCTCCACCTCGGGTGCCGCACTCGACTGATCGGCAGTCAGATCTGCATAGCTCTCTGCAAACGTAGGACAAACTCCGCTTCCCGCATATACGAGAAGGCGGTTTTTGCGGATCACGGGCTCGATCTCCTCAATACGTCCGATAAACTCGCTTCCGAAAACGAGAAGATCAACGTCCGCAAGGTCAAGACAGTATTTTATTTCGTCGGACGAATATCTGAAATTAAGCGGTACGGCAAGTGCTCCCGCTTTGAGTATTCCGAAATATATCGGCAGCCACTCAAGGCAGTTCATAAGCAGTATTGCGACCTTATCGCCCTTCTTTATTCCACTCTCAATAAGAGCGTTAGCAAATCTGTTTGCCTTTTCATTGAAAACGCTCCACGTTATCTCGCGACGATAATATTTCGGTTGAGTGGTCTCAACGAGGTCGTATTCTCTCCATGTAACTCTTCTGGTCTCTTCCCTTTCGGGGTTGACCTCGACGAGACAGACGTCCGCGCCGTATTCTCTCGCATTCTTTTCAAGTATCTCGGTAATGGGCATAGATATGCTCTCCTTTTAGTGACTTATGGAAAAATACCGCAGCTTTGTATGACTGCGGTATTTTCAAACCGTTTTTTGGATCTTACGCGATAACGTTTACCGCGATAACGCCCTCGGTCTCTTTGACCTCGTTTATAACGCTCTCGGGAAGCGTTGCGTCAAAGTCGATAAGGGTGTATGCAAACTCGCCCTTGGAGCGGTTAACGAAGTGCTCAATGTTGATTCCCGCATTTGCGAACGCCGAAGAAACGCCCGAAATAACGGCAGGAACGTTGTAATGGAGAACGCAGCATCTGCTGAGTCCACCACGCTCGAGAACTACGCTCGGGTAGTTTACGCTGTTAACGATATTTCCGTTTTCAAGATAGTCAACGAGCTGCTTTGCCGCCATAACCGCGCAGTTGTCCTCAGACTCGTTGGTCGATGCGCCGAGGTGGGGGATAACGATAATGTTATCAACTCCGATAATATCGGGGGTAGCGAAGTCGGTAACGTAGCAAGCTACCTTCTTGTCTGCAACCGCCTTTATCATATCGGTGCTGTTTACAAGCTCGCTTCTCGAAAGGTTGATAATGCGAACTCCGTCCTTCATCTTTGCAAAGGACTCGGCACAGAACATATTTTTAGTATCCTTGGTTGCGGGAACGTGGACCGAGATGAAATCACTCTTCTCGAAGATCTCGTCGTAAGAAGCTGCCTTCTTTACTGCGCTGGAAAGTCCCCAAGCGCCCTCAACGGTGAGGAAGGGGTCGCATCCGATAACGTTCATACCGAGAGCAACCGCTGCGTTTGCAACGAGTCCTCCGATAGCGCCGAGACCGATAACGCCAAGAGTCTTGCCCTTGATCTCGATACCTGCATAAGCGCTCTTATTCTTCTCAACTACCTTTGCGGCGTCCTCCTGACCTGCAAGAGTTTTTACCCATTCGATACCGCCGGTGATATTTCTCGAAGCGAGAAGGAGAGCTGCAATTGCAAGCTCCTTAACTCCGTTAGCGTTTGCACCGGGAGTATTGAAAACCACGACGCCGCGCTTAGCGAATTCCTCAACGGGAATGTTGTTTACGCCTGCGCCCGCTCTTGCAATAGCTTTTACGCTTGCGGGGAGGTTCATCTCGTGCATGGACGCACTGCGTACCATTATAGCATCGGGATTTTCGCAGTTATCGCTTACTGCGTACTTATCGTCAAAAATGTCGGTTCCGACCTTTGCGATCTTGTTCAAAAGAAGTATATTGCTCATTTTAAGTCATTCCTTTCCGTTTTGCCCTTACGCCTTGGGATTTTCAGCGGCAAATTTCTTCATAAATGCAACGAGTGCTTCAACGCCCTCGTAAGGCATTGCGTTGTAGATAGACGCTCTCATACCGCCAACGCTTCTGTGTCCCTTAAGGTTTACAAGTCCTGCCGCAGCAGCTTCCTTCGGGAACTTCTTGTCGATCTCCTCGTTTCCGGTAACGAAGGTTACGTTCATCATAGAACGGCTGTCCTTCTGAACGGGAGCGATGTAGTAATCCTGAGAATCGAGATAATCGTAAAGAAGAGCTGCCTTCTTTTCGTTTCTTTCCTTCATAGCGTCAAGTCCGCCGATGGAGAGGATCCAGTCGTAAACGAGTCCCGCTACGTAGATCGAGTAGCAAGGAGGAGTGTTGTACATAGAGCCGTTCTCTGCCATAAGCTTCCAGTCGAGCATAGAGGGCATCTTGGGATCGCCGTACTCAAGAAGGTCCTCGCGTACGATAACGAGGGTAACTCCCGCGGGAGCCATATTCTTCTGCGCGCCTGCGTAGATAACTCCGAACTTCGATACGTCAACGGGCTCGGAAATGATGCACGAGGACATATCTGCTACGAGCGGAACGTCGCCCGTATCGGGAATGTAGCTGTACTTGGTTCCGTAAATGGTGTTATTAAAGCAGATGTGAACGTAGGATGCATCGGGAGAGATCATATCCTTAGTAACGACGGGGATGCGGTCGAAGTTAGTATCCTTCGAGGTCGCGATGCACTTTACGTCGTAACCCATCTTCTGTGCCTCTTTGAACGCCTTGCCCGAGAACTGACCGGAAACTATATAGTCTGCCTTGCCCGTTCTGCCGATAAGGTTGAGCGGAACTGCCGCAAACTGGGTAGATGCGCCGCCCTGAAGAAAGAGCACCTTGTAGTTTTCGGGGATATTCATTATCTCGCGAAGCTTTGCCTCTGCATCTGCTATGATCTTTTCATAAACAGGTGAACGGTGACTCATCTCCATAACGGACATTCCCGAATCCCCGTAACACATCATTTCCGATGCTGCCTTCTCGAGCACGGGAACGGGAAGCATCGAAGGTCCTGCCGAAAAATTGTACACTCTGTTCATAAGTAAGTCTTCCTTTCTGTTTACCGCTGTTTGATTAAAGTTTATAGTTTGGCACGGTAAAAATATAACTTGCTCTTATTATATAATTCCTTGTCGATTTTGTCAATATAAAAAAGGAAAGATTGTATATTTTTACAAACAATCTTTCCTCTTTTTCGTTCAGTTATGCAATTTGCCGATTTAAAGTGACAGAGTAATGAATTCGGGCAGACCGTTTCTCGTAAAATACTCGGCTTCTCCGCGAACGAGCGGGAGCATATATTCGATGCACTTTTCGGTAACACCGTTGCCTTTTTCGTTTATAAAGTCCGCAGGAACGTACTTGATACGGTTTGCCACGTTTTCTACCGGGGCGGGCGAGAAGCTGACGCTATACTCTTCCCCGTCGTTTCGGTTTATACACATCATACATTTGCTCTTTCCGTCAAGTGCCGCACCGACTGCCGCACCTCCCACGCCGAAGCTTTCGGAAATGTCGGTTGCAGATGCGATATGACTTGCGCATCTCTGCGGGAGATTGAGTACGACGGAGCGCACCTTACATCCGAATTTTTCCTTGACTGCCAGCTCAAGTGCCTTGCCCGTACCGTCAAGATATTTATGTCCGAAAACGTCAACCGCGCCGCTCTGGGTGTCTTCTCCGACGAGACGTCCGTCTGCGAAATGAAGTCCCTCCGATACTGCGATGACCACGTTCGGATGCTTTTTGAACGCTTCTTCGATATCGGCAAAAAATGCGTCGTATTCAAAGTCACGCTCGGGTAGATAGATATAGTCGGGGAAAGCGCCCGTGTTGATTCCCGCAAGGGCGGCAGACGCGGTCAGCCAACCGGTATCTCGTCCCATAATTTCCACGATAGTTACCGCCTTTACGGTATATACCGCCGTATCGCAGAGCATCTCGCTCATAACGGTTGCGATATACTTCGCGCACGAGCCGTAGCCGGGGGTGTGATCGGTCACGTCAAGGTCGTTATCGATAGTTTTGGGAACTCCGATAAAGTTCATTTCCCAGTCGAAATTGCCCGATACGGCAGAGAGCTTCGATACGGTATCCATCGAGTCGTTTCCGCCTATATAGAAGAAATATCTGATATTGTTTTTCTTAAAAAACGAGAAAAGCTTTACGTATTTTTCGTTATTTTCCGCGCCGTCGGTCGCGGGGAGCTTAAGTCGGCACGATCCGAGCGCTGCGGCGGGAGTTGCCGAAAGGCGTCTCAGCTTTTCGTCGGTATTCTCATTAAAGAACGAGCCAAGGTCGATAATATCCTCGCGGAGCATTCCCTCAACGCCGTTTCTTGCGCCGTAAAGTGTATCTATTTTATCGGACGAAATTGCCGCCGAGATAACGCCCGCGAGCGTTGCGTTTATTGCCGCGGTGGGGCCTCCCGACTGTCCGACTATGGCGTTTGCTTTTTCGGTAAATATCATAGTATTTCTCTCTTTCGGTTGTTATGATGTGATTATAGCATAAAGATTTTATCTTGTCAATGAGAAAACGGATGGAGCGCACTCCAAAAATAATTTCAAACTATGTGCGCTATAACAAATCGCCTCCGGCGATTTGCGGGGTTCGAGTTCCATTTTGTATTTATGACCCGTACGGGAATCTGAACCCAACGCGCGCGGTGAAACACTCTATAACCGTTCGCTCGCTTTATCGCGCGCTAGAGCGATCCTTACGGATCGCGGGGTTCGGTTCCATTTTGTGTGAGAAATAGAAAAACGAGGTTCTTTGAACCTCGTTTTTTCTATTTATGACCCGTACGGGAATCGAACCCATGTTTCCAGCGTGAGAGGCTAGCGTCTTAACCGCTTGACCAACGGGCCGTCTCAACGCAAAAATTATACCATCTTTTGAGCAAAAAGGCAATATCCTTTTTGCACAAAATATTACATATTTTTTTGTGCGATTTGCTCAAAAAACACAATCGGGTATAATTTTTGCGCTTTTATGACTTATCAGTTCTCTTTTTCGCCGAGAATGAGAAAGGTCTCCTCGTCTATTTCCATATTTGCGGGATTGTGAACCGAATCGGCATCCTCGAAATATCCCTCCTCGGTGAGAAGCTCGATATACTCTTCGAGGCAAAGTCCCATCTCGGTCATACGGGTTGCGTGATATCTTCCGACGTATCTGAAATGCCACGGCTCGTAGATTATTCCGGTAATATCCTGCTTTTCCTTTTCGAATCTCAAGATAAATCCAAATCTGGTGCAGTTCTCCGCAAGCCACTTTCCTGCCGCTGTATCCTTAAAGGGTTCCTCCAGAAAAGCGTAGCTCTTGGTTATATCCGCAAGGTCAACCGCAAGTCCGGTCTGATGCTCGCTCGTTCCGGGCGCGCACGAATATGTCTTTACCTGCGTTTGTGCCTCTTCCTTCGTTATAGATACCTTCTTTACCGACGATCCGCAGATCTCACACTTCTTATACGAATTTTTGGTTATATATTCGTGAGCGCATTCGGGGTCGGTGCAAACGTATTTTTTCGTACTGCTTACGTTTCTGTTAAAAATAGATTCCTGCTTAGTGTAGTTTCTGTATGCACTGGCGACCTGCATGTGTCTCGGCTGGAAAGTACCGGTAGCAAGCGCCTCTCTTAACATTGCGGTAAGCGCCTGCGCGGCAGTAGCGTTGAGCGTATTGCCCGAGCGGTAACTAAACTCGTATCCGTCAATTTCTCCGAGAACGACTTGATTTCCCACCACGCTCATACCAAGCTCGTAGTCTTTATCTATCGGATTCCACGGGTTGACGAGCATCAGATATTCGTCGCTCCATTTATCTCCCGTCGGCTCTATATAGCCGATATAATCGGAAATATCTATAAGGTACTCGTAGTTGTATATATTGGCAGTCTCCTTGACGGACGAAAGCTCGATTCCATCGTCCTTCTTTTTATAATAAATATTATTTGCCACGCTTTCAAAGACCGTATCGCTCTCTGCATCCGACTTTATGCTCGAGAACTCAAACGTCAGCTGACCTTTATTTTCGCCAAGGAAGCTCTCGGGGACGTCAAAGGAGATCATTCTCGTGTATTTTATCGAGGTCCCGTCCGTGCTTTCGCAAAGGTACTTATCATTATAGAAATATTTTCCCTCAAGCTCGGCAATAACGGCGGTGTTCCCGTTTCCGTCACTCAAAACTATTTTAACGCGGGTGTTTTCGGTATCGCTCGCCTCGGACGCCTTTATAAACGTACCGAAATAGATCTTTACGTTTACCGTATCGGTCACCTTTTCCTCAAATACGATATGGGATGCGTGATAGCGCTCGCTATCCCACGCACTATCCAAGGTATGGATATATTCGGTCTGCTCGCCGATCTCGGGATCAGGTTCGGGCTCCGGTTCCGGCTCGGGCTCGGGAACTGTATCCGAAGGGACGTCGTTTCCGTCGTTATTATCGGTTCCGTCCGTGTCGTTATCGGTCGTGCCGTTATCGGCGGGTGTATCCTGACCGTCGGTATCGTCCGAGAAATCAGTTATCTGAAAAATTCCCACACCTATAAGAACGAGCGATGCGAGAAGCAGTATCGCAAGAAGTGATATCAACGCCTTTTTCATTTTATTCAAATCCTTTCGTTTTTACGTCTTTTTACTTAAAAATCGCTTGGATCAAGTGCGGGGCAAGCAGTTGGATATTTCAGCTTCAACGCACACTTGTGGGGATCTATGTATTCGATAACTATCGTGGCTTTTTCGTCGTTTACGGTAATATTTATTCCGCTGAAATAGGTACTTATGAAATCAACGGGAACGTAAATGCTTTCTCCCACCTTATATGCAGGTGTGGCAAGATGGACGGGATTTCCGTTGAGATGCGCAGTATCGCTCCCCACGTTGAGCACCATCATATCGCCGTCGTCATTATTGAGATAAAATCTGATCTCGTTTGCGTTTATCATTTTAGTGTATCCGCAAACCTCCGCTATCTTCGAGAAGCTCGTACACAGTACTCCGTCGCGTACCGCGTATTTGGCGGAGACTGTCATATTCGTCATTTTAGTATCGATGAGTCCTATTGAGAGCTTATATCGGCTGACCGACGTCGTTTTTTCCTTTTTATGAAGCGATATAAAGAAGCACGATCCGATAACGAGGGATATTACCAGCGCGATCGTAAAAGACGCTACTATGAAAAAATAAAATCTCGTCTTTGCTTTTTTTGACACGCTTTTCCCTCCTTTATATTTGTCGTATAAACCTATTATATACTATTATTTCGTTAATGCAACAGTTTTTTTGTTAATTTTCTTTTTATTTGACGATTTATTAGTTAACAAAATCGCACTTGACAAGAGACAGACCCGGGTAGTATAATAGAGCCATATTCGAAAGGTAACGAAAGGAGACAAAAAAGTGTCCGACAAAATAATACCGGATAACGAGCCCGACAAAAACGAGACGCAGGAAAGCGGCAATCTGCTTTCTTTGTACGGCTCCGAATTTCTCGAAAACATATATTCAAGAGCGCTGGAGTGTGAGCATACGAGCGAGAGCTACCGAAAGAACGCCGGCGTTCTCCGTTCCATTAGCGGATACCGCGATTCAAGTGCGCTTGCGAAAAAGTACGACGAGATAGCCGATCAGCTTGAAAAAGAGGAAGAGATAGAGAAAAAGCGTCTTGCCGAGCTTGAAAAGATAGAGCTTGAAGAAAAGCAGAAGAAAAAGGATGCCCGCCAGATAAGATTTTACACCGTAGGCATAATCGTGCTTTCGGTACTGCTCGTTATTTTGATCTGCTACAACACGTTTCTCGGCGATCTGATAAAAAAGCGCGCCGTTCTCGACGAAATATATCCGCTCACCTACGACGATCTGACCGTATTTACGAAAAAGCAGGCGCCTTGGTTTAAGATAAACGAGTTCGGAGAAATTTCCTTTGACAAGGATAAATACGAGGGAGACGGAAACATCGTCATTCCCGACGTTTTTGACAACACTCTCGTTACCGCCGTTGCCGACGTCGGCTTTGCATACTCGGACTGCATTAAAACGGTAGTTATCTCCGATCTTATTGAAGAGATCAACGAAGAGGCGTTTGCGTACTGCAAAAATCTCGAGAGCGTTACTCTTCCCGCATCAGCCGTTCAGATTTCCTCTCATGCGTTCCACGGCTGTTCTTCACTGAAAAGCGTGGAATTCCCGGATACGATGGTAAGAATATGTAAGGGCGCATTTTCGGGCTGCTCCGCGCTTGAAACGGTCCGTCTTCCCGACTCGCTTGAGTATATAGAAGAGTACGCATTCCAGAACTGTACGTCAATCAGTACTCTTTATCTCGGAGAGCGTGTCAAAGAAATAAACGTCCGCGCATTTTCAAACTGCCCTATGCTGAACACCGTTTACTACGCGGGAAGCAAGGAGGACCTTGAGAGAGTTGATATCGATCTTGACAACGGCCCGTTCGACGAGCTTGAAAGCGAGAATGTAAACATAGTTTACAACTATCTGTCAAAATGATCTTAAAGAGAGCTTTTTATCTTCAAAAAGCTCTCTTTTTTCTATTATTTTCCAAAAAGCACCGATGTGTGATAAAAATATTGCCGCTATGTGTCGAAGTGTGCAATATTTTTTTGAAAAACTGTTGCAATTGTTAATAAAATCTGTTATAATATGCTGTATTTTCTCGGTCTTCTGTAACCAAAGAAAATACGGCATTTTAGTAATAACCCACGGAGGTATTATGAGGTAGAATGAAAGAAAATCTTGTACCGGATTCAAACATTGTAATAAGACTCGAAAATCTCACTAAAAGCTTTGACGGCGAACAGGTGCTGAGAGGCGTTAGTCTTGAGATCCACGACAACGAGTTCGTGACCTTTCTCGGCCCTTCGGGCTGCGGAAAAACGACCACGCTCCGTATAATCGGCGGATTTGAAACCCCCGACAGCGGAAACGTCTATTTCGACGGACAGCTCATAAACGATCTGCCGCCGTACAAAAGGCATATAAACACCGTATTCCAGAAGTATGCCCTTTTTCCGCATCTTAACGTATTTGAAAACATCGCTTTCGGACTTCGCCTGCGCAAGGAAAAAGAGGACGTCATAGCTGAAAGCGTTAAAGAAATGCTCGCGCTTGTCAACCTTCGCGGATTTGAAAAGCGCCGCGTAAACACGCTCTCGGGCGGTCAGCAGCAGAGAGTTGCCATTGCGCGCGCACTTATAAACCGTCCGCGCGTGCTTCTTCTCGACGAGCCGCTCGGCGCACTCGACTTAAAGCTCCGAAAGGATATGCAGAACGAGCTTAAAAACATTCAGACCAGGACCGGTATAACATTCATCTACGTCACTCACGATCAGGAGGAGGCCCTGTCTATGTCTGACACCGTAGTCGTTATGGAAAACGGTCAGATACAGCAGATCGGCTCGCCTACCGACATATATAACGAGCCCGAAAACGCCTTCGTTGCCGACTTTATCGGCGAAAGTAATATAGTTGACGGCGTTATGCTCTCCGACTACAAGGTACGCTTCTCCGGACACACCTTCGACTGCGTTGACAAGGGATTTGAAAAAAACCAGCCGATCGACGTTGTCGTCCGTCCCGAGGACGTTGACGTCGTCTCCCCCGAAAAGGGTATGCTCAAGGGCACGGTAACGTCCGTCACCTTCAAGGGCGTACACTGGGAGATAATCGTTGATATAAACGGCTTCAAATGGATGATCCAGACGACCGATTACGTTGCCGAAAACGAGCACATCGGTCTCTACATCGAGCCGGACGCTATACACATTATGAACAAGTCCGAATTCTCGGATATGTTCGGTGACTACTCTTCGTTCTCGGACGAGCTCGATATGCTCTCCGATCCGACCGAGGGCACCGAGGAGGACGATGCGTAATGAGAGGAAAATCGCTGTTTCAAAAAATGGCGGCTGCCCCGCATATAACCTGGGCGGTAATGTTCATAGTTGCGCCTATGCTTTTCGTCCTTTATTTCGCTTTTACGGACGCGCAGGGTAATTTTTCCCTTTCAAACGTCTCCACTCTTGCTTCCTATTCAAACGTATTTATACTTTCGATCGCTTTTGCGCTCATAGCAACCGTTGTTTGCCTTATTATCGGCTATCCTCTTGCATACTTTATGGCAAGATCAAGCCCGAAGATGCAAAAGATTCTTATGATACTCATAATGCTCCCTATGTGGTGCAATCTGCTTATAAGAACCTACGCTCTTATGGCACTGCTCGACAACGGAGGACTCCTTAACGCGCTTCTCGAAAAGCTCGGTCTCGGAAAGCTCCACATCGTCGGATCGGATTTCGGCGTTATACTCGGTATGGTGTACGATTTCCTGCCCTATATGGTGCTTCCGATATTCACCACTATGACAAAGCTCGACAAACGCTACATCGAAGCGGCACAGGATCTCGGATGCACGGCATTCCAGACTATGGTAAAGGTCATTATGCCCCTTACCCTTTCGGGAGTCATTTCGGGAGTTACTATGGTATTCGTCCCCTCGATAAGCACCTTCTACATCTCGCAGAAGCTTGGTGCGGGAAAGATAGAGCTTATAGGTGACACGATCGAGCGTCTCTTCAAAAACACGAGCACTTACAGCGTTGGCGCTGCCATTTCGCTGGTTATGATGATACTTATTCTTATATCCGTCTGGATAATGAACAAGTTTTCTGACGACGAGGGAGGTATCATTATATGAAATTTCTCTCCAAATTCTATATGTTCATCATATTCGCGCTGCTTTACGCGCCGATACTCGTTCTTATCGTATTTTCCTTTAACGATGCGGGAAGTTTGAGTGAATTTTCGGGCATTTCCCTTAAGTGGTACGGAGAGCTTTTCAGAGACGAGGCGGCGATCACCGCGCTTAAAAACTCGCTCATACTTGCAGTTCTCTCCTCTGTAATCGCGACCGTTATAGCAACCTTCGGCGCGCTCGGTCTGCATCACATGAGAAACAGATACGTCAAGGGCGCGATAAAATCGGTAACGAACGTCCCTATGATGAACCCCGATATCGTAACCGGCGTTTCGATGATGCTTCTTTTCGTTGCAGTCGCTTCGCTTATCAGCACCAAGGACATTTTCGGCTTCGGTACTATGCTTATTGCACACACCACCTTCAATCTGCCGTACGCCCTCCTCTCCATTCTTCCCCGCTTTAATTCGCTGGACAAGTCTCTTTCCGAAGCGGCGCAGGACCTCGGCGCAACACCCGCCAAGGCGTTCTTCTCGGTAGAGCTTCCCGAAATAGTCCCCGGTATCGTTTCGGGACTTATGATGAGCTTCACGATGTCGCTCGACGATTTCGTTATCAGCCATTTCGTAAGCTCGCCCAATTTCCAGACTCTTCCCCTTTACGTTTACAACCAGACGGTCCACAACGTAAAATTCAGTATGTACGCACTTTGCGCGCTTATCGTTGCAACCATACTTGCTATTCTTCTCGTGGTAAATTTCGCGGGAAGCGCAAGCAACAAGAAGAAAAGCAAAAGGGGGGCAATATAAATGAAAAAAATCATATCGCTTTCCCTTTCAATATTGATGATTTTGTCGGTAATTATGGCGTTTTCGTCGTGTAGTAGCAAAAGCGAGAGCGCGGTAAAAACGCTGTACGTTTACAACTGGGGCGAATATATTTCGGACGGAAGCGAGGACTCGCTTGACTCAAACGCCGCTTTCGAGGAGTGGTACTATGAGACCTTCGGAGAGAGAGTCAAGGTAAACTATTCGACCTATTCATCTAACGAGGATATGTACGCAAAGCTCTCGAGCGGATCGGTCAGCTACGACGTTATCGTCCCCTCCGACTATATGGTCGAGCGTCTTATAAATGAAGATATGCTCGCACCGCTTGACTATGCAAATATCCCGAACATCAAAAATATCCTCCCCGAATTTTACGGCGAGGGCGCGGAGTACGACTATTACGATGAAGGAAATATCTATTCCGTTCCCTATTTCTACGGAATGATCGGCATTATCTACAATACCACGATGGTAGATCCCGAGGACGACGATCTCGGATCATGGTCTCTTATGTGGGACGAGGACTATGCGGGTAACATTCTTCAGTTCAATAACTCGCGCGATGCCTTCGGTACCGCACAGTACTATCTCGGAATAGACGTAAACACGGACGATGAATCAGAGTGGAGACGCGCGCTTGAGCTTCTCAAGGCGCAAAAGGGCATCGTTCAGGGCTACGTTATGGACGAGATATTCAATAAAATGGAATCGGGCTCTGCGGCTATCGCGGCGTACTACGCGGGCGACTTCCTTGCAATGTACGAAAACAACGAGGATCTCGACTTCTTCTATCCGAAGGAAGGCACCAATCTTTATGTCGATGCTATGTGTGTTCCGAAAACGAGCGAGAACAAGCTCATTGCCGAGCGTTATATTGACTTTATGCTCAGCGAGGAGCCCGCTATCGCGAATGCAGAATACACCTACTACGCTTCTCCCAACCGACTCGTAGTCGAGAGCGAGGAATACAGAGAGTATATGGCAGAGATAAAGGAGGACGCTTTTGAGAAAATGTACGACACGGACGGAGTAAACGCGACCGCGTACGTAAATCTCACAAACGAAAAACTCGTCCTTATAAACAAGCTCTGGGAAGAGCTCAAATCGGATATTGACGTCAGTCCGACTATATACGTTATCTGCGGTGTAATAGTCGTGGCTCTTATATCCTTTATTTCGTTCTTCGCAATAAGAAAGAGGATAAGAAGCAAATACTGATACCGCGCATATACTGAAAATAAGATAAGCACTCACCAAAACGGGAGTCCACGGCTCCCGTTTTGGTTTTTTCACGAAAGGATAAAAGGATAAAATGAAAGCAAAAACGTTAAGCTCCTCCCTTTTACTGCTTCTTGCGGCACTTATATGGGGCAGCACGTTCGTTGCGCAAAGCGTCGGAATGGAGCATATCGGACCGCTGACCTTCGTATGCGTACGCTCGTTTATCGGCTCGGCGGCACTTATCCCCGTTCTGGCAGTTATGCAGAAAACAAGCATCAGGCAAGGCAATACCGAGGGTATTCTGCCGCGCACGAAGAGAGAAAGAGGGCGCGCAATACTCGGCGGTACAGTCTGCGGAGTATTCCTTATGTTCGGAATGGTGCTTCAGCAGTACGGTATGCTGCATCTGAATATGACGGGCGGAAACGTCGGAAAAGCGGGATTTATTACTACTATGTATATCCTCCTCGTTCCTATCTTCGGTCTGTTTTTCAGACAAAAGGTATCTCCGAAGCTTTGGGTATCGGTGGGACTTGCAATAATAGCTCTCTATCTGCTCTCCGTGAGTGAGGGCTTTAGTATCGCAGTAGGTGATATTTCGCTGATCCTGTGCGCATTCGCCTTTGCGGCACAGATACTCGCTGCAGACTATTTCGTCAAAGAGACGAGCGGAGTTCTTCTCTCCTGCATTCAGTTTTTATTCTGTGCGCTCGTAACTCTCATTCCCGCGATATTTATGGAGTCACCCGAGGTTACATCTATACTCGGTGCGTGGCAGAGCATTCTCTACGCGGGAATCATGTCGAGCGGAGTTGCGTTCACTTTACAGATAGTTGCACAGAAGGATCTGCATCCTACACTCGCTTCACTGCTTATGAGTTGTGAATCGGTTTTTGCCGTACTTTCGGGATTTTTGATTCTCGGTCAGGCGCCGACCTCGCGCGAGCTTATCGGATCTGTTATAATGTTTATAGCAGTAATACTTGCACAGCTACCGCCGCTAAAGAAGAAAAAATGACAAATAAAAATCCGCGATAATATCGCGGATTTTTTGTTTTATTTCGTCATTGGCATTTCGGTCATTCTAAGCTTTGCACAGGCAAACGGGACAAGCTCGACTTCCAGCTCATCTCCGATACCGACATCACTTTCCGGCGTGGGCTTTGCGATAAAATTACTGTTCTCCATAAACTCCCAGTCAACACGCTTTACCTTTGCCTTGACGGCGCAGAGCGGCTTTTCACTTGAAAACGCCGAAACATATTCGTCCTTTTCAACATATTCAAGCTCTTCGGATGCAAAGCCGTATCTCCATTCGCTCTCGGCGTACAGCTCCCAGTCGCAGTACGGGAATTTGCGCTCCACTCCGTCTTTTATATATTCGTGAATCTCCCATCTTGCTTTAACGGGAAGAGAGTACGTAAGAGCACCCCTTACTACCGCACAGAGCGTATCACGCTTTACAAATTTCGCAGAGTTATCAAGCTCGAGGGATATAACGTCATCGAAAAATTCTCTCTCAAGTACGAAATACTCACCCGTCTTGACCTTTTCTCCGTCAAGCGTTGCCGAGCAAACGAATCCGGGAATTCGTACGTACAGCTTAAATTTAACCCTCTTATCGGCTTTTACTCTTATCTTCACGCTGTCACGGAAGGGATACAGCGTATCGGTCGTCACGTTGACCTTTACTCCGTTTATTTCGGTAGTTACCGAGCAGGGTGCAAGAGTTACTACTGCAATTCCGTCACTGGCCCTCATAAACGAATGGATCGCAAATTTAGGAAATGCCTGACCCATATTGGACGTACAGCATCCGAAATTCGGTTCGAGACCAAAGATATGAGAATCGCTCGTGTTGGTCGTAAAATGGTTCTTTTCGCCGCAATCAACACAGTACGGCTGATTTGTGAGCTGATTATACTGATGCGTCCACATATCGTCGCTTACTGCTGCGGGGAAAGCGTTAAACGCAAGTCGCTCAAGGCGGTCTGCCCATTTGACCTTACCGGAAACGCAGGCAAGGATCTCGTAGCAGTACATCGCCTCTGCAACACCGCAAAGCTCTGTTCCCTGCGAGGGTGAACGCGAAGCAAGACACTCGTCTCCGTTAAAATATCCGTTGACGTTTCCGTGATATTTATCGAGAAAATCGACGAGAGTCTCGGCATAAGCATTCGGATCTCTTGCATCTATAAGGGACATAACGGCATCCGATTTTATCGCCATCGCGTGATTTACGACGTGCGAATAAAGCCGCCATTCGCTACTCTTTTCCTTAATAATATCAAACACCTTAGTGTAATCCATTCCCTGCGCCTCAAGGACTTTTGCAAGGTCAAGGATCCACTTTTCGGGGCGTCTCGAATAAAGCCATGCTATTGAGATCACGCACTCGTACCAGCGGCAGTTTGCCCAGTTATTTGCAAGCTGCGTTCTGCTGAAAAGATGGTACTGCCTGAGTGCTCTGTAAACTGCCTCCTCGACACGCTCGTCTCCGGTACAGTCGTGGTATAACACAAGGACCTTCAGTATAAGAAAGAGCGCCCATCTATCGTAGGTAACTCTTTCAGAGTCCTTGCACGGACATATCCATCCGTCCTCTTTTTGCCCGTCGAGGATCGCATCGATATATTTTTTCGCGCGCGCCTTCATATCGTCATCATCGAGAAGATATGCAAGAGGAATAAAGCCGTCAAGCCAATAAGGGACTCTCTCCCATCCCTCTTTGTCTCCGCCTATCCACATGCTGTCACGGACGTCGGGCCATACCTTATCAAGGTTTCCCGCAAGTCCGCTTGCCTGTATTTTGAGCTGATCGTAAAGCCAGCCCTTTGCAGATATTTCTTTAGTTGTAAACGGTCTAAAAATAGTATTCATTTTTCTCCTAAAAAACAAGAGTCTGTCGAAACAGACTCTTTTGTTTGTTTTTTTATAAAAATTATCAAAGCAGCTTTGCTCGAAGCTCACTCGGTGCCATAGGATGGAAATACGCCGGAGGAACGTCGAAAAGAGTCTTGCATCCGTACATTTCCTCTTCATTCATACGGCAAACCGCTCTTGCGGACGCAACGAGCATACCCGACGTGAATTCGGGGTTAGAATCGAGCTTCAGCGAAAATTCAACGACGTGCGTGTTTTCGTTATCAAATCCGCTCTTTCCGCTTCTTATGACAGATCCGCCGTGAGGAAGCTTTGAGTGATCTCTCTTTAACTCCTCTTCACTTATAAAGTGAACGGTCGTCTCGTAAGGAGCAAAGTAGTTGGGCATTTCCTTGATCTCGCGTTCAATACGCGCAAGGTCTGCACCCTGCTCTGCTACCACGTAGCAAACTCTTTCGTGCTTTTCTCTTGCCGAAAGCTCGGGCATCTCTCCCGATCTTACTGCGTCAAGCGCGGCGGGGATCGGAACGGTATATTGGCGCGCGTCCTTTACACCGTCAATTCGTCTGATCGCATCCGAATGTCCCTGACTTACTCCCTTGCCCCAAAACGTGTAGCTTTCGCCGCTCGGGAGCGCCGACTCTGAGTAAAGACGCATAAGCGAGAAGAGTCCCGGGTCCCAACCGGAGGATATGATCGCCGTGCGGCGTCCTTTTTTTGCCGCCTTATCGACGTTTGCAAAATGCTCGGGAATATTTGCGTGGTTGTCAAAGCTATCGACTACGCAAAAATCTCTTGCGAGATCGGGGGTCTGAACGGGGAGGTCCGTGGCACTGCCTCCGCAAAGGATAACGACGTCTATCCTATCCTTAAAGGAGAGGATATCCTGCGCACGGAAAACGGGAACGCTCTTGCCGTGCGGTCTTACGCTTGACGGATCTCTGCGGGTAAATATTGCCACGAGCTCCATATCGGGACATTTGGTAATTGCGGCTTCTACGCCACGACCGATATTGCCGTATCCGTAAACTGCCACCTTGATCTTATTTTTCATATAAAGTTCCTTAACTTATGGGGGTAAAAAGTGCTGTGCTTATAAATCTCAGAGATACTTCTTGATCGACTCGGGAAGTGCCTCAACGGTGCAGGAAGAGGTCATAAATACGTCGAAGGAGTTCTTCGTGGTGAGCTTATCAAGCTCGATAACGAGCTGCTCAAAGGTAGCCATATCGTTACCGCAGATCTTGAGAGCGGAGTCAACGAAAACGTTGGTAATGTCGTGGTTGCTTGCATACATACCTGCGATAAATCCGTAAAGAGATGCCGCGGTAGTTACGTTATATTCATCGGTGTCAACGAGACGTACCTGATACTTTATTTCGTGAATGAGCTTGTCTCCCTTTTCTATGCAAACTACGCTGCCCTTGGTTTCGTCAGCTGCAGTATTTGCGCGATCGATAAGGGTCTTGGTTTTTCCCGATCCTTTGAGACCTACTACAAGTTTAATCATTCTTTTGTCCTCCTAATGTGGAAAATTTGGTTTATGGCAAAGGTTTTACCCTCTCCTAATGCTATTTTAACATAATATTATAAATATGTCAATAATCGTTTAAGCCAAACTGAAAAAATATTTTACAGTTTTGCCTCAAGCTCGCGGCGGCGCGCCTCGTTTTCAGCTCCGGGCTTGCCGAGCAGCGCGAACATATTCTTCTTATATTCCTCAACGCCGGGCTGGTCGAAGGGATTTATTCCGAGAGTATATCCCGAAATAGCGCATCCCAGCTCGAAGAAATATACGAGATATCCGAACTCGTAAGCACCGCGGCGCTCAAGCTCGAGAATGATGTTCGGAGTATTTCCGTCGGTATGTGCTATTGCGGTCGCCTTGAATGCGGTTCTGCAAACGTCGTGCATATCCTTACCTGCAAGGAAGTTGAGTCCGTCCGAGTTTGCCTCGTCGTAAGGAATAGCGACAGAACGGTTTGCATTTACAAGGTCGATGACAGTTTCAAACATTATTCTGCTGCCTTCCTGAATGAACTGTCCCATGGAGTGAAGGTCGGTGGTGAACGCTACCGATGCGGGAAGGATTCCCTTGCCCTCTTTACCCTCGCTCTCGCCGTACAGCTGCTTCCACCACTCTGCAGTCATAATGAGCGAGCTTTCGTACGAAACG
>SVSI01000004.1 GCA_015064385.1 Oscillospiraceae bacterium | reverse complement strand
AATTGCCATCTGCATAAGTACTGTTTCTATACTGCATTCCTATCGGGCTTCCGTCTGCGTCGTAAAGGTATATGAGGATATTGTTTCCCCACTCCTCATACGCTATCTGGCTTCCGTTAAGGTGATAATAATGCTTAACTCCGTTTACCGTCTTACTTACGCGAATTCCTTCGTCATTATATTCAAAGGACAAGGTGTTGCTTCCTTTTACAGCTGTTGCAAGTCTTCTACCTTGCTTCCAAGTGAAGGTATAACTGCTTCCGTTGTAGTAGGAAAGAGGGTTGCCTATCGCATCATAGGTTATATTCTGACCGCCATACGATGTGAGCAGGTCTCCCCAGCTTGCATCGTTGTAGCCGTAATTTACCGTACTCAACGGGTTTGTGGGGGTCGAACCCTCTGCAGTGAGAGCATATGTCTTTTTGGTGAGAATATTTCCCGCGTTATCGTAGGTATAAACGTAGGTGCGATTAAGCTCTTCGTTATCCTCTCGCACGAGTTGTCCGAGATCGTCGTATTTATATCTATACACCATATTATGGTTAACATAGACGTGTTCTATATTACCGTTATTGTCATAAGTATAGCTATAATTTGTTTTGCTTCCGTTTACGTTGCTCGTATATCCGCTTACAAAAAGCGTCGTATTATCATATACTCCCGGGGCATACGAATAAGTTACATTATTTACATAATCGGTTTCATGATCGTAAGTATAGGAATATTTTTTAGACGTGATACGGTTAAAAGCGTCATACGAGTAGTCTATTTTTCCCCCGGTTATACCCACATTTACACTTACATAGTCAAGACTTCCGTCTGACATGTACGAGTAATTATACCACAACGAAGTATTTGTTATACCGGACGGGCATATATAGTCCAAAGAACAGGATACCGAGCTAATCTGAGACAGCTCGTTATAGAATGTATGAATACCGAGATTGTTTTTCATATCTGCGGTGTCATATTCGTTAACGTTTGACAGTCTGCCCGAGCCGTCGTAAGTATAGATAGTGCTTGTTCCGTTTACAAGATCGTCAAATCGCGCTACCTGTCCTAACCAAGTATAAGAATATTCATACGCCTTGACCTCGTTTCCGCCCGTATTATACCATATTTCCTTGATATTGTCAAGTTCGTCATAAACGTATCTTACACTCGTTCCGTTTCCGTAGGTCATAGTCGCAAGCTTACCGTTATTCGGGTTGTAGGTATAGCTTGCAAGCTCTCTGTCACCCGCGCTAATATCGATAGAATTTCCAAAAGCGTCGTAGTTAAAATAATACGTTGTTGACTCTGTGGCAATGGTGGAAAGACGGTTATATACATCGTAAGTGTAATCCACTTTTTCGGCATTACTTACGGATGAATAACTCGTATTAGATGTATAGGTTGCAGGTGTAACCGAGGTGATATTGCCGAGCGCATCATACGTATAAGAAACGCCGGTTCCTTTGTTTTTATTTATCGTAGCAAGCAGGTATCCGGTTTTATTGTTATAATAATACCATGTAGTTATACCTCGGCTATTGATTTCACTTGCAAGTGAGCCGAAAATTCTTGACGTACTGTCAAGATTATAGGTGTAGTTGGATTTTATGTGCTTTGCGTTCGGTTTAGCTACAACCATACCGTTACTGTCGTATTGCGCCTCATAAGTATCGGTTTCTGTGAGAAGTCCGTACGTATTATAAGAGTACAATGTAACCGTTTGTGGAGTTTTTGTAATAAAATCTTCGGGATTGTTATTCAAGAAGGGATAAAGAGGTAGGTTATTGCTATCCTTGAATTTATAGTATATTTCGCGAGTAACATTTCCCACAGCATCATATTCGTAGTCGTGTATTTCTCCCATATTATTGGCTACGCGAATAAGATTCTTATTGTTGTCGTAGTCATACGCTTCGTAATACGAGCTGGATTTTTTGTAACGTAAAAGTCCGTTTTTGACGCCGTCAGCTTCTCCGTAATACAGACATTCTTCAAACTCATCAATTCCGCTTTGGAATACCGATATGTTATCAAACATTGCGCACCCGATACCGATAGAACTAAACTCACAGTAAATATCTATAGAGTGTACTACGTCTCCGGCTGTCGTGTCGAATGTTCCACAGACAAACTGCCACGCATCGGATCCTTTTTGAAAATCGAAATAATACGGGTGAACATCGAGCGGGTTTCCGCTTCCCTGATAATAATTTACGTTAACCTTTATTCTCGCAATATCTTTGGGGAGAGCGTCACATATTTTCGCAAATAGTCCAAACAAATTGCTAATAAAATTACTTTACTTGGAGTCTTTCTAAATAATATTCATTGTTGATAGGTTTGGCATAGATATACTCGTTTTTTTGTGTTATCAAGTCTCTATGACTAATAACGCTTTTTTGGATCTGTACACCATCCTCGTTTGTCAATGTGCACTCGTAATACTTATACCCAAACATTTCAAGTACAACATTTGAACATAATATATTATGACGAATATGCAAAAAGGACAATACCAAGAAAAACAGAATAAATAGTACTACATCATACCAAACCGTAAAATCAAATGCAAGCAACGACAAAACATAAGAAAGCACATATTCTACTGTTAGAAATTTTTCCTCTTTTACCTCTGTCAGGGTATAATATTGTGTCTTGGAAACATTCTTTTTCCTAAAAGTCAATATTACAACAATCGCCGTGATGAGCATCACCACACCGATACAAATGATACTAATGATTTCGGTAAGCAAATTTGAGGTGTTTTCCCACAAGCTCTTTGCATCAATAAACGCAATCGACACCCATAAAGGAGTCAATGAAAGATAGAACATGCTAAATGATTTTATAAATGACATATATTACCCTCCTTAGATTAAGTCCATTGTCTTGCCCCATCAACTTCAACTGCATAGTTGCAAAATGGATCTAGCATTTCTTTATTACATAGAACTTTGACTATTTTTTCACTTGCTCCCGCCACCGTTGTATCGAATTTTCCATTTGAATACCGCGTATCTGACTCCGCGCATAGTGACCGAATCGGATGTATGCGCTATTACAGTTTGAAAAGACAGAATTACCGATATTACCGTCATAAAAAAGACGAGAAATGACGTAAAAACGTTTCGTAAAGTCTGCACAAAACGATTAATATTCACGCCTGATGAAATACTTGATACGAGCGTTGCCGAAAAGGATATTTGCATCAGAGGTAAAAGCAGCCCACTGCAAAGCTCCTCGGTAACGGTGGTAAGCGAAAACACCCACGCACCGTGGACTCCCGCGCTTCCGAGCTCGCCGACAGACGTATATACCGCACCCATAGCCACTGTAAGTGCTTTCATAAAGGTGCTGATATTTCCCGAAAAATCAATCACACCTCTGACGTGCGACCATATCATAATATACGCACAGCTGCTTATACACAGCGAGGTCGCAAGATTTACCGTTTGTACTCCCGCCCCGCCGCTTGAAAAGGCGTTTGCAATATTGGATACGAGCGCAGAGATCACGATAGCGGCAGCTACAGATGCAAAAGTTTTAAGCGCAGCTGACAGAGCGCTTTTGAAAAGTCCCGCCGAGAGAGAAAAAAGATAATCAACACCAAAAAGCTTTGAAAGCTCCTCGGGAGAAGAGAGCTCTTCTTCAAATCCCTCCGGGAGAGAATCCTTTATACCCTGCGGTAATGTATCGACCGCATTTCCGAGATCGCTTCCGAGCGTTTCATCCTTCGCCGCAGAGGATATCGGAAGACATAAAATAAATATCAGAACAGCGACCGCGATCTTGAGCGTTCTTTTCTTTTCAGGCATACATTATTTCCTCTGCGAGCGTGAGAAGTGACTTGATCAGCGGCAAGGAAATGAGCATTATCGAGCATTTTCCGACGAGCTCGACCTTTGAGGCGATCGCGCCCTCACCGCAGTCCCTGCATATATCCGCGCTGCTCGAGGTGACGAGCGCTACCGCAAGAGATTTCATCATCACCTTAACGTACTGCCCGTATCTTACGTTTTCCGCAAGCTCACTTACGTAAGTACTTATCGGCTCGATAAGTACTATCGCGGTTATCGAAAGCGCAGTGGTTATACAGACCGATATCGGCATAGCGATATCGTTTTTAAGCTGACGTATTATAAGAATAAGTATGACCGCTCCGACAGCGCCCGCGCATACGGAAAGGATGCTCATAGTCCGAAAAGCTCTCTGATCTTCGTTAGCAGATCGGAGATCTCTCCCACTACCATAAGAAGCACGATGATTATTCCCGAGAGCGTGACGAGCATAGCTTGTTCGTCACGTCCCGATTTGTTGAGTATCTGACAGGAAACGCTGACGAGCAGTCACACACCCACCACCTTCAAAATAAGTGCCGTATTCATTTTTATCTCCTTTTCAGCTATGCAAATTTATATCATAAGTATGATTATCATAACTCCGGAAAGCAGTCCCAGAGAGGTGTACATTTTTCTGTTTTTGGGGTACGCTTCCCTGCTTTTTTTAATATCCCCGTCCATAAGCGAAAGAATATATTTACATCTCGAGAGCTGATCGCTATATTCACTTTTTCCGAGATTTTCGGCAAAATTTACAAGCGATACTTTCGTTTGATCGCTGAAGCAAAAGCCCTCTCGGGTGTTTTTGATCGCGTATTCAAGCGATCCTCCACGCAGATCACCTATAAATCCGCTTTTCTCAAGAGGTGCGCTTGAAAAGTTAAGATATATCTCGTCGAGCGGTGTTCTGAAGCACTCTATTTCTCTGTATATAAAATGCACGAGCTCGCGTAACGCATCACTGCGCTCTATTCTTCTTTTTTCTCCGATAGCAAGTCCGTTTCCGATTAGAGTAGAGCAAATAAATATTAAAAGCATTCCAATATACTTAAATGTCATTTTCTTTTTTTTCACCACGACGCACTATTTCGAGCGTTCTGTTTCCTTCTTTTGACACATTTATTTTGGCATAGATGTCAAAAAGTCCCGCGCTGTGTAGCTTTGCAAAGGGTCCGGATCTTATGAGTGACTCGATATCTCTTGCGTGCGCTCCGATTATCATAGGTACGCCCATACTTTGACACGCAAGTATCGCCTCTGCCTCCTGATACCCTATCTCGTCGCAAATAAGATATTCGGGCGCCATAGTTCTGGTTGCAAGCTCAATTCCCTTTGCTTTTGGGTAGGACGCGTAAACGTCAATATTTTCCGCCACAGCCATATTTGCATCGCAAAGCTCCCTACGGGAGTCTATAACGGAAACTCTTTTTGCATTTTCACCGCGTGCAAGCGATAGTGCTATATCGCGAAGCATAGTCGTCTTACCCGCGCCGGGCGGTGAATATATGACCGCACTCTCGCAAAAGTTACCCTTTGAAAGCGCTTTATAAAGCTCCCTCGCCACACCGAAAACAGTACAAGGGATACGTATATTAAGCGATGTGATGCCCGTTATATTGACTATTTTATCTCCCTGACACACCGCACTCCCGCAAACACCCACTCTTATAGAGTCGCCAAACGGTATATATCCCTCAAGGATAGTGTCCATATAGGAATAAAGCGATCTTTTACAAAGAGACATAACGCATTCGGACAGCTCGTCTGCCCTGACCTTATAGCCAAGTAAGACGTTCTTTCCTTTATAAGTAAGCGCCAAGTGCCGATTTGAGCGAATATGTATCTCATTTATTCCATTACCGCTTTTGTATTGCACGCTTTGTCTTATACAATCCGAAATAGCGACGGGGAGTACTCTTAACACCGTTTCAAGCTCTCTTTGCAAGATCACTGCCTCCTTTTTTGGACTTGCCTTACGCTACATTATATTGGAGAGCTTGTCTAAATATTCTCAAAAAAAATAAAAGAGCACGGAAATCCGTGCTCTTTACTGAATTTTATTTCATTTCCCAAAGCTTCATATCCTTGCACTGCTCTTTAATACTTGGAATAAGTGCAGATGAATACTGCTCGATATATTCAAAAAACTCGCGTGAAAGATATTTTGCTATGATATCGTTATAGTTTTTGTCAATATAGTCGCTATCAAGCGGAAGACGGTGAACGATCATCGCCGCATTATCCATATCGATAACTTCGCTGAATGCTCCGATATCGAGCGAGACTACTGCATTCTCATACACCTCGTTCATCTCGGTGTAGGTAAATATGTCTTCTCTGTTATAAACGAGCTGTTCGCCGTATTTTTCATACATTTCGTCGCGCATGGTGATCATCTGAGCGCCGCCCTTTGCGCTGTCCAGCATTTTTTGAAGCTCGTTAAGCCGTTCCTGCTTGTTATCGGCAGTATAGTACATCACGATATATTCAGCAGAGAAAAAGTTGCCCGCTTCAATATCGGCGTCTATTACGTCGTTATCGTATTTGAATATTCCCGTATATTCATCTGTAAGATGATCGAAAAGCTTGTCGAAAAGCGCCTGAAGCATATAGATCTCTTCAAGTGTTTTTTCGGTAAGGAAATTCGCCTCAAGATCTTTTTTGTACGCATCCTTGGACTCATAAGACTTTTTATACTCCTTAAGAGTATTCTTAACTTCCTTTTTCTCCTCGCGAGTAAGCGATATATCGTACTTCTCGGCAAGCAGCTTGTAGGTTGCAAGATCGCATATAGAAGCACTTACGTTATCTATCAGCTCATTTTGAAGCGTCTCGTCCGATGCAAAGTCCTCTGCGGTAAGATCGCTGTATCCGTTGAGGTAATTCATTGTAAAATATCTCAGCAGATCGTGAGATATCTTAAATTTTCCATCCTCGTTTTCCAGCGTCATTGCGGTCTTTTTACAAGAGGTAAAGCAACACAGGGATGCAATGATCATTGCAACACACAGAGTGATCGAAATAAATTTTCTTTTCATCATTTTATCTTTTAATATCTTTCGTATTTATTGACAAGCTCGTCGTTTTTGACCTTATTCGCCGCGATAAGAAGAGTCTCTACGCTAGAGGTCTTGATATAATAGTCTCCGACCTCCTCACCGTCGCCGTCCTGAGTAGTCATAAGCATTCTTCCCGACGTGAGCTTATAGAAGCGATAGGTTCTCGTCATACCCGGTACGGTGATCGTTTTATCCTCTCCCGTTTCACTTTCGGGATCGGCAACGGTCTTGGTATGTGCCCTTGTGGTGACCGATATTTCCGCACACAGAGCCGTCTTGTTCTTTATTATCTCGTCAAGCTCCTCGCGGGTAAACTCACTGCTGTCGATCTTTTCGCTGAGAGACGTTAGCAGGAGGAGCTGATACAGAGTACGGAAGTTTTCCGTTCTCTGTGACGCGCTCATAGATCCGTTTTCTGCAAAATCCGGAGAAGAAACGGAAACGTCTTCGTTGTCTTCAAGCTTAAGGTCAAACGCTGCGTCAACCTTTTTATTAACGTAATCTCCTCCGCTGAGCTCGTAATAGTTTCCTTTGACCTCAAATTTGGAGCAGTTCGTTATATTGACCTTGAAAAAGTCCTTGTCAATGTATGCAGACTGTTTCCAGTTAAGGAATGAGAGGGTGTCCGCACTTACCTCGGATATCGTGTCATATACCAGCGAATAAACGTAAAGGTTGCCCTCTTCGTTGGGACGGCTGACCATTATAACGTTATTTACGGCATTCCACTTAAAGGCGAGCATATATGCAGTATTGTTTTTGAAATACTTATTGAGCGTCTCGGACGTAAAGCCAAAATCCTGATAAGTTTCCTTGGTTTCCTCATCAACCTTATCTATAAGCTCCGCAAGCTCTATGACCTTGCTTCCTCGAAGACCGTCAACAAAGCTCTCAAACAGCCCCTCAAAAGCGGACGACGAGTGGTATCCTGCAGGCACCTTTGCATAGTATATCGCATTTTGTGCAAAGGAGGATATGGGCTTTGCTAAATGGTCCTCCTTCAAAGCGGAGCTGAAATCGACCTTTATATTTCCGCCCTCTTCGTCATTTTCCGTATATTCGGTAATAATAAAGGAGTCGAAATATGCGATAAGAGACGCGTTCAGGGGAGTTGTGAGTATCGGAGAGACCACGTCGGTAGGCGATATAAGCACGCTCGAGCAGTCGTAGATATAAACAGAATCGTTTTCTATCTCCTGTCCGTAAAACTCACTGTTTTTGTCAAGACAAACGTCCTTTCCCGCGATACGTACGTAATACGCATTTCCCGACGGGATCTTGTCGCCTACGTAAAAGCGGTACGTCTCGCCTTCAAGCGAGGTTATCTCACAGTATGTTGCTTCGTCGTCACTTTCAAAGTCAAGTCCGTATTTGGACAGATCCTTTGCGTGATCTATAACTCTCGACAGCGCGAGCGCAAATCCTGAATCGTTTATCACGGAAGCTACCACCGAGCTTGTGTCATTGTCTTCAAGAGGAGCATATTCGTATCCCTCAAGATAAAGCTCACCCTTTTCAAGCTCAACTCCGCCTACCTTTTTATCCTCGGTAACTCGGTATATAGCCCAGTCAACGTACCGTCCGTTGCTTTTGGATGCAAGCGAAGGGTTATGAACGCTTATTCTTGCAATAGACTCTCGCGGAATATGCTTGTACATCATAATTCCCGAGCTCGACTCGACCTCATTTTGCCATATAAGGGATATCGATTTTACCTCAGTCGGCGCGTCGTCCTTCATAAGCGGTCTTATTATCAGAAGATACGCTCCGAGCAGGACGGCAAATATTATAGCAAGGGCTATAATAGTATTTTTCTGACGCGAAAAAATACTGCCCTTTGATTTTTTTACATTATTATCCATCAGGAATGTTTTCTCCTTACATATACTACCGTACCAAATATCGCAACGGCTGCGGGAATGAGTACAGAGAGCACCAGGGTCCAAATTATTGCCTGCCGTTCTGTTCTGTCAAGTCCCTCGCTGCGTATCAGCTTGATATCAAAGTTAAGCGGAACGTCTCCTGCAACAATATCGTCAAGAGAGGATATAAGCAGATTTTTATTGCCGTAAACGTCACTCTCGAGCGTCTGATTGTTTGCAAAATCCGCACTGGCGGATACGAGTATCTTTCCGCCGCCTTTAGCGTCGGAAACGGTCATAAGTGCCGCCTCTTCACTATATCCGCCCGCGCCTGCCGCTTCCGGAAGGCGTACTACCGCCTTTGCAACCGACGCGTTATTTATAACTATCGGGTAAGCATCTCGGAATACCACTTTATTACCCATATCTTCTGCGAGAATTCTATCGACGGCAGGAGCTCCCTCGGCGTACTCTCCGACTATTGAATATCCGTCAACCGAAACGCTGGCCTCACTCGAGGCGTGCGCTTTTGACGCACTAACGCTGACTCCGGCATTTTCAGCAACAAGTGCGCCGAGATTGGTCAGAGGAGCGGATTTGGTATCAAAGAATACCATCATCGAGTTTCCGTCTTTTTCAAGGAACGCTTCTATTTTCTCTTTTTCGCTTACTTCAAGAGTAGTTGCCGGTGCGGTAATATCTCTCTGCGGTGCGTATATTACGAGGATCGCATTTTCGGTATTTACCGAAAAATCGTCGTACTTAAGGTCGATCTTTTTGACTCTGCATCCCGATTCCTCAAAAACGTAGTAAAGCGCCATAGCATCTCCGAACGATCCCGGGAGCTCGTCCTTTGCATCTCCCACGCTTTCACCGTGTCCGGTAAGGAAATATACCTCCGTTTTATTTATCTTCGTCAGCGACATTATAGAGGATGCAAAATAATAGTCCCCTCTGAACGCGTTGACCAGCCCGCTCGTGTGGTCGAAAAGATAGAAAGAGTTTCTTGAGCAGAGCTTGAAATCGGTGTATTTTACAGGCAGCTGATCAGCGCCGAGAACGAAGGTGCCATCTGCATTTTTCTCATAGGTATCGTTAACTATAAGAACGTTTCTGCTTGTAAAAGTACTTGTTGCATAGTAATCGTCACCGACTATTTTTCTGATACGGTCGGGATCTCCCGTTGGATCTATATAGTCAAGCGAGATAAATGAATATCTGTCCGAAAGCTGGAGCGCGAGCTCGTGGATCGGCTTCATTCCCCACATAGAGGTATCGGTAAGAGAATTATTGGAGCTTACCGACTGCGTCATACTGTCCTTATCGGTAAAGAAGTATATAGTTATTTTATTGGTTTCGCCGTCGATCTTATCGAGATACTCGGTGGATCTGTCGGAAATCGAGTATATCTGACCGGGCGTCATATCAAAGTACCAGAAGAAATGATTTGACAGCGCTGAAAGAACGGCGTTGATAACTATAACGAACGCTATCACCGCTACGGTAAGTCCAATCGCGAGCGAACCGTATTTGAATCTGTTCTTTTTTACTGAATTCATATTATAAAGTTCCTTTCGCGAAATTATGCGTGTCTGCGCTTAATAAAGACTACCGTACCGATAACGATCGACGCTATTGGGGGTATTACGTAGATAAAGAGCTTCCAGAAGGTAAGCATTACGTTGCTCGGTGTTTCAAGCGCCTCGGTCTCAAGCTCCTTCATTTCAATATCAGAGCCGAATGAATCCTTTCCGAGTGAACGAAGCAGATATCCGATAACATCGCTGTTACCGTACTGACTCGACATTGCCGTTTCGCTGACGTAATCGGTCGATGCGCACGCGAGAACGTAGGTCGGGATCTCGTTACTGCCCTCGTTATACCACTTTTCGTAGGTTATCGCCATAAGCGACTTAGGGGTGCTTTCCTCGCCCTTTTCAACTCTGCCGTCAGCGTAAGAAACCTCGGCAGAGTCGGGAGTAACGAAGATACTGCCCGAGTATTTTACCGAGTAGCCCTCACCAAATCCGATCTCGTTTGAGAAGGTATCGTCTATTGAAATAGTTCCGGCATTACCGAAATATATTCTCGGCAGAGAGTCCATAGCAGTAAGTCCCGCGGTGAGACTCACGCCGGGGCTGAGCTTATTTGTTTCGTAATCTGCCATAAATACGCTTCCGTCGGGCGAAAGACTGCTTGGTCCGCTGTCTTTTACGCTTGAGCGGTCAAACTTAAGTCCCCAGTAATCGTAAAGGTATTCGGAAAGATTTACAAGCTCGCCGTCGTAATTATCGGAAAATACCATAAGATGAGTATTTTCAAGATGCAGGAACTTTCTGAGCACCGATATTTCGTTTACGGTCGCGGGATCGTTATCCACCTCGGCATCCGCGCCTCTGAAATCGGTCTTAGGATCAAAAATCACGAGAGCTCTCGCGTTTTTATCCGAAAGAAGCTGCTCATACTGCGACGTGATATCTATTTTCTTAACCTCAAATCCCGAATTGTGGATAAAGTCGCGAAGCGCTTGTGCCTTGCCGTAATCCTCGACAGATACCGACGTATCCTCACCTACCGTGTAGTCTCCTACATTCTCACCGTGACCGTATGAAAAATAGACGACGGGTGCTTCGCCCGAAACGCTCATAAGCATAGATGTGAAGCGAAGTTCTCCGTTAAAACCGAAGGCGTAATAGCTGGACGAGTCGAAATAATAGAAATAATCGCGGCTGGAGATGCGGAAATTATGATGGATTATCGGCTCTCCGTTTTTATCAAGCACGCTATTTCCGTTTGCATCCTTTTCCGGTACTGCGTTATCAACGATTATTCTCTGCTTATTAAAGGTCATAGAAATACTCGTCTTGTATTTTTCGAGTATTTCGGAATCGTCTTCTATATCAAGATGCTCTACCTTTATAAAGTCGTACTTTTCGGAATAGACCTTAGCAAGCTCGTAGATATGCTTCATTCCCCAAAGGTCGCTAACGTCTCCCGAATAGTCAACGCTGTATCCGAAGCCGGCGTTCTGAAGCTCGTCCTTTGCGGCAAGAAAGTATATTGTTATATTATTATCCTCCGAGCCGAGCTCTGAGAGATATTTTTCAGAAGTTTCGGAAATATCGGTATAGCTCGTCTTTGTAAGATCGAGATAAAGGATATTTCGTGACGCCAAATACCCAACAAGCACGTTAAGTGCTATGACTGCCGCAAGAACTAGGCAGGTAATCAGGGTAAACAGCGATCGTTTACCAAATTTTTCGTATTTCATTATCAATCTCCATTTAGTTCTGTATAATCGGTGTAAATCAGCTCCAACGGCGCTTTTCGTATATACGAACCGTTACAAAGAGAAATACGAATGAAAGTGAAATATAGTAAAGTATAGCACTGAAATCAAAGTAGCCGTAGGTGAAATTTACAAATCTGCCGAATATAGAGATCCAGTTGAAAACGGCTCTTAATGCGTAGCTGTCGATATAAGTATTAAGAACCGTAGTAAATACGAAGAACGCTATAATAAGCATCGTTCCGATTGCGGCGATCAGCTGGTTTTCCGTAAGAGAAGAAACGAAAACTCCGATCGCGATACACGCGGCACCGACGAGAAGAATTGCAATGACGTTACCTAAAATAACTGCGGTATTGGGCTCACCGTGGGTATAGAGCGCGATAAAATCAAGACATGAAAAGAGGAACGTTCCCGCAAATACGGTATAAGCCGCAAAGAATTTAGCAAGCACCATACTCATAAGACTTACGGGTGCGGAAAGAAGTAGCGACTCGGTACGAAGACGTCTCTCGTCCGAAAAAAGCTTCATAGTGAGCAGTGGGAGAACGATTATAAACACCATAAGAAGAAGTGAAAAATAGCTTCCCACGCTACTTGCCTGACCTGCCTGTATGGTCGTTACCGAAAAAAGTATTCCGCTTACGCACAAAAATGCGGCAATGAAAATATATCCTATCGGCGAAACGAAATAGGAACGCAGTTCCCTTTTATATATAGCAAACATTTATCTGACCGTTGACCTTTTACAAGGTCCCTTTCGTTTTTTGAGAGTTTTGGAATTATTTTGAGAGATCTATTTCGATCTTCTTGCCTTTTTTTGCGAGGATGCTCTTTTTCGAGCCCTTTTTGCCTTTTTTGGACTCCTCGGGAGTATCGACGACCGCGATAAATATATCCTCAAGGTTTATTCCAAGTGCTTCAATGCCGATTATTGCATAGTTTTTAGATGCAAGCGTGTTGAAGAGCGGTTTTCTTATATCTATACCCGGCTCGCTCTCTACGAGATAAGCGGTACTTTCAAGCTCGTGAGTTCCAAGCACGTCCACGTAAGAAACTCCGGGAATCGAGCGTATAAGCGGGAGAACGTCCTTTTGCGGTCCGCATACCTTCACGTTGAGACGTCTGTTGCCGTCGATTATCTTTGAGATGTTTTCGGTCTTTTCGTTAGCAACTATCTTTCCTTTATTTATTATAACGATACGGTCACACACCGCCTGTACCTCGGGCAGAATGTGAGTGGAAAGAATAACCGTGTGATTTTTTCCGAGTGCTTTTATAAGGTTTCTTATCTCTATTATCTGCTTCGGATCGAGACCTACGGTCGGCTCATCGAAAATTATAACCTTGGGGTTATTTATAAGCGCCTGCGCTATACCGACTCTCTGTCTGTATCCCTTGGAGAGATTACGTATAACTCTGTTGAGTACGTCGCTTATCTTAACGGTATCGCATATATCCTTAAGGTGCTTTTCGCGATCGAGCTTGCAAGAGCGCATATCATATATAAAATTAAGGTATTCTTTTACCGTCATCTCAAGATAGAGCGGGGGCTGCTCGGGCAAATATCCGATATTACGCTTTGCCTCAATAGGATTTTCAAGAATATCTATTCCGTTTATCAGCGCTCTTCCTGAAGTTGCCGAGAGACAACCGGTGATTATGCTCATCGTGGTAGTCTTACCCGCACCGTTAGGGCCGAGGAAACCGACTATCTCGCCCTCCTCTACCGAGAAGGTGATGCCGCCGACAGCAGTTTTGTCGCCGTATTTTTTCACAAGGTTTTCAATTTGAATCATTGATTTTGACCGTACCTTTCGATTATTTGTATAACTTTATTTAATCAAGCATTATTGCCGCTTTCATTCCTCCGCGAACACCCTTTGACGCTCTGTGCGAGAAAAAGAGATCGCTCTCACAGCAGGTGCATCTTGTGCAAACGCTGATATTTTCGGGTAAAACACCGCTTTCTATCAGTATTTCGCAGTTCATTGAAACGATATTTGCGTGCATAATGCCAAAAACGTCTTTTTTAATATGCCTGTCGGCAAACTCGCGTCCTTTAATCGACGCTACCGAGCTATAAAAATCTTCTTTAACCTCGTAGCAGCAGTCGTGTATGCAAGCGCCGATGGCAACGCAGATATCCTCCGCCTTTGCACCAAGCTCTGTCATTGCCGAAACTCCGACGGCGGCGATGCCGCCGACAGTCCCTCTCCAGCCCGCGTGAAGCGCGCCGATCACTCCGCTGTGCCTATCTTCAAGCAAAATAGGCGTACAGTCTGCAACCGAGACCGAGAGTATGATACCCTTTTTATCGGTAACAAATCCGTCGTAGCAGTCGAACACTTTTCCGCTATGCTCCTCTTTTACTTTAAGAACACTCGTCGAGTGGATCTGTCCCGACCAAACGAGGCGGGATCTGTCTTTTCCGAAGAGTCCGGTGAAAATATCGAGATTTTTATCAACGTTTTCGTCCGGATCGCCACGACCGTAAGAAAGATTCAGAGACTTGAAGGGATTTTCGGTGCTAACTCCGCCGTGTCGGGTAGAAAAAGCGTGCGCGGACGTTATATTCTCCGATTTGAAGACAGTGACGTCTTTTTCGTCGGTAAAATAAAATTTATCGGTAAAATTCATATCAGGTTATTCCGATCTTCTGAAGACGTACGTCCTTACCCGTAAAGCGGAGAACGATAGATTCTCCGAAAAGACGGGACGCGATGCGGTCGCCGTATTTTTTCTTCATTTCTTCCAGGGTGAGATTAGTGCTTAGAATTACCTGTTTTTCGTTTATGCTTCTCGTATTTATGAGATTGTAGAGAGCGGAAACGGTAAACTGCGTGGTTGCCTCGGTTCCGAGATCGTCTATTATAAGCAGATCGCAGTCAAAGTATCTGTCGGTAGGAGTTGCAAACTTGGAATTCTGCTTTCCGAATCTTTCGTTTTCAAAAGAGGTGAAAACGTTCGTTGCGGTATCGTAGCATACATCAAAGCCGCGCTCGATAACTTTTCCCGCAATGGCGGTGGAAAGATGCGTCTTTCCAAGCCCCGTATCACCGATCAGCATAAGATTTTCGCTGTTTTTCGAGAAGGTTTCGGCATAGTTCTTGCAAAAAGCAAAGACCTCACTCATATTCTCGTAAACGTCGCTGTCGTAGCTGAAATAGTCGGTCGAATAACTATCAAAGGTCTGTATATCTACAAGACGTCCGAGTCCCGATCTGCGACAAGTTTCGATAGCAAGCTGTTTTTTGAAGCACGAGCAAAGACGCGCGTTTGAGTCGTATCCCGTGTCCTTACACTCCGCACAGTCATATTTCGGGAAAGTGTAATCGCTCGGATATCCAAGCAGCGCGAGACAGTCTGCTCTCTGCTGCTGAAGCTCTTCATTCTTCTTTCTTATTCGCTCTATTCTTTCTTCGATTCCATTACGACCTGCGGAAATAGCTTCCATTATTTCAACGCCCGTGCCCGCAAGAGCTATATCGATCATTTTGATCTCGGGACATTTTTCTATAACGTCGTCAAGACGCTCTTTGGCGGCATCCTGCGCCGCAGAGCGCTTTGCCGAATAATCGTCCATGATTTTCTTAAAAGCTTCGCTGTTATATGCCATTTTAACGGTTCCTTCCTTAAAAAAGTACTGTATCAGCCGTTTTTCTTGTCTTCAAGCTGTTTTTTTGCTCTTATTCTCGAGCTCATAAGTATCGCCTTTTCAATATCGCTCTGTGCAGATATGGGAGCGTCCTTTTTGGACTGTCTGTACTTCTCTATTGAGGCAATTACCTCATCGGTAGTCTTATGTCCCGCATCACGCCAGTTTGTGAGCACCTTATTCATATAGGGCATAGAGGCACCCTTTCCGTTATCAACGGTTATTTCATAGGCAAGCTCGATCATTTCCTCGCTGTAATCAAACGACACCCACTGCTCAACGAATTTGCTCTCTTTAGAGGTGAGCTTTCTCTCTCCAAGTCCGAAAAGGCGGCGCACGAAGGACTCGAGCGAGGATATTTTGTCAAGCTCGTCAAGACGCTTGTTCAGCGCGTCAAGAGTAATTATTCCTTGCTCGTAAAGCTCGCGTGCGAGCTTATCTGCGTACGGAACGGACGGCTTGCCGATCTTTGCCGCGTATGCAAATACCGTTTCTATATACTCTCCGTCAAGTCGATAAAGATCGCACAGCGCAATGATCTTATTTATTTCGATAAGAGTAAATATTTTGCCAAGTATTCTCTGGCAGGAGTCGATAAGACCGCCGAGCTTATCGTTTTGTCTGAATATCTCCTCTATTTCCGCTCCCGTATAGCTCGGAGCGTCTTTTCCCGATTTTACGACGGTAACGCTGCGGTCTCCCGCTTTTTTCACTCTGACGGATACGCTTTTTCTGTCAGCGCTATCCGTAATGATAAGTCCCGCACCGCTTAGAAAAGCCAATGCGATCTCTATCTCGTGCTCACTGACGGAAAGCAGCTGTGCCGCCTCTGAGATCGAAAAATCCTCGCGAAGCGTACTGTCCGAGCAAATAAGAAGCAGCAGCTTTAATTCAAGCTCGGATGCACCGCCGATAACGTCGAGCGCTCTTTCGGGGAGTGAGATGACTCCGTTTCCGTATTCAACGCTAAGTTTCATATTATGTATCTTTCCCAAAATCAGTTTCTTTGTTCGTTTCTCTTTATATCAAAGCAGAGAGTCATAAACGAATCCACAAGGTGAACGTCACGAAGTGCAACCTTCGTCGTATCGATGTCAAGCTCTGCCTCCGAGAAATTCCATATACCCTGCACGCCCAGCTCTACGAGCTTATTTGCAACCGAAATTGCCGCTTCGGAGGGAATGGCGAGAATAGCAACGTCAACTCGATTGCCCGCCCAAAAATCCTCTATATCGTCCAGATGGCGTACCTCACAGCCGTTTATCTTTTCGCCGATAAGCTCGGGCTTAACGTCGAAAAGTCCCTTTAGGAACATTCCCGTGTGCGAAAAGGACGAGGATGTTGCAATAGCACGTCCGAGATTTCCCGCGCCTATTATTACCGTATTGTAGCAATCGTTATTTCCGAGAATATCTCCGATGCGGTCACAGAGATTCTTGGTATTGTAGCCGTATCCCTGCTGACCAAAGCCGCCAAAATAGTTAAGGTCCTGTCTTATCTGCGAAGCAGTAGTACCCATTAGGCGGGAAAGCGCAAGCGAGCTTATTCTGTATTCGCCCTTTGCAACGAGTTGGCTTAAGTATCTGTAATACCTCGGAAGGCGGTTTATGACCGCCTGAGGTATATCGTTTTTTCTTAAGTCTATGCCCCTTATCGGTTTTGACATATTTTTATCTCCGTATTCTGATTATTTGATCAAAGAGACTTGAGCGTCTCGGTTACGTAGTCTGCGAACTGCTCGCAGGTAGCTCCCGTATCTCTTCCGGTAACGGTGAGCTTCTTTTCGGTAAACATACACTTGTCAAGCGCCGCGGAAAGACGGTCGGACTCATCCTGATATCCGATGTGCGATAGCAGGAGAGCTGCGGCACGCAGAGTCGAGCAAGGATCTGCGTAAATAGCGCGTCCTTCCTTAACCATTCTGGGAGCGCTTCCGTGGATCGCCTCGAACATAGCGTACTTCTTACCGATGTTTGCGCTGCCCGCAGTTCCTACACCGCCCTGGAATTCAGCCGCCTCGTCGGTAATAATATCACCGTAAAGGTTGGGGAGAATAAATACCTGAAAATCGGTACGGCGCTTTTCGTCAACGAGCTTTGCGGTCATTATGTCGATAAACCACTCGTCGGTGGTGATGTCGGGATATTCCTTCGCGATCTCTTCGCAGATACGCAGGAATTTACCGTCGGTAGTCTTGATAACGTTTGCCTTAGTAACTATCGAAACTCTCTTTTTGCCGTTTGCGCGTGCAAATTCAAATGCAAGGCGGGCAATTCTCTCGGTTCCCTCTGTGGTGGTAACACAAAAATCGAGTGCGAGATCGTCTGTAACGTTAACACCCTGACTTCCGACCGCGTAGCTTCCCTCGGTGTTCTCACGGAAGAAGGTCCAGTCAATTCCCTTTTCGGGAACCTTTACGGGACGGACGTTTGCGAAAAGATCGAGTTCCTTACGCATTGCAACGTTTGCGCTCTCGATATTCGGCCACGGATCGCCTGCACGGGGAGTGGTCGTGGGACCCTTAAGTATAACGGTACATTTTTTGAGCTCCTCGAGAACGTCCTCGGGTATCGCCTTGTTCTGTGCCGCTCTGTTTTCTATGGTAAGACCGTCGATTACCTTGAACTCGACCTTACCTTTTTTAACCTCGCCGTCAAGAAGATACTCGAGGACCTTCATAGCCGCACCGGTGATAACGGGACCTATTCCGTCTCCTCCGCATACGCCGATAACGATCTTATCGAGCGATTTATAATCAACCGTTTCCTTGGAAGAATTGATGCGCTCTACTCTTTCAAGCTGCGATTCGAGAAGCGCTCTGTACTTCTCTACCGCACTGTCGATCTCATTTGCGTACTTCTCTTTGACGATAACCTTGTTTGCCATTGTTTTTACCTCTCTTAATTTATGTTTTGTTAAATATTTTTGAAATTGCATTTGTGCAAATTGCTATACGATTTTTGGTGTAATTTTCTTATATCGGAAAAATGCGATTTTTCCACAGTATCCACAAAGTTTTCCACAGGTAATGCCGTTTTGCTCGCATTTTTAGCGTTTTTAACTCATTTTTCGACAGAAAAACGCAAGTGGAATAAATTAAAACGCCAAATGTATATACATCAAAATATACATTTTCAACCTCGGCGCGGCCGTTTTTAGAGGGAAATTTTTGTAGGAATACACAAAAATTTTTACGTCACCTGATAGGAAAAGGCGTTCAGCGAGCTGTCCGCGATCTTACCTGCCGTAAAGTCGTGATATGCCTGCGCGGCTATCATTGCCGCGTTGTCACCGCAAAGCGATTTCTCGGGGATACAAAGCCGTACTCCGAGCTTTCTCGCAAGCTCTGCCGCGGCGGTGCGAAGATGGGAGTTTGCCGCAACGCCTCCCGCTATAACGAGCGTGTCGTACGAGTAGAGCTCGTGCGCCTTTTCAAGATTTTTTATGATCGCCTTAACTACCGCATTTGTAAAGGAAGCGGCAATATCTTCGTTTGATATTTCCACGCCCTTTTGTCTTTGGGTGTTTACGTAGTTTATAACCGCTGTCTTGAGTCCGCTGAAGGAAAAGTCGATGGAATCGGCAAGCGCAGGACTCGGAAGCTTTATTGCGTTCTTATCTCCCTTATATGCAAGAGCGTCCATTACGGCTCCGCCGGGATAACCTATCCCAAGGACTCTTGCCACCTTATCGAACGCTTCGCCCGCCGCATCGTCACGGGTTCTGCCGACCGTTACGTACTCCGTAGGGCTCTTTACATCTATAAGTGAGGTGTGACCGCCCGACGCAACGAGTGCGAAAAAGGGTGCCTTAAGGTCACAGTTATTGTAATATGCCGCCGCAGTATGTCCCTTTATATGGTTTACAGCAACGATCGGCTTATTGTACATTGCCGCAAAGCCCTTTGCAAATCCGACTCCGACGAGCAGCGCTCCGATAAGTCCCGGATTTGAGGTAACAGCCACGACGTCTATATCCTCGGGCGTAACGTTTGCGCTCTCAAGCGCCTCGTAGGTGAGCTTTGATATCGCCTCGGTGTGCGCTCTGCTCGCTATCTCGGGAACGACTCCTCCGTAAAGAGTGTGCATCGTTATCTGAGACGCTACGATGTTTGAGCGTATCTCGTATTTAGTACCGTCTATTTCAGCCACCGCGACAGATGTTTCGTCGCACGATGACTCAAACGCAAGAATAAGCATTTTATTACCTTTCCATTTAGTTATCTTCAAAAAGTTCCTTTAACCGTCCGAGCGGCCGCCCAGTCTGTTCTTATCCCATATATACTGCGCCGAAACGGTGAAAACAAAGTTCAGCACGAGCGTTAAGATAAGGTATATAACAGAGGCACCGCCTATTCCGAAAAGCTCGGCAAGTGCATACTGCGGCAAAAAGACGATTCGTATAAATCCTATGTGCCCGAGCGGTCCGAGAAGTGCGTACGATATCACTGCCATAAGCACGATCGTACGAAGATCGCTCATAAAATAGTTTTTGAGATAGTCTGTCACCCCGTCACTAAGCGTATATCCGCTCTCTGCGGTAGCGTTAAGAAAATCTCTCTTTGCAGAGCTGTTTTTGAATATCGTAAGAGCAAATATGAGGTAGTATGAAACGCAGTAAACTGCGTAAAGCACGGTATTGAGCACGTTTTTATCAAAGAGACGCTCGGAGAGCTCGCTCATAACGGGTATTTTGAAAAAGATCACCGCAAGAAGATAGACAAGTATCGTGGCAACGTTCAAAAGAAAGAGTACGCCGAGCTTCCGAAAAATACCCAAAAAGTGCTTTTTCATATCAAAATCCCCCTTAAGTTACAGTTTTCTGTCCATAAGCAGCGCGTTTTCCTTCGGACTGCTGTAAAACCCTTTGCGAATACCGACCTCGTAAAACCCATGCTTTTTATAGAACTCTATTGCAGGAGTATTGGACTCACGGACGTCGAGCATAACGGTATGACACCCTTTTTTATGCGCTCTGTCAAAAACGAATTCGATCAATTTGCCCGCAATTCCGAGGCGGCGTCGTTCGCTCGAAACGGCGAGGTTCAGTATCTCGCACTCGGGCGCGATAACGTTTACGGCAATATAACCGCAAATCGCACCGGAATCGTCAAGTGCGACGAATATCTCGGTAAATGGCGCTTTAGCGCTTTCCCTGAACGCAAGATCCGACCACGGATCGCTGAATGAAGCTCTTTCTATCTCGCATACGGCGTCAAGATGGCTTTCGTCAAAAGTGATTATATCAAGCTTCATTTTGATCCGCCCTCTGCAATAAGCGAAAGACGTTCTTTGTCGAAAATGCGCTGTGCGTTCTCGGGAAGTCGTGTGATCTTCCCGGAAACAAGATCCTGAACGTAAAATACACCGTCTTCCCACAAAAGATCAAGCTTGTAGGAAAGCTGCGGATATTTTTCCGAGCGCACTCGGAGAGTAAAGCGCGCCTCAACGCTTGTGATGCTTGCCTCGCTGCCCTTATGATAGGACTCAATAAAAACCTTCGTTTCGCTTTCCGAAAGGGTGTCAAGGGTATTATAATAGTTGCAGGCATAGATCTCGTTTGCCTCAAACTCGCTAAGTGGCGGCATAGTAACCGTTTCGGGATTATAATATATCGCAGAGCCGTGCTCTCTTGAGCTCGTCAGCATATCGTGTACGGGAATAAGCTGCTCGTTACCGTCTGCGTCGAGATAGCCGAGCTGATAGTATTTCACATCCTTATTCGCTCTGTCTTTTGCATACGCGTGCTTTGAAAGACGCACCGCCTCGTAGCACTCGGGCGCTCTTACGTAGGTCACGTCGTACCTTTTATCGTAAAGAGTATCGGTCTGTGTATCGTACGATATTTTCCTTACGTGATGATAGTCCTCAAAAAAGTAGGCAAGAGCCACGACAGAGAGAACGGCGAGAACTATACCGAAAATGATCAGGTACGGTCTGATATTGAATTTTTCAGCATTGTTTTTGATCTTTTTACTCATTTTGGACCTTTTAAGGAGATTTATTTATTAGTATCCGAATACACCCGAGAGACTGTCGTCGTTTATTATCCAGTCACGTACCTTTATAGTCTTGAACTCATTTTCACCCGTCTTGATAACAACCTTTTCAATGCCCGCGTTTATTACGGTGCGCTTGCACATCATACAGCAAGTAACGTCTCCGACGAGCTCGCCCGTTTTACTGTCAAGGCAAGCGAGATAAAGAGTTGCACCTATCATACGCTCACGGGACGCGGCGATTATAGCGTTCTGCTCCGCGTGAACTGATCTGCAAAGCTCGTAACGCTCGCCTCTCGGAATTCCGAGCTTATCGCGCATACAGCTTCCAAGCTCGTCGCAGTTTTGTCTGCCGCGAGGCGCACCGTTATAGCCGGTCGATACGATGGTATCCTCGTTAACGATTACCGCTCCGAATTTTTTGCGAAGGCAGGTCGAACGGGTTGCGACCGTGCGTGCGATATCAAGATAATAATTGGGCTTACTTACTCTCTCCATTATTTTAACCGTCCTTATTTGCAGTTTTATACCGCGTTTTTTAACGAAAAAACAGCGAATACGCAAAATTACAGATTTTAACAACATATTATATAATATATTTTAAGTAAATGCAATAGCCAAAACACCAAATTAACTTTTTCTTCATACTTTTTTACGATTTTTTGCCGAAAATATTTTGCGGCAAAATGTTACGGCAGAGCGCTTGACATTACGGGCTCCTCGGTTTATAATGTAAAAAAAGAAATTCGAAGGAATACTCTTATGAAATATCTTATTGCATCCGACGTACACGGCTCTGCCTACTACTGCGAAAAGCTTATAAAAGCACTCGAGCGCGAGGGTGCTGACAAGGTCATACTCCTCGGGGATATACTCTACCACGGCCCGAGAAACGATCTTCCCAAAGACTACGCTCCCAAAAGCGTGATAGCCATGCTGAACCCATTAAAGGACAAGCTTCTTTGCGTACGCGGAAACTGTGACAGCGAGGTTGACCAGATGGTACTCAACTTCCCTATCCTTGCCGAATACGCCCTTCTCAGCTGCGGGGAAAAGACTGTATTTATAACCCACGGACACGTTTGGAATACCGAAAATCTTCCTCCTATGGCAGAGGGAGATATACTTCTCCACGGACACACGCACGTTCCCAAATGCATACAGACCTGCAATATCACATATATAAATCCCGGCTCGGTATCGATACCGAAGGAGGATTCTCCGCACTCATATATGACATTTGAAAACGGCAAATTCCTTTGGAAAGATCTTGACGGCACGGAGTATATGAGTTACTCGATATAACGAAAAAACGGAAGGAATCAGACGTTCCTTCCGTTTTGATTTTTCTTAAGAAGTATTACGATAATTACGGCGATCATAGCAAGATTCAGAAATCCGACGACCAGTGCTCCTATACTGATCGCAAGAGAAATATCTTTCTTGCCGCCGCTTTCGGGATATACGTTATTTTCCCTGATAACGCTCCCGTCGTCCGCCTCACCGTCGGGGAGAATACTATCCGAGTCCTCGCCGTTATCGGGGTCGATTATATCCTTTATATCCTCAACGTACTGCGTTTTCTTTCGCGCACAAATATCACACTTGTAAGTCATAACGCCGGGAGTATCCTCATCCGGAAATTTGGTCAGCGTACCGCTGTCCCATCTATGCTCGAATATCTCGCTATGTGCACCGCAGTCACATTCTCTGTAATGACCCTCGTCGCTGCTTATCCACTTTCCCGTATAGGAGTGCTTATGACTAAGTGCCGGCGTGATAACGAAGGCGCATATCTTACAAGTTTGAGCACTGTCCTCTGTCGCCTCTTTGCCCGGAGAATGTGCCGTTTCGTCGGTCTTTTCGCCGCATTTAGAGCATTCGTGCCAATGGCACTTGTCATCGCTATACCAAGCGCCCGAAAAGTCGTGAGAGACATCTCTGTCGTAAGAGCAGACGTTACATATACTGTCACAAACACCGTCATACTCATGGGCATCCACGCTACCGAGCTCACCGCAAAGCTCACACACAAGATAGTGCGCGCTTTCGTCATTATAGAAACGATTTCCGAAAGAGTGCGTGACCTCCCTTTCAAAGGAGCATCCGTTGCATTTTGAGTCGCACTCGTCTGTAAAAGTATGAACGTGCTCGGAGTGACTTAGCAAGGAAAGTATCGGATAAGGATATCCGTCGGCAGTACCAAGCGTCCAGACGCTTACGAAATCAAATCCCGAAAACGACTTTGAGTCGCACATTTGCGCCTCGGTCATTCCACCGTCGCTTTCCCCAACGGAGCCCGAGATATAAAAGGAATTATTCGGTGCGGTGGAAGTATATCCTGCTATCGCACCGACGTTCTCCGAGGCGTTTATTTTAGAAGCGTTATAGCAGTTGTTTATATCTCCGAGATTCTGACCGGCTATACCGCCCGCATAAGCTTCTGCGTAAACTATGCCCGAATTATAAGCGTCGCGAACGCTTCCCACGCATACTCCGACTATGCCTCCGACCTTACTCGATCCGATAACGGTACCCGCATTATACGACTGTGAAACGATAGTATCGGAAATATATCCAAAAACTCCGCCAACATCACTCGCGGCAAGGACGCAAGCGTCCGCACACGAGAGCGAAACTCTCGAAAAATCAACGCTTCCGCCAATAGCACCGACGCGAGAATTTCCGTAAATACAGGAATTATTTACAGAAACGCCACTTATCTGCGCTTCGCATACGTACCCGAAAAGCCCCACTCCGTTTTTACGATCTTCGCTCACGTAAATCCCCGAAACGGTATGTCCGTCACCGTCAAACACACCGGAAAACTGAGAAAACTCCTTTCCTATCGGGATATGCTCGTAAAGCGTACCCTCGTACGCTCCGCGTTCTCCCGTCATACTGCTTTTATAAAATACGCCGCGCTGACTCGGAGAGTTGTCAAACACGTCGCTTCTGCCGCTTTCGTCACCGCACACTCCCGTTCCTATCCACGCAGTATTTACCGTGTCCGAGACCTTTATAAGTCCGCTGTCCGGATCAAAGGCGAAGCTTTCGTCGTTGAGAACGATATCACAGGCAAGCTTTACATATTCGCCGCTATAATTATTGCCCCCGTTTACACTTTTAGCGAAAAACTCAAGCTCCCGTGCCGTGCTTATGAGATAAGGATCGTCTGACGTTCCGCTTCCCGATGAAAAAGAATTTGCCGCCGTACCGTCCCACACATTTACCGTTTCAGCACTAATAAAAACAGCGTTTCCAAGAACGAAAGCACTTGCAAACGCAAACATTAAAATCAGATAAACAAACTGCTTTTTATACATAAACCGCCTCGAAAACAGAAGAATTTTGTTGAATAATCGCGAAATATCACTCGAACGCCATTATAGCACAACACTTTTTGCGTGTCAAGAGGTAAGAATAAATATAACTAAATACTATTCGCTTTCGCTTGCAAATCCCAATGCAAAGCGAGAGTAATATTAAACGAAAAAACACACCCGCTTGGGTGTGTTTTTCGTTTAAGCTACTACCCGGATACTCTTCGCTGCGCTCGAGGAACCACGAACCGGTCTTTGCTTCGCTTATGCTCGCAAAACCCGATTCAAAGCGAGAGTAATATTAAACGAAAAAACACACCCGCTTGGGTGTGTTTTTCGTTTAAGCTACTACCCGGATTCGAACCGGGGACCTCGTCCTTACCAAGGACGCGCTCTACCAACTGAGCCATAGTAGCACACTGTTTTCGTCGAGTACTTGGCTATTATAACAGAGCAAATTCGTTTTGTCAATAGTATTTTCGAGAAAAAATAAAAAAATTTTCAAAACTGTTGATTTTTTGCAAACTCTGTGCTATAATACCGAAGTAACTTCGCCGGTGTGGTGGAACTGGCAGACGCGACGGACTCAAAATCCGTTCCCGGCAACGGGGTGCGGGTTCGACCCCCGCCACCGGCATAATTAAAACCGACAGTACTGACTGTCGGTTTTTTTATTTACTCGTTTTCGGGACGTCTCGGTATTACTATTGCCGCAATAATGTAAGCCAGAACTCCGCTTCCGCCGAAAATTGCAAGTGCAACGCATCCCAGACGGACAAGCGTGGGATCTATATCGAAATATTCACCTATTCCGGCACAAACCCCGTCTATCATTTTATCTTTGTTCGACTTATAAAGCTTTTTCTTCATTTTTCCCTCCGAACTGCTGTCATCTATTTCGTACGTAACCGTAATTTCGGACGCAAGCACGAGATCCTTCGCTATCGTTTTACCGCATCTGAGCGAAGCGATATATCTCTCAACGCCCTCCGTAATAACGAACTTTCCGTCACAAACGCTGACCTTTATCGGCTCGGGATATTCTCCCTTTTCGTAAAGAGCTACCGTCTCATTGATCTTTTCCTCGGAAATATTTTCTTTCGAAACGGCAGAAAGGAGCTTGCCGTTTCTTTTTTCAAATTTTATAAGCTCGTCTGCGAGAATTTTCGTGTTCTCGAGCGAACTATTATTTATAATGTATGAATACATGCGTATTTTTGACATTTCGTGCTCGTATCTCTTAAGGCGCAGCTCTATATCCTTTTCTCCTCTGCCGGTAAGACGCTCAACGAGAATATCCGCACTTTCAACGTACAGAAAAAGCGGGACTATCTTAACGTCGTCTTTAAGAATATTTGAAAGATTTATCGCGCCGTTGACGTCTATATCCTTCATAAGCGTTTTCCCGCTTGCAACGCTGTCGGCAAGAAGCTTTCTGGAGGTACCGTAGTAATGGTTATGTACTCTCTCGTACTCGTAGAACTCGCCTTCGGCGATCTTTTCTTCAAACTGCTCGTCGGTCAGAAAATAATAAGGAACTCCATCCTCTTCGCCGGGACGTCTGTCTCTGGTGGTATAGGTGGGCATTATTCCGTAACTGTCGTTTTCCGAAATAAGCTTATTTATAATAGTATTCTTTCCAACACCCGAGCAACCCGAAAAAATAACTAACATACACTTTTCTCCCTGTCGTAAAAGAAGTCCGATCTCGCAAAGCGCGAAATTTGTCAAAATTCTTGAGAGTATTATAAACCCAAAACCCTTTTATGTCAATAGTTTTAACATTTTTTCGCATAATTTTATTGACTATATCGGAAAAGTATGTTATAATAAATCATTATTTTCAAAATACGTTGAAAGGACGGTGTAATATGTCTAAATTATACATTCCCGAGGGCTACCGCTCGGAGCTAAACCTCCGTCAGACGCAGTCTGCAATAAAGAAGGTAAAGGACTTTTTCGAGCGTGACCTCGCGATACAGCTAAACCTCACCCGCGTTTCCGCGCCGATATACGTTGAATCCGCATCAGGTCTCAACGATACACTTAACGGCTACGAGCGTCCTGTAAGCTTCGATCTTCTTGAGAGCGGAAAGGAATGCGAGATAGTCCATTCGCTTGCGAAATGGAAGCGTTCGGCGCTTGCATATTACGGCTTTGAGCCGGGAGAAGGTCTTTACACTGATATGTCGGCTATCCGCCGCGATGAGGAGACTGACAACATTCACTCGATATACGTTGACCAGTGGGACTGGGAAAGAGTTATCACGTCCGAGGAACGAACCGAGGAGGTACTTAAGCTCACCGTCAACCGTATCTACCGAGCACTTCGTCACACCGAAAACTACATAACCGACGATTATCAGTTCATAGGACGTCTGCTTCCCGAGCACATCACCTTTATCACCTCGCAGGAGCTTGAGGACCGCTATCCCGACAAAACGAGCAAGGAACGTGAGTATCTTGCGGCAAAGGAATACGGTGCGGTATTTATAATGAAGATAGGAGGCGCTCTTAAATCGGGCAAGCCGCACGACGGACGCGCTCCCGACTACGACGACTGGGATCTCAACGGAGACATTATCGTATATTATCCCGTGCTTGATATTGCGCTTGAGCTTTCGTCAATGGGTATCAGAGTTGACGAAAAATCGCTTCTTAAGCAGCTTGAGATCGCGGGATGTCCCGAGAGAGCCGAGCTCCCCTTCCACAAGGCACTCCTTGAGGGTAAGCTTCCCTACACGGTAGGCGGAGGTATCGGTCAGTCGAGAATGTGTATGTTCTTCCTGCGTAAAGCTCATATAGGCGAAGTACAGTCCTCGGTATGGCCGGACGACGTTCGCGAGGAATGTCTTAAAAAGGGCGTTATGATACTTTAACTCAGGGCTCTTCCTTAAGAATCCAAAAACTTTTACTAAACTTCTCAAAAGGAAAAGTAGAAATGCTTCAAATAAACGTATCAGAGCTGCGAGAACGTGCTAAAGACCTTCACGCAGGCGATATGATCCTGCTTTCCGGCAAGGTATATACCGCCCGTGACGCGGCTCATGCAAGGATGATAAAAGCCATCGAAAACGGCGAGGCGCTTCCCTTTGATATAAAGGACGCCGCCATATATTACGCGGGACCGACTCCCGAGAAAAGCGGTCTTGCGATCGGCTCGTGCGGACCGACCACCTCGTCGAGAATGGACGTTTTTTCGCCGCAGCTTCTCGATCTCGGTCTTGCCGCAATGATAGGCAAGGGCGAGCGCAGCAATACGGTAAGAGACGCCCAGATGCGAAACGGCGCGCTTTATTTGGTAGCGATAGGCGGTGCGGGAGCTATTGCAGCATCTCATATAAAAAGTTCCGAGATTATCGCTTATTCTGATCTCGGATGCGAGGCGGTACGCCTGCTTGAATTTGATAAATTCCCGCTTTTTGTGGGATATGATATTTACGGAAAAAGTATTTATGAAAAACAAAAAGAAGCTTTTTGATTAAAAGCTTCTTTTTTTCTTTTTTCGATTGACAATCGCAAAAATATATTGTATAATCTTTACTGTAATATTTTGTAAGCGCATTTTGCGCGGAAAGCAGGATCTTAAATGAGCACAGTAAGAAAAAATTTCGGCACTATGCCCGACGGAACGAACGTTGACTGTTGTGTCCTTTCAAAAGGCGATATGACCGTAACTCTTATCGAGTACGGCGCAAGAATAGCTGACATAAACTATAAGGGAATCCACACTATCGGCGGATTTGACACCCTTAGCGGTTATCTCACCGACACAGAGCATCAAGGCTCTACCGTCGGAAGATATGCAAACCGCATAAAGGATGGAATATTCTATCTTAACGGCGAAAAATATACTCTCGCAAAGAACGAAAAAGGCGTTACCCATCTTCACGGCGGAAATATCGGATACGACGTAAGAGTCTGGACTCTTAAATCCGTAAACGAAGACGATAACAAAGCGTGGGCGACCTTCACTCTCGTTTCTGAGGACGGCGAAGAGGGATATCCCGGCAAGCTTGATATTGCCGTCACCTTCACTCTTACAAACGACAACGCGTTCTCGATAGATTACTCGGCAACGACCGATAAAGATACCGTCATCTCTATGACAAACCACAGCTACTTCTGCATTTCGGGTTGCGGTGAGAGTATTCTCGATCAGGAGCTCACCATCGACGCGGACAAGTTTGTGGCAGTTGACGATCTCCTTATTCCGATCGGTGTTAAAAACGTAGAGGGTACTTATTTCGATTTCAGAAAGACCAAAACGATCGGTCAGGATATCGACAAATTCGACGATATTCAGCTTTCGCGCGGCGGCGGATACGACCACTGCTGGGTACTCAACGCACCCTCTCTTGACAAGCCGTCTGTAAATCTTTATTCTCCCAAGACCAAGATAAACGTTGAAGTATATACCACCGAGGACGGCGTTCAGATCTACGCAGGAAACCGTATGAATCAGGATAATCCTTTCTATGGAAAATATACCCAGAAGCCCCGTCACTGCGTATGTATGGAGTGCTGCGCGCGTCCCGACTCGCCCAACCAGAAGGACTTCCCTTCGGTAGTTCTTAAAGCGGGAGATACCTACACGCAGACGACCGTTTACAAATATTCTACCAAATAATATATAAAAAGCTCCCGTTTTTCCGTTCGGGAGCTTTTTTGTATGAAAATTTAACCATTATTCCTATTTTCTTCACATTAAAGAAACACTTTTGCGATAAAATAGAGTAAATCAAATTTGAAACGGAGATTTATCGTATGAACGATAATTTTAACGAAAAGGATCTCGAAATAAACGGTGCGGAAAACGAACATCTGCCCGAAGAAGGCATAACAGCTCCCGAACAGATCGTTCCGACCGGTGATTTTGTATTTGAAAACGCCAATATACCCGTCTCCACCGAAGAAAAGCCGAAGAAGAAAAAATCGTCTTTTTGGCGTGTGTTAGCAATAATTTGCGCTGTTGCTTTGCTTATCGGTGCGATCGCATTCGGCATCCACACGGCGTCTAAAATAATCGGATCGTTTTTTGACGGCACATCCTTTAACAACGGTCCGCTCCAAAGTATGTCGGGCACGCATCTCACGGTAAACAAGAGCGATCTTGACGTAAACGCGAGCGATCTTACGAAAGCGACCTACGCCGCGTACGATTCTTCCCTTCTTATTCAGGCGTACACCGACAGTAGCGCAAGTACTCTTGCAAGCACGGGCAGCGGCGTTCTTTGGAACGCAGAAGGATACGTCGTTACCTGCAATCACGTCGTAGAGGGATTTTCCAGAGTCAAAGTCACCTTTACGGACGGAAGCTGGTATTTTGCGGAAAGCATTGCGACCGATCCCGCCACCGACCTTGCGCTTCTTAAAATAACCATTCCCGAGGGCAGCGAGGTCTGTCCCATCACGGCAAGAGATACCGAAAAAAGCAAGCTTATGCTCGGAGAAACGGTAATTGCAATCGGAAACCCGCTCGGATATCTTACCAATACGGTTACGGACGGAATACTTTCCTCCCTCGAGCGCGAGATAAACGTAGAGGGCAACAATATGATGCTTATGCAGGTAAATGCTGCGGTAAACTCGGGAAATTCGGGTGGCGGACTTTATGACATAAACGGTTCTCTTATAGGTATAGTAAACGCGAAGATTTCCGATATTGACGTTGAGGGCATCGGCTTTGCAATACCGATAGACACGGTTATTGACGTGGTTACACAGCTCGCCGAAAAGGGATACGTCTCGGGCAGACCGATGATAGGAATAAGCTATGCTCAGGTGACCTACTCGAATTACAGAAACGTTTTTGCACGCTACCCCGAGCTTTCCGACTATGCAACGGCATCCTCGGGCAAATGGGGCTCGACCCTCTATCCGGGAATTTATATCGTCGAAGTGCGCTCGGATATAAAGTATGCCGAAAATTCGCCGAGTACCCTTCAGTACGGAGACAGAATGTACCAAATATCCGATGAGAGCGGACATTATCTCACAGTCGAGAGCGGTGACACCGTCACCACTGCACTTTCCTCTATGAGTGTCGGCGACGTTATCAATATTATGGTTATGCGCGCAGGACAGTCTGTTACCGTATCGGTAATACTCTCTGAAAAAACTACAAGTTAACTCACCAAACACCCTATCTTGACACGTTTTTCAACTCGTGATAAAATAGGGTGTATTCTTTTATAAAAGCTGGAGGAAAAATGAATCAACACTTTGCAGGACCGTCCGATCCGCGTGTAATGATTGAAAAGCTCAAGGAACCGAAGCCGAAGTCTCTAAAAGAGGTTCCTTCTTATCTGAAAAAGGTTCTCGGCGGATTTTTCTCGCGCCTTTTTTACATAGTAAAGCTCGTTTGGGAGGCAAGACCCGCTTTACTGTTTTTGATGGTATTTATGGCACTTTTCGACGGTATTATGCCCGTCGTCGGCTCGCTTATTACGGCAAATCTTCTCAATAAGCTGTATATCGTCCTGACGCATCTCGCTCGCTTTGGAGAGCCGGCATCCTTTTCGCTTATACTATCTCCCCTTCTCTTGCAGTTTGCGTTTCTATTTTTCAAGAGTCTTATAAGTAACGTAAACACCATAATCAACCGTACCTCCGCTGAGGTAGTTACCAATCACATAAAGCGCAAGATAATGAAAAAGGCAAGAGAGCTTGACCTTGCCAGCTTCGATATGCCCGATTTTTACGAGCGACTTGAGAACGCTAACCGCGAAGCGAGTATTCGTCCGATAAACGTGCTGAACTCCACCTTTTCAATAGTCAGCGCGATAATCAGTATAGTATCCTATATAATCATTCTCAGCACTGTGGCTTGGTGGGCATCCCTCGTCACCATCGCCTTTGCGATACCGTCTGCCATAATCAATTTCAAGTACAGACGCAAGAATTTTATGTATATGCGCAGAAATTCCAAAGAGCGCAGGCAAATGAACTATTATTCGGGACTCACAATAGACAAAAACACCGTAAAAGAGGTACGTCTTTTCGACCTTAACGATACCTTTGAAAAGAAATACGACGAGGTGTTTCAAAAATATTACGAGGGTCACAAAAAGCTCATAAAGGCCGAAGGATTCTGGCATATAGGTCTCTCGTTCATATCGACGTCTATAAACTGTCTTCTTTTCTTGTTCATAGCCAACGGAGTACGTATAGGTACTGTTGCAGAGATAGGTCAATATTCCCTTTATTCGGGCGCTTTGAACTCAATATCAGCCGGAATAAACACCCTTATCTCAACCTCATCTAATATCTACGAGGGAACGCTCTTTATCGAAAATATGATAATATTTATGAAGGAAGAGAAAAAGATCGTTCCGCTTGACGGCAAAAACGCCGTTCCCGTTGAGCGCGGAAAGGGACATTCGATAGAATTTCAGAACGTCAGCTTTGCATATCCGGGAAGCGAAACGAAGGTACTGAAAAACGTCAGCTTCAAGCTTGAGCCGGGTGATACTGCGGTACTGGTCGGACTCAACGGCGCGGGAAAAACCACTCTTATAAAGCTCCTCACCCGCCTTTACGATCCGAGTGAAGGGGTGATCCTCTTTGACGGCAAGGATATCCGTTCCTACGATCCTGCCGAGCTTTACAAGGTGTTTGGAATAATCTTTCAGGATTTTGGAAAATACGCCTTTACTGCGGGAGAAAATATCACATTCGGAGAGGTGTCGCGCAAGAAGGATCCTAGTCTTGTGAAAGCGGCGGCATCCCAGTCGGGTGCAGACGAATTTATAGAGGTCTTGCCGGGTAAATATGATACTCCCCTTATGAGAATATTTGAACAGGACGGACTTGAGCTTTCGATTGGACAGTGGCAAAAGCTCTCGATAGCACGCGCGTTCTACCGTGAGAGCGATATACTTATTCTCGACGAGCCGACCGCCTCTCTCGATCCTCTTGCCGAGCAGGAGATATACGATCAGTTTGACAAGCTTCGCCGTGACAAGACTACCCTTTTCGTATCTCACAGACTGTCAAGTGCGACCGTTGCCGACAAGATAATCGTACTGAAGTCGGGCGAGATATCCGAGATAGGACGCCACGAGGAGCTGATGGCAAAAAAGGGTGACTATTATAAGCTCTTCTCCACGCAGGCAAAACGCTATATAACCGGCGAAAATCAGTCACTCTGACCGATTTTTCGCGTTTGACTATTGACATTTGAGCGAAAAAAATATACAATCAAGAGGTACAACAGCGAAAGGAATACTAAAATGAAAAAATACCTTCACAGCGCGGATATCCTTCTGCCGAAAGGCAGCTTTGAAAAGTGGGCTGTCGTTGCCTGCGACCAATACACGAGCGAGCCCGATTACTGGAGCTCTGTTGATAAATTCGTTGGAGACGAGCCGTCTGCACTTCGCATAACGCTTCCCGAAATTTACCTTTCGGACAACGTTGAAAAGCGTATCGACAAAGTCAACGAAAATATGAAAAACTACCTTGAAAACGGGATTTTTGATATCCACGATAACGCTATGATATACGTTGAGCGTGAGATATCCTCGGGCGAGGTCCGCCACGGTATCGTCGGTGCCATCGATCTTAGTGAATACGACTGGCACCCGGGTGCAAAGTCTCTGATACGCGCTACGGAGCAGACGGTTATCGAGCGTATTCCCCCGAGAGTTGAAATAAGAAAGAACGCACCTCTCGAGCTTCCTCACATACTTATTCTTATAGACGATCCCGAAAACAAGGTGCTCGGAGCTCTTGAAGCTTCAAAGGGCGATATGAAAAAAGCGTACGACTTCGATCTTATGCAGAATTCCGGTCACATCGAGGGATATTTCATTGACGAAAATGCACAAAACGCAATAAACGCAGCACTCTCCGAGCTCGTATCGGACGACGGTATGCTCTTTGCGGTAGGAGACGGAAACCACTCGCTTGCGACCGCAAAGGAATGCTATACGAGAAACCCCTCCGAGCTTTCGAGATACGCACTTTGCGAGATAGTCAACATTCACGACGCTTCCCTCGTATTTGAGCCGATATACCGTGTTGTATTCGGCGTTGATATCGACGATATACTCTCGGCAGCCGCCGAGCATTTCGGAGATCTCAATGCAGAAAACGGAAGATGCGTGCATCTTATCTTCGGCAGTGAGGAAAAGGATATTTATATTGATACAAACGGATCTCTCACAGTCGGCGCGCTTCAGGATTTTATCGACAAATACCTTGCGGAGCATAGCGGTGCATCGGTAGATTACATACACGGCAAAGACGTAGTAAGATCACTTTCCCAAAAGGAAAACACTATAGGATTTATCTTTGACGGAATGAAAAAGAGCGAGCTTTTCCCCGCTATCGTTCACGATGGAGTTCTCCCGAGAAAGACCTTTTCTATGGGACACGCTTCCGATAAAAGATTTTACATCGAGGCAAGAAAGATAAAGTAAATATTTTTTTCATGAGAGAAACTTTTGAAAAAGTTTCTCTCAAACTCTTTTCCAAAGCTCCATCGAAAAAAGAATTATTTATGTATTGACATATCAAAAAACGGGTGGTATAATGTCATTACCACACAAATTGAATATGGATTGTACTTTTATTTGGCGAAGTGTACATTTTTATTTTTTGTTAAAAATGTATGCTCTGTTTCGTATGCTTCGCTTTAAAAGTGCAATGTTTCGAAATCAATTTGTGTGGTAGCAATGGGAGTCATACATTTTTGGTGTGTGCGACTTCGGTTGCACACACTTTTTATTTTGATAGGAGAACCAAAACGATGGAGACTATTAAAGTTTGGTATGCAAACATTGGAAAGAAAATCAAGGATTGGGCAATATGGATCTTTGTTGTCGAAGCAATTGCAGCAGTAATTGCGGGTATTATCGGCTTCTTTGTTTTCTGCTCTTGGAGGGGAGATGACGGAGGATACATTTGGGCATTTTTGTGTCTTCTTGCAATTCCGATCGCTATATTCGTGGAATTTGTTAGTACTTGGCTTCTTTATGGATTCGGCGAGCTTATAGACAAGGTGTGTATTATGGAAAGCAGAGCAGAAAAAGCTTTAACCGAGAAAGAAAAGAATGAGTATGTATATCAATCCGCTTGTGAATTAATGCAAAAAAATGATTTTAAAAGCGCCATATCCCTTTTCGCATCTATTGGCGAATACAAAGATGCAAAAGAAAAAATTCAAATGTGCGAATCAAACTTGCAAAAAGAGCACAAACGTGCTAAAAAGATCATTATTTACTTTTGTGCCACGTTTCTGTTTCTAATTGCTTTTATAACCGTGTGCAATTCACTTGAAAAATATAGTAATTATAGCCATGCCGTAAATTTAATGGAAACTGAACGCTACGAATCAGCCATTACAGAATTTGAAGCTCTCGGCGATTATAGAGACAGCTATGAAAAAATAATCGAGTGCCATAAAGGCATCAAATATAATGATGCAATGTATTTGAAAAATCAAGGAAAGTACGAACGGGCAATAGACATCTTCAAATCGCTTGGCGAATACAAAGATAGCAAAGCCCAAATATCAGACTGCGAAATGTTGAAATCTTGGTACGACGTCAACAACTACGATTAAACCCTCAAAACAGACCTTCGGGTCTGTTTTTCTTTTGTAAAAATTACCACGTGATTTTTATGTATCATAAGCATACTGCAAGGCAATAATGTTTTACAGAAATGTAAAACAAAGGATGCGGTAAAATATGTATATCGGCAAAGTCGATATCTGCGGTATAAAGACCTCGGAGCTAAAAGTTCTGTCCGAGGAGGAAAAGGACGATCTTCTGAAAAAAGCCCGCGAGGGAGACGATAATGCGAGGCGCACTCTTATTGACGGAAATCTACGCCTCGTACTGAGTATAGTACAGAGATTTGCGGGACGGGGCGAAAATCCTGACGATCTGTTTCAGATCGGTTGCATCGGTCTTATCAAAGCGGTCGACAATTTCAACACAGAGCTCGGACTGCGCTTCAGCACTTATGCAGTTCCTATGATAATCGGTGAAATACGCCGATATTTACGGGATAATAACGTAATTCGAGTGAGCAGATCGGTGAGAGATCTTGCATACAAAGCTCTTTCAGTACGCGACAAGCTGTCCTCTGAGCTATCCCGCGAGCCGACCACGGACGAGATAATTGCCGAGATGCAGAAGCAGGGTGATACTCACACACGCGCAGAGGTCACCTGCGCACTTGAAGCGATAGTCGATCCGGTATCCCTTTACGATCCCGTATATTCGGACGGCTCGTCCGATGCGGTATATATAATGGACCAAATAAAAGACGACAGCAATTCAGACGATGCCTGGCTTGAAAATATAGCTCTGCGAGACGCTCTTTCAAAGCTCGGTGAGCGCGAGAAAATGATAATATCAAAACGCTTTTTCAGCGGAAGAACACAAATGGAGATAGCGGACGAGATAGGAATATCACAGGCACAGGTCTCCCGCCTTGAAAAAAGCGCTCTTGAGCGGATAAAAAAGCAGCTTTAAGGCGTAAGTTGTTAAATTATATTGAAAAATGCGGTTTTCTATTGACTTTGTATTATATTTTATATATAATATTTAGTTGGAGAAATATCGCATTTTTTCATTTGCACATAATTACACCGTGAGGTACGTATTTAATGAACAATGGTTTTAAGAAATTCAAGAGAAAGCTGTTCGTCGGCGCGCTGATAAAGTCAAGCTTATTCGGCATATCGACGGGTGCTTTCCTCTCTGCTCTGCTCGTGCTTATATCAAAGCTGAGTAAAAAAGTCCCAAACCCGCTGATATATTTTTCGGCGGGCATAGCGTGTGCCGTTATACTTACGTCGCTACTGTTTATCTTGCTTCGCCCAAGCGACAGGCGTGTGGCAAAAAAGCTGGACGGCGAGCTTGATCTTAACGAAAAGGTCCAAACGATGATCGCTTTCCAAAACGAGAGCGGCGACGTTATCGAAATGCAACGACGGGACACCGAGCGCATACTTGACGAGCTTCCTGCAAAAGAGCTTAAAGGAAAGCGTTTATGGATCCATCTGATAATGCCCGTACTTGCTGCGGCAATGCTCGTTACCGCGCTGCTCTTTCCAACGTACAAGGAGGTACCGCCTACCTTGGACTCCGATCCCGCTTTCGAGCTCAGCGCGTGGCAGGAGCAGGCGCTAAAGGATCTTATTGAAGAGGTAAAAAAATCGGATATGGAAGCATCTCCGAGAAACGCGGTCGTATCCGAGCTTGAAGCTCTGCTTTCAGAGCTGAGGACAGTTAAAAAGGTCAGCTTGATGAAAGCTTCGGTCATCGGAGCAATAAAGGATATAAATGAAGCTGTTGACAGCCACAATTCCTATATCAGGATATCGGAAGAGCTTTCAAAAAGTAACGTGGAAAACGTAAAAAAGCTCGGCTCCGCGGTGCGTACGCTCAGTGCAATAGCACTCGGCGACACCTTTACACAAATAAGAAACACCTTCCCAACGGGGTCGGATACCGAGAAAATATTCTCAATGGCACTTGAGATAAGATCCGCTCTTGCACTATCGGGAAAAAGCAGTGACGATCCGCTCTATGCGGCACTCGATACCTTCGCGGGCACGCTTCTTACGGCAATATCAAACGACGATACGGTAAGCGAGAAGGTCGGCTCAGATCTTGACAGTGCTTTCACCGCCTCGGGAGAAGCTGTCAGCTCTGCCTTTATTTTGCAGTACACCAACGAACGAGTCGGTGACAATGCTACCGTGCGTCTTATGCAGATATTCGGCATAAGCGAGAGCGAGCTTCCCGAAGAATCCAGACCGGGCAACAGTTCAACGAAAGATGACGAAGGTGACTACACACCGGATGACGACGATGACGACACGCTTCATTCGGGCGGCTACGGTAGCGGAGATATGATATACGGCAGCGACGATATGATCTACGATCCCGAGCTTGGAAAATACGTCTCTTACGGCGAGGTAATAAACAAGTATTACGCAAAGATCTCCGAGCAGATCCTTGACGGAAACCTCTCGGAAGAGCTTGAGCAGCTACTCGGAGATTATTTCGCTTCACTTTTCGACGGCTCGAAAGCCGACGGAGAATAAATTCAGATACAGTTGAAAGGAAAATATAAAATGGAAAACATAGAAAAGGTACAGAATTTTAACGCTTCTATTCTTAAGATCAAAGAGGAGCTCCGTCGCGACGTCGTCGGTCAGGACGAGATCGTTGACAACGTTATCACCGCTATAATCGCAGGAGGAAACGTACTTCTCGAGGGCGTACCCGGCGTAGGAAAGACACGTCTTGTACGCTCTCTCGGAAAGGTACTCTCGCTTCCCTTCTCGAGAATACAGTTCACCCCCGACCTTATGCCCTCCGACGTTACCGGTAACGTAGTTATCGAAAAGGATGCGGACGGCAAGATGGTAAGCAGCTTCCGCAAGGGACCGATATTTGCCAATCTCGTTCTGGCAGACGAGATCAACCGTGCAACTCCTAAAACGCAGTCCTCGATGCTTGAGGTAATGCAGGAGCACAAGGTTACCGTGGCAAATCAGTCTTACGCGCTTGAGGAGCCCTTCTTCGTTCTCGCAACCGAAAACCCTATCGAGCAGGACGGTACGTATCCTCTTCCCGAGGCGCAGATGGACCGCTTTATGTTCAAGCTTATTATGAAATTCCCCGCAAATGACGAGCTTATCGACATCGTCAAGATGACGCAGATCACTATGGACGAGACCGCAAGTTCGGTTATCGACGGTGCAACCATTCTTGAAATGAGAGCTCTTGCCTCCACCGTTCCGGTGATCGACGAGGTGCTCGATTATGCTATCCGAGTAGTATCGGGAACCCATCCCGAGCTTGACAAGGCGTCGGATACGGCAAAGAAGTACATAAAGTACGGTGCTTCGCCCCGTGCGGCACAGGCACTTATCACGGCAGCAAAGGTACGCGCCCTTATGAATGGAAATTATAACGTTTCCTACGAGGATATCGATGCGCTTGCACTTCCCGTTCTCCGCCACAGAATAAAGATCAACTATACCGCATTAAACGACCGTCTCACCGTTGACGACGTTATAGCTATGCTCGTCAAGGAGACCAAAAAATAATTTATGAGCAGATTTGTTATAAACGAGGAGTTTTTACAGCAGATCGAAACCCTTCAGATGCTGCTTAAAAACAACGTAGCCGGTATGTTTGGCGGAAACCGCAAGAGCAGAAGCTACGGCTCCTCATGTGAATTCACCGATTACCGCGATTATACCGGCGGTGACGACACCACAAAGATCGACTGGAACGCATACGCACGATTTGATAAGCTTTATACGAAGCTCTATCTCGACGAGCGTCAGATGCACACAAAAATCTACATAGACGCCAGCCGTTCGATGGAATACGGAGACGCAAAAAAAGCCGAGCAAGCGCTGAAGATCGCTTCCCTTATCGCCTATCTTTCGGTATGCGAAATGGACAAGGTATCTATATTCGTTATCAAAAACAACGAGCTTCACGAGATAATCAGAGGAATGGTGGGAAAAGAAGCGTATCTGACCTCTATATCCAAGCTTGAGGATATCGTTTTTGACGGGGACAGCTATATAAGCGACGCTATTCTTCCCACGAACGTCGGATACGGCGACGGACTTTCCGTCCTCATCTCCGACTTTCTTACAGACAACGACTACGAAGCGGCGATAGATCTTTTCTGCGACAAAAAGCGCGATCTTCTCTGTATGCAGGTGCTTTCAAAGGAGGAGCTAAATCCTCTCGTCCGCGGAAAGGTGCATTTCTTCGACTCGGAAAATGTGTCGAGAACGTACAAAAAGAACATTGACCGCGACATAGCAAAGGCGTACAAAAGCGCGCTTGAATACGTCACAAACAAGGTAAAGAACTATGCTCTGGCAAGAGGGGCAAGCTATATGCTCACGTCAGCAGAAGCGTCTCTCGGTGAGATATTCTTTGAAAAACTCGTAAACACGGAGGTTGTAAAGTGAGTTTCCTCTACCCACTGGGACTACTCGGACTTATCGGGGTACCGATCCTGATATTCATTTACATAATAAAAAGCAAATATACCGAGCAGACTGTATCCTCGACCTATCTGTGGACGCTCAGCGAGAAATTTCTCAAGAGGAAAAATCCGCTCAGCCGTCTTACCGGAATTATCAGTCTTATTTTGCAGATACTTTCCGTAATACTGATCTCGCTCGCAATAGCGCATCCGATAATTGCAATTCCAAACGCGGCAAACGAGTATTGCTTCATTCTCGACGCCTCGGGCAGTATGAATATGATTTCGGACGAAAAAACGCGTTTTGAAAACGGCAAGGACGAGATAAAGGACATTATAAACGGTGCCTCTGAAGGAAGTACCTTCTCTCTCGTTTACGTCGGAGACGACACGGGCGTGGTATATGAAAGAACGGACGACAAGGAGCAAGCAATAGCCCTTCTCGACGAGCTTAAGGTAGCGTACAACACCGCAGATCTTAAGGAAGCACTCGGTATAGCTCAGGGATATTTCAACGAAAATCCCTCTACTCTCGTATATCTCGTAAGCGACAAGGCGTACGGAGAGCACAAAAACGTAAACGTTATAGACCTCTCACGCGGCGAAGAGAACTACGCCGTCTCAGATGTGGTATATACGAATAAGGACGGAATTTTAGAGGTCAGCGGAAGCGTTGTATCGTATAAAAGCGATGCAAGTATAACCGTCGGACTTTATATTGACGGTGCAGATGATCCGGCTGCAATAGAGACTATATCGGTAAACAAAGGTGAAAAAACGCCCTTTACTTTTACTGCAAGCTCGGACAGATTTTCCTCATTCAGCGTCAAGGTGCTGCAAAGCGACGCACTTGCGCTCGATAACGAATATATCGTTTACGATCTTGAGAGCGAAAGCTCGTACGACACGCTTATAGTCAGCGAGCGTCCCTATCTTATAAAGGCAATGCTCGGTCAGCTTTTACACGCCAAAATCGACGTTATAAAGCCGTCCGAATATAGCTCGCAGTCGGGATACGGACTTTATATCTTTGATTCGGTAGCTCCCGATTTGATCAAAGAGCTCCCGCAGGACGGAACGGTCTGGCTTATGAACCTTGGAGGAAGCGTTAACGGATCGGGATTCAGCGTACAGGGTGAGGTCACCTTTGATGGTTCTGACGTTATCACGCTGACGGACTCGTCCTCGTCCACCGCACAGGCACTTATCAAGGATCTCCGCGGTGAGGGCATTCACCTGACCAAATACGTAAAGTGCGGATTTTACCGTAATTTCACAACCGTTTTCTCGTATAAGGGCAATCCGATAGTCTTCGCGGGAACTACCACAAACGGCTCGCGCGAAGTCGTTTTCGCCTTCGATATCCACGATTCCAATCTTCCCCTTCTTTCGGATTACGGCGTACTTATGCGAAACATTGTAAACTATTCCTTCCCCGATATGGTTGAAAAGACCTCCTACGAAAGCTCACAGGAGGCACAGATAAACGTTATTGCAAACTGCGAAAGCATAAGAGTGGAAAGCCCGCTCGGAAACGTGACTTATCTTGACACTTCTTCAGCTATCGCATCTCTCCCCCTTAACGAGGCAGGAGTTTACAATATAACTATGACGGTGGCGGGCTCAGCAAGAGAGTTCAGCATCTACTCATCGTTTGCGGAAAGCGAGCGCGATCCCGCTCAAAGCGAGGAGTCCATTGCCCTTCAGGGTGAGAAGAGCTCGGACGGCTTTGACGGAAAATACGATCCGCTTACCGTAATATTCATTATTCTCGCGTTTATTTTCCTTGCAGATTGGATGGTGTACTGTTATGATAAATATCAGCTTCGATAATCCCTATCTGCTTCTCATAATAATTCCGATCCTTCTCCTTATAATCGTCCCGTTTGCTTTTGCGGTACGCAAGGAGAACAAGTCGAAAAGCACTACCGCTTCTCTCGTTCTTCACCTGTTTATTGCTCTGTGCATAGCGCTTGCCATTGCCGGAAGCGTGCTCACCGCAGTCATAACGAAGACCGAGGTTTACGTCGTTGCGGACGTATCCTATTCGTCAAACAGAAATCTTGACAAAATAGACGAGTACGTTGAAGACGTCAGCGATAAGCTGCCGAGAAACTCCAAGCTCGGAGTTGTCTGCTTCGGAAAGGATCAGACGCTTCTGACCGAACTCGGCGGAAAGCTCACGAGCGTTAAAAACGCAGAGATCGACGAAAGTGCGACAGATATTTCGTCCGCACTCGAATACACCGCGTCTCTGTTCGGAGGCGACTGTCTTAAGCGTATCGTTCTAATAACGGACGGAAAAGACACAGACACCGACGCCACACGTAAGCTGATCAGCACCATTGAAAAGCTCCACTCGGAAAACATCGCTATTGACGCCGTATATATCGACAACAATATCACGCCCGACGTTAAGGAGGTCCAGCTCACAGGAGTTGATTTCACAAGATCGACCTATCTTAACCACGAGGTAACGGCTGACGTTTTAGTACAGTCAAACCAGGAATCAAACGCCATTGCAAAGCTCTATCAGGGCGAAAGCGAGATAGACAGCAGAGCGCTTACTCTGACAAGGGGATATAACGTATTCAGTTTCGATCTTCCTACTGTGCAGGCGGGAGCGTTTGACTACACCGTTAAGATAATCTCGGACGACGATACGCTTCCCGTAAACAACGCCTACTCTTTCACACAGAACGTAACGGGAGAGATAAACGTATTGCTCGTAACCTCAAATCAAAGTGACGTTGATCGAGCAAAGGCACTTTACGGAGACGGCGCCACGATCGACTCATTCGTCATAACCAAGAAAAAGCGTGACGTTCCGTGCAGCGTTGAAGAGCTTTGTAAGTATGACGAGATCATACTTTCTGACGTTGACATTCGCGATATTAACAACTACACCGCATTTATCGACGCTGTTGACAAATCGGTTTCTCTGTTCGGAAAAAGTCTCGTAACTATGGGAGATCTTAAGATACAGAACAAGACTGAGGATATACTGAAGCAGCTTGAAGATATGCTTCCCGTCAAGTTCGGTAACAGCGATCAGGACCCCAAGCTCTACGCAATAGTTATCGACTCCTCGCGAAGCTTACAGCATTTTTCACGACTTATTATCGCAAAGCAGGCGGCGGTACAGCTACTCGATTTTCTCGGAGAGAACGACTACGTAATGGTAGTTAATTTCTGGGGCGAGATAAACGTTCTGCAGTCTCCGATAAGAGCGTCCGACAGTAACAAGGAAACTCTTACCAAAAAGATAAACTCGATAGAACCTTACCAAGGTACGGTCATCGGAACCGCGCTTGACAAGGCGGGTGACTTTATGATAGACCTCGCCTTTGACGAAAAGCAGATAATGCTTATCAGTGACGGTCTTTCATATACACTTGACAGCGATACTCCCGCAGACGTAGTTGCCCGTCTTCGCGAGCACGGCATCACAACGTCAGTAATACAACCCGCTCCCCCGAGGGATCCCAACAACACAAACAACGCGGACGAGAGCGATGCGGGCGTAAAAACGCTCAGGGGCATCGCGAGCGCGGGTGGTGGCAAATACTACTCGATAAACACCGAAAAGGATCTTGAGGACGTTATGTTCTCCGAAATCGCGGACGACGTTACCGAATCGATCATCGAAAAGCAGACTGCTGTAAAAATAAAGCTCGAAAAAGACAAGATCCTATCGGGTATCTCTTCTCTTCCCGATATTTACGGTTACGCTTATGCCAAAGCAAAGGCAAGCGCATCCACCGTACTTGCACTTGATTACGTCAAGAGCAGCGGCTCTACCGTAGAGGTTCCCCTCTATGCTTACTGGAGCTACGGCGAGGGCAAGGTAGCATCCTTTACAAGCTCGCTTTCGGGCGACTGGACGTCTCTTTGGAATGGTGGCAGCGGAGATATCTTCTTTACTAACGTCTCCGAGCAGTGCACGCCAAAGGAGCGTGTAGGATATCCTTATACTCTTAACGTAGAGTATGACGGAACCTATTCAACTCTCGAGATCATCCCCGCCTCGCTCAACCCGAGCGCAAGTGCCGACGCCACCGTCACCCTTCCGGACGGATCAAAGATCACCGAACGTCTCACCTTCGACTCGTCGAGATATTTCTATAAATTTGAAACTCCCACGAGCGGAAAGTACCTTATAAATATAATTTACTCATTCGGTGAGCAGTCCTTTGAGGCAAGCTCCGAGTTCAATATTTCTTATTCGCCCGAATACGACGCTTTTGCGGTGTTCGATCCGTCGTCACTGCACGCGGCAATAAGAACGAGAGGCACCGTAAGCGAAAGCGGCGTACCCGAGATCAAGAACGACGAGGACAAGATCGCAACCTACACCCTGCCTCTCACCGCTCCGCTGATGGCACTGGCAGTACTTGCGTACATAGCGGATATAATAATAAGAAAGCTCAAGATCAGCGACATAAAGAGCTTCTTTAAGATAAGATCAAAGCAAGGAGGAGTTAAATAATTATGAAAAGATCAGCAATTCTTATCCTTTCGCTTCTGCTCGTCCTTGCTACTCTGCTAGTCTCCTGCGGACAGTACACTCCTGCGGGCGGTAATAACCAGAATAACGGTCAAAGCGGCGACAAAGATCCCGACGGCAGCACCGATGCGACGGGCGAGGACCTTTTTACAGTCTCGCTTTCCTATAACGGACAGCTCTATATTCCCACTCCCGACAAGGAGATATACGCCCAGTGGAACGACGGATTTTCATTCCACAAGGAGAAAATAGGTGAGGACGGCTTTGCAAAGATCGACGGACTCGACGGTGACTATCAGGTAACTCTTTCAGATATTCCAAACGGATACGGATACGATCCGAACGCCTATAAAGCAACGAGCAATAACAAGCAGATAGTTATCGAGCTTTATAAGCTCGTTGAGACCAAGGGCAAGGGTCAAGGTCTCTATAACTGCATTGATATCAGAGCGACCGGAGTTTACTGCGCCACGATCGACAGTGCAAAGGACGAGGTGTTCTACGCATTTGCTCCGAGAAAAAGCGGAACCTACTCGGTGCTCTCGTGGACCGATACTGTCGAAAATAACGTAAACCCTAAAGCAAATTACTACGGCGCAAGCATCGCATTCAAGCCGCTGAATTTCACGGCAGATACCGGCGGTGCCGAGTCGTCCTTTACCAAAAACTTTAAGTTTGACGTTGAAATCGCAGACGAAATGATCAGTACCGGCGGTCAAGCGGTTTTCACGTTCGGCATCGTTGCAGACTCAAAAAGCGGCGAATATCCCGTAAAGGTATATTTCGTCATAATGCTTGACGGTGAATTTTCGCTGAATCATACCGAATCTGATATAATCGTACCTCAGGAAACGCTCGTAAGACAGCCCGAATACGACAAGAGCAAATACGAGTTCGTTGGTGCGGAGATCTCGCAGACGGTGAACGGAAATACCGCCAACATCTTTGACGGCTCTGCGTATAAGCTCTGGGCTCGCTCGGATGGCGGAGACGGATATTACCATCTCTACGATCCTGCAAAATATACCGATACACAGGGCTACGGTCCGATACTCTACGCCTTCGTGAGTGCACCCTGCAGATTTATGGACACGGCATTCAATCAGATTGAAATGCGCGGAAACAAAGCTCTAACCGTTTCGGGAGGCACCGAAAACTATAAGCTCTTTATTGAGGGATTTGAAGCACTTCTCGAGGATCCCCCGGGTGATAACGGTCCATATTTCTGTGTAACGAACTGCCCTTGCAGGATAAGACAGCAGTGCGAGAGCGTCAGCTCTTACGGTGCGGTCGGTGCCTGCACGGACGCTTGTACACACTGTCACCCGGACTGCAGAAGATGTCCCGAGGAGGCAATGGGTAAGAGCGGCTACTCCGATCTGTGCAACAGTGACGGAGTTTACGGCGTTACCGAGGAGCTCAAGGATTTTCTGCAAAAATACAGCGTTTCACAGCTTCTCTTCTTCGACGGAAACGGTTTCGTTGAAACCAATCCGGAGATATCGGTTTATGCAGAAGAAGACGACCAGTGGCTCTTCGCCTGCGGATACTACAAAGAAAAGCAGTAAGGATCTTTTAAGTTTTCAATTAAAATTGAAATAAATTTATGCTTTATAAAGGAGGCAAATTTTATGAAGAGAATCATTTCTCTCGTCCTTTGCCTTGTATTTGCGCTCAGCGCACTTGCAGGATGCAACGGACACACACACACCTTTGCAAGCGAGTGGTCTTCGGACGCTGAAAATCACTGGCATGCAGCAAGCTGCGAGCATACTTCCGAAAAGTCGGATCTTGCAGCACACACCGGCACCGAGGACGGAATCTGTGACGTTTGCGGACATATTACCGCTTACATAGTTACGGTAAACGCTCCCGAGCTCGTTACCGTTGAGGGTACTCTTTCGGGCGCACCCGGAAGCGACGTTATCTTCAAGGCAAGCGTTGACGAAAAGTACGTTCTTAACGTAAAGGGTGCTGAGATCGTCGGCGAGATCGAGATCAAGGACGCAAAAGCAGTCTATACCCTCAAGGTCGCCGCTATCAAGGCAAACACCGCGGTAGAGATCTCGGCGATAAGAACGGTTTACGGTGAAGAGATCGAAAGCGGCGAAGGAACTATCGAAATTCCCGCAGCGTTCAACAACTTCGGAACCGTTACCTTCAACGCTCCCAAGGCAGGTAAGTACGCAGTTGCCATCATCGACGATTCGGGAGTTCAGTTCGGCGAAAACACTGAAGCAAACGAGTACGACTTTGAAAACACCTACGTCGTAGAGGTTGCAGAGGCGGGCGAGGTCACCGTTAAATCCAAGATATTCGCCATGAGCATTCCCGAGGACGGTGAGGTAGTATTCGAGTACGTAGTACTCGCGTGCGACGACGTTGTTCTCGTCGGTAACGAGGGAACCTACACCCTTCCCGCTAACGTTGAAATGAAAGTTTCGTACACCGCTCCCGTTGCAGGTCTCTACGAGCTCAGCTCTAGCGTTGAGAACCTCATTATCGACTGGGATCTCAAGAGCACGGTTGCGTTTGCGGCGAACGAAGACGGTCAGACTATCACCTTCGGAATCCGTCTCGACGATATGACCGCAAGCACCTTTGAGTTTGACTTTAAGATCGTTTCCTTTGATAACAACAAGGCAAACGAGGGCGAAAACGATGTAAAACTCACCTACGGTAAGTACTACCCCGTAGAATTCACCGCTCCCAAAGCGGGCTCTTACAGCATCACCGCTGATAAAGAAGCGGTTATGTTCTACAACTGGAACTCCGAGTACAGCTTTATGCAGGGCGTTTGGGGAGACTACGTAAGCGAAAATATTGAAGCGGGCGACACTCTCATATTCTACGTTCTCGCAACTGACTCTGAAGCAACCGAGGAAACTCTCGATACCAAGATCACCATTGCTCATTCCGGATATCTCGTTAAAGAGGAAAACGGCGCTTATAAGTCGCAGGCAAGTGCCCAGGGTACTCTCAACGTCTTCAATGAGGCGTGGGAAGGCACTACCTACGTTCTCAAGGCACCCGAGGGATTTGAGATCAGCGTTGACAACGGAACCACTTGGGCAAATGAGATCTCCTACACGGCAGAAGGCGGCTCTATCGCTTACCTCGTTAAGGGCGCGGGCGAAACTGCTGATATTACCATTGATGAGTTCGAGTACAAGATCGATCTTACCGTGGGAACCACTACCGTTACTATGACTGCAGGCATCGAATACAACGTATATGTCAGCGGATTTACCAGCAACGCTATGTTTAAGTCGATCATTCTCAGCTGGAACAATGAAAATATTTCGGGATACGCAGGATGGTTCCCCGCTACAAACGGCGGTCAGATCGACAACATTATGGCAGGAAGCGCAGCAGCAACACTTATTCTTGCAGGAGATGCAGATGCCGAGGTCACGTTCGTAGTTGAGGACGTTACCTCTGACGACGTTGGCGGCGGAGATATCGGCGGCGACGTAACTCCTTCGGGAAGCGCTCTCGTTCTTGGAGATAACGCTATTTACGTTACCGTAGAAGGATATTACTGCGCGGGTGTAGAGGTGCATTTCACCGCTACCGAGGCAGGTACCTACACTCTTTCGGCAAAGGCGGGCGAAAATAATGCGGCCGTAACGTATATGAAGAGCGAATTCTCCTCTGAAATGGTCGAACTCCCCTACGAGTTCACTCTCGAAGCGGGAGAGAGCATCAATTTCATAGTTGCAACCTCTGCGATTATGACTCTCACCGAGGATACTATCGATCTCGTTCTTACAAAGAACTAAAACCTATAAAAGAACACCCGAGCCATTAGTTTCGGGTGCTAAAGGACAGTAAAATAGCCGATATGGATTATTTCCGTATCGGCTATTTTCTATTAGCACTACCACGTTTGGTGGTGAGTAAGTGCGCACTTCCTGATAGTTTTGAGTGATATGCTGTCTTCGATAGCGTTATATTTTTGCTACCGCAAAAGTGATATTGCAGGGTCTTCGCCTTGCAGTGATATTCTATTCGCCTCCTAAACTCGCGTAGCGAATACCACTCGGCGTAAGCCGAATATCACTGCGAAGCAATATAACTCGCCGAAGGCGAATAGAGTTGGCGTTGTGTCCTTAGGAACACAACGCCTTTGGCTCGGGTGTTTTTCTAATTAGAAGCTATGTATAAACGGTATTATTATACTGATTTATGTACGTTTTTTGCGGAAAATTTCATTTTTTCTTAATATTTTTAGATGTAAAGTGTTGACATATCAAGAATTTAGTGTTAAAATATTCGTGACTAAAACTAAATTAGTTTAATCTAAATCTTGAAAGGAATAAAAAAATGAAAAAGATTATTTCTACTCTTTTAATCCTTGCTATGGTACTTACTATGGCACTTACTGTTTCGGCGGCACCCGGTGTAACCCTTTCCAGTCTTATGGAAGGCGACTACGAGATCCTTGATCCGATGGCCCCCCCTGCTATGCACGTAGTTATCTATGAGCTTTCTTTCCAGAGAACCAGTCTTGCAGGCGGTACGCTTACCATCGTTGACAACAACTACTCTGGAATAGGCGGAACCTACACCTATACTGTTGATTCGAACGACGTAGCAACAATTACCGTTGAAGCAGGCAATACGGGTGATGCTACCGCAGCGCCCGCTATGAATTTCTCCTATGATTTAGGCGGAAACCTCATTTTTGCTCTCGGTGTAATGCAGCAGTACACCTGTATTTCTACTACCGGTGGCGGAGCTTCTACTCCCACAGGAACCGAGCTTACTATCGGTGCAAACGTTATCCCCGTAACAATCTCGGGATATTATGCAGCTCCTATCGACGTTTATTTCACCGCTTCTGAAGCAGGCACCTATATCCTTGCTCTCGCTGACGGCGAGGCAACCGGTGTTGTTGGCGCTGAAATCGGTGGCGGATCTCAGGATCTCACCCTTCCCTACGAGTTCACTCTGGCAGCAGGTGAAACCTTCAACGCTTTTGTTTCGACCAGTCTTGACGTTCTCCAGAACGAAGGCGTTACCGATAATATCGATCTCGTTCTCACCAAGAAGGGTACTCCCGCAGGTGGCGGAAATGCAGGCGGCGGATCGGCTAACACCGGTGACAGCGTAGCTCTCTACGTTGCTCTCGGCGCAGTTGCTCTCGCTTCCATCTTCGGATGCGCTATCGTTTCCAAGAAAAGAATTGCTGAGTAATTCTTTTATACAACTGATTTAGTTTTAACAGCGGACTTCGGTCCGCTGTTTTTTTGCCCGAAATGATCTAAAGTACAATATTTTCTTAAAAACTCTTGCAATATTCAAGTACAGATGGTATAATACTTTTGTTATGCGACAACTTTTTCGGAGGAATAATATGAAGAAAATAATATCACTTTGCGCTATACTGCTCGCAGTACTTACCGTGCTTGCATCGTGCAACACGCAGGAAGAGCCCTGCACCTCTCACACGGACGAGGACAAAAACGGCATCTGCGACGTCTGCAGTGAGGAGCTTGGCGATAAGTCCTGCACCTCTCACGTTGACAGCGACAGCAACGGCAAATGCGACGTTTGCGAAGCAGATACTCTTCCGCCCGAGGTCAAAATGAACTGCACCATTACGGTAGTGGATCAGGATGGCGCGCTTATAAGCGGCGCAGTTATCACTCTTTACAAGGGCTATGACAGCGTACTTAGCGCTACCTCGGACGAAAACGGCGTTATAGCCGCAGAGCTTTCCGCGGGCAATTACACCTTTAATTTCGACTTTCTCCCCGACGGATATCTTCCCATAAGCACGGGCGCGATATCTTTTGACAAGGGCGCGGAGTCCGTAGAGCTTTTAGTTCAGAACGTCACCCCTGACGGAAGCGAGGAGCGTCCCTTTATCGTCCCCCTCGACGCACCGAGCATAACGCTTGAATCAAACGCGGCTTACTATTTCTCGCTCGGCACGGGAACCAAGGTCCTCAAGGTAAACACGGACGATGTTGAGATAGTCTATGACGGCAATACCTATTCGGGTAAAAATGCCGAAATAAAGCTCTCCCCCAAGAGCAACTTTACTCCGTCCGTTGCAAAGTTCATTAACAAATCAAACACGGAAAAGACATTTGAGCTCGTCTTTGAGTCCGTCCTTGGCTCGCCCGAGCGTCCGATCGAAGCAGCTCTTGAGACCATATATACGGCAAGCGTCGAAAAGGAACAGACCGTTTACTACCGCTGGATAGCAACTAAAAGCGGAATGATATCGGTCACCTCTTATTCCGAGAACGGCACTATAATGCTCTACAACAAGACCACTTACGAGGTATCTCCCTACACCGATGGAAAGGTGTGCGAATATGTATGGGTGAACGCGGGTGACGAGCTTTCGGTAGCCGTTGCCTCAACCTCAAGCAGCAGCGTAAGCGACGTAGAGTTTCGCCTTCTCATAGCCGACGCAAACGCAGACAGCCCGATAATTCTGCTTGACAGCGCAGTTACCGTAACTATCCCCGCAGGAAAGGAATATTCCTTCGTTTCCCTGCTCCTCGGCGCAGATACGGTAAGCATCAAGAACAAAAATATTAAGGTAGAGATAAACGGCAGCGAGCTCACACCCGACGAAAACGGAAATTTCAAATACGTTTTTGCCGCAGGTGACGTTATCACGGTAATAAACGTATCGTCCGAAAAACACGACGTTACGATAAAGCTCAGCACCTCTTCCGAAAATTAAAAAATAAAACGAACCCGTTTTCGGGTTCGTTTTTTTCGTTATAGGGACGTTTCGTTCTATAAGGGGGGATTTCCTCGCGTGTTTATCAAAGGTCGCCTAAGGGCTCGATTTTGAGCTCTGAGCGTATAAATTTGCCAACGTCCTCACCGTTAATACCGAGCGCGAAGGCAAATTCCTCGCGAATGATCTTTTCTGCCGAGCGAAGAATACCCGAGTCCGAATCGGAAAGGCGTTTTCCTATTTCTGCAAGCTCTCTGCCTTTAAGATAGATGCATCCGATCATAAGAAGCATATCTTCGTGTGTGCCGTTGTGCAGAATATTATAAAATTCCTGTGCGCGAACCTTTCGATCGTCTATCCAGCTTATACTTCCCTCTTTTGCTCTATGTAAAATATCAAGTATCTCTTTTTTATCAAGCACGTATCGCATTTTCGCGCAAAGCGTCTCGTTATCCGTCGCAACGTAGATCGTGGACGTTTTTGCATTTATCTGCTCAAGAACGTAGTAATTACGCTCTCCGATAATGGGAGAGAGCGTGAGATCTTTTATATCAACTATTTTACATATTCCGCTTGAGCCGTAAACGACGTACTCACCTGCTTTGTACTTGTATTTACTCATCTCGATACCTCCAACGCACGTTTTGGTAATAAAAAAAGCGTGTAGCTTACAACTGGACTTACGCCGTTAAGCTACACGCTGTATTTATATTATATCAGAAATTTCCGATTTTTGCAAGTGTTTTTCGGGATTTTATTTTTAATTTTCGCCGTTATAATGCTTATAACCGGGATGTTTTCCCGTAACCTTATAATAATTTTCGCGAAGATCGAGAAGCTTATCTATCTGCGGTGTTTCTATCTCTTTTGCACCTCCGAGAAGATGAGCTGCGAGAGATATCTTTGCAAAAAGCTCAAGCGTTTCCATTCTATAATACGCCGTTATGAGGTCACATCCAACGGTAAGTGCTCCGTGATTTTGAAGGAGCATAACGTCGTGCTCTGCAAGATACGGTGCAATAGCATCGGGCACCTCGTTTGTACTCGGAGTTCCGTACGGTGTAAGCGGTATCGATCCGATGGCAATGACTGTTTCGATCATAGAATACTCGTCAAGACTCTTGCCCGCGACCGCATATCCCGTCGCTGTCGGCGGATGTGCATGAACGACCGCACCGATGTCCTGCCTTTCCTTATAGCAACGAAGGTGCATTTTTATCTCGCTTGACGGCTTATATCCATTTTTCCCCTCGATAACCTCGCCGTTTTCATTTATAATAACGAGCTTATCGGGAGTTATAAAGCTTTTACTGATTCCGGTGGGCGTTGCCATAAAATTTCCATCGGGAAGCTTAACGGATACGTTTCCGTCGTTTGCCGCCACCCAGCCGAGCTGCCACATTTTGTGGCAAACGTCACATATCTGTTCGCAAATTTCCGTATATTTCATTTTTTCAGATCCTTTCCTCTAAAACTCTGACTATCTCCTCGCCAAAGAGCTTATAGCCGTCCGAAGTAAAATGCACACCGTCTTGAGAAAGGAGATTTTTGTTTTTAACAGAAACGCTGTAAAGATCAATAATTCCCAGATCTTCTTTTTCCGCTATCTCCACTGCCTTTTCGTTTCTCGGTAAAACGCGTACGCTGTACGCGCGGCTTTCGTCCGTTGCCGTGGACAAAACGAGACATATAGGCGTTTTGGGATTATCTGCCTTCAGTTTTCTTATAAAATCAAGATAATACCGTGCGTACTCCTCCTCGGTGAGATGCCAACCGTGAAGTCCGTTATTTACGATTATCGCATCAATGCGCTCGTTCTGATCGACGAACATTTTTACCATCGGATAAAAAAACGGATTATCAAGCGCCTTTGAGGTTGCAAAGTTGTTAAAAAGTATTTTTCGATCGGATGCCGCCGCGGCGTACGGAAACGTAGCGTTTGAGATAGAGTCGCCTATATAAAGCACTCTTTTGGCGTCCTTGTCGTAGGTATCCTCAAACCAGATACGCTCCCATTCATATTTTTCACGGGGTGACGAGGTTGCTTTTTCCTGATATGTATAAGTGTTTGACATATTATCTCCTTATTTCTTAAAGAGCGGACCGTAATTTGCGCAAGCGCGGTAGTCCTGTCCCTCTTTGTCCATTCCAAATGCGTTCCAAGCTGCAGGGCGGAATATCTTATCCTCCGAAATATTGTGCATAGAAACCGGGATACGAAGCATCGAGCAAAGCGTAATAAGGTCTGCACCGATATGTCCGTAGGAAATAGCTCCGTGATTTGCTCCCCAGTTATTCATAACGTCGTAAGCACTCTTGAAAGCACCCTTGCCGGTACATCGAGGCGCAAACCACGTGCAGGGCCAAGTATAGTCCGTACGCTTCCAAAGCGTGTCGGAGACGCTCTCGGGAAGCTCCACCGTCCACCCCTCTGCTATCTGAAGTGTCGGTCCGAGACCCTTTACAAGGTTGAGTCTTATCATGGTTGCGGGCATCTCCGCTCTGGTCTCAAAGCGTGAGGAATATCCGCCTCCGCGGAAATATCCGAGGTCAGCGTAGTTCCATGTCGAGTTTTCCATTATCGCCTTTATATCGCTCTCATTTAGCTCGTACCACGGCTTGATAAGAGCATTTCCCTTTTCGTCTTTAGCCGCACCGTTTGCATCAAGACAGCAAGCGCCCGAGTTGATAAGATGGATAATACCGCTTGACTCCTTCGCCTTGCCGTCTATTTCATATTCCGTAACCCTCTTTATAGCGTCACCGCTCCAATACGTGCGCACGTCCGCAAACATCTGCGCGCGATTGGTAAGAAGCTTCATAAATAGCATTCCTATGCCGTTAAGGACGTCGTTTTCGGTAGCAAGAATATATGGCTCTCTTGCGCCGTTCCAGTCAAAGGAAGTATTGAGCATAGCTTCGGGAAAATCGCAGTTCGGATAGAAATCGGTCCACTGTCTCTGTCCTTGGAATCCTGCCGCTATTGCATTATGACCTACCATTTCCTCTTCACAACCCTTGGGAAGATTTTGGTTGCCGTTCATAAGATCCTTGATGATCACCATCATCTTGACTACAAATTCCCAATCCGAATCCTTTTGCTCACGTGTTCTTTGGAGCTCCTCGGGGTTCTTGTCAAAGCCCTCTATGCAGTTTTCTTTTACCCATTCAAGTGCTTTACGGTACTCTTGCTCGTCGTAAATACCCTCGGTCATACGGCGTATTATCTCGACCTCGTCAACCGATTCTACGCGCATACCGAGATAATCCTCGATAAAATCGGTATCGATTATAGATCCGCCGATACCCATACAGATGGAGCCGATCTGAAGATACGATTTCCCACGCATAGTTGCAACAGCAACGGCTGCTCTTCCGAAACGAAGAAGCTTTTCTTTTACGTCCTCGGGGATTTCGGTGTCATCGCTGTCCATTACCTGACGTCCGTAGATACCGAACGCAGGAAGTCCCTTTTGGGCGTGTGTAGCAAGTACGGACGCAAGATATACCGCGCCGGGACGCTCTGTACCGTTAAAGCCCCAGACAGCTTTGATCGTATCCTTGTCCATATCCATAGTTTCCGCGCCGTAGCACCAGCAAGGAGTGACCGTAAGCGTTATATCAACGCCTGCCTTGCGGAATTTATCCTCACAAGCCGCTGCTTCCGCAACGCGTCCTATCGTGGTATCGGCAATCACTACCTTTACCTTTTCACCGTTTGAATAACGAAGATTTTCTTCAAACAGCTTTGCTGCACTGCGTGCCATATTCATAGTCTGCTCTTCGAGCGACTCCCTGACTCCAAGCACTCCTCGTCTGCCGTCGATAGTCGGACGTATTCCGATGACCGGATACTGACCTATAAGTCTTGACTTTGCCATAAGTTTCCCTCCGTAAGATAAATATTTTCTGCTTACTACTTGTATTATAGTATTAAATATGATAAAATACTTGCAATATAGTAACGAAAGCTGTAACGATATTCACATTACGAGGTAGAACATGAAATATATCGAATACAAAGAAAACAAACGGCACGGCGCGGACGATTTTCCTATCGAGTATTATTACGTAAACAAAGATCATCTCCAGTACGTAATGCCACTGCATTGGCACGGAGAATTTGAGATTGTACGCATTCTGAGCGGTACACTTGAGCTTTATATAAATAATGTAAAACATACTATTTTCGAGGGTGATATAGCTTTCATAAACTGTGGAGACCTGCACCGCGCAGATCCTCAAGATGCCGTTTATGAATGTCTCGTATTCAGTACGGATATTCTTTCCACAAAGAAAAACAGAGTGTACGACAAATACGTATCCGCACTCTCGCTGAAAGACGTTTCTGCAAAGCCGGTATTGCACAAAGAAAACAGCGCGCTTTACAGCAGCGTTTGTGAGCTGATGTCCGCTCATGTCGAAAATACCCCTCACCGAGAACTGAAAATATCGTACCTCATATACAAATTCATCTATTTTCTTTTCGAAGAAAATATGATCGAAAACAAAACCGACCGCGATACTCACGCATCGCAGTCGGCAAAGACTATATCAAAGCTTATCGATTGGATAGATATTCACTATTCGGAGCGCATAACACTCGGTATTCTTTCGGAAAAGAGCGGATTCAGCGAAAAATATCTGTGCAGAGTATTCAGGGCTTACACATCGTACTCGCCGATTGATTACATAAATATCCTTCGCATAAACAAAGTCTGCCGCGATCTTGAAAGCGGAAAATATACGGTAACCGAGGCCGCGTTCAACAACGGCTTTAATAATCTAAGTTATTTTTCAAAAACCTTCAAAAAATACAAGTCGGTAACACCGAGCAGTTATATAAAGCAGTCGAGAGGCGCCCGTTAATTATTACTTGCTTTTTTCGATTTGAAATAGAAAAGTGCCAGCGGTATCATAAGAACGAAAATAACCGCAAGAGCGCTTATAAATATATTAGCATTCGGGAGAAACGAGGTCGTTCCGTCGCTGTTGACAATACTCTCCGCGTTCTTCAGTACTGCCGCACCGATGGCAGGCCCGATAACACCGGGGATAAGCACCTGCGAGAATATGCGGAGTCCCTGAAACATTCCCGATTTACCGCTTGGCGTATAGTCGCGTATTGCCGCGCCGAATACCGCCATAGACGAGAGATATCCGCTCATCATAAGCAGTGATCCGATAAATACGGGAGCGGTAGTACGTGTAAGATAAAGGACGATATATCCCGCAGAAAGAGCGATAAGTGATACCGCAAGAGAAAATCCGAATCCCTTTTTATCGTACACTCTTCCCCAGAATGCGGTGACTACCGATGCGATTATAATAGCGGGAGCCATTATGAGAACGTAGTCTGACATTGCAAGCGTTTTCTCGTAGTAGATTATAAGATACGGCATAAATATCTGTATTGAGATATTAAATACCGAAAACGCCGCGAGAAGTATGTAAAGAAGCGGATCGCTTTTTATCGAACGCGGTCTGAATCCGTAAACTATATTGTGAAAATATCCCGTCTCCGTCGGTTTTATATCGGGATCGTCGATAAGGAATATACCGAGCACTCCAACGAGTATGACGATGGCTCCGATTATCGAAAATATCAGAGTCCAGCTTGAAGCATAGGTGAGATCAAAGAACATAAATCCGCCGAAAACGACGAGTATCGCAACCAGAGGCATCATAGCGTTTATGCCCTCTGCGCTTCCTCTGTTTGAGGAGTCGGTAGAATCGGTCAGCCACGCGTTAAAGGCGGCGTCGTTTGCGCTTGAACCGAAAAAGGTCATAACGCAGTCAAGAATAACGGTCAGCGTGATTCCGAGCGTTGCCGCAGAAACTGTCATCGGGAAAAGCTTTCCGAGAATATCGCTGCGAAGCAATACGAAGGAGAATATCGAAATTCCCCAGAGAATATAACCGCCGCAGATAAAAAGCTTACGTTTTCCTATCTTATCGGATAGAGCGCCTATAAATACGGTGGTCAGCGCCGCCGAGACTGCGGACGCACCAACCATCAGCGATATATCGGACGGGCTTGCGTTAAACATATTGTAAATGAACACGTTGAAATACATATTTTCAACTACCCAAGCAACCTGCCCGACGAGCGAAAATACGGTAAGAGCCGCCCAAAAGCGTCTTGAAAGCTTCGTTTTCATTTGTTTTCTCCTTAGTCTATCTCAATAAGGGTATATTCGCGTGAGCCGAGTCCGATCTCTGCGGCACGCTCAACTGTATGAATACCGTTACGAGATTCTATACGCTCGATAAGATGGTCTCTGCCCGGATCCTTCGATGCGTAAACGAGATCAAGGCACGCCTGATCTATCGCTACCGGATCGCTTGAAACCAGTATTCCTATATCCTTAATGCAGGGATCCTCTGCAACTGCACAGCAGTCGCAGTCAACCGACATATTTTTCATTACGTTCACGTAAAGGATATTACCCGAGAAATAATCGGTGACCGACTTTGCCGCTTCAGCCATTGCCTCGAGAAAGCCGTCGTGATCACCGTCGAACGATTTTTCGGCATCTCCCGCCCCGTGTATATGCTTTTTGCCGTACGAGGAGGCGATTCCGATCGAAAGCTGCTTGATCGCACCGCCGTATCCGCCCATCGGGTGTCCCTTAAAATGAGACAAAACGAGCATGGAATCGTAGTTTTCGATATCCTTACCGACGTAGTTTTTATCTATTACTTTTCCGTAAGGTACGGGAAGGATCTTATCGGGGCCTTCGGCGTCAAGAAGATCGACGGGAAAGTATTTGCTCCAGCCGTGGTCGGCAAGAAGCCGTCTGTGGCGCTCGGTAGTGTTTCGTGCGCCGTCGTACGCGGTGTTACATTCTACCACCGTGCCGCCAACGTAATCTATCACGGGACGCCAGAATTCGGGCTTTATAAAATTCTGATTTCCCTTTTCTCCCGAATGAAGCTTTATTGCAACTCTGCCCGAAAGCTCTTTGCCGAGGGATTTATACATCTCAAGCACCTTTTCGGGTGTTATTTTTTTCGAAAAATATACAGTACTTTTCATTCGATTTCTCCTTGTTCTTCGGAAGTTTTATTAAAGTCAATAAGCTTTGCTCTCTTTAATACGAGAATAAGTGCGGGTATTAGCACGAGCTGAAGTATTATTCCGGGAATCGCGCTTACGAACGTACCGGAAATAAACATAGAAAATGTATACGTATCTCCCGCGACGCCGAGCAAAAGTGCCGTAAAGCATCCCTTCACCGCTCTGCCGATTATCATAGCGCAGACGAGCGATATATATACGCCCGTAATATTTTTACGCGTAAGCTTTTCAAATATAAATCCGATAACAAAGCCGTAAACGGCACATTCGACCGACATTGACAGCGCGTTCGGATAGATAGCGGGCATACCGAACATCAGCGATCTGGCTATCGGCAAGACCGCTCCGAGTAAGGCCCCGTATCGCCACGAGCAGACAAGTCCGCAAAGCATTACGGGCAGATGCATGGGAAGAAGCATATTGCCTATTTGTTTTATCTGCCCCGTAAAGAACGGAAGAACTATTCCTATGGCAAAAAACAGCGCGGTTAGCGTTATGTTATAAAGTGTTTTTCTGTTATGTTTCAAAACCGTTCGTTTCCTTTTAGTTATTACTGAAATTTTACCATATATTTGTAAAAAGGTCAAGTATTTTATTAAAAAAACGGAAGGAGTAAATCACCCTTCCGCTTTTTCCGATTTCTCGGGATTAAAGAACAGCTCGTAAAGATTTTTTATTATCACGATGGCAATGGGACCTATTATAAATCCCAAAAGTCCGAATATCTTATATCCCGCAAATACCGAGACGAGTGTGAGAAGCGGGTGTACACCAAGCTGATTTCCAACGATATGCGGCTCCAGTATCTGCCGTCCTATCATAACGATAAGGCAAACGACCGAAAGGATTATTCCCTTCTTCACCTGCCCCATAACAAACAGCACTATTATCCAAGGAATAAGCACGGTGCCAACGCCTATAACGGGCAAAATATCCAGAAAAGCAACGCCCGCGGCAAGCAGAGTTGCGTATTTTTCGCCCATTATTATAAATCCGATCATAAGTGCTGCGAACGTCACAAGGAAGAGTATAACGTACGCTTTTATATATTTTAGTGCAGAGGTCAGAACCTTATTTCTAAGCGCTCTCCAGCTCGGCGCTATTCTTTTGGGAACACGCTTGAATATTGCTTTGTTTATGCCGTCAAAATCGGCACAAAAATAAAACGCCGCCATAAGAAATATTATGAGCGCAAAGAAGAAAAACGGAAGATACGCCAAAAAATCTCCCACAGCGTCGGTGATTTTCACGGTAAGATCGCCAAGAGAGGAACGGACGGTATCAAGCAGCATTTCATAAACGTAGCCGCTCTCGGGAATATCGGTCTTTCTAAAGCGACCGAGTATACCCTTGATCAGTCCGACTGCCTTTGCCGCTATATTTTCATAGTTTTCGGAGATGAAAAAATTGAGAAGCCGAAGCTCGTTATATACCCTTCTGAAGATAAGGAATATCAGCGCGGATGCGATAATAAAAACGAGAAAAAATACGAGTATCCCCGCGCTCTTTTTCGAAACGTGAAGCTTCTTTATCGCACGCTCGACTATCGGCTGCAAAAGTAGTGCTATCAGCCACGCCGCAACGAACGGAAGAAGCAGCTTCACCACCGCCCCGAGTGCCAGCGATACGGCGGTGACCGCTATTATGAAATATCCGAATATGACAAAGTCTCTCTTATATCCCGATTTTGGTATATTCACGCTTTAACGTCTCCTTACGCGTAATATCTTTCGATTATTATACTCATTTTACATCTTCGGTATTCGGCGATTTTTTAAGTTTATCTTTGTTTTTATCGGCAAAAATCTTGACATTTATCTCGGAATGCAATATAATAATTATAATTATATTCTATGGGAGGACTGTGCTTGATAAGAGTTGCTGTTATCGGCGGCGGAGCCGCCGGAATGATGGCGGCAATATTTGCCGCTCAAAACGGAGCATCCGTTACTCTTTTTGAAAAAATGAAATTCACGGGCACGAAGCTCCGTATCACGGGAAAAGGCAGATGTAATCTCACCAACAACTGTGAAATAAACGAGATCATCGAAAATATACCGACCAATCCCCGATTTATGTACGCAGGACTCTCCTCGTTCACCCCGCAGGACGTTATGTCCTTTTTTGAGGATGCGGGAGTACCGCTCAAGACCGAGCGCGGAAACAGAGTTTTTCCTATCTCGGACAAGGCGTCCGACATAGTGGATGCTCTGCGAAGAAAAATGCGTGAGCACGGCGTAAAGGTCGTATTTGACAAAGTGACCGAGATACTTATAAAAAGCAGTGGAAACGGAAACGAAATATCGGGAATAAAGACCGTATCTTCAGCCGGCATCCTTCCCTTTGACCGCGTGATACTTGCCACCGGAGGTCTGTCCTACCCGCGTACCGGCTCCGACGGAGACGGTCACCGTTTTGCCGAAAAACTCGGAATAAAGGTGACGAAAATACGTCCCTCTCTCGTACCGCTCGAAACTCTCGAGCGCCATCCAAGGGATATGCAGGGACTTGCACTTAAAAACGTTTCGGTAAAGGCACTTGAGGCGTCAAGCGGCAAAGTAATATACGAGGATTTCGGAGAAATGCTCTTCACTCATTTCGGGCTGAGCGGACCGACTATCCTTTCAATGTCCGCGCATCTTCCCGATATAACGGCTGGAAAATACAAAATAGTTATCGATCTTAAGCCCGCGCTCGACGAGAAAACTCTTGACAAGCGTCTTATTTCGGATTTTGAAAAGGGCAAAAACAAAAATTTCATAAACGCACTTTCCGAGCTTCTCCCGTCGAAGATGATCCCCGTTTTCGTAAAGCTTTCGGGAATTATGCCCGAAAAGAAGGTAAACTCGATAACGAAGGTCGAGCGAGCAAGGATCCTTTCCCTGCTCAAATCCTTTGAGCTTACGATAAAATCGGCGCGCTCCATTGACGAGGCGATAATAACCTCGGGCGGCATTGACGCAAGAGAAATAAATCCCAAAACGATGGAGTCAAAATCGGTAAGCGGACTCTATTTTGCGGGAGAGATAATCGACGTTGACGCATACACGGGCGGATTTAATCTTCAGATCGCCTGGTCAAGCGGACGTCTTGCGGGAATATCCGCAGCACAAATACGGTAATTTATCCGAAAGGAATTGGAAAATGTATAAAATAGCTATTGACGGACCCTCGGGTTCGGGAAAATCCACTCTCGCGAAGCGCCTTTCCGCGCACCTCGGCTTTGTTTACGTAGATACGGGAGCGCTCTACCGTGCAGTCGGTCTCTACGTTTACCGCGCAGGTGCTGATCCCAAAAGCAGTGAGGAGGTAGAGCCCCTTCTCGGCAAGATCTCGGTCGGAATTAAATACATAGACGGCGAGCAGAAAACTATGCTCAACGGCGAGGACGTTTCAAAAGAGATCCGTCTGCCCGATATTTCTATGTACGCTTCCGCAGTATCCGCTCTGCCCGCAGTAAGAAAATTCCTTCTCGGAACTCAGAAGGATATAATCCGCACCAACAACGTCATAATGGACGGACGTGACATCGGAACCGTCATAATGCCCGACGCTCACGTCAAGATCTTCCTCATATCAAACAACGAGACACGCGCTATGCGCCGCTGTGAGGAGCTTCTTGAAAAAGGCGTTACAACCACCTACGAGGAAGTCCTTGCCGATATAGTAAAGCGCGATGCAAACGATTCCTCGCGTGCAGTCGCACCCCTTACTCCCGCAGAGGATGCGGTATTCCTTGACAACTCCACCTTTACTCAAGACGAGACCTTTGCTACGGCACTTGAAATAATTAAAAATCGCATCGATATCTGATGCGGGAGCGTTTCTATGAATAAGTTTTATGATTTTATGTCCGTTACCTGCTCGTCTCTGGTCAAATTTTTGTTCAGAGTCAAGGTAGATGGACTTGAAAACGAGCCCGCAGAGGGCGGATGCGTGGTCTGTGCCAACCATATATCTATGTGGGACGCCGCTATCGTCGGCGCAGTACTGAACCGTCAGGTAAGATTTTTTGCCAAAAAGGAGCTTTTCGGAGTCCCCGTACTCAAGCACTTTATGAAAGCAATGGGCGCTTTTCCGGTTGACAGAAAGTCGCCTGCCTCTGCCGCGCTCGCAACAAGACACACGATAGCTCTCGTGGGCGAGGGTGAGATGGTCGGACTTTTTCCACAAGGAACCAGACACGCGGGCAAAAATCCCAAAGACACTCCCATCAAAAACGGAATCGGACAGATAGCGTACAGATCCGAAGCTGCCGTGCTTCCCATTTGCATACAGACGAAGACCTGGAAGATCGGATTTTTCAGGCGTACCTACGTACGTATCGGTAGACCGATAACACGAGACGAATTTAATTTCACCGAGGGTGCGAAGGATGAGTACGACCGCGCAGCACATATCGTATTCGACAGAATAACCGATATGATAAAGGAGCCCAATAAAAAGTAAGCTATGGAAATAAACGTCTCAAAATATGCCGGATTCTGCTTTGGAGTCAAGCGCGCCGTCGATATGGCGGGAAAGCTGCTTGACGGTGCAGACAGGGGCAAAATATATTCTCTCGGAGATATAATCCACAACAAACACGTTATGGACTCTCTTCGTCAAAAGGGACTGACCGTTATATCTCCCGAGGAGCTTGACACAGTTTGCGCCTCTGCAAACGAGCAAAATCCCTGCACCGTTTTAATACGCGCTCACGGAATCGAGCTTGAAATTGAAAACAAGCTTCAAAATCTATCGGATGCAAACGCGTATTTTAATTTCTGTGATCTCACCTGTCCTCTTGTAAAGAAGATCCACGGGATAGTTAAAGATAACACGTCAAGCGATACAGAGCTTATCGTTTACGGTGACGAAAAGCATCCGGAGGTACGCGGTATCGTTGGGAGAGCCGACGGAAAAGTATCGGTCGTGTCCTCCCCGTGCGAGCTTGAATTGTACAATTTTACTAACAAAATGACCATAATGGTAGCTCAAACGACCAAAAAATTGTACGAATGGGAGAAATGCAAAAAAATACTCAATAAACTCTGTACAAATTCAATTTTTTTTGATACAATATGTGATGTTACTGAAAATAGGCAAAATGACGTTCTGCGTATAGCTGAAAATGCAGAGCTCACCCTTGTGATCGGGGATAAAAGCAGCTCCAACTCATTGAGTTTACTTGCCCTTGCAAGGAGCGTTTGCGATAACTCTTACCTTATCGAAAGCGCTGAAGATCTTCGTAATATTTCCCTTATGGGAATAAATAAAGTTGCTATTACGGCCGGCGCATCGACACCGAGCCATATAATAGAGGAGGTAATTAAAACTATGAGCGAATTTGTTAACACAAACGAGCAGGCAAATGAAAGTTTTGCATCCATGCTTGAGAGTTCTCTCAAGACTTTAAATACAGGAGACATCGTAACGGGTATTATTACATCCATTTCGAACACCGAGATTCACGTTGACCTTGCATGCAAGGGAACCGGTATCCTTTCTGTTGACGAAATCAGAACAGATGCGAATACCGACGTACGTTCCCTGTACAACGTAGGCGACGAGATCGAGGCATTCGTTGTCAGAGTAAGCGACGTTGAGGGCGTTGTAGGTCTTTCCAGACGCCGTATCGACCGCATTGCTGACTGGAAGAAGATCAAGGCAGCTGCTGAAGAAGGCGCTACCGTTGAGGGCAAGATCACCGAGGTCGTTAAGGGCGGCGTTATCGCTACCGTTGGAAACACCAAGGTATTCATACCCGCTTCGCAGACCGGTGTTCCCGCTTCGGGCGATCTCAATGAGATCGTAGGCACTACCCAGAGCTTCATTATCATCGAAGTAAACGATCAGAAGAACCGCGCTGTCGGATCTATCCGTGCAATCCTTCGCCGTGAGCGCAAGGCAATGCTTGAGCAGTTCTGGGCAAATATGGAGGTTGGCAAGAAATTCTCCGGAACCGTTAAGTCCATGACCTCTTACGGCGTATTCGTTGATCTTGGCGGCGTTGACGGAATGGTTCACGTTTCTGAGCTTTCCTGGTCGAGAATCAAGGATCCTTCGGAGGTAGTTAAGGTTGGCGACAGCATCGACGTTTTCGTTAAGTCCTTTGACGTTGAGAAGAAGCGTATTTCTCTCGGCTGCAAGACCGAGGATCAGAATCCTTGGAAGATCTTCACTGCTCAGTATGCAGTTGGCGACGTTGCTAACGTAAAGGTAGTTGGAATTACTCCCTTCGGAGCATTCGCAGAGATCGTTCCCGAGGTTGACGGACTTATCCACATCTCGCAGATCGCCGACAAGCGTATTGCTAATCCTTCCGAGGTTCTCGAGATCGGACAGAATGTTGATGCCAAGATCACCGCTATCGACGATGAGAAGCAGAAGGTAAGTCTCTCTATCCGCGCTCTTCTCGTTCCCGAGACGGTAGAAGAGGTTGAAGAGGAAGCTACTGAAGGCGAAGCACTCGTTTATTCTTCCGACGATCCTACTTCTCTTCCCGCCGAGCTCGCAGAGGACGCTGCAGAAGCTACCGACGCAGAGTAAAAACTCAAAATACATAAACGCTCTTTGATTTACTTTCAGAGAGCGTTTTATTTTATTCTTATGGAGTTTTAAGGGCAAAATTTTGCACACGGGCGAATATACTTGTTTTGTAAATCTAACTTGGAGAACGGTATGAAATCCCTGCCTAAAATAAATATTGCCCCTTCAACACCCATATGTCTTTTACTACTCGCCATAACCCTCGGTATTCCTTACGTGATTGCAGTTGCCACAGCAACGGCTCTTCACGAAATGGGTCATATAGCTGCTATATATTCTGTGGGATCAAGGGTATCTCGAATTACTCTTCGCCCATTCGGAGCCGTTATAGAAAGATGCGAAAACAAAAGCTCCTATCTTTCCGATGCAGTAATCTCACTTTCGGGACCTACGGTCAATCTTTTATCCTTTCTTATATGCTTTTTGGTCGGCAGCGGCGGGATTTTCGGTTCTGCATCACTCGTGCTTGCCCTTGTAAATCTTATCCCGGCACGCCCGCTTGACGGTTACTGTGCGCTGAGGTCTTTATGCCTCACGCGTATGAGCGTAGAGCTGTCGGTAAAAATATGTACGCTTGTTTCACTTGTGTTTTTAAGCGTACTCTGGGCATTTTCAATATATATGCTCATATATGCAAATTTCAATGTTTCCCTACTTTTAACTGTAACCTTTTTAATGTTTGAAACGCTTTCAAAGATATAAGTAAATGCAAAAAGGAGCGATCTGCGATCGCTCCTTTTATATGTTTTATCATTCTAAAATTTCGGTACAATTCAAGGTAGGATCCAGCCCGCAACCGCTTTTCAGATTGTATAGAAATTCATAGTCCGAGGGTAAGTTGCTCGGTGCATATCCTGTGAACGATCTGAAAACTCGGTTAAAATTCCGAATCGTATTGAAGCCGCAGGAGTGTGAAATCTCGGCAACGGTGCTCTCCCCTTTTTCAAGTTTTTCGATGGCGGCGGCAATTCTGACGGTATTGAGATACTGTGTAAAGGTCATTCCGAAAAGCGAGCGGAAAAGCTTTGAAAAATAGGACTGACTGAAATGAAGGCGACTCGCGGCAATTTCGAAGGTTATAGTGCTGTATTCGTCCGAAAGCATTCGGCTGATCTTATTGTAGAGCTCGTTATTAGTATGCTTTTCTGAGGTGCGGCTGTCAGTCGAAACGGTACCGACAAGTCTTAGTAGCTTAATGAAAAATACCGAGACCAGACTTTCAGAGAGTGCATCTCTGTTTTCAAGATCGCTTGTAAGCTCGGTCTTGACCTCTGCTAAAACCGTTTTAGCGTTCAACGATTTGTCAATTATTGTTGATTGAAGTCTTTTTGAGGCAAACAGACTGTCAAAGTGCCCCTTTTCTGCCTTCAGCACTGTGATCACCGTACGTCGGTCGGAATTTATATTGTGAATATCATTGCTGTGAATGAAAATACCTTCGTCGGTATGAAGCTCGTATTTTTTGTCGTTTACGGCAACTTGCGCTATCCCTTCATTAACGTAAACCAGCTCATAATCGCTATGATAGTGAGAGATGTTTTGAAGATTTCTGTATTTTATGCAGCTTACGTGGGCAGATCCCTGAATATTGCTGCCTTCATACACGGTTTTCATATTCACACCTCCTTTTTGATTATTGTAGCATATACATCAACAAATGTCCATAGTTAAATATGATATTTCTTGAAAATACTCTCGAAATACTATAAAATTATTATGTAAAATGCGGTATTTGTATATCCGCGAATAAAACAAAGAACTCGAAAGGAAGCACGATTATGAAAAGAAACTTCTGGTTGCTCGTGGGAAGTCAAACACTTTACGGCGACGACGTACTGAAAACAGTTAACGAGAGAGCCGCGTATATGGTGAGCTATCTGAACGCTTGCGGAAAACTGCCTTATGAGCTTATTTACAAAGGAACGGCAAAGAGCAACGCCGAGATCACAGACGTTATCCGTGAGGCGAATTTCGATAAAGAATGTGCGGGCATCATCACTTGGTGTCATACTTTCTCGCCGTCAAAGATGTGGATAAACGGTCTTGCCTCACTGCAAAAGCCCTATTGCCATCTTGCTACCCAATATAACCGCGAGATCCCAAACGAGGATATCGATATGGATTTTATGAATCTTAATCAGGCGGCGCACGGAGACCGTGAGCACGGCTTTATTGCAACACGCCTTCGTATTCCCCGCAAGGTAATTGCCGGATATTGGCAGGACGATAGAGTGGCGGACCGTCTTGGTGAGTGGATGAGAGCCGCCGTCGGAGTTGCCTTTTCGAAGGAACTTAAAGTAATGCGCTTTGGCGACAATATGCGTGAGGTTGCCGTTACCGAAGGCGACAAGGTAGAGGTTCAGACAAAGCTCGGTTGGCAGGTAAACACCTGGGCCGTCGGCGATCTCGTCAAGGAGATGAATGCCGTCAGTGATGACGAAATCGACGCACTTATGGCGGAATATGCCGAAAAATACGATTTCAATACCGAAAATACAGATGCGATCCGTTATCAGGCAAAGGAAGAGATCGCAATGGAGAAGATGCTTCAGCGCGAAGGATGCATGGCATTTTCCAATACCTTTCAAGACCTCTACGGAATGGAGCAGCTGCCCGGTCTTGCATCACAGCATCTGATGTCAAAGGGATACGGCTATGGCGGTGAGGGTGACTGGAAGATTTCAGCACTGACGGCCATTATGAAGGCAATGGGCGAGAGGGGAAACGGCAAATCATCCTTTATGGAGGACTATACCTATCACCTTGTGAGCGGTAATGAGTACTGCCTTGGTGCTCACATGCTTGAGGTCTGCCCGAGCGTCGCGGCAGATAAACCGAGGATAGAAACGCATCACCTCGGCATCGGTATGAATGAAAAGGACCCGGCAAGACTCGTGTTTGAAGGCAAAGCAGGCAAAGCCATCGTGGTCTGTCTTATAGATATGGGCGGAAGACTGCGCATGATATGTCAGGATATTGAATGTGTAAAGCCGATCATGGAGATGCCTAATCTTCCCGTAGCACGAGTAATGTGGAAGCCCGCGCCCGATCTTCTGACCGGTATCGAATGCTGGATCACCGCAGGAGGAGCGCATCATACGGTACTTTCTTACGACGTAAGTGCCGAAATGATGAAGGATTTTGCAAATATGATGGGAATAGAATTCGTCCATATAACAAAGGATACTACGGTAGAGTCTCTTGAAGAAAAGCTGATGGTTTCCGACCTTATATGGAAGCTGAGAGGTTGATATGAAAAAGATTTTAGGAATCGAGCTTGGCTCGACGAGAATAAAATCGGTGCTGATAGACGAAAACGCCTGCGTACTGGCACAGGGCTCATTCGGTTGGGAAAATAAGCTCTCGGACGGAATTTGGACCTACTCGTTAGGAGAGGTAGAAAGTGGCTTGCAAGCAAGCTTTTCGTCGCTCGCGTCCGATTATAAAGCAAAGTTTTGTGAGGATCTGTGTAAGCTTGACGCAATAGGCGTTTCGGCTATGATGCACGGTTATCTTCCCTTTGATAAGGACGGCAAGCTTCTCACTCCCTTCAGAACGTGGAGAAATACTAACACTAAGCAGGCATCGGAAGAGCTTTGCAAGTTATTTGATTTCAATATTCCTATGCGCTGGAGCGTGGCACACTATTATCAGGCGATCATAAACAAGGAAGCGCACGTCAAGGACACGAAATTCCTTACTACCCTTGCGGGATACGTTCATTACAAGCTAACGGGAGAAAATGTTCTCGGCATCGGTGACGCCTCGGGAATGTTTCCTGTAAAGGACGGCGATTATAACGTCCAAATGCTTTCAAAATTCGACGGTCTGCTTCGCGAAAATGAAATTGACACGCCCTTTAGATCGATCCTGCCGAAGATCCTGACAGCGGGCAAAAATGCAGGCAGCTTGACAAAAGACGGCGCTTTGTGGCTGGATCCTACGGGAAAGCTTCAAGCCGGATGTCCGCTCTGCCCTCCCGAGGGTGACGCAGGCACGGGAATGGTTGCTACAAACTCGGTCACGCCGAGAACGGCAAACGTGTCAGCCGGCACGTCCGCGTTTCTTATGGCGGTGCTTGAGAACGATCTCAAGTCGTACTATGAGGAAATTGACGTTGTAACTACCCCTCACGGCTCTCCCGTGGCAATGGTACATACCAATAACTTTACGTCGGAAATGAACGCTTGGGCGAGTCTTTTTGAGGAGATAATAGCCCTTGGCGGCGGCAAAATCGATCGCGGAAAGCTGTACGACGTGCTGTATGCCGCTTCTCTTGAAGCAGATGATGGTTGCGGCGGTCTTTTAGGATATAACTTTCTCTCGGGCGAACCGATCGCAAAGGTGCAAAGCGGCGCGCCTATGATAGTAAGATCACCGGACGGAAAACTGACTCTTTCAAACTTTATGAAAATGCAGATATATTCGGCATTAGGCGCTCTTAGTATGGGTTGTGAGATTCTGCGAAAGGAAAACGTTGGTGTCGATCGCGTTTGCGGTCACGGCGGATTTTTCAAATCTCCCGTGGTTGGACAGAGCGCTATGTCTGCAGCCGTAGGCGCTCCCGTGACCGTTATGAAGAATGCGGGCGAGGGCGGCGCATGGGGAATCGCACTGCTCGCTCTATTCGCTCTTTGCGGCGGGGATCTTGAAGCGTTTCTCGAGGATATTTTCAAAAACGAGGAAAGCGTGACGTTATCGGCAAGTGAAAAGGAGAAGGCCGACTTTGCCGCATTTATGGATACGTACAAGAAAGGACTTGCCGCAGTACGGCTTGTATCGGAGGTAATATGATGTTGGAAGAAATGAAAAAAAGAGTATTTGATCAGAACGTCGCTCTTGTAAAATACGGACTCGTAGTGCTGACGTGGGGGAACGTATCGGCAAGGGACGAAAAAAGCGGACTTATAGTAATAAAGCCCAGCGGAGTACCTTACGACAGTATGAGCGCAGACGATATGGTCGTTGTCGATATTGACGGCACGATTGTTGAAGGAAAATACAGACCGTCCAGCGACCTTCCTACGCATTTATATCTTTACAGACAATATCCGAATATCGGGGGCGTAGTACATACTCATTCCACCTATGCTACCGCATACGCGCAAAGCGGACGCGAAATCGTTGCTTTCGGTACCACCCACGCTGATGCATTTTACGGAAACATTCCCTGCACACGCGCTTTGAGTGAATCCGAGATAAATGAAAGTTACGAGCATAATACCGGCAAGGTAATTGCCGAGACCGTTAGCGACTCTGACGCCATCCCGGCAATTCTCGTAAAGAATCACGGAGTTTTCACCTGGGGAAAGTCTCCGGAAAAGGCGGTGGAGAACGCGGTAACACTTGAAGAGGTTGCCAAAATGGCGTTCCTTACCGAGCTGCTTAACGGTAACACACCTCGCGTGGATCAGCATCTTCTTGACAAGCACTATTTCCGCAAGCACGGCAAAAACGCTTATTACGGACAGAATTAGTTCGCTGTAAAAGCAAAGACATCCACACTCGGCAAATGCCAACGGTGGGTGTCTTTTTTTACCGTGAGAAGTCAGAACGTCTGCGTAAATTTCAAAGATAAAAATATGACGAAAGAAAGACGAAAAAAATAAGTTATTTTTTGTATTTTTTTCAAAAAAAGTATTGACAAAGCGCACCTACTGTGATATAATGCATAGGCGCGGTCAAGGTGACAACCTTTTCCGAGTCAATATGGCGGAGTAGCTCAGTTGGCTAGAGCAACCGGTTCATACCCGGTAGGTCATGGGTTCAAGTCCAATCTCCGCTATTTTTTTATTCGGTTTCACCGACAGTTTTTACGATGCGCAGCATCGTTAATTGGCGGCAAGGCCGACAATTTTGGCCCGTTGGTCAAGCGGTTAAGACACCGCCCTTTCACGGCGGTAACATGGGTTCGATTCCCGTACGGGTCATAAATAGAAAAGACAGGTTCTATGGACCTGTCTTTTCTATTTCTCACACAAAACAGAATTGAACCCCGCAAATCGCCGCAGGCGATTTGTTATAGCGTGCGAGAAAAAGAGCGAATGGTTACAGTGCATTTCAACGCACGCGTTGGGTTCAGATTCCCGTATTCTTAATTATTTAAGCTTAAGTATATAAAAAGCAAGCCGTTTGGCTTGCTTTTTATTTTTATTTAACTGCTTCAAGAATTTCAGATTTCTTTGCCTTCCTATCCTTAATAAGCCACGGCAGATAAGAAACGAAGAACAGGATTGTCACAGCAAGTGCCATTATGAAAATTCTCAAAACGAAATTCGGAGGCAGGATATCAAGTATCGAGGGCGTACTTTCCGGTCTCGCCATGAAGAGATAATTCGCACCGTTACCGATCATATCGTTGGCAAAGTATGCAATTACAGCAAGCGCTGCAAGAGATACGTACGCCTTTATCGCCGAACGCACGGTCGGTCTCATTCCGAAAACGAAGATCATATAGAAAACAGCGATATATCCTAAAGTATGCTCCGCCCAGAACTGATAGTATCTGAAACGCGTGGGTCCCGTAAAGGTTATTACGGTAGGTGTTATAAGCGCAAATATTGAACCGGAGAACACCCAAAAATAGCATATATCAAAGAGCGTCTGAGATTTTGAGAGAAGCATAAAGCTTCCGAAAACGATTACCCAACCGCATACGGTTATCGGCAGATGATCTGCCGCGTTCGGACCAAGCTCGGGCATTCCTACAAGACGCCAATAGTACGACATTTCCGAAACTATCATAGCAAATGCAAGCGCCATACGAATGGTGGATTCATATTTTGACTCGCGCAGCTCGTTTCTGAATTTATATATTAGAAATATACCGCCTATCATAACAAATATCGGTATTAAGTGAGCAAGCGAAAAGTTTTTGAATTCTTCCGTTGTACCCTGCCCGAAAAAGTATGCAAAAAATTCCTTCATTTCTTCCTCCAAAGCTACTAAGTAGATACTGTGTTAAAAAATATACGTCATCTATAAATTATGTCTCACCGAGACTGTATGGCGGTACGTTTTCACTAAGCTTCCTTTCGTTTTCGGAAACACAATGGTGCTTGCGGTATTCGCTCGGAGTCATTCCGGTTACCGTCTTAAACTGCCGCATAAACAGAACGTCGTTTTTATACCCGCACTCATAAGATATTGCACACACCGTCATACCGGTGGAGGAAAGTAAAAATTTTCCGTGCTCTATCTTTGAATTTATCGTGTCATTAACTACACTCACACCGAAAAAGCGTTTATACAGGTGCATAAAATACGATTCGCTTATTGTTGCCATTTTGGCCAGTTCTTTTACTCTTACGTTTTTTTCGGGGTGATTATAAATCCACGTACGTACCGAAGAAAGCTTTACATAGTTTGGCGAGGACCGGATCTCACCGGCATACTTTATTTTTTCGCTTATTTTAATACAAAGCAGTTCAAAATAGAGTTCGAGAGTTCTTTCTTTGAACGGATTTGTACCGTATTTTTCCTGATACATGCTTTTAACGATCTGTGAAAGCTCCTTTATATCTCCAACCGGAATAATCTCATCAAAAACTATTCCCATCTCGGACAGCATTCTTACGTCCCCTTCGGTCATATCGAAATGAATCCAGTCGTTTGAAAAATATTCCTCGTTAATGCCGTAATTTTGCGGCGTTCCTCTACTATACACAATAACCGAATTTGCAGGTGCAACCTCGTCACCGTTTGCGAAATGAAAAAGCGCGGACGTTCTGAGAAGCAGCATCATAAAGTCTCCCGAACCGTACGGGCGTTTTATTTCAAATCCGTTTTTATGTTTATAGTGATATCCAACGTTATTTATATGCATATTGGCTTTACCCTTCAAAAGCAGAATAAATCAGTTATTTAGCATTATATCACATTGAAAAACAAATGTCAACAATGTAAAATTATAAAAAAGGGGGACGGATTATGAAAGCAAAAATTCTTGTAAACAAAAATTTTATTATCGACGAAATTGACAGACGAATATACGGCTCGTTTATCGAGCATCTCGGCAGAGCCGTATATGGAGGGATATACGATCCTTCACATCCGAGTGCTGACGAGCTCGGCTTCAGAAAAGACGTTTTGGAGCTCATAAAGAAATTGAACGTACCGATAATCCGCTATCCGGGAGGAAACTTCGTATCCGGGTACAACTGGGAGGACGGCACGGGAGACCGCGCCAAGCGACCTAAAAAAATAGATCTCGCTTGGAATTCCATTGAGACCAACGAGGTAGGAGTGGACGAATTTCAGGAATGGATAAAACGCGCAAACTCGGAGCTGATGATGGCGGTAAATCTCGGGACTCGCGGTCCCGACGATGCACGAAATCTCGTCGAATACTGCAACGGTGATACCGACACGTACTATGCAAATTTAAGACGCAAAAACGGATTTGACAAGCCGTTTTCGATCAAAACGTGGTGTCTCGGAAACGAGATGGACGGAAAGCATCAGATGGGGCACAAGACCGCCTCGGAATACGGACGCTGTGCCGCAGAGGCGGGACGCCTTATGAAATGGGTAGATCCTTCTATTGAGCTCGTTGCATGCGGAAGTATGTTCTTTCACATACCGACGTTTGGAGAGTGGGAGTGGACCGTGCTTGACGAAGCGTACGACGTTGTTGACTACATTTCCCTGCACGCTTATTACGGCAACCGCTCGGGCAATACCGCAGAATATCTCTCAAAATCGCTCGCTATGGACGAGTTTATAAAGGGTGTTGCAAATATATGCGATTCGGTTAAGGCGAAAAAGCATTCAAGCAAAACGGTCAATCTTTCGTTTGACGAGTGGAACGTATGGTTCCGTACTATGGGAGAGGTGTCGAAAGAGCGTGTAGAAGCTCCCCATATCCTTGAAGAAATATATAATTTCGAGGATGCTCTTCTCGTTGGAAGTATGCTTATAACCCTGCAAAACAACTGCGACAGAGTTAAAATGGCTTGTCTTGCACAGCTTGTCAACGTTATCGCGCCGATTATGACCGAGACCGGAGGAGACGTGTGGGTGCAGACCATCTTCTATCCCTTTCTGTACGCCTCGAATTACGGAAACGGCATCACACTAAGGCAAATAAAAACGTGCGACAGCTACAAGGTGGGATCTATGAACGTTCCTTATCTTGACAGCTCGGTCATATATAACGAAGAAGCGGGCGAGATAGTGCTTTTTGCCGTAAACCGCTCTCTTGACAGCGAGATCGAGCTTGATTTTGTTGCACAGGATTTTGCGTCTTCGGAGCTTATAGAACATATAGAGCTCTACTGCGACGATCTTAAGGCGATCAACGACAAGTCAACCGAGCGCGTAGCAGCGGAGAAAGTTAAAATATCCGAAAACGGAACCGTGACTTTGAAAAAGCATTCTTGGAATATGCTGCGATTCAAAATATAACCCTTGACATTATAGAACATTTTAGATAAAATATACTCGTAAAAGTTTCCTATGTTCAATGATGAGATTACTAAATTATAAGTTTTATAATCAAACGTATGATATCATTTACATAAAGACACGGTTAACAAAGGAGATTTGTATGAAATCGACCCGTATTTTATCAAAAATTCTTTCAGGCGCACTTTTATTTTCCTTGCTCTGCACGTTTTTCGTATCGTGCAAAAAGCAGGAAAATTCAAATAGCGGCGGAGATTTCGTTCTCGACGGCTATAAAATAGTCAGAGCCGCCGGCGAGGACGACGTTGCCGCAGAGTACACGGCAAAGCTGAAGAATGCCATCGCGGAAAAAACGGGCGCTTCCCTTTCGGTTATTACCGACGACGTGAGCGAAGCATCCGAAAAAGAAATACTTATAGGTAAAACAAACCGCAGTGCTTCAAACGATGGGCTGCAGTATCTGAAAACGAAAACGTCCGGTGACGCGTACCTTATACAGATAAATGAAAACAATATAGTTATCCTCGGAACTACCGAAATGGCAACCGTTCGAGCAATAAAGGTATTTATTGAGAAGTACGTAAACGTATCCAACAAAGAAAGCGGACTGAATCTTTCTGCGGGAAATATGATCGCGGGAGCATACAATTCAAAAAATATCATAGTCGCCGCTAACAACACCGAGCTTGAGATCGAAGTCTCGACGAGTGTGTTTTCAGTCCCCGAAAGCGGTTACGACAGCAAGACCTTTCCTTACGTTTACGAGGTTTCAAACGTTTCTTACCCCTCCGTAATAAAGCTTGCACATCAGCAGGACGAAGCAGATAACGGCAAGCTCATCTGTGTATTCTATCTTGATGCAGATCCCATAGGAGTAGGCGAGACACCTACGGGTGCTTGCGTTATGATGAGTGACGATGACGGAAAAACCTGGAAATTCATATCAAGACCTGAAGAAGAAATCGATACATCTCTCAGTGCCGGACAGATGGCGCACATCTACGAGCTTCCCGAGGATGTTGGCGATATGCCCGCAGGAACACTTATTTATGCGGCAAATTCGGTGGATTTCAGAAGTAAAACGAACATATCGTTTTGGAGAAGCACCGACTGCGGAAAGAGTTGGCAACAATACGTTTGCATCGCTACCGGAGGCGGTGACAGAGAGGGCGTTTGGGAGCCCTTCGTTATCTACGGCGAGAATGATGGGTACCTCTACTGCTTCTACTCGGACGACAGGGGCAGCGCTCAAAGCGAAAGTCACGATCAGAGTGTTGTTTTCGTAAGATCCAAGGACGGCGTAAACTGGGAGGATCCGATAGAGGTCGTTGCACACGGTGATTCAACGGCACGCGCAGGTATGCCCGTAATAACGAAAATGGGTAACGGAGAGTACTTTATGGTATATGAGCTGGTCCACAAGTTTGACGGCTCTTGGGGAGCTCCGATATTCTATAAAACCACGAAGGATCTTTCCTCTTGGGGCGATCCCTCCAATCCCGGAGTGCGCATAGAATACGGTGCAAACGGCTTTATCGAGTCCGGCCCCGCCTGTGTGTGGACTCCTGACGGCGGCCCTAACGGAACGCTTATAGTCACGTCAAGATACGGCTGCGAAGACAAGATACTTTTGAGCTTTGACTACGGAAAGAGCTGGGAGCAGGTGGAAAACCCTCTTTCCTTTACACCCGAAAAAAACTACGATGACAGTAGAATGGGCTACAGCGCAGGACTTTGGGTAGATGAAGACGGAACGGTATATTACGTCAACTGCATCAACGCAAAATACGACAGCGAAAAGCGTCAAATAGCGTTTGCAAGAATAAAGATATATTAAAAGATCCCGCAAGGACAATGTGCCTTGCGGGATTTCTTCATATTCTGAAGCAGTCTCTGTTCCACGTTTTGAACTTGTTTCTGTCTATAATATCGAGTTGGTCTTTAGTGAGTCGGTACCGCCAATTTCCGTTTGCAACTCCCGGCACGTTCATACGGGTATCGGAACCGTATATGAGTATATCCTGTATCGGGAAAATAACGGTATCTGCGGGACTTGCGAGCATTTTACGCATTATTGCGCGGCAGCCGTCCGCCTTGTCCTCGCCGTCGTATCCGCAGTAGGAAAATATTGCTCTTCTCTGCTCCGGAGTTACCTCCCACGTGTAGCTGAGAAGGGTCGCGTTGTCGTGAGTACCCGTATATGCTACCGAGTTTTTATCATAGTTATTGGGCAAGTGGACCGATTCTCTGTCTCCGAGGAATGCAAACTGAAAAACCCTCATCCCGGGAAAGGCGCTGTATTTCAGCAGCTTTTCGACCTCGGGAGTTATGTCTCCAAGGTCCTCGGCGATTATTAACTTGTCGCCTGCTACCTCTTTTATTCTGTCTATAAGAGCTCTTCCCGGCCCTTTAACCCATTTACCTTCCTTGGCTGTCTTGGCGCCCGCAGGAACGCTCCAGAACGCTTCAAAGCCCCTGAAATGGTCTATACGGACTCCGTCGAACAGTGTCAGCATATACTTTATACGCTCACACCACCATGCGTAGCCGTCTTTTTTCATTTCTCGCCAGTCGTAGATAGGATTTCCCCAAAGCTGACCGTCCTTTGAAAAATAATCGGGCGGAACACCCGCGACGCATTTGGGACGGTTATCGCGGTCGAGCGCAAAAAGATCTCCGTGCGCCCACACGTCACAGCTGTCAAGAGCAACGTAGATCGGAACGTCTCCGATTATTTTTATACCTTTTGAGTTTGCGTACTCTTTTATCTCTTGCCACTGCATAAAAAACTCGTACTGTATAAACTGCCACGCAAACAGGGATTCAGCATCGGGTACGCTTTCTCTCCACTCTTGCCACGGCTTATCGGCATTTTTCTCGCGAAGTGCAAGAAACTCTGCCGCAAGCGCAAGCTCGGGATAGCTTTTCAAAAATGCTTCGATCTTTACTTTTTCCTGCTGCGATACTCTTTGCGACGCTTTTTTGAGAAGGGGCAGACGATCGCGGGAGAGGCGGTCATATTCGCACAGATACGGGGTATTTTGTGCCGCCTGCGTAAGCTCGGAGTCGGTCAAAAGTCCCTTTGCGTGCAGGGTGGGCAGATCGATAAAGTACGGATTTGCACCGAACGATGCAAGAGATTTATACGGCGAATTATATTCGTCCGTCATACAAAACGGCAGAGTCTGCCAATAGGAAAATCCGCTTTCGGCAAGAAAGTCCACGAAATATTTTGCCTGACTGCCAAATGAACCTATACCGTATTCTCCCGGCAGTGTAGATACGTGCATAAGCACGCCGCTTTTTCTTTTCATTTCTTTTGTTTCCTTAGTGTAACATTTTAAGTCATTATATAATATTTCTCGCCGAATGTCAATCAAAAATCCCCCATTTGACACAATCTTCTTGACAATATTGAGTATTTAACTTATAATATATATTGATAACGTAAACGCAAGGAGAATTTTGAAATATGAAGCAGGTCTTTTCTAAAAAACTTACTTCAGCGCTCGCCCTTTTTCTCGCAATAATATTTATTCTTCCCGCTTGCTCACCCTCTTCAGATGAGCCCGAGATTCCGAGCTATTCCGCCTCCCTTCCGGAGCTGCGGATAGATGCCGAAAACGGGAAAGAAATAACGAGCAAGACCGAGTATTCAGACATAACTCTTAAGCTCACGCTTTCCGAGGATTTTGCCGAATATACAAACTCATATACTGACGAAGACGGCGGCAAAGCCGAGCTTCGCTGCAGAGGTAATTCAACTTACGGAAAGCCCGATATGAAGGCCAAAAACAAATATTCCTACAAGCTACATCTCGATGAAAAAGCAGATCTTCTCGGTCTCGGTGCCAGCCGACATTGGTATCTGCTCGCAAACTGGTTTGACGTAACGCACATGCGGAACAAGCTTGCATACGATCTATCGGGAGAGCTTGGACTCACCTACACCAAATCGACTTGGGTAAATCTGTATTACAACGGAGAGTACAGAGGAATTTACTCACTCGTTGAGAGCATCAGAATCGAAGACGGAAGAATAGACACCTTCAACTGGGAAGAATACGCAGAGGATATATGCAATATTTTCTGCGTAAAAAACAACGTCCCCGATTACGTGGTAGGTCAGCTTGAGGAAGCAATGAAAAACGATCTCAGCTGGCTGTCAACACAGAAGTTTACGTTTACTTATACAGTTCCCGATACCTATGAGGTAAAAACAGTTCATATAGATTTCTCGGACTGCTTTGATCCAAACGATCTTGATTTCACCTCGGGTTATCTCATAGAATACGACAACCGACTTCACGGAGAGAGCACAAAATGGCGCACGAAGCATAATATTCCCGTAGTTATGGATAATCCCGCCGCACTTTCAACGAACTCTTATATGCACGAGTACGTTCAAACGCTCATCCAGGATTTTGAAAACGCTCTCTATTCCCCAACTTTCTACAACGAAAAGGGATACCATTACAGCCATTATCTCGACGTGGATTCGCTGGTAAGCTACTGGACCGTATGGAATCTTTTTAACAACATAGAATTCGGTGTTCTTTCGCTTTATTATTATATAGACGACGGAAAGATCGTCTTCGGTCCCTGTTGGGATTTCGACAACGCTACCGGAAATATAGTAACGCTCAAAGAAAAATGGGAAAGATGGGACTACTGGGTCGAGGACCGAGGAAACAACGGTAACGGATGGTTCTCACAGATCATGGGAGACCCTTATTTCGTAGCACTATGCCAGGAAAAATGGTTCGGCATGCAGGATCTCGTTAAAAATATGCTTGCATCACTTGACGTTTATCACGAGTATATTGGCGCAGACGCCGTTAAATGCTACGAGCGCAACGGACCGCGCACCAACTGGTATCTCAAAAGCAGAAACGGCGGAGTAAGCTACGATTTCGAGACCGATTTCAATCTGCTGAAAAGCTGGCTCAACAACCGGGTCAAATGGATAAACGAAAACTTTTCTTCATCCTACGCTCGAGTGGACGACAGTGAATTCGTAAGAGAAAAAAAGCTGTTCATCAAGCCGGAACAAAACACGCTCACAGCCCCGTCGAGCAACTACAAAAACGGCGTAACTCCCGATTATTTGCTCACAGACAGCGCACAGATATATCTTAACGTCAGCACAACGTGTACGACTGCTCGCCGCGTTGAAATATTCTTCAACGGCAAACGGATCTACTCGAGCCCCATTGATACGGTCTCTGCCATACCGCTAATACTTAAATCGTCATTTTTCAAAAAAGGAAAGAACGCTATGAACGTAATTTACGTCGTAGCGTTTAAGGAAGACGGCAGCGTGAGAGGAATGAACTCGCTGGTAATAAAGAGCGAATGACCGCGCGTCGCCGCAAAACCGAAAAAGAGGAAAATATGTTAATTTGTCCAATATGCCGATCCCGTCTTTTAAGGGAACGCTCGCGATACGTTTGTGAGCACGGTCATTCACACGATATTTCAAAATACGGGCACGTCAATCTCCTTATGTCGCAAAAAGGCGGCAACCACGGAGACAGCCGCGAAATGCTCCTCTCCCGACGCGATTTTCTTGACAGCGGTGCTTACGGGGAGCTTCAAAGAAAGCTTGCACTTGCGATAGAGAGTTATATTGAAGATAACGAACCGGTGATAGTGGACTCCGGATGTGGGGAGTGCTACTATACCGCGCACATAAAGGAAGCTCTTACCGCTTCGGGAAAAAATGCAAAAATAATAGGAATAGATATCTCGAAGGAGGCGCTCCGCCTTGCCTCACGACGTTTTGGAGGCGCCTGCAAGGGCGAGCAAGCAAGCGTTGAGCTTGCAGTTGCAAGCTCTTATCAGCTCCCGATAGAGGATGGATCGATCGATGCCGTAGTATCGGTATTTGCCCCGCTTTGTCCGGACGAATTCCATCGCATTCTGCGTACCGGCGGTCTGTTTGTAACGGTCATACCCGCTGCAAAGCATCTGTGGGAATTAAAATCGGCGATCTATGAAAATCCGTATGAAAACGAGGTAATGCCGTACGAGATAGACCGATTTGATATGATCGAAAAAATAGAGGTCTCGGGTAACTTTTTACTTAAAAATCACAAGGAAATACTCGATCTCTTCTCTATGACTCCCTATTTCTGCCGCACGAGCGAGCAGGACAGAAAAAAACTCGACGATCTCGAAACTCTCAAATGCAGATACGATTTTGAGATACTTTTATACAAAAAAATATGAAAAATATCCTCTTTTCAGAAAACTGAAAAGAGGATATTTTTTAATTCTTATAGAAGCTGTTTCCGCCGATAAATTCACGCACCAAGCTCGTAGGCGGGATCTCGTCGTCAACGTCCGCCTCTCTTACGTAGTTAAGAACCTTTACCATCGCTCTTACCTGATCGTAGCACTCGTCAGACGGCTCCACTGCGGTGAGCAGTGGGAAGATGTGCTTTTTCAAAACGCAAAGCTCGTAAAGGGTGGAGCTGTTGAATATAACGTCGGCATTCTCTTGGAACGGGAATATCCATCTCTCTTCTCCGCGGCGAACCGAGTTCCACATTGAGAGTGTTCTCTGCACCGATGCGCCTCTGGTCTCAAAGTCGCGCACCGTTCTGCGAAGCAGTCTGAGATAGCTTGACGGTATTCTGTTATGATCGTCGAGATTAAGCGCAAGTATCGGACTGACGTACAGCTTAAATACGAGATCCTTGTCAAAATCGTCGGGCAGGAGTGTGGGATTCAGCGCGTGGAGTCCCTCGACTATAATGACGGTCTCGGCACAAAGCTTGAGCTTATGTCCGTGCCACTCGCGGCATCCGCTCTTAAAGTTGAATACGGGGATCTCCACCTCTTTGCCCTCCAGCAGCTCTCCGAGATGCTGTGAAAAAAGATCGGTATCTATGGTATTTATGTGCTCAAGATCGATCTCGCCATCAGGACCGGGAGAGAGCTTTTCGCGGTCGATATAATAATCGTCAAGACTCATAAGGATCGGCTTTTTACCGTGAACGCGGAGCTGTGTTGCAAGTCGGTTCGCGGACGTGGTCTTACCCGAAGAGCTCGGTCCCGCAAGCATCACCGCTTTTGCGCCGCGAGTACATATCTCGTCGGCAATAGCCGAGAATTTTTTCTCGTGGAGTGCCTCGTTTACTCTGATGAGCTCGCGCACACCGCCCGAGCTAACGAGAGAGTTAAGGTCGGAGACAGTTTCGCATTCCATAAGCTCGCCCCAATTTTTTCCCTCGGTATAAACGGCAAGAAAATTGGTCTTTTCTTCGTATTTCGACACTCTGTCGGGATCGTTGATATCGGGAAGAACGAATATAAATCCGTCGTTTGACGGGAGTATATCCCACGATGAGCGCAAGAAGGATGTAGAGGGCGCCATCTCGCCGTAGAAATAGTCGGCAAAATCACCAACCTCGTAGATATTAAAGGTCTCTTTCTTACGGTATTCGAGCAGTCGCGCCTTATCAAAGGCACCATGCTCCTCGTAGCGCTTTATCGCTTCTTTGGTGCTTATTTTTCTACGGCAGAGCTTGTGGTCCTGTGACACTATCTCTTTTACCTTGTTTTTGAGCTCTTCAACCGAGAAATCGGGAGCGTTCTTTATTCTGAAATAAACTCCCGCACCGACCGTACAGCCCATCTTCGTCTCTGCATCGGGCCAAAGCTGCTCCATTGCAAGAAAGAGGATAAACTGTGCCGTACGCATATATGCGTCTCGTCCTGCGTGGTCGGTGTAGCGGAGAAGTCGTACAACCCCACCCGATGCGTTCATTGCCTTTCTTATCGTGTTTCTGTCGGGAGATACGTCCTTTTCACGAAGGGGTACGTAGTTCAGCGTAAAGACGCGTCCCGATATTTTAGCAGCTATGGGATCGCTTGAAAGCTTGCCGCTGAAAAGTCCCAGATTTTTCGCTATATCATAAAGCGATTCTCCCGCTTTTGCGGTGTACTGCATATTGTCTATTATAAGTTTCATTACTGATCGTCACCTTTCAAATTATTTTTTGCCGATCTGCCGTCTCTGATCAGCCGTACGAGATTTACCGTTATAAGAGCGGCATTCATACATACTATCGGATACGCGGTACTGAACAATGCGTAGATCATACATATTACAGAGCCGATCATATTTATGACACGGAGCTTCGTAACAGATTTCATCATCATAGATATTATTACTGTCAGTGTTCCGATATATCCGAATATTTCCAAATAAATGTTCACTTGTTTAATTTCCTTCCGTAGAAACTGATATGCAGAAAAGAAAAATGCCTACGCGGTCACAACAGAAACCGGTAGACAACCATTATACGGTGGTTTGTAGAAACGCCCGCCCTATTGCGAGCATATACCAAAATTCATAAATTCTTCCCTTCTCCTGTGTATTATAGCATATTATACAAAAAATGTCAATACTTTTTTGTGCATTTCTTCAAAAACAGGTAGGACCTGCCGATCGGCAGGTCCTTAAAAGCGTCATTTATCAAAAGCGGGGTTATACGCGTAGAAATTCTTCTTGTCGCAAAATGCGTCCTGTGCAAGACCGAGCGCATCACCGAATCTCTGATAGTGTACCACCTCGCGCTCGCGAAGGAATTTGATCGGATCTCTTACGTCGGGATCGTCGATGAGTCGGAGCAGATTATCGTAGGTCACGCGCGCCTTCTGTTCTGCCGCGAGATCCTCGTTAAGATCTGCGAAAACGTCTCCCTTGACGCCGATATACGCCGTTGTAAAGGGTACGCCCGATGCCGCCTGCGGATATATTCCCGCGGTGTGATCAACGAAATAGGTGTCAAATCCGCTCCGCTTTATCTCCTCGGGTGAGAGGTTGCGAGTAAGCTGATAAAGTATAGCGGAGATCATTTCCACGTGAGCAAGCTCCTCTGTGCCGACGTCGGTCAGGATGCCTACTATCTTTCTGTCCGGCATTGAAAAACGCTGCGAGAGGTATCTCGTTGCCGCACCGAGCTCTCCGTCCGGTCCGCCAAGCTGCGAAATTATGATCTTCGCATACATCGGATTGGGCGTTTTGATTTTTACGGGATATTGTAGCTTTTTCTCATAAGTCCACATAAGTCAGTTTGCCTCCATTTCCCAAGGCCACGGGGTTTCTACCCACGTCCAGCCCTTTTCGCTATCTACTCCGAGAACGCTTATCGGACCGTAGCATTCCTCGTAATTTTTTAGTACTTTCTCGTATTTTTCCCGCGTCTCGCAGTAGTATTCAAGCGCCTTTTCGTCGCACGGATGTCCGTCGAGAAAAAGCACCGTTTCTACGAGCGCAAAGGACGTACGCTGAAGCTCACACATAAGTTTTTGTCTTTCGTTCATTTCATCTCATGCCTTTCTTATATTCTTCCTTATCTTCCTGCGCTGCAAAGCGGCTTATCAAGCTCGGCAAAGAGCGTTCCTCTTTCGAGTGCGCGGTCTATATCGTATATATCGCGCCAGTACTGGACGGGCGAATATACCATTGCAAGCGAAGTTGCCGTCGGAAGTCGCAGATCTTCCCCTTTTACGGCGTAGGGTACTCCCGATCTTTCATTATGCGAGCATCCGCAGTTTTCCTTGTGATATCTGTACTGCGGGTAATGCACGCCCTGATAGCAGGTGCTTCGGCAAGCTCTCTGATAATTCATCTGAAACTCTCCTTTTTCTTTTTACGTTTTCTCTTGTTTTTAGGAGCGGTCTTATTCCACCCTTATACCATAATATAGCGGATAGGATTTTTTGACACAACGTCCCGATTTGTCAGGTAATATTTTCCCGCAAAACCCTTGATTTTTCGGCTTCACTATGATATAATATGTTGATATATTATTATTAATAGAATTTCAGCACTTATTTTAAGGAGAAAATACATTGGCAATCTACTCAGAAAAAGTAAAAGCAAAGGTTCTTCCCTTGCTTCCCGTAAAGGACACCGTAATATTCCCCGCTATTCCCACGAGCGTTGAGATATTCGATCAGAGAGCTCTCGCGGCACTCACCGCTGCAAAAAAGGACGATGCAAACGTATTCGTTATAACCCTCACGGGCGACCGCTCACCGAGCGACGTTATAGGAAAAGTGGGAGTCGTATGCAAGGTCGGCAGCATTTCTCATTCCTCGCCCCAAAGCGCAGTCGCAGTTCTTGAAGGAATCTGCCGCGCCGATTTTATCGACGTTAAGAAAAACGGCGATCACGATCTTGCATCCATTGCTTGCAAGATGCTTCGCTACGAGGACGACGGCGTTCGTTCCGAGCTTCTCAGACGCGATATTCTGAAGCTTTTCGAGGCGTATCCGAGAATCATACCCAACTTCTCAAAGGAGCTGGAAAGCGCGATCCGTGCGACCAAATCGCCCTCTATGTTTTCCGATCTCGTGGCGAGCAGCGTTATCTTCCGTAACGAAAACAAGCTCACTCTGCTTAACGAGTACGATCCCGTACGCCGTCTCGAGCTTCTCCCCCTTCTTATGGAGAGCGAGCTCGTGCTTCTCGGCGAGGAGGCAAAGATCCACAAGCGCACTCGCGAGGCGATCGAGGAAAATCAGAGAGACTATTATCTGCGCGAGCAGCTAAAGGTAATAAAGAGCGAGCTCGGCGAAGACGAAGAGTACGACGAGGAGATCGCTGAATATATGCAGAAGATCGCCGACGCAGACCTTCCCGACGAGGTACGAGAAAAGCTCGTCAAAGAGACGATAAAGCTCTCAAAGCAGCCCTATTCCTCTCACGAGAGTGCGGTCATTCGCGGATATATAGACACCTGTCTCGAGCTTCCGTGGAAAAAGCGCACGAAGGACTCTCTCAGCGTAGCGAACGCGAGAAAGATACTTAATGCAGATCACGACGGCATAGACGACGTAAAAGAGAGGATCCTTGAGTTTATCGCCGTAAAGAATCTCACTCCCGACATAAAAAACCAGATTATATGTCTTGTCGGAGCACCCGGTGTCGGTAAGACCTCTATCGGTTCCTCGATAGCACGCGCGCTCGGTCGCAAGTACGTTCGCGTTGCGCTCGGCGGCGTTCGTGACGAAAGCGACATACGCGGTCACAGAAAGACTTACGTCGGCTCGATGCCCGGTCGTATTATTGCCGCTATAAATCAGGCGGGAGTTTCCAATCCGCTGATTCTTCTTGACGAGATCGACAAGCTCACGAGAGACTCGCACGGCGACCCCTCGTCGGCACTGCTCGAGGTTCTCGATCCCGATCAGAACAAGTCATTCAGAGACCACTTTATCGAGCTTCCCTTCGACCTTTCTGAATGTATGTTTATAGCTACGGCGAACACACTCGATACGATCCCGCGTCCTCTGCTCGACCGTATGGAGGTCATTGAAATGAAGAGCTATTCGGCTCGCGAAAAGCTCTCTATTGCAAAAAATCACCTCATTCCGAAAAAGCTCAAGGCGCACGGACTTACCAAAAAGGACCTTCGCATAGACGACAGCGCGATCCTTGGCATCATAAAGTCATACACCCGTGAAGCGGGAGTTCGTAACCTTGAACGCGAGATCGCGTCCATCTGCCGCAAGGTAGCGCGCAGGATAGTAGAGGAGCCGGGCATAAAGAAGATCACCGTAAAGGCGTCCAATCTTCACGAGTTCCTTGGCGGTGAAAAGATCATTCCCGAAAAAATATCCGAGTGTGACGAGATCGGTGTCGTCAACGGACTCGCATACACCGATGCAGGCGGAGATATGCTTAAGGTTGAAGTCGTATCTATGCCGGGCAGCGGAAAGATCGAGCTTACCGGATCGCTTGGCGAGGTTATGAAGGAATCTGCCAAGATAGCTCTCAGCATCGTACGCGAAAGAGCTTCTGAGCTCGGCATTGAAAGCGATTTTTACAAGACCAAGGATATACATATTCATTTTCCCGAGGGCGCAGTTCCCAAGGACGGCCCTAGCGCGGGAGTGACTCTCGTATGCGCGCTTATCAGCGAGCTTGGAAAATATCCCGCAAGACGTGACGTTGCGATGACGGGCGAGGTATCGCTCAGAGGCAAGGTGCTTGCTATCGGGGGCCTGCGTGAAAAGTCTATGGCGGCTTATCTTGCCGGAGTAAAGAGGATATTTATTCCAAAAGACAACGCACGCGATATAGACAAGGTAGATGTTTCGGTAAGAGACAACGTTGAATTCGTACTCTGTGAGACGGTAGAGGACGTTATAAAGGGCGTTCTTATCCTTCCCGAAAAGAGCGCGGATGCCGAAAACGACTCTTCGATAATACCGATAATCTCCAAGGTAAGACCCGAAAACCTCATAAGTATGCGATAAAACCCCGAAAAGAGGGAAACAATTATATGAAACTCGATTTTAATAAAACTTCACTTAAGATAACCGCGGGACTCTCCTCGCAGTTTCCTAAAGATCAGCGTCCGCAGATAGCTATGTCGGGGCGCTCCAACGTCGGAAAGAGCTCGCTTATCAATTCGCTGATAGGGAGAAAAAATCTTGCCCGCGTCAGCTCGAGCCCGGGAAAGACGATAACGATAAACTTTTACGACGTGAACTCGTCTCTTTATCTGGTTGACCTCCCCGGATACGGCTTTGCAAAGCGTAATCCCGCAGACAAGGCAAAATGGTCGGCGCTGACTAACGATTATTTCGTAAAAGGCGGAGAAAAGCTTGCGGCTGTCATACAGCTTATAGATCTCAAGGTCGGCCCTACCGCCGACGACGAAATGATGCTTGATTTTCTGGCTCAGTCCGAAATACCCTTTTTCGTGGTTGCCACCAAATGCGATAAGCTTAACAAAACGGACAGAGCAAAAATGATCACATCACTTGAAAATCACCCCCTGCTTGACGGCATCAAGATAATTCCCTTCTCGTCGCTGAGCGGCGAAGGCAAAACTGCCGTCACGTCAGAAATACTTTCTATTCTCAGTTAAAAAAGGATCCGAATATGTTACATTCAAACTATTCAGTAAACGGCGAGGGACATTTCACTCTTTGCGGTGCTGATACCGTAAAGCTCGCCGAAAAATACGGTACCCCTCTCTATCTTCTTGACGAAAACGACATTGTAAAGCAGTGCCGTATCTACCGAAACGCAGTTAAAAAATACTTTTCCGAAAAAAGTGCGATATACTATGCGTCCAAGGCACTTTCGATAAAGGAAATATACAGAATTATCGAAAAAGAGGATATTAACGCAGACGTAGTATCTCTCGGAGAGCTCTATACTGCAATCAAAGCGGGATATACCCCTTCCCGCCTCTGTATGCACGGGAACAACAAAACTCCCGAGGAGATCCGCGCCGCGCTCGGTTACGGCGTTGGCAGCTTCGTCGTCGAATGCTTTGACGAGCTTGACTCTATTTCCGAGATCGCATCCGACATGGGAGTAACTGCAAAGATCCTTCTCAGGATCACGCCCAACATCGACTGCCACACGCTTGAGGCAATAAGCACGGGCAAGCTCGACTCGAAATTCGGAGTACCGATCGAAACCGGTCAAGCCGAAAAATTCGTAGAGAGAGCTCTCTCTCTTCCCCACCTCGATCTTATCGGATATCACTGCCACTGCGGATCGCAGGTATTTGAACACGAGCCCTATCTCGATCAGCTCGAGGTAATGATGGTCTTTGCCGCAGATATGAAGAAAAAGTTCGGATATGCTCCCGAATATCTCAACATAGGCGGCGGATTCGGAGTGCGCTACAACGAAAGCGAGGGCGAAATAGACATAGACGGCAGCATAAAGCTTATCGGCGAAAAGCTGACCGAGCTTTGTGAAAGATTTTCTCTTGAGCGTCCTCACGTCTTTATGGAGCCCGGACGTTCGATAGTCGCTTCTGCAGGCGTTACCCTTTACACAGTCGGATCGGTAAAGAATATCGGAGATTTCCGCACTTACGTAACCGTTGACGGCGGAATGTCCGACAACCCGAGATACGCTCTCTACAAGGCAAGATACGATGCACTTATTGCAAACAAGGCAAATATGCCGAAGGACATCGTATGCTCGATAGCGGGCAGATGCTGTGAGTCGGGCGACCTTATAGGCGAAGATATGCCTCTTCAGTCGGCAGAGCGCGGAGATATTCTCGCAGTTACCGTAACGGGTGCGTACAACTATTCTATGGCGTCCAATTACAACCGCGTGGCGCGTCCCGCTATTGTCGTAATAAAGGACGGAGAGGACCGCCTTGCCGTCAGACGCGAAACGCTTGATAATATTATTGAAAACGATATCTAAACGAAAGTAGTAATAATTATGCTCAGACACATAATCGGAGGTTCGGATCCGCAGGAGATAATCTTAATACTGCTTCTCACTATACCGACAGTCCTTATCGCGCTCTCGTTTCACGAGTTTGCGCACGGATACGTCGCCTATAAGCTGGGAGACCCCACCGCCAAAAATCTCGGACGGCTTACGCTGAACCCCATAAAGCATTTTCATCCGATAGGAATGCTCTCGATGCTTCTTCTCGGGATCGGTTGGGCAAATCCCGTACCGATAAACACGAGATATTTCAAAAACCCCAAAAAAGGTATGGCACTCTCCGCTGCGGCAGGTCCGATAGCGAATCTGCTTCTCGCCTTTATCGGTCTTATACTGTACGGCGTGATAGTCAAGTTCTTTTCCGGCTTTATGTCGTACGAGGTATTTTGGGCGATATATCTCTTTTTCTCTAATTTCTGCTATATGAACATCTATCTTGCGGTGTTCAATATGCTCCCCGTACCTCCCTTTGACGGCTCGCGCGTGCTTTTCGCATTTCTTCCCGACAAATACTATTTCTCGATAATGAAATACGAAAACATCATTATGATGGTCGTTCTTATCGGTCTCGTCACGGGAGTTATAACTCTTCCCTTCGGATTTATCGCCGACAAAATACTTTCTGGAATGGATTGGATTGTAGGTCTTATATTATGACGGATATGACAGAAAATTTAGTACAAACAGAAGAACAAAACGAAGGCAAGCTGTCCTTTACGCTTGAGATATACGAAGGTCCGCTTGATCTTCTGCTTGCTCTTATTGCAAAAAACAAGATAAATATTTACGATATTCCGATCTCGCTTATTTTCGAGCAGTATATGGAATATATCGAAAAGCTGAATGAGCTCGATATGGAGATAGCGGGTGAGTTTCTCGAGATGGCAAGCCGCCTTATGCTCATAAAGAGCCGTATGCTTCTTCCCAAGCCCGAAAACCCCGAGGATGACGTTGACCCGCGTGCGGAGCTTGCCGAAATGCTCATTGAATATCAGAGAGCAAAACGCGCCGCAGAGGGACTCGGTCATCTCTACGCTTCCTTTTCGGGACGTTTTGCAAAGGATACCGACGATATTCCTCCATGTGAAGATATTCCCGACAATCAGGACATAGAGCTTCTTCTCAAAGCGTTTGAGCGTATGGCGCTCCGTAAAAAGCTCTTCGAGGAATCGCGTAACGATACGGTAGAGGCATCCCTTTCGGTAATTCTTACGAGAGAGCCCGCACCCGTTACAGAAAAGATAAACATCGTAATAAACAAGATCGTATCAAACGGGCTCGTTGCACTTGACGACCTTTTCGACACCTGTACTCACCGCTCGGAGGTCGTTGCGACATTCCTTGCAATACTTGAGCTTATGAAGAGCCAGAAGATAACTGCCGATTTTTCGGAAGGCATGGATATGCCGAAGCTTCGTCTCATAACGCCCGAGGATATAACCGACAATCCGATCGCGGACGGCGGTCTGCCCGAATAATAATATCGTGAGGTAACTTTTAATGACAAGCAATTTTGAAAACGAAAACAATTACATAGAAGAGCTCGACAGCGAAGAAACGCAGGAAAAAGCTCCGGAGTACGACACTTCCACCTATGCAAGAATGATAGAGGCGATACTTTTCGCCGCGGGATATCCCGTCAGCTTCAGAAAGCTCGCAGAGGTACTTGAAACCTCAACTCTCACCGTAAGAAAAGCGGTAAGCGAGCTTCAGAGCTCTCTTGAGCTTGATAACAGAGGAATCCGCCTCATAATCGTCTCCGACTCCTGTCAGCTCTGCTCAAAGGAAGAATTCGAGCAGTACGTACGAAAGGCACTCGGCATCCGCCGAGAGGGACGTCTCTCCAACTCCTCGCTCGAGGTACTCGCGATAGTTGCATACAATCAGCCGATAACCAAGGCAAAGATAGAAAAAATACGAGGAGTTGACTCCTCGTACGCGGTATCCACTCTCTGTGACCGCCGTCTAATTGAGGCAAAGGGACGTCTCGACGCCCCCGGAAAGCCGATCCTTTACGGCACGACGGACGATTTTCTGCGTTGCTTCGGTCTTTCTTCCCTCTACGAGCTTCCCGATTACGAGGAAAAGAGCGAGCATCCTGACGAGCAGATAAGTATGCTCGATCTCGTGGATATGCCCGAGGAATCCACTGAGGAACAAAGCGAAAACGATTAAAGTCGTAAAATAATTTGAGAGGAGGTGCGGCTTTTGGGCGTTTGGATCACTTTATCGGTAATTGCACTGCTGATCATTCTAATAATCTTTACGCGAGTACGCCTTGTGATCGTATCCAAGGACACTTTTGTCGTAAAGCTTCGCATCTCACTTTTCACGTTCGTGATCTACGACGATCGAAAGAAGGAGCGTCCCAAAAAACGCAGGCGTCCTCAAAACGCACTTACAAAGCAGATGCAGAAAATGGTCTCTATGCTCTCACAGGGACACACGCAGTCCAAAGAGCCGAAGGAAGAGTCCTCCTTCACACGGGATGCGGGACGGTCGCTTTCTCTCGTAAGTAATATCTTGGAAAGAATAATCTTTCCCGTTGTAAAAAAGGCGCGCGTCAAATTCAGATATTTTAAGATCACGGTAGCATCAAAGGATCCCGCAGATACGGCAATAATCTACGGCATACTCTGTCAGGGAGTCTCCTATCTTCTAAGCGTGATATCGCAAAATGCGGCTATATCGGACAGACAACTGCGTAAGATAAAGCTTGAGTGCGATTTTCTCGCCGAAAAAACCGTGCTCGAGTTGCACACCGTTATATCATTTAATATCTGGCAGCTCATTTCTCTGATAGTGCGCGGCAGCTCTGAACTTTTTGAAAAAAGCAGCGCGTACGACAGCGAAAGCTCACAAAACACAAACGAACTCTATGTCACGAATAAGTGACCTATATAACCTTAACGGAGGATATTTCAATGAACGAAAACAACAAAAACAACGGCCGCGAAAAGCTCAGCGACATCGTCGCATCCGCACTCGAAAACATTAAGGAGATAACAGACGTCAACACCGTCGTAGGCGATCCCATAAACGCGCCCGGCGGAGTTAGCATCGTCCCGATCACCAGCGTTTCGGTTGGATTTGCCTCTGGCGGAATAGACGGGCTCGGCAAACGCACCCGCGACAAAGCCAATAGTATGAACTTTGCGGGTGGCGGCGGAACGGGAATCAAGATAAGCCCTATCGGATTTCTCGTTATCAAGGCGGACGGCACGGTCGATTTTCTCAGCGCGTCCGAAAATCAGAAGACAGACAAGTTTGACACCGTTATCGAGCTGATAGAGCGCTCCCCCGAATTTATCAAGAGGATCCGCACGGCTTTTGCCAAAGAGGAGCCGTCTGAAAACAAGGTCGAAAAATAATAAAATGGAAAAAATACGTCTTCAGAAATTTATTTCCGACTGCGGAATAATGTCCCGCCGTGCCGCTGAAAAGGCGATAGAAGCGGGAGAAGTGCTCGTAAACGGAGAGGTTGCCACTCTCGGTACTAAGGTAGATCCGAGACGAGACAAGGTTCTCTGTCAGGGTGCACCCGTCGGAAAAAAGCAAAACTTTCATTATACTTATATAATGCTCAACAAGCCCACCGGCTACGTTACCACGCTCAGCGACGAAAAAGGTCGAAAGACGGTTGCAGAGCTCGTAGAGGATACGGGTGTGCGCGTCTATCCGGTAGGACGCCTCGATATGAATTCGGAGGGACTCCTTCTTATGACTAACGACGGCGCTCTAACCAATGCGCTTACACATCCGAGACATCTTATCCCAAAGCTCTATAACGTCAAGGTAAGCGGAAACGTAACGCGCGCAAAGGTTGCCGAGCTTGCATCTCTGACGCAAATTGACGGCGAAAAAATAATGCCCGTACAGTGCGGTATTTTGCGTCACAACGAAAAGACGTCAGTCCTTGAAATGATCCTTTACGAGGGCAAAAACCGACAGATCCGCAGAATGTGTGAGGCGGTAGATCTCGAAGTCAAGGCACTAAAGCGCGTTGCGCTTGGAGATCTCGTTCTCGACGTTAAAAAGGGAGAGTGGCGCTATCTCAACGTTGACGAGGTAAAGGCACTCAAAAAAGCAGTAGGTCTGCTCTAAAATACTTATAAGGTTAAAACTATGCTCAGAATTCACGCTATACAAACCAAAGAGGTACAAAAGGAGCTTTGCGAAAAGTGTTCTGTAGAATTTATTCCCGACGCTCTTGCATACGCCGCTTTTGAAACTCCCGAGATACCGGACGATCCCACCACGAGCGATACTCTGCCCGGAGAGCTTCTCGGAATAACGCAGTTTTCTTTTAAGAAGGAAGGTGCCTTCGTTTACGATCTTCGCTCACCCGAGGGTGTTGACGATTTCGAAGCTCTCTTTATAATGGGAAGATCAATGCTCAATTTCGTTGATCTGTGCGGCACGCACGACGCATATCTTCCCTATCCCGAGCGTATCTCGCCCCGACTTATTTCAGCTGTCGGCTTCAAAAAGCAAGACGACGGGACTTATTATATGGATCTTCGCGGTTTTTTTACCAAGCACCACGGCGACTGACTCCCTTCTTCGCTTCCGTTGGTAGTTAATTGGCAAAATTTGGCAATATTTACCAATTTTAAGTGGTTAATTTTGGTAGCATTGCCAATTGCATTTATTTCCAAAATATGGTAATATGTATTTGTCACAAAACAAAAAACTTTACGGGAGTGAAAAGACATGGAATCAAAAATCAAAATACTTATTGCCGACGAGAGCGCAGATTTCCGAAGAAACTGCAAGGAAGGACTCTGGGCTCTCGGATACCGCGAGATAAGCGAAGCGTGCAACGGTGAGGATGCTCTTCACAAGATCGAGAGTATTCGTCCGGATATCGTACTTCTCGACATCTGGATGTCCCGCCTCGACTGCGTTCATATAATAAAGAGCGCACTTGCGATGAATCTTTCACCGGACATGCCGCCCTCTTTTATCGTAACCTCGGTAGTAAATAATCAGAATATGTTCTTCGAGGCAAGTGAGTCAGGTGCGGAATACTGCATCCTAAAGCCGATAGACTTTCAGAGTCTCAGCCAGCGCATCCTTCGCATAATGGCTAAAAAGCGCACGTCCAAAACTCCGTCCGGCGCAGGAACCGTACTCGGAAACGATATGGAGGCGCAGGTCACGAAGGTGATACATCAGATCGGAGTTCCCGCGCACATCAAGGGTTATCAGTATCTGCGTACCGCAATACTTATGACCATAAACGACAACGACATTATAAACTCTGTAACCAAGATACTCTACCCTTCGGTAGCAAAGCAGTATCAGACGACCTCATCAAGAGTCGAGCGTGCCATCCGCCACGCGATAGAGGTTGCTTGGGACAGAGGCGATCTTGATACCCTGAACGCATATTTCGGATATACTATACAAAACAACCGCGGAAAGCCGACAAACAGCGAGTTTATCGCAATGATTGCCGATAATCTCCGACTTTCCAATAAATTTTCCTGAAAACAAAAGGACAGAGACGCTAATCTCTGTCCTTTTTATTATCTATTTCTTGACGTTCTTAGCGTACTGGTACGGTGTCACTCCGAAGCGTCTTTTGAACACCGATATGAAATAAGAGCAGTCGGAGAATCCGCAGGCATCACAGACCTCCTGAACGCTATTTCCCTTTTCAAGCATACTTTTTGCGTATGAGAATTTTTTTGCCTCTATATATTTTGACGGCGAAAGATTCATATATCTCTTGAACATATTTACAAGCGCGCTTCTGCTTATAAAAAATTCATTGGCAATATCCTCCACCGTGCAGGCGTCGTAAAAACGCTTTTCGATATAGGTGAGGATATTCTTCATTCTCTCGGGAAGCTCTTTTGCGGGAAGCGTCTTTTCCTTGTATTTTTCGATAAGCCCGAGAATGCCAAAGAAATGCGACATACTTTCCGCATCCCTTTTGGTCGCCCGACCGTCATCCTCATTACGGATTTTTTTGAGATGGTCAAAAAGCTTTTTCTTGTCCTCGTCACTCATCGATATAAGATTTCCCTCTCCCGCTTTTCTGTCAAAAAAGGCAGACGACATATCCTGCATAAAGTCACCCGACATAGATATCCAGACACAGTAATGCTCGTGTCGGCACTCGCTGTGATAAACGCAGTGATGGACCTCGTTCGGTCTTGTTATTATAATATCTCCCGATGATATTGGATATACGTTATTTTCTACCATAAAGGAGACGTTGCCGCTGACGTTTACGTATATTTCGCAAAAGCTATGTATATGAGCGCCCACTTTGTCGGCGCCGCAAATTTTAACAAAGCCATTAGAATATTTTATCTCGTAGCACATAAGATCGTCCGCGTTTATTACCGCGATCGGCATCGGTTCATATAATTTATCTTCCATTTCCACCTCAATGACTACAAAAACACTATTTTTAAGTTATTTTTATATATTTTGTGCAGTTTCATTATGATATAATTATACACGATATTTTGAAAATGTAAATACCTTATTTGAAAAAGGAGAAAATAAAATGGATCTTTCAAAAATTCCGCATATAGTCCTGCTTATCGTAACCATGGCATCCTGTTTAGGTGTCGGCATTGCGAAAAACTCTTTCAGCAAAAACGTTAGCAGTACGCAGCGTGGCTACCAGATATTCAATATGGTTTCCTCCGCAATATGTGCGCTCGTTATCCTTGCGTATTCGGGATTTAAGCTTGACGGCTCTATTTATTCTCTTATTATCGGCGCTCTTTTCGGTATCGTTACCGCTATCGCCGCCATCTTCAATCTTGCCGCTGTCAGCATAGGACCCTTGTCCTATACAACCGTAATAATCTCGTCCTCCACGGTAATAACCGCCATATCGGGACTCTTCTTCGGCGAGATACCTTCGATCCCGCAGTGGATAGGAATCGCGTTTATGATGGTATGTATCGTGCTTGCCACCAAAAAGAAAGAGGATGACCGTAACAAAAAGACGTCTGTAAAGTGGCTCGTTTTTTCCTTTCTTGCGGCAATATTTACAGCGGGTGTCGGACTGCTTCAAAAGGTACATCAGGAATCGGATCACTCAGATGAGCTTTCACTTATGCTCTTTATTGCATTTATTGTCTCAACACTTTTTTCCTTTGTCCTTTATCTTATATCGCTGAAAAAGGATCCGCCAATTTTCGCTCAAAAAAACGGCAGTAAGAAAAAAGCTGCAATTCTGCTCGGAGCACTCCTTTTCGTCGTCGGTATAGCTATCGCACTCAACAATATTATAAATCTCTATCTCGTAGGAGTTATGAAAAGCGCGGTATTCTTCCCTATAATAAACGGCGGGCATCTTATTCTTTCCACACTTGCGGGACTTTTGCTTTTCAAAGAAAAGCTGACCGCAAAGCAGTGGATAGGCATTATCTTCGGTATTGCCGCCACGTTCCTGCTTTGCTTTTAAGTAAAAAACAAAACGCAGACCTGAAGGTCTGCGTTTTTTATTTATTAAAGTGAAGCTAAAAATCCGGCAAGGCGGCTTGCGATGATCGCGTGTCCCGCATCGTTCGGGTGAAGTCCGTCGGGGCAATATTTTTCTTTGATTATCGGATTTTTCGGCTGAATGGAGCTGCACGACCAAAGATCGAGCGTAGGTATCGAATAATACTCGGTTACCTCTTTTATTATCTCAACGTACTCCTTAAGTACTCCGCGCTCGGGCATATATCCGTCGCCGCGAGGGTTATCCTCATTACATCTGTGAAGAGGCGTCATAAAGACGATAAGCGCCTCGGGATATTTTTCTATCAGCTTTTCGCAGAGCGTATGGCAGGCACCGTAGAAGGTATATGGCGTTCTGTCAGTCATCTGACCGAGGGTAGCGTCACCGTGACCGAAATCGTTAGTTCCGCCGAACACGACGATAATATCTGCATCGCTATCCATTTCATCTACTCTTTGGATAAAATCTCTGTCGTGCACGGGATATTGTGAGGGTGTGCTCTGTCTTGAAATTCTAGTTCCGCCTATTCCGTAATTACGTGCGGTAATACCGTACTCTTTTGCGAGGCGTGCATGATAAATATTGCTTTTATCCTCGACTTTTGCTCCCTCGGTTATACTGTCGCCGAGAAAGTTGATCTTTTTTCCTTTAATATCCATAGCCGTATTCCTTTCAAAATCATCTTCGAGCTTTTACCCTCGATGTTCTTTCTTAAATTTTTATTTCAAATTCAAACTCGCCGTTTTGAACGCTTCCTGCGTCAAACTCAAGCGTATATGCAATACCCTCAACGTGATGTGCAAGATACTCTACCTTTTTCATTTCTAGCGGCAGGTTCTGAACACTTCTGAAGCTTACTCCGCATATATCGACCATGCCGTCTGCTCCTATGCTCGGCTCTTCAACGGTAATGAAGCGAAGCTTCAGCGAATGCGAGGTCGGCTCGTTTATAAAGTACTTTACAGTTATCTGATCATCCGAAAGCTCATATCTTACCTTAAGCGTGCTTATATCAAGGTCATAAGCGCCCGATATATTAACCTCAAAGATATCGTCAGAGCTTTCCACTATTTCACCCGCGAATTTCGCGCCCTGCGTCTGTCTCTTGCCGTCAATTATCGGCACGCTGTGTCCGAAGGAGCTTGCGGCAAATACCTCGTCGGTATATCGGTATTTCTCATCAAAATAAATGGCATCGTACTTATGCGAGCGCACGTCGTGAAAAATGCGTTTACCGTTTACATAAAGTGCGAAGTTGCCAATGTCGTTGTGGTTGTGACATTCGGCGTTATTTCCTGCCTTTGCAGCAAATGAGTATTTATCTCTGTTTGCTATATACGCGCCACCTATCGGGTATATGTACGTACTATTTTCAACTATTCCACCCTCTTTATCTTCTTCAAAGGTATCAATTGACAGAATGCGGTGATAACCGTTTTCTCCGCGCACTATCGCGTTTGTAACAAGATTTCCGTTTTCATCGCGTGTGAAAAGGTCGCTCTCATCGTATGCGCTGTACATTTTATACGCAGCACCAAAAACTCTTTTAATCAAAGTGTGTCCAACCGACTTCGTGATCTTTTGTTCGACGGTGTCTTGATGATCGGAAAAAGGAATTCCGTAGCCATATTTAAGTATCGAGCTATGCCCGAAAGCTACACTTTTAAGTATCTTTTCCGATTTGGTAATATTCGTTATATCCTCTTTGGTTTTATCCACATAGGAATCAAGGAACGACGAAACAGAGTTAAATCCCGCCGCCCAATATCCGTGCCCTTCGGTGCAGTATCCATCGTCTGAGATTCCGCTGAAATATGCATCAAGCGAATTAAAAAGCCGATCCTTTACAAGTTCAAGACGCTCGGGAAATACGTACAGATAGGCAAGTCCCGTACCGTACGTCTGAGTTGCTACCCAATTGCTCCTCTCCCCGCCACCAAATCCGAAATAGGTTGGGTTATTTTCAAAAGGAATAATCAATCTGCGCTCTATCTCGCGGCGTATTCTTACTTTGATATCGTATCTGAGCTTATCGTACATTATCCAGTAGGTGGTGCTGAGCAACGCACTCATAAAAGCGGTATCAAGGTCTATTTGGTTGTAATTGAAGCTTTGATTATTATTATCTCTTCCGTGATACGAAGAAAACCAAGTGTACTGCGAGCAAAATTCGTCTATCATTTCCTCAAGGTCGGAGATATACTTATCATCAACGAGCGAGAGTATCTGAAGGCAGAAAAAGCGCAGTTTTCTTTTAGTATCGATAAGATCGCAGGTACGGGTATCGCCGCCCTCGTCAAAGATATGCATAAAATCAGCATAACTTGGACGCTCTATCGGTTTTCCCTCAAAAAGCTCGCTATACCCCTCTTTGATCTGCGCCACAAGTTTCCGACCGCGCTCAGTTTCAAGTATTCTCTTTAAATTATCGTAAGAGTAGTCATTCATTTCAAATTTTCCTTATCTTAAAACGCCCAGTTTCCGTTTTCAAATATCTGTACTCTCTTTCCGTCGCGTGTAATGCCGACTACCGAGAGGTCTGCCGTTCCGATCATAAAGTCAACGTGGATCATAGACTCGTTGATTCCCTTTTCGTAGCATTCCTTAACCGTGTACTTATCGTAGTCCTTCAGCACGTTGGTAAATCCCGCGCCGAGAGCGAGATGGCAAGCCGCGTTCTCGTCAAAGAGAGTGTTATAGAAAAGTATTCCGGTATTGCATATCGGACTATCGTAAGGAACGAGAGCGACCTCCCCGAGATAAGCCGCGCCTTCGTCCATAGAGATCATCTCCTTGAGAAGCTCCTCGCCGCGCTCTGCCTTGACCTCGACTGCCTTACCGTTTTCAAATCGTACGGAGAAATTTTCGATAAGCTCGCCGCGGTAAGAAAGGGGCTTTGACGAATATACGATGCCGTCTGCTACGCCCTTTTTGGGAGATACGAATACCTCCTCGCTCGGAATGTTGGGGTTAAATTCGATGCCGCTGCCGAGTGCCTCCTCCGAGCCGCCCATAAAGAGCGCATCCTCTATGAGACCGACACGGAAATCTGTACCGTTGGACGCCTTAAGCTCAAGCGCTTCAAGTCCGAGACCGTTAAGATACTTGCATCTTGCGTCAAGATCGCGGTTATGCTCGTCCCAAGCCGCTATCGGATCTTCGTTTACTCTCGAAGCCGTCAAAATTGCCTCCCAGAGCTTCTCTACCGCGTTTCGCTTCGTCTCGCTTGGGAACACCTTTTTCGCCCAAGCTGCGCCCGGAATTGCCGCGATACACCACTGATATTTATTTTCCATTGCCTCTCTGTACGGCTTGATTATCTTATATCTTGCCTGCGATGCTTTGGAGTTCTTGTTCTGATCTATTCCGCAAAGTCCGTCCGGATCGTCCGACTCAAGATAGATATGAACGGGAAGCTTTTCGACCTTCCATTTAAGCTTCTCCTCCTGCCACTTTTCAACGGTAGAAAGAGTCTTTACGGAGCATTTTTTCATATTGATCTTGGTGATCGGCTGATACGACCAATCTACCTCTACGCGTCTCGCTCCGCAGCGGTAGCATTCCTCGACGACCATCTTTACGAACTCGGGATTTTCAACCGAAGCAGCAATAATAACGTCCTGTCCCTTCTGTACTCTTCCGCCTTTGACTGCAATAAGGCGAGCGTATTTTCTGAGAATTGATTTTTTCATTTTACGTTTTCCTTTCTATCGGACTCAGCAGCTCATTTCGCCGCGAAGATCCGTTTCCATCATTTCTTTGATTTTTTTACTGTCATATCCGCACGAGAACAGATAGTAGAGCTTGGCTACCGCCGCCTCGGTGGTGAGATCGTATCCGTTTATCGCACCCGCTTCTTTAAGCGCACTGCTCGTCTCGTACGCGCCGAGAGAGACCGTACCCTGCGGACACTGCGAGCAAACGGCGATTACCGTACCGTTTTTGAACGCCTTTTCTATTATAGGGAGAAGAGCGTCCGCGCTACCCGGGATATTTCCCGCACCGAAGGTCTCTATAACGATACCCTTTAATTTTTCTGTCATTATCGACTCAAAAAGGTCGAACTGTATTCCCGGGAAAACCTTTATTACTCCGATAGGTACGGGACTCAGCTTCCTTATTGAAAGCTCGCCCTTATCGGGTGTACGCATAAGTGCCTCGCTGTATCTTAGCTCGATTCCCGAATCGGCAAGATAGGGATAGCTCGGAGATTTGAAGGCGCTGAAGCCGTCCGCCGAATATTTGGTGGTACGGTTTCCTCTCATAAGCTTACCGCCGAAATAGAGGCAGACCTCGCGCACCTTTCCCGTTGCCGCGATCAGCATTGAGGATATAAGGTTGTCTCTTGCGTCGCTTCTTATCTCGCAAAGCGGGATCTGAGATCCGGTAAGCACTACCGGCTTATCGAGATTTTCAAGCATAAAGGAGAGCGCAGACGCGGTATATGCCATCGTATCGGTTCCGTGAAGAACTACGAATCCGTCGTACTTTCCGTAATTTTCGTATATTTTCTCTGCGATCTTGTTCCACTCATATACCGTCATATTGGACGAGTCGAGAAGCGGGGACATTTCTATCATATCCCACTTTGGCATACGGCTGTCGCTCAGCTCGGGAAGCTTTTCGAGCATCTCACCGAGAAATCCTTTTTGGGGGGCGTATCCCTTTTCGGTACGCGTCATACCGATAGTACCGCCCGTATAAATTATGCAAATTTTATTCATTTCACTTTTTCATGAAACCCTTTTTGAAAAAAGGGTTTCAAACTTTCCCAAAAACTTTTCCGAGACAACTTTTTGAAAAAAGTTTTCTCGGACTCTTTCAAAAACTTTACTAAAATATAACTATTTTGACCACTCCCACGATACGAGGTCGTCGCTCCAAGCAAGACCGATACTTGCGTGATGGTCGAACATCGTCTCCTCGTCCTCGGGTCCGGAGCCGTGGAAAAACAGCAGATATTTCCCGTATTCTGCGTTTTCGGTGAGATCAAGCAGAAATCCTGCGGTAATTCTTCCCTTTGCCCAATCCCATAGGTCCTGACCGAGAGTGATAAGCTCGGGGGACTTCTCAAAACTCTTAAAATCGTCGGTTTTCATAACACCGATTCCGTTTTTCGGAGAGTGGAGTATCAGATACTGCCCGTCTTTTGCAAGAACGCACACGTTCTCGCCGCTTTCGGTCTTTGAGTGAAAGGTCCAATTTTCAAGGTCATACGAGTAGGACATTGAAACTCCGTTCTGCTTATACAGACACCACCATTTTCCCGGCTCGTTTATATCCTGCACCAAAAAGGGATCTATCATTCTTCCCATATTTTCGGTCGGAATATCGCCCTTGACCTTTATTATCCGGGGCTCGTCCCAAGACAAAAGATCACGGCTTTTCATTGTGAAAAGACGGCAATTCTCATTACCGTATTTCTCACCGTTTTCGCGGCAATAGGTCTGAAGGCAAAGGATGTATTCTCCATTATATTTGATAATATTGCCCGGACTTGAGTAGTTAAGAGCTCTGTCCCGAGGCGTTATCTCACGCGGAGCAGTCCACGAAACGAGATCGTCCGAGACAGACTCGACTACCGTGAGATACGGACCATCCTCACAGCACTCGACGTACGTGCAAAAAAGATAGAACTTTCCGTTCTCGTAATAGACTGCGGGGTCCCGGTAGGCAGTTTTATCGCTGCCTTCAAATATTATCGGAGATTTTATTTTGTTAAAATCAAACATAAGCGTCTCCTTTATAGAAGAATACACTAAATTTTACCACAAGCACGACTTGATGTCAAGGGAGGGAGTGTCAATTATCGTACTTAAATTCTTTGCCACGAATTAAATAGTCAATGGATACGCGAAAATAATCGGAAAGAGCTATAAGCATTTCAAGATCCGGATTGCGCTTACCTGTTTCGTAATAGGATAGGGCTTCCCTGCTGATGTTTAGATCCATTGCAACTTTAAGCTGACTGTATCCTTTCTTCTTTCTAATTTGTTTCAGACCAACCATTTTCTGCATAATATTGTTACTCCTTTATCAAAAAATCGAATTTTGTAGCAAAAACCGAAAAATCCAAATATTTTTCGTATTTTTCAAAATTCTCCTATTGACACTAGTGTAACATTATGTTACACTAATTATGTAACAATATGTTACTTATCAAGGAGTACGCCTAACTATACGTACGATGAAATTGTTTATCAATCACCCACAATTACATATAAAACCGATGATTTAGAAGTATTAGCGAATATAAAAAATGCGAATTATATAAGTTTTCAATTATCATATGTCGGCGGGACCAAACATAGTGATCATTGGTCTGCAGACCCCATTATGCTTTACGATACAGTGGTATCTAAATAATCCAATAACTATCGAAATAGGAGAAAAATAGCAATGATAACTTTGGGCGTTATTTCACTTATAGCCGGAATATTCTTGTATATGACAGGAAATTCAATGAACAATGATGTTAAAGCTCAGCTCGAGAGCTTTTTCAACGATGGTGTAACAAATCCCGGATCGGATTATGAGACCTTTGGAGTTATACTTATTGTACTAGGTATAATTTTTATAATAATAGGAACTGTAAATAAAAGAAAAGATGGTGAAGTTACTCCACCACCAAAATATGAAAATCAGCAACCGCATATCAGCAATAACACAGCCAATCATAAGTGGAGATGCAACGGGTGCGGTAACATGATAAGTACAGATTTTTGTCCCCATTGTGGCAAAGGACAAAGTGCGCAAGAACACTCTGCGGCAAAACGCACGTGCCCACACTGTGGAAAAGATGTTTCGGCTGAAAGTAAATTTTGTATGCACTGCGGAAAAGAAATGTAAAAAAGAAGTGCTCTGATCTGAGCACTTCTTTTTTTACACAAATTTACTCGGGCTGACTCCGTAATATTTCTTGAACATTTTTGAAAAATTGAACGGATCGTTATATCCTACGAGCTCGGCGGTCATAGACACCGAAACTCCGTCACGAAGCAGCTTTTCCGCTTGCTCCATTCTTACCTTTATCAGATATTCCTGAACGCTCATACCCATGCTCGCCTTGAATATACGCGCAAGATAACGCCTGTCCAGTCGCAGGTCGCTTGCGATCGCCTCGACCGTTATGGGCCTCATATAAAGCGAATTTATCGTATCTACCGTACGACGCACGTAATGCGGGTGTCTTGAACGTCCCGAGAAGATCTCGGCAAATATCAGAAAGAGCGCGGCTGCGCCAACCTCTTCTCTGGTATCCTGTCTTTTTTGCAGATCGCGTATCATAGCAAACGGCTCGTACGACGTACTGAAAACGCGCGAGTCAAGTGAGTCAAGCTTTTTTGCAAGCCGACCGTTAAACGCTATCCAAACATATTCCCATGGATCGCTCTCGTCGGCAACGTAATGCGCGTTTTCGTAAGGAGTTACTATAAAGATCTGACCGTGACCAACCTTATATTCTCCCTTTTCACTATAAAGCGTACCCGAGCCCTTTATGACGTAATGTATCATATAGTAGGATCTTCTTCCATATCCCGTATGTAGCGGATCACAGTCTTCATATCCGCAGTTCAGTGGCAAAAGCTCCTCGTATCCGCGATCGAGAAAACCTATAATCCAAAACCTTTTATTATCTTCCAAGTGACAAAACACCTTCTTTCGCGTAGCGTTTTCTGCTCTTTAGGTTACATTATAACATATTACAGTTACATAAATCAATGGCTTTCCGAAAAAAAAGTGATAAAATGTACTTGTAAAATAAATTTAACGTTTCACGAAAGGAAACTGAAATTATGGTAAAGATCACTTTTATGGGAGCAGGAAGCACCGTTTTCTGTAAGAACGTTCTCGGAGACTCGATGATGTCCGAGGCACTTCACGATGCGGAGATCGCTCTTTACGACATTGACGCAGAGCGTCTCGAGGATTCCTATCTCCTTATCACAACCCTCAACAAGAACATCAACGAAAATCGCGCTACCGTCAAAAAATATCTTGGCGTAGAGGAGCGTAAGGACGCTCTCAGAAACGCTGATTTCGTAGTCAACGCTATTCAGGTAGGTCTCTACGATCCCTGCACTATAATCGACTTTGAGATCCCCAAGAAGTACGGTCTGCGCCAGACTATCGGTGATACCCTCGGTATCGGCGGAATCTTCAGAGGACTTCGTACCATTCACGTTATGAAGCAGTTTGCCGCTGATATGGAAGAGGTATGCCCCAACGCATGGCTTCTCAACTACACCAACCCGATGGCAATACTCACCGGTTATATGCAGAGATACACCAACGTAAAGACTATCGGTCTCTGCCACAGCGTACAGGTTTGCTCGCACTGGCTCCTCAAGGACCTCGGTATGGAGGACAAGATGGAGGGCAGATACGAGACTATCGCAGGTATCAACCACATGGGATGGCTTCTTGACATCCGCGACAAGGACGGAAACGACCTTTACCCCGAGATCAAGCGTCGCGCAAAGGAAAAGAACGCTACCACGAAGCACGGCGATATGGTAAGATACGACTACATCGACAAGTTCGGTTACTACTGCACCGAGTCCAGTGAGCACAACGCAGAGTACAACTACCTCTACATTAAGGAAAACCGTCCCGAGCTTATCGAGAAATTCAACATTCCGCTTGACGAGTATCCGAGACGCTGTGAAAAGCAGATCGCAAAGTGGGCTGCTCAGAGAGAAGAGCTTATGGCAGGCGGAAACGTAACGCACGTGCGCTCCCGTGAGTACGCTTCTCGTATTATGGAAGCTATCGTTACCGACGTTCCATACAAGATCGGCGGAAACGTAATCAACAACGGACTTATCTCAAACCTTCCCGCAAACGCTTGCGTAGAGGTTGCTTGTATGGTTGACAAATCGGGAATCCATCCGACCTTCGCAGGAGAGCTTCCTCCCCAGTGCGCAGCTATGAATATGACCAATATCAACGTTCAGCTTCTTACCATAGCTGCTGCTCACGAGATGTCTATGGAACACGTTTACCACGCTGCAATGCTCGATCCTCACACCGGAAGCCAGCTTTCCACCGACGAGATCGTTGCTCTTTGTGACGAGCTTAAGGCAGCACACGAGGCAGCAGGTTACCCCATATTCTAAATCACATATTCTTCATAAAAACACAGGCGCCGCCTGTGTTTTTTCTTCGTAATTTGCAAGCTCTATAAGTATATTTTCGGCAAAATGTGCCTCAATATTCGAGTATTTTCCCTTTTCTCCCACCTCCAGCATCTTGCCCACGTGTCTATATCCGATCACTGCGGGCGGAAGGTGTGTGACTATATCGTTTATATTTCGTATTACAGTAAAATTCTCCCAGCGCTCGCAAAGATCTGCACAGGAGCGTCCCCAGAACACTCTCGGGCATCCAAATCCGTATCCGAAAAGCTTTTTTCTCAGATCGGGGCGGTTATACCAAACGTATTCGTGACAAAGAAGAGCGACTGCCGCTCCGTGCGAATATCCCGCCACCGTTATCCTTTTTATATTTTCGTTCATAATATATCCGGACACGTACGGCTCTATTTCTTTCCATACTCGAAGAAATCCCCTATGTGCGCGCCACACGCTTTTATCCATCTTTTCGTACGGCATCGACGGAAAATCGAGATTATTCTTCCAATCTACAGCTCCGTCCGAGTCCTGAAAAAACAAAAAGAGATTCCCTGCGCGCTTTTCTACGGCGTAGTCTGCGGACTCGCCCACCTTTATATAGTCTGCGCTCAAACATCTGTAAAAGAGCTCCGACATCTTCATATCTATCCCTCCCCACTAAAATATAATATGCATCGGTAAAACTTAGGTTATTTTGATAAAAAATACTAAAAAACTCTTCCATTTTATAGAAAAATATGATATAATGATATACTAAAAACAAATAATAACCGATCAGGAGAAGAAAATGGCAAAGCTTTACTTCAAATACGGTGCTATGGGCTCGTCCAAAACGGCGCAGGCACTTATCACGAAATTCAATTACGAGGAACGCGGAATGAAGGTATGGCTGATAAAGCCGGCGCTTGACAACCGTGACGGTGAAAAGGTCGTCAAGTCCCGCATAGGACTTTCGGCAAACTGCGAGACGGTTGACAAGTGTGACGATATTTTCGAGATATTCAGCAAGAAAGCGCCCAAGTACGACGTAATAATAGCGGACGAATGCCAATTCTTCACCACGTCTCACGTAGATGCGCTTCGAAAGATCGTGGACGAGTACGCTATTCCGGTACTCTGCTTCGGTCTCCGCGCAGACTTTTTGTGTAATCTTTTTGAAGGCAGCAAGCGTCTTTTTGAGGTAGCAGACTCAATATCCGAGATAAAGACGATCTGCTCCTGCGGAGAAAAGGCGATAGTCAACGCGCGAATCACTCTCGATATGAAGATAGTTACTGAGGGTGATCAAGTGATGCTCGGAGGAAACGACAGCTACGTTGCAATGTGTCACAAATGCTGGCGCGAAAAGATAAAAAAACAAAATTCTTGAAAATATATTTGTAAAAAGGAGATATAGTTATGGAACTCAGCAAAATTCTTTCAAAATGCGATCACACCCTTCTTTCTCAAAGTGCTACGTGGGAGGAGATAAAAGCAGTTTGCGACGACGGTATCAGATTTTCCACCGCTTCGGTATGTATTCCCGCATCGTACGTCAAGGCGGCAAAAGAATACGTTGGGGACAAGCTTAAAATATGCACGGTAATCGGATTCCCCAACGGATATTCCACGACTGCCACCAAGATTTTTGAGGCAAAGGATGCTGTTTCAAACGGCGCAGACGAAATAGATACCGTTATAAACATCGGTCATCTCAAGGATAAAAAGTACGATGAGATCCTTTATGAGCTTAAAGCTCTCAAGGAAGCTTGCGGCGAAAAGATACTCAAGGTGATCATCGAGACCTGCCTTCTTACCGACGAAGAAAAGATCAAGATGTGCGAGATAGTCACCGCTTCGGGTGCAGACTACATCAAGACCTCCACCGGATTTTCCACCGCAGGAGCTACTCGCGAGGACGTTGCCCTTTTCGCAAAGCACGTAGGCAAAGGCGTTCTTATCAAGGCGGCGGGCGGAATCTCCTCACTTGAGGACGCAGAGGACTTTATAAACCTTGGCGCTTCCCGTCTCGGTACGAGCCGCATCGTAAAAATAGCAAAAAACGAAAAAAGTCAGTCCAACTATTAAGGAGAAATTAAGATGAGTAACAAACACACCCCTCACATAAAAGCAGAACCCGCAGATTTCGCCAAAACGGTCCTTATGCCCGGCGATCCCCTGCGTTCCAAATTCGTTGCAGAGACCTTCCTTGAAAATCCGCGTCTTATAAACAACGTCCGCGGTATTCAGGGCTATACGGGAACCTACAAGGGCGTGCCCGTAAGCGTTATGGCAAGCGGAATGGGAATGCCCTCCATCGGTATCTACTCGTACGAGCTTTACAACTTCTTCGGAGTTGAAAACATCATCCGTATCGGCTCCGCCGGCGGCCTTGCTGACGACGTACAGCTCCGCGACGTTATAATCGGAATGGGTGCTTGCACCAACTCCGCATATCAGGATCAGTACAAGCTTAACGGAAATTACGCACCTATCGCGAGCTACGATCTCCTCGAGTCTGCCGTAAACGAGGCAAAGGAGCTTGGAGTTCGTTACAAGGTCGGCAACCTTCTTTCCTCCGATATCTTCTACCACGCAGATCCCAAATTCAACGAGGGCTGGTACAAGATGGGCGTGCTCGGAGTAGAAATGGAAGCGGCTGCTCTTTATATGAACGCGGCAGCAGCGGGCAAAAAAGCACTTGCGATATGCACGGTTTCCGACCACATTATCAGAGGCGAAGCACTTGATGCAGACGCCCGTCAGAACACCTTTACCGATATGATGAAAATAGCGCTCAACGTCGCTATTAAGAACTAAAAGATTATGAAAAAGAGAGTTTTTCTTATAATTCTCGATTCCTTTGGAATCGGAGAGGCACCCGACGCGAGCGATTTCGGAGATGCGGGTGCAAATACGCTCGGCAGTATTTCAAAAAGTGAAAAATTCAGTATTCCGAATCTTACCGCTATGGGATTTGGAAATATTGACGGAGTAGAGTGCGTAGAAAAGGCAGAAGCCCCCACGGCGAGCTTCGCGCGTCTTCGTGAATTAAGCCGCGGCAAGGACACCACTACCGGTCACTGGGAGATCGCGGGACTTATTTCCGAGTCCCCTATGCCGACCTATCCGAGCGGATTTCCGAGCGAGATAATAGACGCTTTTGAGAAAGCGGTAGGTAGAAGGGTTATATGTAATCTTCCCTATTCGGGCACGGACGTGATCCGTGACTACGGCAAGGCACACGTCGAAACGGGCGATCTTATCGTTTACACCTCCGCGGACAGCGTATTCCAGATAGCCGCTCACGAGGACGTCGTTCCGATAGACGAGCTTTACTCCATTTGCGAGAAGGCAAGAGCAATTCTTACCGGTGAGCACGGAGTAGGCAGAGTTATCGCACGCCCGTTTGAGGGAAGCTATCCTAACTTTAAGAGAACCGAAAACAGACGCGATTTTTCGCTCGTTCCCCCGAAAGACACTATGTTAAACGAGCTGAAAAAGGACGGCTTTGACGTTATCGGAGTCGGCAAGATAGGGGACATCTTCGCTATGTCCGGCATTACCGAGACCTATCCCACGCACAACAACCGCGAGGGTATGAAAAAAACATCCGAGCTTGCAAGCCGTGATTTTAACGGGCTTTGCTTTGTAAATCTCGTTGATTTTGATATGCTCTACGGTCACAGACAGGATGCAGACGGATATGCGAGCGCTATCAGTGAATTTGACGCCTGGCTTGGCGAGTTTGTAAAAACGCTTAACGAGGACGACGTGCTTATGATAAGCGCAGATCACGGCTGTGATCCGTCCGACAGCAGTACCGACCACACCAGAGAATACGTTCCGTATATTATTTACGGCAAAAATATGCCGAGCGAAAATTTCGGAACTATCGACGGTTTTGGTTTTATCAGCCAAAAGGTCAAAGAGTTTCTTAAATAAAACGGAGAAATAATATGAACACCGAACAAATGAATATGCTCGTTGGCAAAGCCATACTCGCCAGAGAGCAAAGCTATTGCCCGTACTCAAATTTTGCGGTCGGTGCGGCACTTCTCACCGATCACGGTACGGTCTATTCGGGCGCGAACATCGAATCGGCATCCTATACGCCCACCGTATGCGCGGAGAGAGTTGCATTTTTTAGCGCGGTACACGCGGGTGAACGCAATTTTTCGGCTATCGCGATAGTCGGCGGCAAAAAGGATGCACCGATATCATCCTTCACCCCGCCCTGCGGCGTATGCCGTCAGGTAATGACAGAATTCTGTGACAAGGATTTTACTATCCTGCTTTGCGACGGCAGTGAAATAAGATCATATACTCTCGGCGAGCTTTTCCCCGAAAGCTTCGGAAGTGACAAGCTCCGCTGAAAATCGAGGTACTTTTATGAGAATGTACGACGTTATTGAAAAGAAAAAACACGGTCTCGAGCTCTCGCGCGACGAGATTTTCGAGATGATAAAGCTCTATACCGCAGACGAGATACCCGACTACCAGATGTCCTCGCTTATGATGGCGATATATTTTAAGGGTATGACCGACAGAGAAATTTACGATCTCACCGAGGCGATGATGCTCTCGGGGGACACGGTCGATCTCAGTGCATTCGGAGACGCGAGCGTTGATAAGCACTCTACCGGCGGTGTAGGAGACAAGACGACACTTATCGTCGCTCCAATCGTTGCCGCTTGCGGCGGTATCGTTGCAAAAATGAGCGGACGAGGTCTCGGTCACACTGGCGGAACGGTGGATAAGCTTGAATCCTTTCCCGGCTTTCGCACCTCGCTGACTCCCGACGAGTTTGCCGCGCAGGTCGGAAGATGCTCGCTTGCCGTTATCGGTCAGAGCGCGGATCTTGCACCCGCAGACAAAAAGCTGTACGCTCTGCGCGACGTTACTGCGACAGTCGATTCCATACCGCTTATATCCTCTTCAATTATGAGTAAAAAGCTCGCAGCGGGAACTAAATCGATAGTTCTTGACGTAAAATGCGGACGCGGATCGTTTATGAAAACGCCCGCAGATGCAAAAAAGCTTGCCGAAACTATGGTTAAAATAGGGAAAGCACACGGCAGACGCACGGCGGCTGTCATAACCAATATGGATCTACCTCTCGGACATGCTATCGGAAACGCACTTGAGGTATGCGAAGCGATCGAGGTATTAAACGGAGGCGGTCCGAGCGACCTTAAAACGGTATGCCTTACCCTTGCTTCGCTTATGGTCGAGTTTTCCTGCAAAATACCGTCAAACGAGGCAAAGGCGCGTGTAAACGACGCTCTTATCAGCGGAAAAGCGTTTGAGAAATTCTGCGAGTGGATAAGGCAGCAGGGCGGAGACGATGCGTATGCAAGAGACACTTCCCTTTTCGGAAAGGCAAAATATTTTTGCGATATACTCTCCGACAGAGACGGATATATCCTCTCGTGTGATGCTGAAAAGATCGGTCTTGCAGCCATGACTCTCGGCGCAGGCAGAGCCACCAAGGACTCTGTTATTGATCCCCGTGCAGGCGTTATACTCCTTAAAAAGCCGTCCGACGAGGTAAAGCGCGGCGACGTTATAGCGCGTCTGTTTACCGAAAAGAAGGATACCTTTGACGCAGCAAGAGATCAGATAATATCTGCGCTTGAGTTCACCGATACGGCACCCGAAAAGCCGACGCTTATACACGAAATAATCGTTTAAGACCTACGGAGGTAACGTTTTGAGTCATAGAATAATAATCGGTATCGCGGGCGGCTCGGGAAGCGGTAAAACCACGCTTGCCGAAAATATCGCCTCTCATTTCGGTGAAAGAGTTGCTCTTCTCCGTCACGACGACTATTACAAATCCAAATCGGGACTGACCATTGAGGAACGCTCGAAAATGAACTACGACCATCCCGATGCCTTTGACACCGCGCTTCTTTTGAGTCATCTCGACTCTCTTAAGGCGGGAGATAGCATCGAATGTCCCATTTACGACTACACCGTCCACGACAGAAGCGATAAAACGCGTCACGTGGACAGCGCAAGCGTTATCATTCTTGAGGGAATTCTCATTTTTGAGAACAAAATGCTTCTCGACCGTCTGGATATGAAGATATTCGTCGATACGGACGCGGACGTGCGCATCGTCAGAAGAATTATGCGCGACGTCAAGCAGCGCGGTCGCTCGCTCGATTCTATAATCGATCAGTATTTATCCACCGTAAAGCCGATGCACGAGGCGTTCGTTGAGCCAAGCAAGAAAAATGCAGACGTAATAATCCCCGAAGGCGGTAAAAATCCGGTTGCTTACGGACTCATAATCGACCGTATTGAGGCACATCTCGCCTCTCTTTAAGAAAGGACTTAGAAAAACCCGATGTACAATAAAATTCTTGAGCTTATAAAAAAATATCCGACGATCATAATACACCGCCACAAAAATCCCGACGGCGATGCACTCGGAAGTCAGATAGGACTTAAAAATATAATTCTCGATTCATTTCCCGATAAAAAGGTGTACATAGTCGGCGATATGACGGCACGTTACGCCTTTATCGAGGGCGCCGTTATGGACGATATTCCCGACGAGTACTACAAAAATGCGCTTTCGATAGTGCTCGACACCTCCGCAAAATCTCTGATCTCGGACGACAGATACGCCACCGCTCCCGAGAGCGCGCGTTTCGACCATCATATTTTCTGCGAAAAGATAGCGGACGTTGAGCTTACCGACACATCCTTTGAGAGCTGCTGCGGTCTTATTACCGCCTTTGCATGTAACTGCGGTCTTACCGTTTCCGCTGCCGCCGCAAAAGCGCTTTACACGGGAATGGTGACCGATTCGGGACGCTTCCGTTACGACGCCACCACCGCGCAGACCTTTAAGTACGCATCTTTCCTTATGGAAAGAAAGTTTGACACCTCCGATATATACAAAAATCTTTATTCGGACGATCTCGATTTTATCAAACTCCGCGCACGATTCGTGCTTAAGATCGAAATGACTCCCCATCGCGTTGCATACATATACACAACGCGCAAGGAAGCCCAAGGATACGGCGCAGACGATTTTACCCTTTCGAGAGCTATGGTAAACGTAATGTCCGAAATAAAAGGAATAGACTCCTGGGTAAACTTTACCGAGACCGAAAACGGAGTCCTTTGCGAAATACGCTCGCATACGCACAACATAAATCCGATCGCCGTCAAGTACGGAGGAGGCGGACACGCCAAGGCAAGCGGTGCTACCCTTAAAGACAAAAACGAGGCAATGAGTCTGCTTTCCGACCTTTGCGCACTCTCAAAAACAGGAGAAAACAAATGAATTTCGAAGCAAAAAAACTTATACTTGACAAGATCAAGGAATACGATAAGATAATAATCTTCCGCCACAAGCGTCCCGACGGAGACGCTGTCGGTTCTACTAAAGGTATGCGCGAGATACTTCGCCTGACCTTCCCCGAAAAGGATATACGGCTTATAAACTGCGACTATTCGGACTACGTTTCATTTCTCGGAGACGAGGACGGCGCGGTTGAGGACTCCTTCTACACCGATGCACTTGCCCTTATTCTCGACACGGCAACGTCTGACAGAATATCCAATCAGAAATACACCCTCTGCCGCGAGAAGATAAAGTTTGACCACCACATCAATCTTGAGCATTACGGAGACTACGAGTGGGTCGAGGAGGAGAGATCCTCGGTCTGCGAAATGGTTGCTGATTTCTACCGCACCTTTAGCGACGAGCTGAAAATAAACAAGGAGGCGGCGACCTATATTTATGCGGGAATGGTGACCGATTCGGGCAGATTCCGTTTTCGCAGCGTATCGGGCGAAACCCTCCGCCTTGCGGGAATGCTTCTTGATATGGGCGTTGACCTTGACACTCTGCACGCACATCTGTATATGAAGGAATTCCACACGCTTAAATTCCAGGCGTACGTTTACGAAAAAATGCAGATCTCGGAAAACGGGGTTGCTTATCTGCACGTTACAAAGGAAATGCAGGATGCATTTTCCCTTTCGTCTGAGGAGGCGAGCGCATCGGTCTCCTATATGGAGTCGATCAAAAACTCGCTCATCTGGATCGCATTTATCGACAACGACGACGGATCTATTCGCGTTCGTCTGCGCTCTCGCTTCGTAACGGTCAATTCAATTGCCGAAAAATATAACGGCGGCGGTCACGCTTGCGCGTGCGGTGCTACCGTTTACACTACGGACGAAATGATGGCTCTTATCTCGGATGCCGACGTCCTTCTCAAAGATTACAAGGAAAATAACGAGGGCTGGCTATGAAAATACTTATAACCAACGACGACGGATACCTTTCACCGTCCATTTTGCGCCTCGCAAAGTGGGCAACGAAGCTGGGTGAGGTAACGCTGATAGCACCCAAATCCGAGCAGAGCGGAAAAAGTCAGTCGATCGATTTTTGTTCGGAAATTGAGATAAAAAAGGTAGATCTCGACCCGAGTATTCGCGCATACTACGTTGACTCCACCCCCGCAGACTGCGTCCGCTTTGCAACCGCGGGACTTTGCGAGGATTTTGATCTTCTCTTCTCGGGAATAAACTACGGATACAACCTCGGCGACGATATCGTATATTCGGGCACGATAGGTGCGATATACGAGGGCGCAAGAGTAGGTATCAAGGGCATTGCCATCTCGACCGACACGCCGAGCTTTGACGTGGCATACGCAAACCTTGACAAAATATACGATTTCATCTGTGAAAACAAGCTTCTTGAGTGCGGAGATCTTTACAACGTAAATATACCGCTCGAGGTAAAAGGAATAAAAATCACCCGTCAGGGCGGCATCTATTTCTCCGACAGATTCGTTCACAGAGATGGCGATATGTATATTCAGGAGGGTGAGCCGGTGCCTACCGAGATCCCCGATCTCGGCAAGGACATCGACGCAATGCGCGCGGGATATATTTCGATAACTCCGCTCGTTGCATCGCGCACCGATTTTACGGCGTACGAAAAGCTGAAGAACATATAAAAAAGACGAGAAATTCTCGTCTTTTTCATTTTATAAGCTCCTTAAACGTAAAGAGCAAATTTAGTCGGATCACAGTAGTAAAGAACGATCTTTGCGCTCTCGGTCTTAAGAGTTGCTGGTACGGTCGGGATATATGGTGTCGGATTATAGTCGTTTTTACTCGAGAGCTCTCCGCCGCCCGTAATATTTCCGAACATTTCTCCCCATCCGCCGTAATAATTCAGATATTCCTGAAAATCGTTGTAGTGATTATAGGTATAAAAAACGTACTTTTCGCTCGGATCGGTTATTTTCTCTCCGTTTCTATAAAATCTTGCGTAAACGATACGCGCCGCGCCGCGCGTTATTCTGCTTCCGTCATTATAAACGGTAATAGTGTATCCGGGATCGCAGTCAGTTCCCGTGGTACCGATATCTATTTCGTAATATTCGAGGTTTCCGCCGCAACCGCTTATATCAGGCAGCTCGGGCTCATACGGATATTTAGTCGTGCTGCCGCTGAAATTTGAATGATTAAGGCGCAGATATTCACCCCAAATACTGCTTGACGGCTTCTTATTCTTGCTTGAAACGTAGTTTGCGGGAACGTCACCGAAAGCATAAACGTACGCCGCTACCTCCTCGAGCGTGATATATCCGCCTCCGCGGTAGATCCTGAACGCCTCAACGCCGTACGCATCAACCACGATATAGGTATTTTCGTCCATAAAATATGGTTCACTGTTTTTGATCAATGCATTTCCCTTCTTCGGCTGATAAGCGGACAGAGTGGGCTCCTGATCGGGGACTGTGATCGATCCCGAGATAAGTCCGTTTTCCGAGCGCTCAAGCGCTTCTTCGTAACTGTCTGCGGGCTCGTAATCACCGTAAAAGGCATCCTTATCGAACTCGCTGACTGTACCGCCGCCCGCTCTTTTGGGGATAACGGTGATAAGCGCCACGTCGTCAAGGTCTTTATATTTTACCGTAACGGTTGACTTGCCCAGCTCAAGTGCGGTAACGAGACCGTCTCCGTTTACACTTACCGAGCTCCCCGACACGGAGTAGTCGAGCTTATTTTTTATATTGTCCGGCGCATTGGTTTCGAGCTGATAGCTTTCTCCAAGCTCAAGTGTGATATTATCCTGTGTAAAGGATATAGAATCTATCTTAGGTGAGCATCCGACTGCCGAGACAGTAATAATCAGAGCAAGTATCACGGACACAAGTGATAGTGCGCGTTTCCTTATATTTACCATAAAAGATCTGACTTAAATCCTTTCGCTTTTCTTATCATAATTATACCTGTAAAAGCGAAAAATGTCAATAGAAAAAGGATACTGCGTAAAGCAGTATCCTTTTTGTCGTTTGTAGGGTAGCTTAAGCTGCTACTTCGGTAAACTGTCCCCAGTTGTAACCGTTATTACCATTGGAGATAGCATACGGACTGAAGTTTTTGTAGGTCGATGTGGACTGTGCTCCAAATGCACGTGCATTTTCGTCGTCAGCAACTTCCATGGTATTATAAGTGGTATTCCACTCGAAAACGGTTGCATCTGCCTTATTGGTGGTAAGCTTGCCGCCTGTCGCCTTATCATCCATAACGATGTAGGTCTTTGCAGAATCCTTCATGAAATAGAGAAGATATTCGCCTGCATTTGCGCCAGCTTCAACGTAAACGGTAACTGCATTGGATGCATCGGTAGAAGCATCGAAACGTCCGTTGGTTACAGTGCCGGAGAAATAAAGCATTCCGTCTGCGTTTGCAGCAGAAATGGTGTATCCCTTTCCTGCTACGGGAGCAGTGCCTGCAGGAGTATTATCGCCTGCGGGAGGAGTGGTGGTGCCGGTGTTGTCGTCGCCTGCGGGAGCGTCAGTTTCGGTGTCGCCGCCCTCTGCTGCCTTGGGAGTGTGAACTACGATCCAAGCGTTCTTGAGCTGAACCTCGCTCTTGTAGATCGAGAGAACTCCGTAAACGGTAACGGTATCGCCTACTGCGGGCTTAACGGTAAGAGAGTCATATCTGGTCTCACCGTTTTCGCTATAGGTTCCGTAAACGTAAATCTTGTTGCCCTCTGCATCCTTGAGGTACATATTTCCGTATTTATCGCTCTTGATCTCGTCGATAACGCCCGAAACAAGATACTTTTCGGTAGTATCGCTGGTAAGATCCTTACCGATATTGTTAGCGTCCGGAATGGTGGTGGGCTTAACAACGGTGTTTATAACAGCGTTCTTGAGCTGAGGCGTTCCCTGGTAGGTTGCAATTACCGAGGTAACTACGATATAGTCGCCTACTACGGGCTTCTTAGCCGCGTCGATAGCGTCATATCTGTTGCCCTCTGCATCGTAAAGACCGTAAATATAGAGGGTCGTGCCTGCTGCATCGGTGATATATACGTTGCCGTACTTATCATTCTTAACTTCGGTGATAACGCCGGCTACGATATACTTTTCAGCGGTATCAGCGGTGATATCTTTTCCGATCTCAAGGATGTCCTTGATAGGAGTAATGGTCTTGGAGAGCTTGATCTTGATCTCCTTGGTAGCAGTAGCTTCGCCGCAGGTAATGGTAGCGGTGAGGGTTACTTCAACTGCCTCGTTGGGAATGGTGAGAGTGAGCTTGCCGTCTGCGATAGCTGCGTTGGTCTCATCGCTGGTTGCCCAAGTGATGGTAACGTCGCTGCCGTAGTACTTACCGCTGGTGGGAAGATCGATTACGGCGTCGCTGCTGTAGGATGCGTCAAGCTTGAGAGCTTCCTTCTCTGCTTCAACCTTCTCTGCAGGAGTCTTAATAACTTCTACGTAGTTGGTGAAAGGAGTTACGCTGGTAGGAATGAGGTAAGGAATTCCGCTATAGGTGATCATAATACCGCTAACGTCTGCCTTCCATCCGAAGTGTGCAAGGTGATCTGCGTCGATAGTTGCCTTATCCTCTGCCTTAAGAGTGGTGGGGAAATCGGTAACGTAGGTTCTTACATAGGACTTGATGCCGTTGAGCTCGAAATAGAGGTACTGGCTGGTAGCAACGTCGAGAACCTGTGCGCCAAGGGTTACGCCCTTAACGGTTACGGGGAGTGCTACGAGCTTGTTGAAATCGGTGCCTTCTACGAACTTATCGGTAATGTCGATATAGTCGAAGGTCTTGATGGTCTTGTCAATGATAGTAGCGGTTCCGCCCTTGATCTCCTGCATACCGCTGTAAGGCGAGCAAGGTCCTGCAACGCTTACAGTCATACCGAGCTCGATGCCAAGATCCTTAACGGGGTCTGCTTCCATCTGATAGGAGTAGTAGCCGCCCACGCCGCTCTCGTCCATGAGGAAGAGGTGGTTTCTGGAGTTGCCGGCTGCCTTGGAGTTGATAGCTACAACGATACCTTCAACTCTTACGGTGTCGCCTTCTTTTGCAGCCATATAAGTGTCCCAAGTGGTTACGTCATACTTAGGAACTTCGCGCTCGAAGGTCTTAACTATGCTTTCGCCCTTTGCGTTCTTAATGGTTGCGGTGAGGGTGTACGTGATGACTTCCTGAGTCTTTTCGAAAACGTCGATAGTAACCATACCGGGCTTGTCACTGGGGACAACCTTGATGCTGTCAACGTTCGTGGACCACTCTACGGTGTAGGTGGTGTCGCCAACTTTTACTGCCGATACTACGTTGTAGTCAGCAGCGGTTACCTTTGCGTCCTTGCTGTAAAGGGCGAAGAGGTAATCAGCGGCTTCGGTGAGGCCTGCGTCTTCCTTCTTACATGCTGCGAACATAGTTACGCACATCGCAAGGAGGAGGAGAATTGAGATTAACTTTTTCATAAGTTACACTCCTTTTTTTTATTTTTTATTTGATTAAAAATTCAAATCAGTGAACGTGGATATCCGAGAAGGAATATACCTTGATCTGGTAGCTACCGTTAAAGTAGTCAACTATTCCGAGCACGTCTATCGTAGTACCCTTGAAGTCGTCCTCGGTAACGATATTGCCGTCCGCGTCTTTGATAACTACGGTACGAACGTCTATCGTTACTCCGTTAACCTCGCAGGTGATCGTCATAGCTCCGTTAGAGGAGCTGGTCTCGTTGTCGGTGGTGTAAACACTCTTAACTACGAGATCGCGCATCTCCACGGACGTGGACATTGCAAGCTCTGCGTAGCCGAAGGTCTTTTTCTCCTCGCCTACAACGATATCAACCTTGGAATTCTTAAAGGTGTCGGCATCGGTGAGCTTATAAGCACCCTTGTTGCCTTCACTTATGAGCTGGATATTATTGGGATCGTTCGGTCTCATATCCGAATACTGAAGTCCGGATACCTGATAGGTGCCGCCGGTCTCGTAGAACTGTACGCTTCCGACGATACGCAGGCGATTTCCGACCTCCATCATTCCGAGTCCGGTTCCGCTGAGCGAAAATCCGTAATATACGGTCATACCGTAGTAAAGTCCGGTCTCCTCGTCGTAGTCCTCAACATAAGCAGTATTGCTGTATATCTTGGTAACAACGCCTTCAAACGCTACTTTAGCGCCGTCATAGCTTTCAATGTTGGTGCGGAGCTCTTTAAGCGTAAGCTCGGTTGCCTGTCCGTACGGGAAAAGAGGATCCTTTTCTCCCGAGAAAAGGTGAAGCTTCTCTGCTTTTGCCTGATTAAGAGCAGCCATACAGGTCTCGCCGTATCTGTTATTTGCCGAGCTGGACGCCTTTGCGAGTCCGTTCTGAAGTATCTCGATATTGAGGTTTCTGTAATCGGAATCGCCTTCGCCCTTATACCATACCCAAACGAGGTGACGGTCGCCGGTAGAGTCAAGATTCCACTGATTGTTATCAGACTCAACCATAATTGAGCTTGCGCCCATAAGCTTTTCTTTGGTGAACTTAGCTGCCGCCTTTCCCCACTCCTCAATTTTTCCCGTGGATTCGGGAGTATTTATAGCAAGGTATCTTGCCTTGAGAAGTCCGGTGGGAATTGCGGGATCTTCAATATAGAAGTGAGTGGTATCACCGTCTATATAAGACTTAACGGTAACCTCTTTTTTAACGGAGGAAGAATTCATATCGAGCTTTGTGGAAGCCACGTAGTCGATATGTACGGTCTCACTTCCCTCATCGTCCTTTTTACAGGAGACCAGAGACGTGAGGGCGGTGGCGATGATAAGAACCATCGCCAGCGCTCTGCATATATTTTTTACGTTAAACATTTTCATAAATTATCAGCCCGCCTGATACTTACACTCTGCAATCGCATCCTCAAACGCCTTCTTGATCATCTTCTTGACGTCGCCGCCTGCATCTGCGGTAAGGCACTTCTGCATAAGAAGTCCAACCTGGTCACGTGCGGTAGAAGAGCCGTTGAATGCGGGAGAAACGTAGTAAGCGTCCTTCTGATCAAGACATACGTCAACGCTGAGTGCAGCGATAAAGTCGCCGCCGTTACCCTTGTCAAGCCATGCCTTGTATGCCTCGTGCTCCTCAACAGACTCGATTACCGGAACGTATCCCGATGCCATCGAGAACTCTGCCTGGAACTCAACGGTAGTGGTGAGGTACTTAACGAAGAGCCAAGAAGCAAGAACTTCCTGAGGATCTGCCTTATTGAAGATACAGAGCGAAGGTCCCTGAGAAATTACCTTGGGGTTGTCTGCGTTGAGCTGAGGAACTGTGGTGATACCTACCTCGAAGGGATATCCGTTCTCGCCCTTTTCAGGTCTCTGGTGAGTTGCACCTGCGGAAGAACCAATGGACATATAGCTCTTCTCCGCCACGAAAAGCTTAGAGGTGTAAGCACCGGAAATTTCCTGGGTAGTTACATAACCCTTCTCATACCAACTTCTGAATCTCTCAACAAAAGCACGGTTGGTATCATTGTCAAAAAGGAAGTGATCGCCGGTTGCGCTGGTATAGGGTGAGCCGTACTGCTCACACATGGTGATGAACCAGTTGGACTCAGAGTCATATCCGAGAGGAGTGCAACCGTCTCCTGCGATTGCCTTGATCTGCGCACAAACTGCCTCAAGCTCATCCCAGGTCTTGGGAGGAGTAATGTTGTGCTTATCAAAGAAGGTCTTATTGTAGTAAAGAACCTCGGTCGATTTGGAGAGAGGAAGGGTGTACATCTTGCCATCTCCGAACTGTCTTCCCTCTTCGTAGTAACCGTCGATGAAGTCGTCAACCTGCGCGTCGGTAAGTCCGAGAATCTCGGGCTCTCCTTTGCTGTTAAGAACGGGGTTGTCGTCCTGATCTTTAACTACAAGATCGCTCTCGATAAGAACGTCAAGCGGAACTGTCGCTTTAGCCATATTGTAGAGAGCAACGTGGTCGGGATAGCAGTATGCGATGTTGGGCTGGTTTCCAACGGTGATCTCGGTCTTGATCTGATCGCGAACGTCGTCGTAGCCGCCAACCTGCTCGTGCTCGATCGTGATATTCGGATAAATTTTCTTGAATTCATCGATATAACGAACGAGAACGTCGCTTAAGTTCTGTCCCATGGTGTGATAGAATTTGACGGTGATTTCCTTGCTGGTGTCAAATCCGCCATCGGGGATTACGAACTCTCCGAGCTTGCCTTTTTTGTTACAGGATGCGAGAGCAAAAACGTTCAGGCAAACTGCAACGAGTAAAAGAAGTGATACGAGAACTTTTTTCATTTCAAAATGTTCCTTTCTTATTTTGTATAATAATCGGAGCTTTCCGTTTATTAACTGTATTAGCCCTTGATACCGCTGCGCGATACGCCCTTCATAATGTACTTTCTGAGGAAGATAAACACCATAAAGAGCGGGAATGATACGATAGCAACTGCCGCCATCTGTACGGGAATGTTAACCTCTCCCGTGGAGTCGGTAAACGCATTACGGAGACCGTTGGTGATAAGGCGGTGCGCCTCGTCGTTAGCAACGAGTCTGGGCCATACGTACGAGTTCCAAGCACCCATCATCTTAAGTATCGTTATCGAGATAAGAGTGGGGAGCGAGAGCGGGATCATTACCTTCCAGAGGTATTTGAGGTCGCTCGTTCCGTCAACCTTCGCCGCGAGATAAAGCTCGTTCGGTATCTGCAAAAAGTTCTGACGTAGCAGATAAATGTAGAACACACTTACAAGGAACGGAACAATAAGTACGGTAAAGGTGTGCATCCAACCGAAGGCGTTAACGGTGATATAGTTGGTAATGGTAAAGAGCTCGCCGGGGATCATCATAGTTGCAAGGAGAGCTGCGAAAAGTGCGTTTCTTCCCTTGAATTCAAGACGTGCGAACGCAAACGCCGAAATTACGGTGATGACCAGCGAAAGGATCGTCGATACGAGTCCAACGTAAAGTGTATTTACGAAAAGTGTACCAAGCTTTGCGGTATTGAACGCGTCCACGTAGTTAGACAGTAATATCTTACGCGGGAAAAGCGTAGGCACGGGGAGCTTGTACTCGTCTATCGTTTTTACCGAAGAAATCAGCATCCAGTAGAACGGGAAAATTATGATCAACGCCATCAGAATAAGGAAGGCATAAAGAGCGATCATTACGAATATTTTTCCCACTTTCTGCTTGGAGGATACCTTTTGCAGATCTTTTTCTTGCATAGTTACATTATTTTTCTCTGACATTACGGCACCTCCTTAATAGTGAGTTTTCTTTTTACTTACGTAAAGGTTGATAAGCGTTACGATAAGAATGATACCGAACAGTATAAGTGCTGCAGCACTTGCACGTCCGACGTGGCTTCCCTCTATTGCCCTATAGATAAATCCGACCATCGTGTTGAGTCGGAAGGGCTCACCCGTCGGTCCCATATCGTCTCCGAATATACCGACGATACTTGAATATTCCTTGAATCCGCCGATAAATCCGGTGATAACTACGTATGCGAGCATCGGGGAAAGAAGCGGAACGGTGATTCTGGTGAACACTCTTGCACGGCTCGTTCCGTCAACCTTTGCGGCATCGTAGTACTGCTTGTTGACGCTCTGGAGTCCGCCGAGAAGAATAAGGATCTTAAAAGGAAGCGCGTTCCATACGATATAAATTACCATTACGGCAATGTTAGCCCAGTAAGACGATCCAACGGTTACCCATTTGATAGGATCAACACCGAACAGCCCGAGAAGATTATTGATTATACCGGGAGATTCGATAACGCCGGGGCTAAGCTCGATCACGTTAAACATCGCAGCAAATACCATTCCTATTGCTATCGAGTTCGTAACGTAAGGGAGGAAGAATATCGTTTGAAGAAGCTTCTGGAGAGGTTTGATCGCGTTAAGACATACTGCTATGAGAAGCGCGAGAATGGTTGAGAGCGGAACGGTAAGCACACAAAGAAGCATCGTGTTAGTCAGACAGGTAACGAATTCCTTGTAGTCTATTACGTTCACGTAGTTTGCGAAACCGAACTCGTACTGAATTCCGGCTGCGGCACCCATCGTGTTATAACCTTCAAGGAAGGAAATATAGACGGTGTTTATAATCGGCCATACCGTAAATATCAGAAGGAGCACGATCGCAGGAGAGAGGTAAAGCCACGCTTTCCATTGATGTTTACTTTCTACCATCGTTTATCTCCTCTCAGAAATAAATTCTGCTTTCGTCTTCTTTGGAGAAGATCATAACCTTATGTGCCTTGAGCGAGTAGCTTACGGTCTCGCCTGCGGCAATCTTGTTATCTGCGTTGATTATCGAACGGATAACGGGGTTGAGCGACGCCTCGTGAGTAGAAACTACGCTTACGTCACGTCCCATTACCTCGATACCGCTGAGCTTACATACGAGAGGTCCGTTATCGTCAAGGATGAAGCCCTCGGGTCTGATACCGACGGTAACCTCCTGATCGGCAACTCCGGGAGTATCGAGAACGGCAGCATCGCCTATGTAGAGCTTTCCGTCAGCAACTTTTCCATTAAATACGTTGATCGGAGGAGTTCCGAGGAACTTTGCAACGAAGAGGTTTACCGGATCGTCGTAAACGTCCTGGGGCTTACCGGTCTGCTGTACTACACCGAGCTTCATAACTACGATCATATCGGAGATGCTCATCGCCTCTTCCTGGTCGTGCGTTACGAAGATGGTGGTAATTCCGGTCTCCTTCTGGATTCTTCTGATCTCTTCACGGGTCTGAAGACGAAGACGCGCGTCGAGGTTGGAAAGCGGCTCGTCGAGAAGAAGCACTTTAGGCATCTTAACGAGTGCTCTCGCAATAGCAACTCTCTGCTGCTGACCTCCGGAGAGCTCGCTCGGCTTTCTGTCCATAAGATCGTCGATCTGTACGAGCTTTGCGGCAGTGTATGCACGCTCGATCATCTCGGTCTTGGTGAGCTTGTCCTCGCCCTTGAGGTTCTGAAGGGGGAACATAATGTTCTGCTTTACCGTCATGTGAGGATAAAGCGCGTAGTTCTGGAACACGAGTCCTACGCCTCTGTTCTCGGCAGAGAGCTCGGTGACGTCATCGTCGCCGAAGAAGATCTGTCCGCCCGAGGGCTTCTGGAGTCCGCTTATCATGTAAAGCGTGGTACTCTTTCCGCATCCGGAGGGACCGAGAAGTCCTATCAGCTTTCCGTCGGGAATAGTAAAGGTGAAATCGTTGACCGCTACAACTTCCTCACCCTTCTTGTTGCGGGAGGGGAAAATTTTGGTCAGATTTTGCAAAACAACTTTCATTTTGTTTTTTCCTTTCCTTGTTTGTTTATCTGAAATAAATTTTCAAAACAAATTTAATTGCTTTCGTATTGTTTTAGTAAGCAGTCAATACTCCTTGTTTTCGCTTTCCTCGGCGTGTATGCGCTTTTTGTACTCGAGGAGCGCTTCGGGTGTATCGAATATCAGCTGACTTGCCATATCGACCGTTACCGTATAAGAGAGCTTATCGTGAATTGCCTGGTTGCCTTTCGTTGCCGCCATAAGTGCGATCTCTATAATGAGCAGCGCAAAGAGGATAAGCGGTCCCATAATGCCTATAATACCAAAAATCATCATAACGATAGTCAGTACGGGTACGAGAGTTTCGAGGGTACACTTACCCAAAATAGCTCTTGTAAAGACGAGAACGGGAGATACCTTAACTCCGTCCTCGCGCATAACTCCAATGCCGAATATCTTTTTGCCGAGCGTTTGCCCGTTTCCGAAAAGGAGGGGCACGACGAACTCGAGCACGACAAAGGCGAGCAAAATACTGAACGTGGTTATGATGAATGCAAGATTTATGAGCATACGGAATGCGTACGCTGCCTCTTTGTCGGCAGCAAACGCGGCGTCTGCTTTTTCGTAATTTTCCTTTTCCTGTTCTGAAAGGGACTCGATATCCGTAACGCTGAGATCGACACCGTACTCGGTGGCATACTTTTCCTTTATCGAGTTGAATCTGTCAGCGTACGAATCGTATGAAAGAACGGTTGTCAAAATATATGCAACACCGACGGTAAGAATAGCTATCATAATAAAGTCAAATAGCCACGCGGATATTCTTTTCCACATACTTGCCTTCTGAAGATCGTACATTTTCTTACCTCCCTTGCACATATTTTACCCAAGCATAATTACACACGATTATTATAACACTACTAATATACAAAAAGCAAGTGCTTTTTCACAACTTTTGCACAAAAATATTTTTTTCTACATTTTTCACAATTATTTGACGCTATTTTTGTCAATTTGCATACACCGTTTGCGCCATATAATCGAACAAAAAAACACCTGTTCGGAAACAGGTGTTTTTTCATTATTTTCAGTCGTTTTCCTTATAGCACTCAAAGATCTCCTCAACGCGCTCTGCGTCCGCCTTTTTATTCTTGGTGCAAAGACTTACCAGCGGAACGACGATCATAGAGACCGTCATTGCCGCAACACCCATCTCGGGCGATTTGGCAGCCGCCGCCGAGAATCCGGACTGCAGGGAGATAACGAGCGTTGCTCCGCCGACCGTAAGCAGTCCCGAAAGGATGCCTGCATACGCGCCGATCTTGGTGATCTTCTTTGAGAAAAGTCCCCAAATGTACGGTCCGATAAAGCAGCCGGAGACGAGTCCCCACGAGAAGGACATAAGACTTACTATGATCGGAATATTTTGAGTTGCAAAAATGAACGAGCAAGCAACGAACACAAGGCAAAGGATTCTGGTTAAAACCATCTGATGATCGGGTTTTATTTTCTTCTTTATCACCGAAGGGATAAGGTCAACCGCAACTGCTGAAGCAGACGTCAGAACGACTGCCTCAAGCGTGGACATTGATGCCGAAAGCAGGAGGATCATAATAATTGCCAAAAGTATAACACCAAGCGTTCCGTTGCCGAGAACCTCTATCAGAACTGCGGGAATTATGGCGTCGATACCGCCTTCGGGAAGCTGACCGCCAAGCACGAGTCGAGAGGTAGAGCCGATGAGGTATGCGCCGCAACCGATGACGAGACAGAAGATAGTAGAAATAACCGTACCGCGCTTAATAGCGGCAGTATCTTTGATCGCATAGAATTTGCCGATCATCTGAGGAAGACCCCACGTACCGAAGCTCGTAAGCATAATATTGAAGCAAAGGAATTTGAATGCCGATCCGCCGAAAATATTCGTCAATTGACTGCCCGTGGTGGGATTGGGATCACCCGGAAGTGACTTGAAATTATTAAGGTTTTCGATAAGTCCGCCGACACCGCCGACGTTTTCATGTCCGAGCACCGCAATTACAAGACAAACGACACCGACGATCATAATAATACCCTGCACAAGGTCGGTGTAAGCCGTTGCAACGTAACCACCTACTACGAGATAAACTGCGGTAAGTGCCGCAATAATAAGCATCCATACCCAAGTTTCAACGCCCGGGAAAACGGCACTGAAAAGCGAGCCGAGTCCCTTGTAAACTGCCGCCGAGTAAGGAACGAGGAATACGAATATAATTACCGCCGCAAGGATCTTCATTCCCTTTGAATTATAACGCTTTTCGAAATAGTCGGACATTGTTCTGGCGTTCAGCTTTTTCGTCATCTTTCTCGTTCTGTTTGCAAACAGAAGCCACGAAAGGAGACAGCCGAGTATCGCGTTTCCGATACCGATCCAGATAGCGCCGATACCTATATTCCAGCCGTGCTGACCTGCGTATCCGACGAAAACGACTGCCGAAAAATAGGTCGTACCGTAAGAAAATGCGGTCAGCCATCCGCCGATATTTCTGCCTCCTATAAGGAAGCCGTCCAGCGTTTTGGATTTGCCGAAGCTAAAGCACCCGATAAGCGCCATCACTATTGCATATACGGCAAGTGCGACGATCGTGTAAATTTGCGGTTGTGTCATTTTTACATACCTCCAAGATGAAAAGATTACGCAGATATACTTAAAAACAGCTTCGTTTTTCCCATAGTCACGGGATTTGATAAAATATTTTTACAAAACACGAAAAAATTCTTAAATATATCTTGCTTTTCCTTGTAAATAATTATATAATAAAAATCAAGATTAGTCAAACAAATTGTTTTGATTATTGCCATCAATATTTTCGATCTTGGAGAAATGCAAAATGGAATTACGAAATTTGATCACCCTTACCCACGTAGCCGAGCTTGGAAGCTTCACGAAAGCCGCAGAGGTACTCGGATATTCGCAGTCAACCGTCTCATTCCAGATAAAGCAGTTGGAGGATGAACTTGGATGCCTGCTGTTTGAGAGGATCAACCATACGATCACACTTACCAGGCGCGGACACGAGCTTTTGGCGTACGCAAATCAAGTCCGCGTGCTTACCGAGGAATTCAAAGAGAGCTTGAACAGAGACGAGGAGCTTTCGGGACACATTCACATCGTCACTCCCGACTCAGTGTGCGACGATATGATAAACTCATACTACATAGATTTTCACAGCAAGTACCCGAAGATCTCGATCAAATTCACGACAGCGGACACACTCGATATGTTCGATATGCTCGATCACAACGAGGCGGACGTTATTATTACGCTCGACAATCATTCATATAATAAGGACTACGTCATTGCAAAGGAAGAGCTTCTTTCAATGCACTTCGTTGCAAGCTCAAACTCGAAATTTGCCGGTGTTTGCGGTCTTTCCATAAAGGACATTATAAACGAGCCCTTTATTCTTACCGAGTACGGTCAGGGGTACAGGCGCGTTTTTGACAAGGAGCTTGCAAAGAGATCTCTGGAGATAACTCCCGTTCTTGAGATCGGAAGGACCGACATTATCACAACGACCGTTGCGCGCAGTAATATGATCTCATTTTTGCCCGATTTTGTAACCAAGGACCTTATCGACTCTGGCGAGCTTTCTTATCTTGATATATGTGACGTGAAGCTTGAGATTTGGAAACAGCTTATTTATCACAAAAACAAGTGGATGTCGAAAAGTCTGAAGACCTTTATTGATTACGTTAAGGAAAAGGAATTTTCTATTTGAGTATTTCTCTTCTGTAACTACGCCCTGTAAAAAACAGCGCAGCCGAATGGCTGACCGCTGGACTCGAACCAAAATTTTGCCTTCGGCAAAATGCCAAATTGCAAGCAATTTGATGGTTCTCTTCTGTAACTACGCCCTGTAAAAAACAGCGCGGCCTTTCGGCCGACCGCTGGACTCGAACCAAAATTTTGCCTTCGGCAAAATGCCAAATTGCAAGCAATTTGATGGTTCTCTTCTGTAACTACGCCCTGTAAAAAACAGCGCAGCCTTTCGGCCGCGCTGTTTTTGTGTAAGGACTATAAAAAAGATATTTTCGGCCGTTTTGCGTATGACTTCGAACTCTCACAAAATATCTTGAGCTTTCTAATTTAGTGTGTGGTGGTGAGCCACCGTCAATCGATTAGTGGCT
>SVSI01000018.1 GCA_015064385.1 Oscillospiraceae bacterium | reverse complement strand
AGCCCGGACAGATCCGACACACCCGTTTGCCGTTTAAGTGTTATTATATTCATATGATCGTAAACGATGGATATCTTGGGGACATGCTTACCACCCTTCCGAACTATATTGATCTTTCAGATACAGATCAGATAAAAGAGATATTTATATCGCTATGTGAACACTATAATACGGGAATTACAAACGATGATATCTTACTTCAAAGTTTAATATTCAAACTCATATATATATTAAGTGAAAACTCTGCCTCTGTCGTAAACTCCGCTCCGAAAAGTAACAATCACAAAACAATAGAGAGGACGCTTGAATATATCAACAACAACCTGTCTGCAGAGCTTACGCTTGAAAGGTTAGCAAGCGAGGCAAATTTCAATACAATATATTTTCACAAACTTTTCAAGGCCTCCACGGGAAAAACGCTACACGAATACGTGGAAGATCAACGGATCAAAAAATCGATAAATCTGCTCATATCTACCGATATGACACTTACAGAGATCGCCTACGAGTGCGGATTTTCATCACAATCCTATTTCAGCTACGCATTCAAGCGCCGTATGGGAACATCCCCACGTGACTATGTCAAAAAAATAGTTGAGCGCTATAATGTCAAATAAATTCATAGCCCTCGTTCCAAATGGAGCGAGGGCTGCTTCTATTATAAAATTTCTCTTACGGCCGCATACTATAAACACTCGCCCCGAAACTGCTCTGCTTCTGTTTGTTGGCAATATAAAACTCGGCAAGCGTGATTAAAGACTAAAAAAATGAAATATAAATTCGCGTCATGTCTCCAAATTTTTCCATACATAAAACAAACTCCCACGCTCATAATAATACCAGAGCGGAAAAGACCGCTCGAGTAAAAAATCAAGAACTTTTAAGTTCGTAAGTAAGGAGATTTGTAAAATGGCAGGAAGCAACAAGAACCTCATTCCCGAAGCAAAGGAAGGTCTTAACAAGTTTAAGATGGAGGCAGCGGGAGAAGTTGGTGTAAACCTTAAGCAGGGTTACAACGGCGACCTCACCAGCCGTCAGGCAGGTTCCATCGGTGGACAGATGGTTAAGAAGATGGTCGAGAAGTACGAGAACGACCTCAAGAACAACAAATAAGTAAAGTTTTTACTTTAAGTCAAACCGGGATCAAATACCTTTTCGGTTTGAAAAAAAGCGGGAGGCGATATGCTTCCCGCCTTTTTGTTTTCGCGAGCGTTTATATAAAATAGTACAATATTTCAAAATATACTGTTGCAAAAGTCGGGAAAATGTGTTATAATAGGACATAATAGGGTAAATATTTGCTTTGCCGCAAAGGGCAGGACGCAAAAGGAGAATATATGTCGGATAATTTACAGATTTTAGAGCGTATAAAAGAGCTCAGAGAAAAGATCGAGTATCACAGCCGTAAGTATTATGTTGAGGACTCGCCCGAAATAGAAGATTACGAATACGATAAAATGTTCTACGAGCTCGTCCGCCTTGAGCAGGAGCATCCCGAATTTGACGATAAGAACTCTCCTACCAAAAGAGTAGGCGGTACGGCGCTCGAAAAATTTGAGAAGATAGAGCACACGTATCCGCTGAAGAGTCTTTCGGACGTCTTTTCGTATGAGGAACTCGGAGAGTTCGTAACAAAAATGAAAAACGAGCATTCGGACGTTGATTTTTCGGTCGAATGCAAAATAGACGGTCTTTCGCTTGCACTCCATTATGAAAACGGAGAGCTTATATACGCGGCAACGCGCGGAGACGGTCTCGTTGGCGAGATAGTCACCGAGAACGTGCGTACGATCGGTTCGGTTCCGCTCAAGATACCTTATAAGGGTACTCTAGAGGTGCGCGGCGAGGTATATATGCCGAAAATCAGCTTTGAAAAAGTAAACGCAGAGCGTGAGATCAGCGGCGAACCCCTCTTTGCCAATCCAAGAAACGCGGCGGCGGGCTCGCTCCGTCAGCTCGACTCGAAGATCGCGGCGTCGCGCGGACTTGACATCTTCATTTTCAATCTTCAGTACTGCGATAAGAGCTTTTCATCTCACAGCGAGACCTTTGATTTTATGCGTGAAAACGGATTTAAGGTCATACCCTTTGCAAAGGTCGTTTCGACTTACGACGAAATAATTGACGAGATAAAGAATATCGGTGAAAAGCGCGGAAATCTCGCGTTTGATATCGACGGAATGGTAATAAAGGTCAACTCGCTCGCTCTCAGACAGGAGATAGGCGAGGGAACGGGTACTCCCAAATGGGCGGTAGCGTACAAATTTCCGCCCGAGGAGAAGGAAACGAAGCTCCTTTCGATAGATATTCAGGTCGGAAGAACGGGCGTGCTTACCCCGATAGCGAATCTTTCGAGTGTGCGGCTTGCCGGAACTACTGTCAGCAGAGCAACCCTTCATAACCTCGATTTCATAAGAGAGAGGGATATAAGAGTAGGCGCTACCGTTACGGTACGCAAGGCGGGAGATATAATTCCCGAAATAGTATCGGCAAAGGATACGGCGGGACTTGACGAGTTCAGCTTTCCCGAAAACTGTCCTGCGTGCGGAGAAAAGGTATCCAGAGGCGATCAGGCAGCAATAAGATGTACCAATTCCGCTTGCCCCGCACAGCTTCGCAGAAACCTCGTTCATTTTGCATCCAAGGGTGCTATGGATATAGACGGACTCGGTCCCGCGGTCGCGAACGAGCTTTGCGATAAGGGACTCGTAAAGAGCGTGTCCGATCTGTATTACCTGAAGGTCGAGGATCTGCTCGGACTTGAGCGAATGGGAGAGAAGAGTGCAAATAAGCTGATTTCCGCTATTGAAAGCTCAAAAACGAGAGGTCTTGCAAAGCTTCTTTACGCGCTCGGAATAGGGCAGATAGGAGATAAGACTGCCGAGGCGCTTGCACAGAACTACTCGGATATAGAAGACTTTTTCACAGTAGATGCCGAAAAGCTCACCGAGATAGATGACGTCGGAGAGATCGTCTCAAGATGCGTGGTCGATTTTTTTGCCCACCCGTCAACGAGAGATACTGTGGACAGACTCAAAGCCGCAGGTGTCGTCACCGCGAGTGCGAAAAAAGAGAAAAAGGACGATAGATTTGATGGAATAACCTTCGTTCTCACGGGAACGCTCCCCACGCTCACGCGAAGTGAGGCAGAGGAGATAATCGTATCCTACGGAGGAAAGACCTCGTCCTCGGTGTCCAAAAAGACGGGCATCGTTCTTGCGGGTGCAGAGGCGGGAAGTAAGCTTACCAAAGCCGAGCAGCTCGGAATAAAGATAATAGACGAAAACGAATTCAGAAAAATGATAGAGGACTAAAGAATGCTATTTGACAATGTAAAAGTATATCTGAAGGCGGGTGACGGCGGAAACGGAGCCGTCTCCTTCAGACGTGAAAAGTACGTTTCTCACGGCGGCCCCGACGGAGGCGACGGCGGAAACGGCGGAAATATTATTTTCACTGTTGATGAAGGTCAGAACACCCTTACGTACTACAAATACAAAAGAAAATTCAAAGCCGAGAACGGCAGTAACGGTACCGGCTCGAAGTATCACGGCAAAAGAGGAGAGGACCTTATTCTCCCCGTGCCTCCCGGAACGGTCATAAAGGACGCCGCGAGCGGACTCGTTATCAAGGATATGTCCGAGTGCGACAGCTACGTTATCTGTAAGGGTGGACGCGGAGGATGGGGAAATCATCATTTCGCAACGCCCACGAGACAGATCCCCCGTTTTGCAAAGCCGGGACTTATAGGAGAGGAAAAAGAGGTAATCCTTGAGCTTAAAATGATAGCGGACGTCGGACTTATCGGATTTCCGAACGTAGGAAAATCGTCGATACTCTCGATGATCTCGTCTGCAAGACCCAAGATCGCCGACTATCATTTCACCACTCTTGCACCCAATATCGGAGTAGTTTCGGTAGGGGACGAGAGAGGATTCGTTGCCGCTGATATACCCGGACTTATCGAGGGCGCGGCAGACGGAATCGGGCTCGGACATTCATTCCTCCGTCACGTTGACAGATGCAGACTGCTTCTTCACGTGGTTGATATATCGGGCAGCGAGGGCAGAGATCCCATTGACGATATTATCGCGATCAACGCAGAGCTCGAGAAATACAGTCCCGAGCTTGCAAAGCGTCCGCAGATAATAGTTGCAAATAAGTGCGACCTTCTTCCAAACGATGCAGATCTCTCCGACTTTGAGGAGTTTGCAAAGGTAAGAGGTAGCGAGATAATCTACGTTTGCGCTCCTATCGGTGAGGGAATACAGGATATGGTCAATAAGACCTTCGAGGCACTGCAGAAGCTTCCGCCCATCAAGATATACGAGGCGGAATATACAGAACCCGATCTCAGCGAGGATACGACCACGCACGAGTTCTCTATACACAGAGAGGACGACCTCTTTATCGTCGAGGGCGAGTGGCTGCGCCACGTTATGAACTCGGTGAACTTCTCGGACAGAGAATCGCTTATGTACTTCCAGAGAGTTCTCCGTAACAGCGGCGTTATTTCCGCACTTGAGGACGCAGGCGTGTCCGACGGCGATACGGTAAGTATATACGACTTTGAGTTTGACTACGTGAGATAGCGCTTTCCGAATATACAGTCAGCAGGTAAAAATCACAAAATATTCGGAGGAAAAAACTTGTTTACACTTACTCAAAGCGAAAAAAATATGCTTGAAAAGCTGGGCGGAGCACTTGAAAGATACCACGCGCTCGAGGAGATGCTCGGAGATCCCGAAATAATCTCCGACCAGAAGGAATATACGAAAATTATGAGAGAGTATAAGTCTCTCACCAAAATTGCCGAAAAATACGGCGAATTTGTGAAGCTGGACGCAGAGTGCCGCGATCTTCGTGAGATGCTCGAGATCGAGGACGACGAGGAAATGCGCGCACTTGCCAAAGAGGATATCGATAAAAACGAGGATACTATGCGCGCTCTTATCGACGAGCTTCGCATACTTATACTGCCTAAAGATCCAAACGACGATAAGAACGTTATCGTTGAGATACGCGGAGGCGCGGGCGGAGAAGAGGCGGCGCTTTTTGCAAACTCGCTTTACAGAATGTACTCTATGTACTGTGCCTCCGCGGGATATAAGACCGAGATAATCGGTGCAAACGAGACCGAGCTCGGTGGATACAAGGAGATCGATTTTATGATCGAGGGCGAGGGTGCGTACTCACGCTTTAAGTTTGAAAGCGGAGTTCACAGAGTACAGAGAGTACCCGAGACCGAAACGCAGGGAAGAATACACACCTCAACCGTCACCGTTGCAGTCCTCCCCGAAGCCGAGGAGATCGAGGTAGTAATAAATCCCGCGGACATAATTATAGAATCCTGCAAATCGAGCGGCGCGGGCGGACAGCACGTTAATAAGACGGAGTCCGCAGTTCGCCTCACGCATAAGCCGACGGGTATCGTCGTTGAATGTCAGGAGGAGAGAAGCCAGTTCAAAAACCGTGATAAGGCGATGAAGGTGCTTCGCGCAAAGCTTCAGGATATGCAGGAAAGAGAGCAGAACGATAAGATAACCAGTGAGAGAAAGAGTCAGGTCGGAACGGGAGACAGAAGCGAGCGTATCCGTACCTACAACTATCCGCAGGGCAGAGTAACCGATCACAGAATAGGACTCACTTTGTATTCTCTTGAAAATTTCCTCAACGGAAACATTCAGGAAATGATCGACGCTCTTATTACCGCAGATACAGCGGAAAAACTAAAGAACAGTGAATTTTGATAAAATGTGTGAAAAGCATATAAACACCAAAGTGGTAAATTATCCCGATAAAGAAGGGATGGCCGAGGCGGCAAAGCTGATAAGAGAAGGCAAGCTGGTAGCATTTCCCACCGAAACGGTTTACGGACTCGGCGCAAACGCGCTGATGGCAAATGCCGCTGAAAAGGTTTACGCCGCAAAGGGACGCCCGTCCGATAACCCGCTTATAATACATCTTGCAAATGCCGAGGATGCTAAAAAATACTGCGAGGTGACGGGCGAGTTTGAGCGCCTTGCAAAGGCGTTCACTCCGGGACCGCTTACCGTAGTTATGAAGAAAAAGGATATTATTCCGAGTACTGTAACGGGTGGGCTTGATACTGTTGCGGTAAGAATACCGAGCCACGCGGCGGCAAGAGAGCTGATAACCCTTGCGGGCGTACCGATAGCCGCTCCGTCGGCTAACCTTTCGGGCAGACCGTCCACTACCTCGGCAGATCACGTTATATCCGATATGCTCGGCAGGATCGATATGATAATAGACGGCGGCGGCTGTGATATCGGTCTTGAATCAACGATAGTTGCGATAGTCGGAGAAAACAAGCTGAAAATGCTTCGTCCGGGCGCTGTAACTCTCGAGATGCTCCGGAACGAGGGCTTTGAGGTCACGCTTGACAAAGCAGTTACCGAAAAGCTTTCGGAGGGCGAAAAGCCCGCCGCTCCGGGAATGAAATACCGTCACTATGCGCCCGTGTCTCCCGTGACGCTGATAGATGCGTGCGACGAAAAACGTGTCGAATTTATGGCAAAATTTATAGGCGACAGCTCTGTTGCACTCGTTTGCTTTGAGGAGGACGTCACGATAAAAAACGCTAAAAATGCGGTAGTTCTCGGCAGAAAAGACGACCTTGCAGCGCAGGCACACAAGCTTTTTGCGCTTCTTCGCGCCTTTGACGAAAAAAGCGAGATAAAGCAGATATACGCACCTCTTCCCGATAAGAGCGGAATAGGACTTGCAATATTCAACCGAATGCTGAAAGCATCGGGATATAGCGTCATCAGACCGTAAAAAGAAAGACAAAGCTGAAAGGAAATATTCCAAATGGCAAAGAAAAAGGCAACTAAAACGTACGTAGCACCCGAGGAGGTCGCACCGATAGTAGATCAGCCCATAACCGAGACGGTAGAGAAAAACTATATGCCGTACGTTATGAGCGTAATCATATCTCGCGCAATTCCCGAAATAGACGGATTTAAGCCCGCACACAGAAAAGTGCTCTATACGATGTATAAGCAGGGACTTCTCACAGGTCCCCGTACCAAGAGTGCAAACGTAGTCGGACAAACTATGAAGATACACCCCCACGGTGATGCTTCGATATACGATACTCTCGTTCGTCTTACCAAAGGACACGAGGCGCTTCTGCACCCCTTCGTTGACTCCAAGGGAAGCTTTGGTAAGCATTACAGCAGCGAGATGGCGTACGCCGCACCCCGTTATACCGAGGTAAAGCTCGATCCCTTCTGTGCGGAAATTTTTAAGGGAATAGATAAAACTGCGGTTGAAATGGTGCCTAACTACGATAATACTATGGTTGAGCCCGTTCTTCTCCCGACTACATTCCCGAACATTCTCGTTTCGGCGAATATGGGTATCGCGGTCGGTATGGCGAGCCGTATCTGCTCGTTCAACCTAGCCGAGGTGTGTGACGGCGCGATTCAGGTGCTCCGTAACCCCAATACCGATGCCGATCAGATGCTCGATATAATCAAGGCACCCGATTTTCAGGGCGGAGCGTATATAATCTACGACAGAAAGCAGCTTTCCGATATATATTCAACCGGTCGCGGAAGCTTTACTATGCGTGCAAAGTACGTTTACGATAAATCCTCTAACTGTATTGACATAGTTGAGATCCCGTACTCGACCTCGCTTGAGGCAATAATGAAGCGCCTTACCGAGCTCGTTAAAAACGGCGGTCTTAAGGAGGTATCCGATTTCAGAGACGAGATCGACCTCAAGGGCTTTAAGCTCACGCTTGACTTAAAGCGCGGCGTTGATCCCGATAAGCTTATGAATAAGCTTTACCGCCTCACTCCGCTCGAGGACGATTTCTCCTGTAACTTCAACGTGCTTATCGACAGCGTTCCGAAGCAGCTCGGCGTAGTTGAGATACTTAAAGAGTGGATACGCTTCAGAATGACCTGCGTAAGACGCGAGCTCGGATTCGATCTCGGTAAAAAGCAGGACCGTCTGCATCTTCTCGAGGGACTTCGCGAGATCCTTCTCGATATAGATAAGGCGATAAAGATAATCCGTGAGACGAAAAACGATAAGGACGTCGTTCCCAACCTTATGCAGGGCTTCAGAATAGACGAGGTCCAGGCAGAGTTTATCGCGGAGATCAAGCTCCGTCACTTGAATCGTGAGTATATAATCACCCGTCTTGACGAGATAAAGAAGCTCACCGAGGAGATCGCAGAGCTTAAGGATATAATCGGCAGCGACGCAAAGCTCAAGAACTATATCGCAAAGCAGCTCAAAGAAATAAAGGCGAAATACGGTAAGGAAAGACGTACTGATCTTATTTACGCCGAGGATATAATAAACGAGCCCGAGGAGATAGTTGTCGATACCACCCCCGTTCACCTCGTTCTCTCGAAAGAGGGATATTTCAAGAAGATATCCATGCAGTCTCTTCGCGGAAATGACGAGCAGTCCTTCAAGGATGGCGACTCGCTCAGCGTAGAGGAGGATGCTACCAACAGCGACGATATCATATTCTTTACCGATAAGGCGCAGTGCTATAAGACTAACGCCTCCGCTTTTGACTATACGAAAGCGTCCGCGCTCGGTGATTTTGCCGCAGCAAAGCTCGGTATGGATAAGGACGAAAAGGTCGTCTATATGAAGGCGATAAGCGGAAACGACTATTCGAAGGGCAATTTTATGTTCTTCTTTGAAAACGGAAAGGGCGTGAAGATCCCCGTTCTCGCATACGAGACGAAGACCAACAGAAAGAAGCTCGTTGGAGCGTTCTCTGACGTTTCTCCCATAGTTTCGGTAATTTACGAGAGCGCGCCCACCGAGATACTTATGATCTCCAATGCAAAGAGGGGAATAGTTATAAGCAGTAATCTCGTTCCCGTAAAGGCGTCCAGAACGTCGCAGGGTGTAACTCTCTTTACCCTCAAGGGCGGTCAGAAGCTAACGAGCGTTATGACCGATTTTGCCGATAAATTCAAGAGCGCAAAATCGCTCAAAAAGATAAAAATACCCGCAATCGGAATCGCAATAGACGAATACGATGCGGAAAAACAGCAAATACAGCTTATTTGACACACAGACGAAATTTTTTAAGGAGGGATGATTGATGTCAAAATCAAACGGACACTCAAATGGCCCCGAGCTGAAGACTCTGATCGTGCGAATTATCGCGGGTTTTCTCGGATTTATGATGATATTTTCTATCATCGTAGTGGCCGTGCAGTCGTACGCCAATATGGCAACAGACCTTAAAGTGGGCGATGAGATAGACGTTGGTCTGTACTACGGCAGCGAACTTGCCGAAAGCTTTACCGCAGATGCAAGCAAGGGATTTCGCATAGAAATTCCTTGCGGCGAAAGCTTTCTTTCCTTTGACGATGCGGACGGTGTCAAAAGCGTATCGATAGCAAACGGAGAAAATCTTTCAAAAACGGAGTATTCTTTCACACGCGCCGAGGAAGGCGCCGGAGTCAGCGTTGGCGGATATCGCGTAATGCTGTCTTCTTACTCAACAAAGGTAGGAGCGAACTCCAAAAACGATAATATAATCCTTTTCAGACCTACGGGTGAGACCACCGGTACCTTTAATGCGGATAATATCAGAGCGTATATAGAAAGGATCTCGGATACCGTAAAGCGTCTTGACAGCTACGCCGCTCCCGCCTATATAGACGGACAGTATTTTATCTGTCTCGGCGGCTTCGCCAGCGCCGAGCTTGCCGAAAACTTTCTTGATGCGTTCAAGGTATCCTATAACTGCGAGGCAAGCATAATCGAGCCCGATAAAAACGTTTATTCGGTTATAGATCACAAAACGGGAACGCTTCTTTGCCATTTTTCGGGTATAGATTCTCTCTATCTGACACCGGTCGCAAACGAAAATTTCACCTCGCTTACGGGAGGTACTTATTTCGGCAGACTACGCTTTGAAAACAAGGGCGGAGAATTCCAAATAATAAACACCCTTTATATGGAGCAGTACGTTGCGTCCCGACTTTCTACCGAAGTCGATACGTCTTGGAATGCCGAGGCGCTAAAGGCGGTAGCAACGGTCATAAGAACGAACGCTTACGGATCTCTTGATGCCGATTCGCCTCATAAAAATGAAAATTTTGATCTTTGCTCTACGGCACACTGCGGTGTCTATCACGGCTGCGGAAGCGTGGACGATAATGCAATAAACGCGGTAGATGCGACCAAAAATACAGTCATAAAAAGCGATGGTAAGCTCATAAACGCGCTTTACGGATCAACGTACGGCGGAGCGACCATCTCTCTTGCTGACGCCTACGGCGAGGGTATGTCCGAAAAAGGAAAATATCTTGTAGAGGTACTTTCCGCGTGGGAGGATTTTGAAGACCGCTCGGGCGGCAGATGGACTGCCGAGATAAATCCCAGCGAGCTGTACGATCTGCTCTCAAACAGGATATCAGACTGTCCTCTTCGCGGTAACGTCAAGGAGATAAATACAGTAAAGCGTTCGGAAAGCGGCGTTTACGTCACCGAGATCGAGTTCGTTGATATTTTCGATAACAAGCTTACCGTAAAGGGAAGCGAGGTAATACGAAATATTCTCACCGGATTTGTAAAAAGCGCAGCGTTCTCGGTCGGTATTGCGGGAGACGAGGTAAGCGAGATCACCCTGCACTATAATTCCGATACGAAGGAGACTGTAAGCTCCGAAACAAAGCTTACACTCAGCGGTGCTTACGGCAATTTTGTCTTTGTCGGACGCGGACAGGGAAGCGGACTCGGAATGAGTCTCAACGGCGTAAACGACCTTGTAAATAAAGGATATTCGTATGAGAATGCGTACGTCGATATAATAAAGACGTACTATAAGGACGTCAGCGTTGAGACGCTTGTTACCGATGAAGGAGCTGTTTAATAACATTTTCTTTGATCTTATATAAAACAAAAACTCACTACCGTAAAAAGTAGTGAGTTTCTTGTTTTTAATCGGGCCCCGCTTTTGCCGTGGGTCAAGAAATATAACCCTGCTCTCGTCAGGGTGGTGTCCTCTCCGATGCTTTACGGTGCTCCCAACGTCCCTTGAAAACCGTGACTAAGGCAGGGCTTAAAAGGGGAGGTCTGCACTCCGGCGCGGAAGTTTATCCGGACTCCAAAATCATTTTGTAGGTTTATTTACCTGACATTTCCACGAGCAAAGCAGGATGCCCGATAACAGATTATTCGGAAAGATGCCGGAAAATACCTTTATCAGCCCGGCATCTTCCGTTTTTTTCTTTCCGTTATTATTATGCTCAAAAAAGATCGAGTTAAAAGCGGAAATTTATCCCGCATTTGCCGATATTTTACTCGGCGTCGTAATCTATCTCGGAGAAAAGAAGATCGTCGAAAACGTCCGCAATGCGCTCGTATTCGTCGTCATCTTCGATGGTGCAAAGGGAAACGTCTCCGTTTTCCTCTTCTTCAACCTTGAGAATAACGTACTCTTCTGCTTCGGAGCCGTCTTCGTTTACGGGAGCAAGTGCGTAGTAGATCGATCCGTCGTCTGCCTGATAGGTCTCGATGAGCTCGAATTTGGACTCGGTTCCGTCCTCCTCGTCGGTAAGGGTAAGAATACCGAATTCTTCTTCGAGATTTTCATTGTTCTTTATTTCTTCGCTCATATCAGTAAAATCCTTTCTTAAAAGTTCTTATATGTATTTTACACTATTTCTTCGATTATGTCAACGGCTTTTTGCAATTATTTTCAAAGAAAGAAAAACAAGGGAGGGCATCTGCCCACCCTTGCTTTGAGTTCACTTTTCGGCCGAATAAGCCCGAATTTTGCTTATGCTTTAGTCCTCTGCGCTTTCGAGAATAGGGGTTCTTTCACGAAAGAGAAGAGAAATGCACCATATTGCGGCAACGCCTACGAGAGAGTAGATTATTCTGCTTCCGACAGCGTCCTGACCGCCAAATATCCAAGCCACAAAATCATAGCCGAAAAAACCGATACTGCCCCAGTTGAGTCCTCCGATTATCGAGAGGAAAAGGGCTATTCTGTCTATAATCATTTTTTCAGACCTTCCTTTTAATATGCGCGGTGTAAAATTTGAAATATATCCTCGCGCAAGATTATTTTGTGCTGTGCGGAGTGAATTATGCAAAATAGATCAAGGAAAGTTTTTCATTAAAAAACGGCAGACCGAAGTCTGCCGTTAAAAAATTATTTTTTGTTTTCGGGAGTCTCGGGCGTCTCGGGTGCATTTGGATCCTCAAGGGGCTCGAGAATCTCGCTTCCGAACGTGATGTCAACGCCGCCAACCTTAACTTTTATCGACATATTTCCGGGAAGCTTGTCGGCAAGCTCTTCTGCAGACACATCCTTTTGCCCGATGGGCTCGCCGTTTTGAATAATCTCGCCCTCGGTTATCTCTATTTTGCGGAAATAGTTGCTACGGTCGTATTTGGTGGAGAGTATGAGCGATCCCTCTGCGAGATCAACGCTTACGTTTCTGAAATCGGAGTTGTGAAGTGACACGTCAGACGAGTCGGTATCTACCGTAAGATTTTCGGCAACGACGCCGCTGGCGGTAAATTTAGCCGCGCTTGAGAGATATTCAAAGCTCGTGAGCGTAGCGTCTCCGAGAGTGATCTCTCCGCCGCTTCCCGCGAGAGTCAGCGAGTTTGCAACGATGGTGCTCATCTCAAGTGAGCTGTCACTTGTGCTTACTGCTATGTCACAGTCCTTGTTAATATCGGTAACGCGCATATTTGCGTTTTGGGTGCAGGAAAGATTGATCTTGGAAATATCTGCGTCACCGGCGAGATAAACGTGTATCTCCTGCTCACCCTTCGAGGTATCGTAGTTAAGGAAGGAACGGAGAGTTTTCCAAACTCCGCTGAACTTTACTCCGGTTCCGTTGAAGTTAAGATAGTCGAGAAGGGATACCTTGTTGGAAACGGTAAGTACCTTTTCGCTTGCTGCCGCGATATAAGTGTTTTCGTTGAAGTTAATGAGAGTTATCGAGGATTTTTCGGCGTTTCCGTGGATCTCGACCTTGCAGCCCTCTGCATATACGTTGACAGCCGAGAAGGTCTGGCCTTCGAGGGAGATCTCGGTAACGACCATTCCGTCCTCGTTGACGAGGGTGTTACCGTCGATCGCGGCATCGCTCGGAGCCGAGTTTCTTGCCTTTGCACAGAGAACGTATCCGCTGACGATAAGCACGAGTGCTATAAAGATACTGATAATGGACGATGATTTCACAGCAGATCACATCCTTTCTTTGCTTTTTCGGCGAGCTTTCTGAGCTGAACTATGATCACCTTAAAGACAACCGAGGCCTTCGAGAGAACCCAGGGAATAAGGCGAATAGCTATATTGTAAAGGAGAACGGAGGAAAGAAGGGTTGCGCCTATAACTATAAGGGCAAATCCGATCTCGTGGATACCAACGTATCTCGGTGCCTGCATTACCTGCGTTGCGCCGTACAGAAGGGATACTATCGAGATAAGTCCGCCGCCGCAAACTATCATTATAATAGCACCGACGATCGCAACCACGAGTGCGGCAAGTGCGAAATAGATCGAGCAGAGCGCACCGATCACTACGAACGCCGCAAAAAGTATCAGCGGGAAGGAAAGTACGGCAAGTATCGTGAAAAGAAGAGAGGGCGTTTTGTCCTCGACCTTCTTAAGAAGTGCTTTCCAGAAGGTGTCGATATCGCTGTCCGTTTTTTTCTTGTGAACTGCAACGGGAGTCGTATCAACAGTTACGATATCGTCGCTCTTATCGGCGGGAGCTTCGTCGGGGATCGCGTCCGCGTCGCCTTCTTCCTGCGATATCGCAGCGTCGAGCGTGATGGTCGGAGCATCCTGACTCTCCTGTTCACTTTCCTGTGCAGCAGTGTCGGTAGGTATCTTCGTTCTCGAAAGATACTCCTCCATAGCGGAGCGAGCGAGCATATTTACGTTTTCTTCGTTTGCGTATTTAGCAAATGCTTCGTCCGAAAGAGAAAGGATCTTTTCCGAAACGAGAGCGCTTTGCTCGCGTGTAAAATCGGCAGATACGTTTTCTGCGCCGAGCGCGCTTTCAAACGCCTCCAAAAATTGCTGTTTGGTCATTGCGGCCTCCTTGCTTAAAATACGTAAAAGTTTGTCGTTTGACAAAATATTTGAAAAATACTCTTGAATATTTTACTTAAAATGATATACTGTTAGGTGTAATGTTTATCCGAAAGGAATTTTCAGTTATGAGAATGAGAAAAAAGAAGAACAGCGAGGCGCGCCTTGAGGCGTGCGCCGATCTTATTATAAGCAGTCCCGAGGAGATGGAAAGCTACCGAGATAAATTTCCCGTTTATCTCGAGATAGGTTGCGGTAAGGGCGGATTTATCAGAGATACCGCGAAAAGATATCCCGACAGGACCTTTATTGCCGCCGAGCTTCAGACCTCTGCGATCATTACCGCTCTTGAAAACTCCAAGGCGGCAGAGCTCGGTAACGTGCGTTTTATCAATACAAACGCACTTATGCTCGGAGAATATTTCAAAAAGGGAGACGTAAAGGAGATATACCTCAATTTCTCCGATCCGTGGCCGAAGAAGGGACACACCAAGCGCCGCCTTACTTACCGTGCGTTTCTAAACGTCTATAAAAACGTTCTCTCACCCGATGGCAGAATAGTTATGAAAACCGACAACGACGGTCTTTTTGAGTTCTCGCTCGAGGAGTTTACAACCTGCGGCTGGACTCTTGAAAACGTTACCTACGACCTTCACTCCGAAGAGTGGGCAAAGGATAATATTATGACAGAGTACGAGAAGAACTTTACCGCGCAGGGTATAAAGATCAAATCGCTCGTGGCTCGTCCTAATCCTTCTTGAAAATACTTACGTAATCGCTCGGCTTTTCCGTTTTGACGCCCTTTTTGTGCTTCTTTCCAACGAGAATGTATATAGGGGAAACGATCGCGTAAACGAAAAGGAACACGAATACCAAAATAAGCGTTCTGGGTCCGAGAGAGTATCCCGCGACGCCGAGAGAGATCATTGCCGAAACGAGAGTTGCCGCGAAGTGACAGAGCACCTTTACAAAAAACTTGATCTTTGTGATCTCAAATATGAGATCGCACAGACAAAGCTCAAGAGCAAACAGAAGAAGCACGGCAGAGTTTCTGAGCGGGAGAGTGGGGTGCAGATTTCCGACAGCACCCGACATTAAAGTGAACAGAAAATAGAGGACCGTAAAAACGGCACAGGTGCCGAGTAATATCTTTTTTATCATCCTAAGATACTTGTTCATCGTTGCTTTTCCTTTCCCGGTCAGCCGAGCCGTACTTATACTCATATTATTATAGCACATTTTTTCAACTTTTCAAGTGGGAAAAGATAAAAATTACACATTGTTAAAAAAATAAGCCCCGAAATCCCGATGCAGAGCTTCTGCCTCGGGATTTTTTGTCTTTAATAATATATAATTTATACAATAATCTAAAATTTTGCGATATTTATTGACATATTGAAGAAAGAGGTGTATAATATAACAGAATATGCAGTTTTTATGCAATAAATTAAGTTTTTGATTTCAGAGGACGGTTATGACAAGAAGAGAAGCACGTGAGACACTGTTAACACTCATATATGAAAGATCCTTCCACACCGAAGAAACGGTAGAGGAAACTCTTAAGCGAGAGATGGATGAGCGCCATATCGACGATCAGTACGTTGAAAGCGGATTTTTGGGTACGTTTTCAAAGGTTGAGGAGATAGACGCGCTTATCAGCGAAAATTCTATCGGTTGGAAGATCGGTCGTCTTTCACGCATATCGCACGCGATAATGCGCCTTGCCTGCTACGAGATGCTTTATACCGATCTGCCCGTCAGAATAGCGATAAACGAGGCAGTCGAGCTCGCAAAGAAATACGATCACGATCAGGCAAGCTCGTTTATAAACGGGATACTTAACGCGATCGCGGACAAAAAAGACCTCAAAAACAAGCCGGAGAATAAGTAAGATGCTTTATCTCGGTATAGATACGAGTAACTACACCACGTCCGTAGCGCTCGTTTCCTCGGACGGCAAGATAATTGCCGACTCACGCCTACCGGTCACGGTAGGAGACGGTGAGCGAGGAATAAGACAGTCGGACGCTGTGTTCACTCACATAAAAAATCTGCCGGGCGTCCTTGACGCTCTCGGAGATATAGAGCAACCGAGCGCGGTCGGAGTATCCTATGCACCGCGAGACGCCAAAGGATCTTATATGCCTTGCTTTCTCTCGGGCGTTTCTGCCGCAAAAGCGGCGGCGGTCGCTTCGGGTGCAAGCTATTTCGAGTTTTCACATCAGGCGGGGCATATTGCCGCCGCAGTCTGTACCGCGGGCAGAGAAGAGCTGCTAAACGAAAGATTTCTTGCCTTCCACGTCTCGGGAGGTACTACCGATCTGCTTCTTTGCGACCGTCTTAATATTGAGCAGATAGGCACAACGCTCGATCTCAACGCGGGACAGGCAATAGACAGAGTGGGAGTTATGCTCGGTCTTAAATTCCCGTGCGGAAAAGAGCTTGAGGAAATATCGCTTCCTCTTGACAGTGTAAAGCCGTACTCTTGCGTAAAGGACACCTTTTGTAATTTGTCGGGACTTGAAAACAAGGCGGCGGATATGCTCAAAAAAGGAGAGAGTCGGGAATATATCGCGGCGTTCACTCTTGCGAGCGTGCTCGATACTCTTGATAAGATGTGCGAAAGGGCGCTTGAAAAGTACGGAGATCTTCCCGTGGTATTTGCGGGCGGAGTAACTGCAAACAAATATATAAAGGACGCCCTTACGGCGAGATATAACGCGATCTTCACGCTTCCCGAGTATTCGCGGGATAACGCGGTGGGAATAGCGTATCTTACGCGTAAAAAGGCGCTCGGAATTTAGAGAAAGAAACGAAAAAGGTATGATTAGCGAAAGAGAATGTCCGATACTAACGGTATCACAGATAACCCAGTATATAAAAGCGATGTTCTCCTCGGACGTTCTCGTTCAGAGTATTTCGGTGAGGGGAGAAATATCGAACCTCGTTGAGCGCGGAGGTCATATCTATCTGACCTTAAAGGACGATGGCGCAGTACTTAAGGGAGTGATCTTCAAATCGTCTGTGCAAAGGATAAAATTCAGACCCGAAAACTCAATGAAGGTCGTGGCACACGGACGCATAAGCGTTTACGAGCCAAGCGGTCAGTATCAGCTTTATATCGATATGCTTGAGCCCGAGGGAGTCGGAGCGCTCGCCATGGCATACGAGCAGCTTAAAAAGAAGCTCGAGGCGGAGGGACTCTTTTCTCCCGAGAGGAAGACGCCGATCCCGAAGATACCGAAAACGGTAGGAGTTATAACCTCAAGCGCGGGCGCGGCCGTGCGGGACATAATAAATATTCTGTCAAGACGCTTTCCTGTCGCAAAAATGATACTTTACCCGACGCTCGTTCAGGGAGACAACGCTCCGAAGGAGCTGTGCGAGGCACTTGAATATTTCAACCGCGAAAAAAGCGTTGACGTTATAATAATCGGACGCGGAGGCGGCTCGCTCGAGGATCTCTGGGCGTTTAACGATGAAAAGCTTGCAAGAGCGGTCAGCGCTTCCGAGATACCGGTTATTTCGGCAGTAGGTCACGAAAGCGATTTTACGATATGTGATTTCGTTGCGGACCTGAGGGCACCGACACCGTCTGCGGCGGCAGAGCTTGCCGTACCCGACGCTTTTGAGCTTTCGTCACGAATTTCAGCACTTTCGTCTCGGCTGAAAACGGGACTGTCAAATAAGCTCTCAAGATCTAAAAAAGAGCTTGAAGCTCTTACGTCACGAAGGATAATGAGAGATCCGCAGATGCTTTTGGACGATAAAAATATGCGTCTTTCTCATCTCGGCGATATACTTGAGACCGCATATTCAAGGATCGTTTCGGATAAAAAAGCAAGCTTTAAGGAAAAAATATCCCGCCTTGATGCGCTCAGCCCGCTTGCGGTGCTCTCAAGAGGATATTCACTCACCTTTGACGGCAGGGGAGAAATAGTAAAACGGGTGTCCGACGTAAGCGCGGGCGACAATATAACGCTTCGCGTGCAGGACGGAGCAGTAGATGCAACGGTGCACGCAGTACGGAAGGAAAGTTATGGAAAATAAGAGTTTTGAAGAAATGCTTACCGAGCTCGAGGGACTTGTAAATAAGCTCGAAGCGGGAGAAATATCTCTTGAGGAAGCACTCGAGACCTATAAAAGAGGAACGCTTCTTGCCGCAGAATGTGCAAAGCTGCTCGAGAGCGCGGAAAAACAGATAAAAATGCTCGTCAGTGACGGGGATAAACTTACGGAGACCGATTTTTCGGGTAATTAAAGTATGAAAAGTGAACTGAAAACACTGCTTGCCGAAAGAGGCGCGCTCGTAGAGGAGCGTCTCGACCTGCTGCTTTCAAGGCAGGACGATGATTTTTCACCGCTTATCGATGCGGCAAGATATTCCTGTCTCGGAGGCGGAAAAAGAATAAGAGCGTTCCTTACCACCGAGTTTTCTTCTCTCGGCAAGGGAAATCCGGACAGCGCGCTGACTTATGCGGCGTGCATTGAAATGGTACACGCTGCATCCCTCATTCACGACGATCTGCCCTGTATGGACGATGACGATATGAGAAGGGGAAAGCCGTCCTGCCATATTGCTTATCCCGAGGAGACCGCCCTTCTTGCGGGTGATGCTCTTATGATATATCCTTACGAGATCATAAGCACTCTTTCGGGAGTATCCGATAAAGAAAAGCTCGCGGCAATAAAGGCGCTCTCAAGCGCTTCGGGAATGTACGGTATGATCGGCGGACAGCAGATGGACGTTTCGGGAAATGCCGCAACTCTTGATAAGCTCAAAAAGCTTCAGGGACTGAAGACGGGAAGAATGATACGCGCCGCTTGTCTGCTCGGCTGTATATCGGCAGGAGCAAACGAGGAAAGCGAGCTTTATGTATCGGCGTGTGAGTATGCCGATAAGGTAGGACTTGCTTTTCAGATAATAGACGATCTGCTCGACGTCAGCGGAGATCCCAAGACGCTCGGAAAGAGAGTCGGAGTAGATGCGAAAAAGAATATGATGACCTTCGCAAGCGCTATGCCGTACGACGAGGCGCTCGATCTTGCGGCGAAATACACGGCAGAGGCGTGCGTAGCCGTGTCGAGATTCGACGGCTCGGAAACTCTCTGCGCTCTTGCCAAAGAACTGCTGCTCAGAAACAGTTGATATGAGAATAGATAAATATCTCTTTGAAAACGGCTTTGCCCAAAGCCGTCAGAAGGCAAAGGAGACGCTTGAGGCGGGGCTCGTTTACATAGACGGCAAGGCGGTCACCAAGGCGTCGTACGACTTTGATCCCGAGGTAAAAAAGGTCGAGGTCAAGGGGAGACCGTACGTTTACGTCAGCCGTGGCGGAGTCAAGCTCGAGCACGCGCTCAAGACCTTTTCATTAAGCGTCAATGGACTGACGGCAGTTGATATCGGCTCATCCACGGGCGGCTTTACAGACTGTCTGCTCCGCGGCGGTGCAAAAAAGGTCTTTGCAATTGACAGCGGCACCGATCAGCTTCACGAATGTCTCAGAAATGACGGCAGAGTTGTCGTTATGGAAAATTTCAACGCACGAAATCTGAGCGCCGAGGTTCTCGGCGAAAAAGTAGATATCGCGGTGTGCGATCTTTCGTTCATATCGCAAAAATATATCTACGCACCCGTTTCGGAAATACTTAAGGATAACGGACTTTTCATAGGACTCATAAAGCCGCAGTTTGAGGCGGGACGGGAGTATCTCACCAAAAGCGGTATCGTCCGCGACAAAAAGATACACAGACGCGTCATAGACTCTCTGCTGGCATCGGCACGCGAGCATGGGCTCTGCTGCACGTCTCTTACCGTATCTCCCATACAGGGCGGAGACGGAAATACCGAATATCTCGCGCTGTTTGAAAAAAAGGATACCGACTCACTCGTCGGATGTATCCTCAGCGCACCCGATAAACTGTTTTGAAATAAACGTAGAAAAGAGGGCATCTTACAATGAAATACTGTTTTGAAAAGATAGCCGTACTGCCCAACGCCCAAAAGGACGCAGAGCTTATATACACCAAAAAGCTCCTTTCACATCTTGAGGGAAAATATCTCGTACTCGTTCAAAAGGAGTTTGACTTTCTTGCAAAAGAGGGCTTTGTCAGCGTAGCGGACGATAAGGAATTTTATTCCTGCGATCTTATACTCGTGCTCGGAGGAGACGGAACGATTCTTCGCGCTGCTGCAAACGCGGCAAGAGCGTCAACGCCGATAATGGGTATAAATCTCGGACGTCTCGGATATATAGCAGAGCTTGAGACCGAGGATATTCCGCACATATCCGAAATACTCTCGGGAGAGCTTGAGACCGAAAGTCGCACCATGCTTGAGGTCAGCGTTGTAAGAGACGGTCAAAAGGTGCTTGACGGCGAGCTCGCTCTCAACGATGCCGCAGTAGTTCGCGCAAGCGGACTCGGAGTCGTGGAGGTAGAGCTGTTCTGTAACGGCAACGCCGTATATAAGTACCGCGGAGACGGACTTATTGCATCGAGTGCTACCGGCTCGAGCGCGTATTCGATGTCGGCGGGCGGTCCGGTTATGGATACGGGGCTTGACTGTATCTCGATAACGCCGATATGCGCGCACTCGCTCAGATGCCGCCCGATAGTTTTCTCGGGAGATTCGACGTTTGAAATAAAATGCAAGGCAGATCCCGACCACGCAAAGCTCTCGCTTGACGGCGAGGAGACGTGCGATCTTTCAGACGGTGACACGGTCATCGTGAAAAAATCAAAGTACCGGACCAAGCTCGTAAGAGCGGGAGAGCATAGCTTCTGCAGCATACTTTATCGCAAAATGTCCGATATCTGATAAACGGAGAAAACAGTAATTATGAAAAACGAAAGACAGTCTAAAATAATAGAGCTGATAAACAGCCACGATATTGAAACGCAGGAGGTTCTGCTCGATAAGCTCCGCGAGGCGGGCTTCAACGTCACGCAGGCGACCGTTTCAAGAGATATCAAGGAGCTGAACATCGTAAAAACGTCGGTCAAGGGACACGGATACAAGTACGCCGTAAAGGGTGCGGCATCCGAGCGAAACGGCACGAAATACGCAAATATTCTGCGCGAGGCGGCAACGTCCGTCGTTTGCGCGGGAAATCTCGTGATCGTGCGTACGTACGCGGGTATGGCAGATCCTTCCGCGGCGGCGATAGACCTTACGTGGCATAACGATATTCTCGGCAGTATAGCGGGAGACGATACTATTTTCGTAGCCACCGCCGACGTGACCTCGGCGCAAAAGCTTGCCGATAAGATAAACGCGGTGCTTGAGAGCCGAGACTGATAAACTTTAAGAGTTAAGAAGGGAGGCAGATTATGCTTTCGTCCATTCATATAGAAAACGTTGCGGTCATAAAGCGGCTGGACGTTGACTTTGAAAAGGGCTTTTCTGCGCTGACGGGAGAAACGGGCGCGGGAAAATCAATACTTATAGATTCACTCGGTCTGCTTCTCGGAGCAAAGGCAGAGCGCGAGCTCGTGCGAACGGGAGAGGATAGCGCTACCGTTTCGGCTGTGTTCTGCGATATAAACGAGGAGTGTACGAAAAAGCTTGCAGAGCTGGGTGTAAATCCCGACGAGGAGGGATGTATCTTTCTTCAAAGAACACTTACCTCCGAGGGAAGATCAAAGTCCAAAATAAACGGAGCCACCTATCCGCTGACTCAGCTTCGTGAGGTAGGCGCACTGCTGGTAAATATTCACGGTCAACACGACAGCGGAGATATTTTCGACGAAAAGACGTACGTTTATATGCTTGATTCGTACGCGGGACTGTCGGGACTGCGCGAGAAATATCGCGAAGAATATAGGAAAATGACGGCGGCGAAAGCCGAAATGGAGCGCCTTTTCTGCGACGAGCGCGAGAAGGAGAGAAGAATAGAGCTTCTCACCTATCAGATAAACGATATTGAATCGGCGAGCTTGAAGCCCGGTGAGGAGGAAGAGCTTGATAGCGAAAAGCGTGTGCTTAAAAATTTCAGACAGGTATCAAAGCAGGTAAGTACCGTTTACCGCGCCCTTTATAAAAACGATAAGGGTATGTCGGCATCGCGGCTTATTGATATTGCACACGATACGCTTGAAAATATGTCCGAATTTCTGCCCGAATCGGCAGAATACGCCGAGCGACTTTACGAGATATCCTTTGAGCTTGAGCATATCGCTGAGAACGTGCTTTCCGCTCTTCCGAGCGAGCACAGCGATCCCGAAAGACGGCTTGACGAGATAGAGACTCGCCTTGATGTTATCCATAAGCTCAAGCGTAAATACGGAAGCACGGTTGAGCAGGTACTCGAATATCTTGAAAAGTCGAAAAAAGAGCTTGACGATATAGTGGCGTCGGACGACCGTATAAAAGAGCTTGAAAAGCTCACGGCACAGTATAAAGAAAGCGCCAAACAGCTTGCCGACGAGCTGCACGAAAAGAGAAAAAATGCGGCGTCAGAGCTTTCCGAAAAGATAGGCAAGGAAATACACTTTCTTGATATGGAAAAGGTCAAATTCAGCGTTGAGGTCGATCCCGTTTTTCAAAACGGAGAGCCACTCTTTACTGCTGACGGAACCGATAAGATATCCTTTATGGTATCAACGAACCCCGGCGAGCCACCGAAAGTGCTTGCAAAGATCGCCTCGGGCGGAGAAGCTGCAAGAATCCTTCTTGCGGTAAAATGCGTTCTCACGAGTGCGGATAGCATTGAAACTCTCATTTTTGACGAGATAGATACCGGTGTTTCGGGAAAAACGTCCCAAAAGATAGGAATGAAGCTCCGTGAGCTTGGAAAAGAGCTTCAGATACTCTCCATCACACACTCGGCGCAGGTTGCGTCAAGCGCTCAAAACCACTTCAAGATAATAAAAAACGAGGTGGACGGACGTTCGCAGACCTCTCTGACACTTCTCGATAGGCAGGGAAGAATAGACGAGCTCTCAAGAATAATGGGAGGCGTCAACATAAGTGAAAAAATAAAAGCATCTGCGAGCGAAATGCTCGAGACTGCAGAAAAATTTTGATAAACAGCGTAAGACAAAGGAGTACTGAAAAATGACACTTTACGAAGAACTCAAAGCGCGCGGACTCGTCGCGCAGGTAACTGACGAAGAGGAGATAGCAGACCTTATAAATAACGGAAAAGCGACCTTCTATATCGGATTTGACCCCACGGCAGACTCTCTCACCGCAGGTCACTTTATGGCGCTTACCCTTATGAAGCGCCTTCAGGACGCAGGCAATAAGCCGATAGCCCTCGTTGGCGGCGGAACCGGTATGATAGGCGACCCCTCGGGCAGAACCGATATGAGAAGAATGATGACTAAAGAGATAGTTGACCACAACTGCGAATGCTTCAAAAAGCAGATGAGCCGTTTTATCGACTTTTCCGAGGGCAAGGCGCTTATGGTAAATAACGGCGACTGGCTTCTCGCACTCAACTACGTTGAATTCCTCCGTGATATCGGACCGCATTTCAGTGTAAACAAGATGCTTTCGGCAGAATGCTATAAGCAGCGTCTAGAGAAGGGGCTTTCCTTCCTTGAATTCAACTATATGCTTATGCAGAGCTACGACTTCTACGAGCTCTTCAACAGATACGGCTGTAACCTCCAGTGCGGAGGAGACGACCAGTGGTCGAATATGCTCGGCGGAACCGAGCTTATCAGACGTAAGCTCGGCAAAGACGCTTACGCGCTCACCATCACCCTTCTTTGCGACTCCAACGGAAATAAGATGGGTAAGACCGCAGGAAACGCAGTATGGCTCGATCCAGAGAAGACCTCGCCCTACGATTTCTTCCAGTACTGGAGAAACGTTGGCGATGCGGACGTCATAAAATGTATCAAGATGCTCACCTTCCTGCCTCTTGAGCAGATCGCCGAGATGGAAAGCTGGGAGGGCTCGCAGCTCAACCGTGCAAAGGAGATCCTTGCTTACGAGCTCACGAAGCTCGTTCACGGTGAAGAGGAAGCCGAAAAGGCACTCGGTGCGGCAAGATCACTCTTCGGCGCAGGAAACGCTTCGGCAGATATGCCCACCACGGAGCTTTCTGCAGACGATTTCACCGACGGTAAGATAAGTGTTATAGGTATGATGCTCAAGGCAAAGCTTGCTTCCTCGGGCAGAGACGCGAGAACTCTTATCTCGCAGGGCGGTATCGCGCTTTGCGACGAAAAGGTCACCGATATGACTACCTCGCTTTCCGTCGAAGATTTCGATGGCAAGGATATCGTTATCAAAAAGGGCAAAAAGGTACACCACAAATTCGTTGTCAAGAAATAAGCTTAATCACTAAAAGGCGGTAAACCGATGTTAACTCCAAATCAAAGATTTGAAGAGAAAATGTACGCTCTATCGGGCACAGGCACGCTTTCCTTATATGAAAATGCCGATATTGCCCCATATTCTACCTTTAAGATAGGCGGAAAAGCGGATTTTGTCGTTAAGGTAAATACCAAGGAGGCGCTCGCCGCGGCAGTTAAGACCGCAAGAGAATGCGGAATAAAATACTGCGTTATCGGTAATGGAAGTAACGTTCTTTTCCCCGACGGGAGATACGAAGGAGCGATAATCCTCACTACCGGACTTGCAGAGGTACGCTTTGATAAAAATACCGTCTATGCCGACTGCGGATATTCATTTACCGCTCTTGCGTCACAGGCGCAAAAGAGGGGACTTACGGGACTTGAATTTGCGTACGGTATTCCGGGAAGCGTGGGCGGAGCGGTCTATATGAACGCGGGCGCTTACGACGGAGAGATAAAAAACGTGGTTACCAAAACATATTGGTACGATAGCGAAAATGATCGCTTCGGTGAGTTCTGCGGCGAGGAAAACGCGTTCGGATACAGAGAAAGCGTTTATCAGGGCAACTCGTATATTATTCTCGGCGCTGAGTTTTCTCTAAAAGAGGGTAATAAGGACGAAATACTTGCAAAGATGCAGGGCTTTATGAATGCCCGCCGCGAAAAGCAGCCGCTTGAATATCCGAGTGCGGGAAGCACTTTCAAGCGTGCTCCGGGATATTTCACCGCAAAGCTTATAGATGAGGCGGGAATGAAGGGCTACTCGGTAGGGGGCGCACAGGTCTCCGAAAAGCACGCGGGATTCGTTATAAATTGCGGCGGAGCAACAGCCGAGGACGTAAAAAAACTCGTTTGTGATATAAAAAAAGCCGTTTATGAAAACAGCGGTGTTAATATCGAGTGCGAGATAAGGATAATCGAGTAAACGGGTAAAAAGATATGCAAATAATAGTACTTACCGGAATGTCGGGCGCGGGAAAATCGAGCGCAGGGCAGGCACTTGAGGATTTCGGATATTATAAGGTTGATAATATGCCGGTATCCATGCTGAAGCATTTTGCCGCACTGTGCAAAAATTCCGAGCTCGGAAATAAAGATATAGTTTATACAGTCGATATACGCTCTGAGGGGGATTTTTCTACCCTCCTTTCGGTGATCGAGGAGATCAAGGCAGAGTACGACTGCGTTTTCAGAATAATCTTTATGGATGCCGCGGACGAGGTCATTATAAAAAGATACAAGGAAAGCAGACATATCCACCCGTACGTCATCTCGGACGGAATACCGCTTGCGGAAGCGCTTGTCAGAGAGCGCGCGGTCCTTTCGGTCATAAGAGAATCAGCAAACGACGTAATAGATACCACCAATCTGCGTAAAAGTCAGATGCGTGATATTTTGTCCGATATTCTCGATAACGAGAAGCCGAGCAAGTTTACAGTCACCTTTATGACCTTTGGCTTCAAGTACGGCGCGCCATCGGACGCAGATCTCGTTTTTGACGTCAGATGCTTCGCAAATCCGCACTATATTCCCGAGCTCAGACCGCTTACGGGACTTGATAAGGAAATCCGCGACTTCGTGCTGGCGGACGAGAAGGCGTGTGAGTTTATAGATAAGCTGGACGATATGTTGTCCTTTATGATACCTCTTTATATAGACGAGGGTAAGGCGCATCTCACGGTTGCGGTGGGCTGTACGGGCGGACATCACAGGTCTGTCACCATAGCGTACGAGCTTTGCAAACGCTTTGAAAACAAGATAAAAGACGTAAGAACGGTGCTTTGTCACCGCGATATTGATAAGTAAAAAAAGGAGATAAAAAGGAAATGTCCTTTTCTTCGGAAATAAAAACTGCCGTAAGTACGGTAAATATTAAAAGTCACTGCTGTAGGGCGGCGGTACTTTACGGTATGCTTTTTCCGCTCAACGACTTCACTCTCGCGCCCCTTAATTTCACCACCGATAACGAGGCAACGGTAAATCTGTTCAGTGCAATGATGCGATCGGTGTTCGGGACGAAGGTCACCTTTACTAAAAGTGAGCGCCTTTCAAGGACCAAGGAAACGCAAACCTGCTATAAGCTCGATTATCCGGGGCTTGATATAATAAAGGCGATAAACGAGCGTTTTTCGAGCCACGAGATAATAAACGAAGCGATCTTGTCGTGCGAATCGTGCGCGGGCGCATTTTTGAGAGGACTTTTCCTCTCGTGCGGAAGCGTGACCGATCCAAACAGAGGATACCATCTTGAGTTTTCGGTGTCTAACGATAAAAAATGCTTTGCGCTTATGGAATATCTTAATCAAAACTCCTTTCCCGCAAAAAGAACGGTAAGAAGGGGCGTGTCCTCCCTCTATATGAAGGAGAGCGAAAGCATAGAGGACTTTATGACCTTTATCGGTGCGGCGCAGGCATCGCTCACGATAATGAACGCAAAGATCGTTCGTGACATACGGAACAACGTCAACAGAAGAATGAACTGCGACGCGGCAAATCTCTATAAGACCACGGGCGCGGCGACTGCCCAAACTCACGCAATAAAGCATCTTATTGAATCGGGACGCTTTGATTTTCTTCCCGATCAGCTCAAAGAAACGGCGCGCTTGCGTCTTGAAAACCCGCAGGCATCGCTTGACGAGCTTGCACAGCTTCACGAGGGTAATATTACCAAGTCGGGCGTTAGCCACCGACTTGCAAAAATAGTTGATTTCGACAAGAAATAATTTTAACGGAAAGGAGCAATACGGTAATGAGTGATTTCGTACACCTTCACCTTCACAGCGAATACAGTCTGCTTGACGGCGCTTGCCGTATTGCAGAGATTCCGAAACGAGCAAAAGAGCTCGGTCAGAGCGCCGTGGCAATAACCGATCACGGTGTAATGTACGGAGTAGTAGATTTTTATAAGGCGTGTAAAAACGAAGGCATAAAGCCGATAATCGGTTGCGAGGTCTATCTCGCGGATTCGAGCCGCTTTGAGAAAAAGCATACGGGAAGATATTTCAATACTCATCTCGTACTGCTCGTCAAGAACGAGACGGGATACAAAAACCTCTCGTATATCGTCTCCTCGTCTTTTACCGACGGCTTTTACGTCAAGCCGAGGGTAGATATCGAGCTTCTTCGCGAGCATAGTGAGGGACTGATCTGTCTTTCGGGATGTCTCTCGGGCTATATGGCAAGAGCCGTAATAGCGGACGAGCTTGACGCGGCTGAAAATTTTGCCCTCAGAATGAAGGCGATCTTCGGAGAGGATTTCTATATCGAGATCCAGGATCACGGTCTTTCCGAGCAGAAAAAGGCAAATGAAGAGCTTATAAAAATAGCAAGGAAGAATAAAATAGAGCTCGTTGCAACCAACGACGCCCACTACTGTTCAAAAGAGGACGCAAAGGTTCAGTCGATCCTCGTTTGCGTGCAGACGGGCAATAAGCTCTCCGATCCGAGTCCGCTCGGATTTGAGACCGACGAATTTTATATTAAAAGCACGCAGGAAATGCAGTCGCTTTTCTCAGGCGTTCCCGAGGCGATCGAAAATACCGTCAGGATCGCTGAAAAATGTAACTATGATTTTGAGTTTGGAAAGCTGAAGCTTCCCACCTACACGCCCGAGGACGGCTCCTTGCCGCGCGACTATCTCAAAAAGCTCACCTACGAGGGATATGAGAAGAAAAAAGCGGCGGGAAAAATAGTTTTTGACGAAAAACATACCGAAGACGATTATAAGGCGCGCATACTTTACGAGCTTCTTATGATAGAAAAGATGGGATATTCACAGTACTATCTCATCGTACGCGACTTTGTGAATCACGCAAAGGAAAGCGGAGTTCAGACCGGCCCGGGACGTGGATCGGGAGCGGGAAGTCTCGTTGCGTATCTCGTCGGTATCACCGACGTTGATTCGATAAAATACGACCTTCTTTTCGAGAGATTTTTGAATCCCGAAAGAGTCAGTATGCCCGACTTTGATATAGATTTTTGCGATACCAGACGCGACGAGGTAATAAAATACGTTATCTCACGCTACGGCGAGGACCGCGTTTCCCAGATAATCACGTTCGGAACGCTTGCGGCACGCGCGGCTGTACGCGACGTCGGAAGAGTTCTCGGAATGCCGTACGACGAGGTCGATAAGATATCCAAAATGATACCGCGCGATGCGAAAATGACTCTTTCGCAGGCGTTAAAGTCAAGTAAAGAGCTTTCAGAGGCGTATAACTCGAGCGTTGAAACGAGAACGCTTATAGATTACGCATCAAAGATCGAGGGAATGCCAAGACACGCCTCCACACACGCGGCGGGAGTGGTCATAACCGAGGATCCGGTATCGTCTTATCTGCCTCTTGCCACAAACGGGGACAGCGTAGTCACACAGTTCGATATGGATACGGTCGCAAATCTCGGACTTCTCAAATTCGATTTTCTGGCGCTGAGAAACCTTACCATAATAGCGGACGCAGAGGCGGAAATACGAAAGACCGAGCCAAGCTTCTCGGTAGAGGCACTGCCGTTTGACGATAGCGCCACCTACGAGCTTTTCGCTCAAGGGGACACGGAGGGCGTGTTCCAGTTTGAGTCCCCCGGTATAAAGCGGCTTCTTATGAATATGAAGCCGAAAAATATAGAGGATATAATGCTGGCGCTTTCTCTTTACCGCCCCGGCCCTATGGACTCTATTCCGCGCTTTTTGGAGTGCCGCAAAGATCCCTCAAAGGTATCCTATAAGACCGAGGCACTGCGCGAGATACTTGAAAATACGTCGGGCTGCATAATCTATCAGGAACAGGTAATGCAGATATGCCGTAAGATAGCGTCATATTCGTACGGAAAAGCCGATATGGTGCGCCGTGCTATGTCCAAGAAAAAGACGGACGAGATGGAAAAAGAGCGTGAGACCTTCGTAAAGGGCGCACTTGATAATTTCGTTCCGGAGAGCGTGGCAAACGAGATATTCGACGAGATGGCGGGCTTTGCCAAGTACGCCTTCAATAAATCTCACGCTGCGGCGTACTCGATAACCTCGTACAGAACAGCGTACCTGAAGGCACATTATCCCTCACAGTATTACGCGGCACTGCTCACATCGGTTATGGGTAATACCCCGAAAATGTCCGAATATATCGCGGATGCGAAAAAACTGGGAATATCGGTGCTTGCACCCGATATCAACGAGAGTGACGCGGGCTTTACCGTAAAGGGAAATAAGATAAGATTCGGTCTTGCCGCCGTCAAGGGCGTCGGAGAAGCACTTGCAAACGCGCTTTCGACCGAAAGACGCGCGGGCGCTTTCAAGTCGTTTGACGATCTCGTTGAGCGTATGACCTCAAGAGAGCTTAACAGACAGTCTCTGCTTGCACTTATCAGCGTAGGCGCGTTTGACTCGCTCGGAAGATCGAGAAGCTCGCTCACCGAGGCACTCGACGTTATAATCGAGAGCGCGGGCGCGGCAAAGAGAAGAAATCTTGACGGACAGCTTGATCTGTTTGCAGGTCTTGACGAGAGCGTGAGCGCTCCCGCTGCTTATGAATATCCCGATATACCCGAATACGACTCTAAAAAGAAGCTGTCGCTCGAAAGGGAATATATAGGCGTTTATATCTCGGGAAGCTTGCTCGACGGATACTCAAAGAATATATCCGATATATCGCCCACCGAAATTGCCGATATAAATCTTTCGGCAAGCGAGGAGGATGCGGCAGATACCGAGTACGAAAAGATAAAGGACAGGCAGAGCGTAAGCGTCGTCGGAATTATCACGGCGGCAAATAAGAAAGCCACGAAAAGCGGCGATATGATGGCAATTATAACGCTTGAGGACCGCCGTGCACAGATAAAAGTCCTTCTTTTCTCAAAGGTGTTTGAAAAATACGCACCTCTGATAAGCGCAGACCTTGCGGTATCGGTGTTTGGCGAGGTTTCCATGAAGGACGACGGAAGCGCAGAAATAATCGCAAGAAGAGTTGAAGCGCTCGTTCCAAACGAAAAGTACCAAAGTGCGCCTTCAGTACCGAAGAATGAGCCCAAAAAGACCGAAGCCGAGGCGCGACCTGCCGCAAAGACGGTGTATATAAAGGTGCCGTCGATCGGAAGCGAGATTTATAAGAGGGCGCTTGCCACCGTGTCGATATTCGACGAGGGAAGCACGGACGTGGTGTTTTACGATAACTCGTCTGCCACTTATCATAAAATGTCGTCGCTAAGGACAGACGTTACCGCAAACGCCTATAAGCTGCTTTGCGATATATGCGGAAGGGATAGCGTCATTTTAAGGTAAACGGAAGAGAATTTACTCTTTGTACAATTATATGAATATATTTTTTCACAGTATCGGTGTATCATTATAAGAGTAATTTATGATAAAATCCGCTTTTTGTGGAAAGATAGATAGTAAGTATTTCAACCGAAAGTTCTTTTATGAGAGGTTGTAACGTGAAAAAAAGAAACGAAAAGACAACGAAAAAAAAGAATAAGGAAACCGAGTCCAAGATTCCCGCCATTATGCTTAAGGGCGCGGTCAGGGCAGTGTTCACCGTATTTAACGTTATAGCAACGGTAGGACTTATAGGAGTTATTGCCGCCGCTATCGTCGGATGTGCATTTCTTCTCTATATTGCCAACAACGTTGATACGAGTGTGGACGATATTCTGCTCATAACCCAGAATAACGAGCTCGCAACCAAGCTTTATTATTATGACGACGAGGGAAATCTCGTTGAAAACAAGGATGAGGATATAAGCAGCGGAACGGGCGCAAGCTGGGTAGAATACGAGGATATCCCCGCCGATTTCAGAGATGCGTTTATCGCGATAGAGGATAAGCGTTTCTGGGACCATAAGGGCGTTGACTGGATAGCAACGTCGCGTGCGGCGATAACCTTCTTCGTACCTATCGGCTCGGACCGAGGCGGCTCTACGCTGACACAGCAGCTCGTTAAAAACCTGACGGGTGACGACGACTACTCGATCCAGCGAAAGATTCAGGAGATCTTCCGCGCCATGAACCTTGAAAAGGAGCTTGGCGGAGATAAGACGATAATTATCGAGCAGTACTGCAATATAGTATATTTCTCGCAGGGCGCATACGGCGTTCAGGAGGCGGCAAAGACCTATTTCGGCAAGGATGCCAAGGATCTTACTCTCGTTGAATGCGCCGCTCTTGCATCCATCGTTCAGAACCCGTCCAAATGGGATCCGAAATTGTATCCCGAAAATAATGAGTACCGCAGAAGAGTCATTCTTAAGGAAATGCTCTCTCAGGGACTTATAACCAGAGCAGAGTACGACGAAGCGTATAACGCAGAGCTTGATCTTTACAGCTGGAAGCAGAATATACCCGAGGAAGAGAAGAAGGATTCAAAGTACACCTCGTGGTACACCGACGCGGTCATCTCCGAGAGTATCTCACTGCTTGCCAAAAAGTACGAGGTGCCGAAGAATATAGCACAGAGTATGTTCTTCAGAGGCGGATACCAGATAATAACCGCGCTCGATCCCGAAATACAGGAGATCATTGAAAAGTATTACGAGCAGACTCCTAGTGCGTACTTCAGAAACTCAGAGGTTCTCAATCACGAAGCGGCGTTTATCATTATTGATCCTCACACGGGACAAATAAAGGGACTCGTTGGCGGACGCGGAGAAAAGACGGGAAGCCGTATCTTCAACAGAGCAACGCAGGCAACGAGATCGCCCGGATCGTCAATGAAGCCGATCGGATCGTATGCTCTTGCAATTGATAAGGGTATAATAAATTACGGTACGGTAATGGACGATACTCCCTATATAGCCAGCGGAACCGGCGGATGGCCGAGAAACTCCAATAACCGTTACGGCGGACTCGTTACCATTGAATACGCGCTTGCACATTCAAAGAACACCTTCCCCGTAAAGCTGGTTGCACAGCTGGGTGTAAATACGGTATATAATTTCCTTTCGGATAAGCTCGGAATAAGTACGCTCGTTGATAACGGCAGACGTTCTGATAAGAATCTTTCCGCGCTTGCTATCGGAGGTATGACCTACGGCGTAACGCTCAGAGAGATAACGACCGCATACGGAATATTCCCGGCGGGAGGAGTTTTCACAGATTCTTATACCGTAATCTCGATCCTTGATGCCAACGGTAACGTAGTAGTAAATAACGAGCCCGAGCGCCATATTGCGATCAGCGAGCAAAGCGCGCAGACTATGGTCAAGCTTATGGAATCTGTTATTGACTACGGTACTGCGTACAGCTATACCAAGACCGTCCAGAAAATGAAGCTCAGCGTAGCGGGTAAAACGGGAACTACCGATAACAACTTCGATAAGTGGTTTATAGGATATTCTCCTTACTACGTCGCGGGCTCCTGGATAGGTTACGATCAAAACCAGAACCTTGGATCGACCCACGGACATATCACCGTCTGGGATGCCATTATGGCAGAGATCCACAAGACCAAGTTTACCTCCAAGGGAATAAAGCTCAAGAGCTTTGATACAGACTACCTTATAAGCGCGAAATTCTGCAAGGATTCGGGTAAGCTTATCACCGATGTATGTAATGCCGATCCGCGCGGAAGCCGCGTGAATACCGGATATTACACCAAGGAGACGCTCCCTACAGAGGAGTGTGACGTTCACGTCTTTGCAAGGGTCTGTGCAACCTGTGGTAAAGTTGCAGGAGATAACTGCCCGGAGGAAGCAACGGTCGTAAAGGTACTTCTTAAGGTGGACAGAAGTCATCTTTCACCGAAGATGAAGATCACCGATTCGGCGTACGTTTACAAGCCGTACGATCCCTGCGTTTGCTACGACGTGCCCGATGAGGAAGATCCTGAGGGCGGCAGTGGAGACGATCCGAATAATCCGACCGAATAAAAATCACGACCGACTCATATTTTTATATGAGCGGTCGTTTTTTCGTCCGCACCTTAAATTTTGGAGCTTTTATGGAGATAAGATTTAATTTCAAAAAGGACTGTTATACTATGGATCTGCGGCGCGCACTGATCTTTGCGCTCGCGTTTGTTGGTGTTGGAGTGCTGTGCTGCTTTTTCTCGGGCGGAGTACACGTCTATAATCTTCTCGTTCTTCCTCGGCTTGCGCCGAATCTTGCCTTTTGCGTTATATTATGGATAGCGGTGCATATTATGCTCTCTATCGCGCTTGAGACCTTTATTTCTTCGTGCAGATATAGCTGTACCAAAAGGGCAAAAGCCGTCTTGTTTATATTTCTTTCTGTAGTTATCGGATATATGTGGATGCCTCTTTTTTTCGGTATGAACGCGTTTCTGCTTGCCTTTGGAATATGCGTGCTTTGTGCGTTTTTCACCTTTTCTGCGCTCAAAATTCTGATAAAGCTTTGTCCGCTCTCTGCACTGCTGGTCGCAATATATTTTTTGTACCTCGTAGGTATGATATTTCTTACGTTCTGCGTAATGATACTTAACTAAAAATTTTATAAAAAACGGCGATAACTATTGAAAAAATGAAAAGTATATATTATAATAAAGTGATAGAGTGTGTAAAGAAAGGACGTGTAATGTATTGAAGATAATCGGGCTAACCGGTGCCAGCGGAAGCGGTAAAGGATATGTTAGCGCTATTTTTTCAAAATACGCGATAACGTCTATCGATACCGATAAGGTCGTGCACGCTCTTTATAAAAAGGACGACGAATGCAAAAAGGAGCTTCGCGAGACCTTCGGAGAGGGAATATTCAATCCGTACGGATCGGTCTGCCGCACTCGTCTTCGTAAAATAGTTTTTTCGGATGCCGAAAAGCTGAAAACACTCAACTCGGTCGTTCATAAGCACGTTATAAGAAAGTGCGAGGAAAAGATAGCACAGGCAAGGAAGAAGGGAAAAGCTGCGATAGTTATAGACGCACCTCTTCTTTACGAAGCGGGAATGGATAAGATCTGCGATTTCGTTATAGCTGTAGTTGCCGATATAGATATAAGACGCGAGCGAATAGCCGCACGCGATAATATTTCTGAAAGCGATATCGAAAAAAGAATGCAAAATCAGAAGGACGACAGCTTTTTCACCGAAAAAGCGGATTATACCCTGATAAATAACGGAGAAACGGACGTTACAAGTCAGATAGAAAATATCCTTGCTTCGGAGGGACTTCTGTGAGAAAACTTAAAAGCGCTTTGATCGTTGCCTCAATTCTTTTGACTCTTGCACTCGTGCTCAGCGTGGTGCTTGCAGTAATAGATTTTCTGCCCGAGGTTATGGACAGCGTGGACAAGCTGACTTATCCGCTTGAGTTTGAGAGCGAGATAAATGCCGCCGCAGAGGAGTTTTCTGTACCAAAAGATGTCATCTGTGCGGTCATATACGTTGAGAGCTCCTTTGATAAGGACGCCGTATCGTCGGCGGGTGCGCGCGGACTTATGCAAATAATGCCGTCCACCTTCGCAGATATTCAAAAGGCGCTGAAAACAGAGCATACCGACGACGATCTTTTCGATCCCGCGGTTAATATCCGCGCGGGTACGTACTATCTTTCGTATCTTTACAGACAGCTCGGCGACTGGCAGCTCGTGCATGCCGCGTATAACGCAGGTATCGGCACCGTGTGGGGCTGGCTCGATAACGAAAACTACTCAAAGGACGGAAAACTAACCGAGATTCCGTACAAAGAGACGAAAAATTACCTTGAAAAAATAGAGCTTGCAAAAGAAAAATATAAAGAGCTCTATTTCACAGAATAAAATACGATGTTAAATAAAGGAGAAAAAATTATGGCAGCAGTAAATAAGGAAATGCTTGACGAGCTCAGAGGAGAGCTCACCTATAAGCGCAAAAACGTTTATACTAACGCTACCGAGGAGGATCTTGTAAAGATCAACGACTACGCAAAGCTCTACTGCGAGTATCTTGACGCGGCAAAGACCGAAAGAGAAGCGGTAAAGAAATCTATTGAGATCGCTTCTGCAGCCGGCTTTAAGCCCTACGATTTCGGAGATAAGATCGAGGTCGGCGGAAAATATTATTATAATAACCGTGGCAGAGCGCTCTACCTCTTTGCTATCGGAAGCGAAAATATCGAAAACGGAATCAGAATCTCGGCGGCTCATATCGACTCGCCCCGCCTTGACCTCAAGCAGAATCCTCTCTACGACGAGGGAAATATGGGCTTCCTTAAGACTCATTACTACGGCGGTATCAAGAAATATCAGTGGACGGCTATCCCGCTTGCTCTCCACGGCGTTATCATTACCGGAGACGGCAAGAGCGTTGACGTTTGCATAGGCGAGGACGACAGCGATCCCGTATTCTATATCAACGATCTTCTTCCTCACCTCGGTGCGGACCAGATGTCCAAGACGGCGTCTCAGATAATCCCCGGCGAAAAGCTCAATATTCTCGTCGGATCGATACCGCTCGGTGACGATTCGAGCGATATAAAGCTCGGAATTCTTAAGCTCCTTTCCGAAAAGTACGGAATCAAGGAGGAGGACTTCCTCAGTGCAGAGATCAGTGCAGTACCTGCGTTCAAGGCAAGGGATATCGGCTTTGACAGAAGCATTATCGGTGCGTACGGACACGACGACCGCGTTTGCGCGTACCCCGCGCTCAGCGCAATTATTGAGACCGAGAAGCCCGTTCACACGCTTATGACGATCCTTGCCGATAAGGAAGAGACGGGAAGCGGCGGAAATACCGGAATGAAGAGCGACATCTTCACCGATCTTATTGCCGAGATCTCGGCAGCTCTCGGCGCAAACGAGAGAAAGGTAAGAGCAAACTCCAAATGTCTCTCGGCAGACGTAAACGCTATTTTCGATCCCAATTTTGCGGACGTTTATGAGACGAAAAACTCTGCTTTCCTCAACTGCGGAGTAGTAATGTCCAAATATACGGGCGCACGCGGAAAGAGCGGCACGTCGGATGCTTCTGCGGAGATGGTAGCGTTCATTCGCGATCTTTTCGCAAAGGAAGGCGTTATCTGGCAGAGCGCAGAGCTTGGTAAGGTCGATCAGGGCGGCGGCGGAACGGTGGCGGTCTATATCGCAAACCACAATATAGAGGTAATTGACCTCGGCGTCGGAGTTATTTCGATGCATGCACCCTACGAGGCGATCTCAAAGGCAGACCTTTATATGGCATATAAAGCGTTCCTTGCTTTCAATAAATAAGATAATAATTGAGCGCGCCGAAAGGCGCGCTCAACTTACCGATATTCTATTGACATTGGTAATTTCTTGTGATATAATTCACTAGTAATAGCTTGCGGATGTGTGTGAAAAAAATTTCACCACGCCCGCTCGCCTTGCTCGCGGATGTGGTGAAATTGGCATACACGATGGATTTAGGTTCCATTGCTTTACAGCGTGCAGGTTCAAGTCCTGTCATCCGCATAAAAATAGCAGATAGGCAATGCCTATCTGCTATTTTTTTGTCTTTTCACGTTTGAATCTGGCAAATCTTCGATTTGCTTATCGGCGCAAAGGGAAACGAAAGGAAAAGGGAAGCGTAGGCGCCGATTTAGGTTCGTAAGTCCTGTCATCCGCATAAAAATAGCAGATAGGCAATGCCTATCTGCTATTTTTTTGTCTTTTCACGGTTGAATCTGGCAAATCTTTGATTTGCAGATCGGCACAAAGGGAAATGAAAGGAAAAGGGAAGCGTAGGCGCCGATTTAGGTTCGTAACTCTTGTCAGGCGCATAAACGAAAAAGCACGGCATTGCCGTGCTTTTTACTTTTTATTCCGCTACGAAGATATAGGGATATATCTCCTGTCCGCCGTCTATGAAATAGACCTCGGCATCGGGATATTCTTTTGCAAGATACTCGGTAAGCTCGCTCTGCTCGCTCTCAAGTGCATCCTCACCGCAGAAGACGGTGAGCATAAACTTTTCGGGAAGATCGAGAAGCAGGGAAGAGAGATTCTTTACCGCATCCATTCTGTTTTCCTCGGATACTACTATCTCTTTATCGATAATTCCGATAGTGTCGCCGCTGTGAATGTGGACCCCGTTCATATCCGCATCGCGTATCGAGGGAGATATGTAACCTGCAGTAACTCGCGCCATTGCGGCGTTCATTTCCTCTATGACCGCATTTACGTCCTCGTTAAAGAGATTTGCCGATGACACGGCAACGTATCCGATGCCGACGCTCTTGCTGGGCAGAACGTGAATTTCGGCGTCAGAGTAGAGGTCTGCCGCCTGCTGTGCCGCCATAAATATGTTGGAATTGTTGGGAAATACGAATATGTGCTCTGCGTTTATACCCTCAAACGCCTCGATAAAATCGCTCGTTGACGGATTGTGTGTTTGTCCGCCGCGTATTACCGCGTCAACGCCGAGATCCGAGTAAAGCTGTATGACGCCGTCACCGTTACAAACGGCAACCATCGCGTATTTTTTCTTCGGGACGTCGGGCTTTTCCGCTTTGACGGTGTTTTCCTTCGCTTCATCAGCATCATTTTGAAGCGTCTGCGTATGCTGGAGGGACATATTTTCTATTTTAACGGTGAGAAATTCGCCGTATTTTCTGCAGTGCTCAAGCACCTTCTCGGGAGTCAGCGTGTGGACGTGAAGCTTTACAATGCTCTCGGTCTTGAACGCAACGACGGAGTCTCCCACCGATGAAAGAAAGCTCTTGAGCGCTTCAATATCAAAGGAATCAACGTCGGTTTTTGCGTTCTGGAGCTGTAAAAGGAGCTCGGTGCAGTAGCCGTAGGTCATAACGCTGTCAGCGTCAAAGGTGAAGCTTGTAGCAGTTGACGGCTTTGCGCCGCCGACGTTGACCTCACTTACCTCTTCGCCGTTAAGGACTCTGTTGAAGCCCTCCATTATGTAAAGGAGTCCCGCTCCGCCGCTGTCAACGACTCCCGCTTCCTTGAGGACGGGGAGTATTTCGGGCGTGCGGTCAAGAGATGCGTGCATCTCTTTGACGAGGTCTGCAAACAGTGATCTTATAGTGCTGTTTTCATTTATGTTCGCTACCGCGTATTCTACCGCTTCGCGAACGACGGTGAGAATAGTACCCTCGGTGGGCGTCATTACGGATGCGTACGCCTTTTCAACGCCAAGCTCAAGAGCGTTTCCAAAGGTCTTTGCAGACGCTTTTTTTGAATTTTCAAGACCTTTTGCAACGCCCGCGAAGAACTGCGAGAGTATTACACCCGAGTTTCCGCGTGCTCCGAGGAGCATTCCGTGCGAAAGCGTCTTCATTACCTCTGCAAGATTGTCCGAATTCATATTTTCGATAGCCGCGATGCCGCTTTCTATCGTCATACGCATATTGTCGCCCGTATCACCGTCAGGAACGGGGAAGACGTTTAGTTTGTTTACCTCGTCGGCATTCGCGTGAAGCTGATTTGCTCCGCCGCGAGCCATTTTTGACAGCAGAAATCCGCCGAGGTATTTTATGTTACGGTAACTGCCCTTGGCAGTCTTTTTGTCCTTTTTTGCCATAACTAACGTATTCTCCTTAAATAATGTGCTTATCTGTGCTTTCCTACGAAGAAGAATGCAAGCGTTCCGGGACCTGAATGTGCGCCGATTACGGTTCCTACGTTCGTAATAAGATCTACCGTGGCGCCGTATCTCGTCTTCAGAAGCTCTGCGAGGTATTCTGCGTCGGCAATGCAGTCTCCGTGCGAAATGAAGATGTTTGCGCCGCCGAGCTCGGTGGAAAGCTCGCCGTATTTATCGGCAAGCGCCATAATGGAGGTCTTTCTTCCGCGAACCTTTGAAAGGGGAATTAGGTGACCTTCGTTATCCATGTGAAGTATCGGCTTTATTCCGAGCATATTGCCGAAAAATGCCGCCGTGGGACTGACTCTTCCGCCGCGCTTTAAGTAAACGAGATCGTCAACCGTGAACCATATCGAGATCTTAAGCTTTATATTCTCGGTATATTCGGCAACCTCCTCGATCGTTGCGCCCGCGTTTTTCTTGTCGAGTGCAAGCTTTAATATAAGTCCCTGACCTGCGGAAGCGGCGAGAGTATCGATAGTTATTATTTTTCTTTCGGGATATTTTTCAGCAACCTGTTGAGCCGCGATACGAGCTGAATTAAAGGTGGTGCTGAGTCCCGAGGAGAAGCCGATGTAAAGAATATCCTTGCCTTCTGCGAGGAGCTCCTCAAAAGCGCTTGCGAAGGTCTCTACGTTGACCGCAGAGGTCTTTGCTACTCCACCCTCGCGCATTTTCGCGTAAAACTCATTTGAGTTCATATCAGCATTGGAATATTCCTTTTCGTCTCCCTCAAAGCGGAAATTGAGGTCTCTGTGGTAAACTCCCCACGAGGAAAGTATTTCGGGGGCAATATCACAGCCCGAATCGGTAAAAATAACGAAATCACTCATAACTGTTCTCCTTAACTTTACGTTAGTTTTCGTACTTGTCGCATATATTTTGCAGATGATCGCTTATCAGAGCGAGCGTGCGGTACATAACTGCGCGATCCTCGTCGCTGATTCCCTCGCTGACGCTCTCAAGAACGAATTCGATCCGCTCAAAAAGCCGTTTGCCTGCCTCCTCACCCTTTTTCGTAAGGGTAATAGTGCGCTTGTACTTTTTGTTTTCTGTGTTTGAAACGGTAATAAACCCGTTTTTTTCGAGATATTCAAGTGAGCGTGAAATTGCCGCCTTGTCCTCCTCACATATATCGCAAAGCTCCTTTGCGGTGAGATGATGCATAGTATAAAGGTAGTAAATACACGAAACGTGCGCGCTTTTCAGATTAAAACCGGACATTTCCTCTGTCTTTATCTTACGTATGCATCTGTTTATTTTTGACGTGAGCAGTGTAAAATTTTTGAATCTGTCCTGCATAAGTGCTCCTTTATCGGTGTTTGTCTCTTGGCTGTCACGAATGAGTATAGCATAAAATTGTTGATTTGTCAACGAGTTTGTGCTTAAAAATCGCAGAACGATACGGCAAAGAACTTTACGGTTTCCACAAGTTGGAAGGGGCTTTCGTTCCCAACGAGGATTTTTTCATAACGAAAATCTATTAAAACTAAACCTCTGCATCAAAAAATGCAGAGGTTTAGTTTTTCTTTTATTTCTTTTCTCCGGTTAGGATCCATTCGGGATCATAACTAAACTCCATACCGATGAGTTTGGCGAGCATTGGGGAGATGGTCTTGTTCTTGTTGGTGTCGGGGCGGCTGTTGCTTGTGAGGATATAAAGGTAGTTTTCGGATATACCAACACGGTTTGCAAACTCACGCTTGGTGATATTCTTCTCTTTGATGATTTGATTCAACCTATCAGATAATGACATTGGCCCTATCTCCGTTCTTTTTCATGTCCGCCTTAATTGCTCTGTAAACTTCGAGAAGCTGTTTTCGCGAAGAAACA
>SVSI01000017.1 GCA_015064385.1 Oscillospiraceae bacterium | reverse complement strand
GACAACGCAAATTTGTATATATAACCTCAATGATGTTAATAAATATTTCATTTTGATCAACAGGTGCAGGAATTTTTCTTTTGAACGCCCATAAGTAACCAACGATGGTATCCTCAATTTGGGCAACGATGAAATAACCCCCATCGCGTACTACATTTTTAATGTTTGGATAATCATTCAATAATTTTTGCTTTTCTGCATCGGTGCCAATGCGTATAATTACTTTATCATGCATGATTGTTCTCCTTTAGCGTTTTACAACTCGCAATCAATATTCGTCTGATACGACCGCAAAGATTTCTGTGGCTTTTATATGTTTCTTCATCAATACCATTTGTGTTGAATAATAACTGTAACCAACCTTCTGTTTCGCTACATTCTTTGAGAGCTATTTCAAATTTTGAAAGCATATCCGCCTTGCTCTGTCCGTAATTGGCTTCGCGGATATTCGCATACACACTGCTTGAACTTTTGCGGATTTGAAAAAGAGTGTTGGAAGGAGCTTTTGTGTTTTGACAAAGTAATTCTATATCGGTTGCAAGCTGTTCCGAATAGATCAGTAAATAGTTTTTCGCCATATAATCACTCCCTTCAAGGGAATTATATCACATTTTATAGACTAAATCAAGAGCTTTTTGCCAGCTCGCATCCCAATCACGCCGAAGGCGTGTATATCATCCGCAACTTGTTGCGGTATATCATCAATGCGAAGCATTGCATATCATTAAGCCGAAGGGAAAATGCACGCTGGCGCGTGATGAGATACACGGCATTGCCGTGATGATATCCAGCCCCGCAGGGGCTGATGATATGCCAAGCCTGCGGCGTGGATAAAAAAATACCATCGCTATTGCGATGGTATTTTTGATGGGGGAAGGTGGATTCGGACCACCGAAGTGAATGCACAACAGATTTACAGTCTGCCCCCTTTGGCCGCTCGGGAATTCCCCCATAAATATTAAGTTTTCAGCCGTTTTCGGCTCATAAAGCTGGTGAACGGAGTCGAACCATCAACCTGCTGATTACAAATCAGCTGCTCTGCCATTGAGCCACACCAGCGACTTTGCCCGTTTCACACGGCGAGACTCATTATAACATAAGCTTTTCGCTTTGTCAACAGTTTTTTAGAATTTTTTTGCAAAAAATCAAAAAAATCGTCTCTGCCGCACTTTTGCGGCAGAGAACGAATTTTCAAAAATACTTTCTGTCAAGTGAGCGAAGCTGTATTGCCTCGGCTATGTGGTGCGCTTTTATCGTTTCGCTTTCTTCAAGGTCGGCTATCGTACGCGCGACGCGAAGCAGTCTGTCGTGACCTCTTGCCGAGAGTCCGAGAGAGGTGAACGCCGCCTTCAGCAGCTCGCGTCCCTCGTCATCTGTGATGCAAAAGGCACGGACGTCGGCGGCGGAAAGACTTCCGTTTGCCTTGACCTCCTTACCGCCCTTTTCAAATCTGTGACGGGCAAACGCGCGTGCGCGGTTGACTCTTTCCCGTATCTTTTCCGAGCTTTCCGCAGGCGTCGGATCTGATATCTCGTCAAACGAGATCGAGGGAACCTCTATCTGAATATCTATTCTGTCGAGCAGGGGGCCGCTTATCTTTGAGAGATATTTCTTTATATCGTCCGCCTTGCAGGTGCACTTTTTGGTCGGATGGCCGTAGTATCCGCATCGGCAGGGGTTCATAGCGCAAACGAGCATAAAGTCACTTTGGAACGTAAACTTTCCGAGTGCTCGGGTTATCGTTATCTGTCCGTCCTCGAGCGGCTGACGGAGCGTTTCGGTTACCTGCTTGTTAAACTCGGGAAGCTCGTCAAGGAAGAGAACTCCGTTGTGTGCGAGCGAGACCTCGCCGGGTACGGGAATACTTCCTCCTCCCGCAAGAGACGCCGCAGACATCGTATGATGGGGCGATCTGAACGGACGCGCGGCAACGAGCGACGCGTTCGGGGGCAAAATTCCGGAAATTGAATGTATTTTCGTGGTTTCGATCGCTTCTTTGAAGGTCATCTCGGGGAGCACGGTGGCAATACGCTTTGCAAGCATACTTTTTCCCGTTCCGGGAGGACCGATCATAAGTATATTATGCGATCCTGCGGCGGCTATTTCAATAGCGCGCTTGGCTCTTTCCTGACCGCGCACGTCCGAAAAGTCTATATCGGTCTTTGCCACGCGGCTGAAATACGCGCTTTTATCGAAGGTGACCGTCTCAAGCTCAAGACGTCCGTTGAGTGCCTCGTAAAGATCGCGGACGTTCTTTACGGGATGTACGTTTATTCCCTCAACTGCCGATGCTTCTGCGGCGTTTTCTACGGGGACGTAGAACTCTTTAAGTCCCGCTTTTGCGGCGGCGATGCACATACAGAGCATTCCTCTGACCGGCTTTACTTCGCCCGAGAGCGACAGCTCGCCTATAAAGCATTTGTCGGAAAAGTCGCAGTCGATCTTTCCGGCACCTGCAAAAATTCCGATGAGCATTGCAAGGTCGAACGCCGAGCCCGCCTTTTTAATATCGGCGGGTGCAAGGTTGATAACTATTTCGGAATCGGGGAAGAGAAGTCCCGAATTTTCGGACGCCACTCTTATTCTTTCCTTTGACTCCTTTATTGCGTTGTCGGGAAGTCCGACGATCTCGAAAAGCGGAAATTTGTCGGACACGCTGCATTCGATGGTGACTAAAAATCCGTCTGCACCGAAAAGTGACGCCGAATGAAGAACCTTTAGCATTTTTGTTACCTTTTTCTTGGGGAAGCTTTTTGAAAAAAGTTTCCCCAAACCCCTTCAAAAACTTTACTTATGTGAGACGATCGTGAGACAAATTTTTGAAAAAAGTCGTCTCACACTCTTTCCAAAACTTTACTTAAAGAGCATTTTATATGCGCAACGATGCGTTTGTACCAAAAAACACGGAATTTGTGGGAAATTCCGTGTTTTAATGTCAAATTATTTTGCAACCTTATCAACGAGGTCGTAAAGTCTGCGGATCTCCTTGGTACGAAGCTCGCAGAGCGCCTTCATCGACTCGATCTGCTCCTCACTGAACGTATCGAGGTCGCCGTCCTTGAGCTTGCCTTTGAACATTCTGTCCACCGTGAGCGCGTATCTTATTTCCTCAGAAACGATCTTGCCGTTTCTCTTGCAAACTACGAGATTGCTCTTTCCAGCAAGCAGAAGCTCGACTGCCTTTGCGCCCATCTGGGTTGCCATGACTCTGTCTGCAACGGTGGGGACGCCTCCGCGTACGACGTGAGCAAAGCGCGCAAATCTCGTTTCAACTCCGGTAAATGCCTCAATCTTTGGAGCGAGGGTTTCGCCGTAGTTTCCGAGTCCCTCGGAGACTACTATGATAAAGCTGCGCTTGCCGTTTGCCTTGAGGTCGGCAATGCGCTTTATGATAGCGTCCTCGTCGTGAGGAATTTCCTTGATTATGACCGCTTCCGCACCGGTAGCGATAGCGCTTTCGAGTGCGATATATCCTGCGTGTCTGCCCATTACCTCAACTACGTTGCATCTTGCGTGAGACTCGCAGGTGTCGCGCAGACAGTCGATCATTGTGACGGTCGTTTTAAGTGCGGTGTCGTATCCGATAGTCGAGTCACTTGCGGTAACGTCGTTATCGATGGTTCCGGGGATTCCAATGCAGGGAATACCGCGAAGAGTGAGGTCGGTAGCTCCTCTGAACGTACCGTCGCCTCCAATGGCAACTATGCCGTCAATACCGTGCTTTTTACAGGTCGCAATAGCTCTCTGCATACCCTCCTCAAGCATAAATTCGGGGCTTCGCGCAGAGTGGAGGAAGGTTCCTCCGATTCTGATAACACCGGATACGTCCTTTGCACTGATGTCGTGGACGTTGCCTTCCATAAGCCCCTGATATCCGTCGTATATTGCAACAACGTCAACGCCGTTTACTTCTGCGGCGAGGGTTACGGCGCGGATTGCTGCGTTCATTCCGGGAGCATCTCCTCCCGAGGTAAGAACTCCTATTTTTCTGAATTTTTGCATATATTACCGTTCCTTTCTGCGTTTTTACGGACGATCCTTCGGTCCGAAAACGAGCGGTGCTTAAAATTTAAGGTTTCAATTTCATATAATACAACATTTTTTTCTAAAAATCAAGAGTTTTCCGATAATTTGGTTAAAAAAATGACAAAGCGCGAAAACACCGCCGTCCAAGATCGGACGGCGGTGTATAAGCGGCTGAGCTTTTAGTTATATGCGATCCTTGATCGCCGGGCATATAGCGGCGCAGACGAGCGACGTTATTGCGATTTCGGGGAGCATATATATTCCGTTGTAGGCGAGTGAATATACGATGGGAGAGAGTCCGAATTCGTTCGGCCATAGGGCGTCCCAAACGAAGGCGCCCGTGATGAAATGGCAGACGAATCGCAGGAGCAGTACAGTCACAGAGGCAAGAATTATTCTTTTTGACGAACGCTTTTCGTCTCTGAAAAATCCCGCAAGACCGATAACCGAATACGCTACGATATAGTCGAAAAGAATGATCACTGCCGCGATAAATCCGTTTGAGGCATAAGCAACGTTGTCAAGCCCGAAAATGAGCTGGAAAACGCTGTAAATAAAAGCACACGAAAGTCCCCATTTGGGGCCGTAGATAAATGCTAATAGAACGAGCGGCACCATACTGCAGATAGTGAGACCGCCGCCCATGGGCATATCGATCTTAACGAAGCTCAGTACGTTGGCAAGCGCTATCATAAGGGCGCATATAATGAGTTTTTTTAGTTTTTCGGAACGTTTCAAAATGTTCCCTCCTTAAAAATTTATTTTGCCGTTATGAAGCAGTCGGTGCGATATAAAAAGGCCGCGAGCATACAGCGCGCGGACCGAAATGTTTTGTTATGACAAATCTCCCTCCGCCGGTATTATCCGTATCAGGTTAAAGGGTTCGGCTCATTTGCCGTCTCAGCCGCTATGCAGCACCCCTGACTGTTCACGTATGCAATTTTCACATATAATATACACCCGTGTAACAGTTTTGTCAAGAGTTTTGGCGAAAAAACTTTTTAATTCTCTTGACATAAGCCCGCTTATGTTATATAATAAAGTGATTACTTATACAGGAGCGAAAATCATGAAGAAACTTATAGCACTTTTACTTGTGTCGGTCATGCTTCTTTCTCTTTTTGCATGCAAGGACGAAGATGATGGCACCGGCACCGTAACGCCGCCCGATCAAAATCCGAGTGACGATAATATGGGAGACGTGGTTTACGGAGAAAGCGAAGAAGACGCCGCTAACCCTCTCGACTACGGTCTCGGAGAATATATTACCAGCGTTACGTACAGAAACGTGGTTTATTACATATATGAGGACGGCGCCGTCGTTTACGACTGCTTCTGTCCCATGGACGTTATAGAGATCCCCGAAACGGTCAGCTATACCGTTCCCGCGAAGAAGCCGGATGAGCCCGAAGATGACGAGGACGGTACCGAAGAGCTTCCCGAGGGTGACGGCAGCGATGACGAAGTAGCACTCGCGGAAGAAACTCCCGATAACGAGGAGTGCACCGAATGCGAGAAGGATGATGCGGCAGGCACGACGGCTACCGCCTCCGTTCTGGTCATCGGCCGCGATGCATTCTATAAGGTTGGCGCGTCCGAGATAAAGCTCCCTGCTACCGTTACCACCATTTCGGACGGAGCGTTTAGAAACTGCACGTCTCTCAAGAGCTTCGCCTTCCCCGAAGATCTCGAATACGTGGGCAACGAAGCGTTCGCGTACACCGCTTTGGAAAGTGTGAACGTAGAGAGTGAGATCGTTTACGGAAACAAGGTATATTACGGCTGTGCAGATCTTTCAGAGGTTACCTTTGACGTCGGCACTACCGCTATTGCAAACGGAATGTTTGCATCCTGCGAAAAGCTCGTGGGTATAAATCTTCCTGAAACTCTTGTAAATATTGGCGACGAAGCGTTTGCCGACTGTGTAAACTTAAAGAATATAACTCTTCCCGCAAATCTCGAGACGATTGGTGCAAAGGCGTTCAGCAGCTGTAAATCACTCGAAGCAATAGTTGTTCCGGCAAACGTCGTTTCTATCGGAAACAATGCATACTACAACTGTACGCTTGCCGCAAGTATTTCTATCGGAAGCTCGGTTGAGTCGATAGGAAACTACGCATTCTATGGATGTACCGCGCTTAGTGAAATAAAGCTTCCCGCATCGCTCAAGAATATTGGTGAGGGATCGTTCGGTGCTCTTAATATAGAGTCGATCGCGCTTCCCTCAGGCATTACCGTAATTCCTGCCAAAGCATTTATCAACTGTGCAAATCTTGTAAACGTAAGCTACGGACAGAACGTGTTCGCAATCGGCGACAAGGCGTTTGCAGGTACTGCAATAAAGTCCTTTACCATCCCCGCAAGCGTTACCTCGCTCGGAACCTACATCTTCAGCGGATGTAAAGCTCTTGAGAGCGTAACCGTTTTGGGTGCGGCGAATGGCGAGCGTGAGATTACGGTCGGAGAGGATACGATCAAGCAGCCCACCGTTACTCTTGAGGACGGAATTTTCTCCGGTTGCGAAAATCTCGTTACCGTAGATCTCCGTGCATCCCTTACCGACATTGACGTATTTGCGTTTGAAGGATGCTCCTCTCTTGAGAGCATCAAATTCCCCGCATCACTGACCGTTATCGGCGGCGGTGCGTTCAGAAACTGCACGTCTCTCAAGAATATGAATATTGACAAGATCGGACTGGAGTCTATCGGTATGGGCTCGTTCTCCGGTTGTACGTCGCTTGAGAGCGTTGTTCTCCCTGCAAGCTGTGATACCATCGCGGGCAGTGCTGCCACGAACAAAGGACTTTTCGACGGATGCACCTCGCTCAAGTCTGTCGTGATCCTCGGAGATATCGTACGTCTCGGCACCGAGCTGTTTAAGGACTGTACCGCGCTTGAAAGCGTTACTCTTTCCGACGCAGTTATCTACATCGGCGAGCGCACCTTTGCAAACTGCACGGTTCTTAAAAACATAAACATCAGCGAAAACATCGTTGAATTCGGTATCGGAGCATTCTTTAACTGTCCCGCACTTACCGAGGTCACCATAGGCAAGAACGTAACCAAGCTTGAGGGATACGCGTTCGGATTCCTCGAAAACGAGAACGTTCCCGAGGGACTTATCAAAAAGCCGCTTGTGAACCCGAATTTCACTCTTAAGGGATATCTCGGCACCGAGTTTGAAAACTATATTCAGTCCTACGTTGATATGAACGGCGAGACCGTTGTTTACGAGGCACTCGGAAGAGTGATAAACGGCGTTGGCGAGCAGGTATTCTCTGACTACGAATATGAGATAGTTCCCGATGCAGTTATCGTTGGACAGCAGACTGTGATCAACGAAGAGACCGGCGAAGAGGAGATCGTTGAGATCTTCAAGGACGGAGTTATAATCAAAAAGTATAACGGAAGCGAAGAAACCGTCATCGTTCCCATAAGCTTCAGATTCAAGGATCTTTACGTTATAGGAATCGCGGACGGCGCATTCAAGGGCAATACGACCGCAAAGGTTATAGTTCTTCCCGAATATCTTAAGAGCATAGGAAACGAAGCGTTTGCTCAGTGCTCCGCACTCAAGCAGCTCGTATTCAAGAATACCGCGTATAAGCTTGACGCTGACGCAGAGGAGGGCGCTATTGCCGGCGCACTTGAGATCGGCGAGGATATCCTCAAGGATACTACCGACGTTAAGATCTTTGCCAGCGAGGGCTCTTATATCGACTCGATAGCAGAAGAAAAGAACTGGACCGTTTACAACGCAGTTCCCGACTACGAGGCCGTTAAGCCCAGCACTCCCGTGTAGCCCGAAACTCCCGAGACGCCCGAAACTCCCGAGACGCCCGAAGGCGGCGAGGGCGGAGAAGGCACCGAAACTCCTGCAGAACCCGCGGCATAAAAGGCGTATATAATTATAATGAAGAAAACCCGCAAGAATTCTTGCGGGTTTTGTTTTGTCTATCTTTCACAATAGCCACCCGTTAAAAACGCAAAAAAATGTTAAGTAAAGCTCTTTATTTTAAGTTAAAAATGTGCTATTATTATCACTTGGCGGGATGAAATACGCCAAAAATATTTTTGGAGATAAAAATGGCAACTATCGTTGTTTTTCTTATGACGTGTGTGGCGCTGGTCGCGCTTATACTTATAAAACCGTCTCTGACGGTGCACGGAAAAACGGTCAACATATATTATTTTCCGCCACTGATCGGTGCCGCTCTTCTTATTGTGATGGGAGAGATATCTCTTGTCGAGGTCTTTGAGGGGCTTACCGCCGACAGCGAGATAAATCCTATAAAGATACTCGTGCTCTTTCTGTCGATGACTCTTATGTCGGTCTTCCTCGACAGCGTTGGATTTTTCAGGTTTCTCGCTTCGTACGTTCTGGGGCACGCCAAAGCAAGTCAAAAGTCGCTTTTCTTCTGGATATACACTATCGTTGCAGTGCTTACGGTGTTCACCTCAAACGATATAATAGTTCTCACGTTTACTCCCTTTATATGCTATTTTGCCCATAACGCTAAAATAGATGCGCTCCCGTATCTTATATGCGAGTTTGTTGCGGCGAATACGTGGAGTATGGTGCTGATGATCGGAAATCCCACGAATATCTATCTTATGACGGGCACGGGCGTCTCATTTTTGCAGTACACTCTCACGATGCTGATCCCTACCGTATTTGCGGGAATAGTGTCGTTCGTGATGCTGCGACTGATCTTTGCAAAACAGTTGAAAAAGCCGCTTGTGGCGGTGTGCGAAAGCGTAAGGATCGAGGATAAAACATTGGTATATCTCGCACTCGCGCATCTGTCACTCTGTATCGTGCTTATGGCAGTCTCCTCGTATATTTCGCTGCCGATGTGGTTAATATCCTTTGGAAGCTGTATCTCGCTTTTCGTCTGTGCGGCGGTAATTCTTCTTTTAAGAAAACAAGGATTTGCTAAAATAAAGGACACCTTTTCGCACGCGCCGTATGAGATAATACCGTTTATTATATCTATGTTCATTCTCGTGCTTGCGCTCGGCAAGACGGGAATTACCGAAAAGCTCGCGGCAATGCTCGCGGGCGGAGACACGATAATCGGCTACGGCGTTGCCTCGTTCTTCGGAGCAAATCTCATAAACAATATACCGATGAGCGTTTTGTTTTCGTCACTCAGTGAAACACTCGTTGGAACGGAAAAGCTTGCCGCGTTGTATGCGTCGGTGGTCGGATCAAACCTCGGAGCGTTCTTCACCCCGGTCGGAGCGCTTGCCGGCATTATGTGGACCGCGATGCTCAAAAGGCAGGGCGAGAAGCTTTCCTTTGCGGGATTTATAAAATACGGAGCGGACGTATCCGTTCCCACTATGGCGGCGGCAATAGCCGGACTGGAGCTTATTTTGCATTGATCTTTTATAAATAGTTACAAATACGATCCCGAGGCGGAAATTTCCGTTTCGGGATCTTTATTTGGTTTTGGTTGAATATCGGCTTAAAAAATGATATATTACTAAAAATGATGCAAATTTTACTTGACTTTTTTGGGTGAAAATGGTATAATGTCTCGGATCGTCCAAATCACACGATTGGATAATAAACTTAAAGGAATGTAACGATGAAAGAACTTTTAGAGCTTTTCAGCAGTTTTGGACACATTACCTTCGGACACGTAATTATGTGGCTGATCGGCGGAATACTTATATATCTCGCCATTAAGAAGGATATGGAACCAACCCTTCTTCTCCCTATGGGATTCGGCGCAATACTCGTAAACCTCCCGTTTTCGGGCGCAATAGGAGCAGAAGGCCCTCTTACCACCCTGTTTAACGCAGGAATCTCGAACGAGCTTTTCCCGCTCATACTCTTTATCGGTATCGGCGCGATGATAGATTTCGGGCCTCTTCTTTCCAATCCGAAGCTTATGATCTTCGGTGCGGCGGCGCAGTTTGGTATATTCTTCACACTCTGTCTGGCATCTATGTTCTTTGACATAAATGATGCGGCGTCGATTGCAATTATCGGTGCGGCAGACGGACCTACCGCGATAAGCGTTGCAATCAAGCTCGGCTCGCAGTACCTCGGAGCGATAATGGTCGCGGCATACAGCTATATGGCGCTCGTGCCGATCATTCAGCCGCCGGTAATCAAGCTCCTTACTACTAAAAAGGAGCGTATGATCCGTATGCCTTACGAGGGAAAGAGCGTTTCCAAGACCACCAAAATCCTTTTCCCGATAATAATTACCGTAATTGCAGGACTTTTCTCTCCCGAATCGGTTGCTCTCGTAGGATTTCTTATGTTCGGTAACCTCATTCGCGAGTGCGGAGTGCTCGACTCTCTTTCCGAGACCGCGCAGAAGGTGCTTGCAAATCTTATTACGATATTTCTCGGCATCACCATTGCTTGCCAGATGGAAGCAGAAAAATTCCTCCAGAAGGAAACCCTCCTTATTCTCGGACTCGGACTTTTCGCGTTCATCTTTGATACCGCAGGCGGAGTGCTTTTCGCAAAGCTTATAAACCTCTTCTCAAAAAAGAAGATCAATCCTATGATCGGTGCGGCGGGTATTTCGGCATTCCCGATGTCCGGACGTGTCGTTCACAAGATGGGCATAAAAGAGGATCCTCAGAACTTCCTTCTTATGCACTCGATAGGCGTAAACGTATCGGGACAGATCGCATCGGTTATTGCGGGCGGTCTTATCCTCAAGTTCTTTATGTAATTTACGGGAGGACAGAGTAAAATGAACGCATATGCATTTATAGAAAACCTCAAATATATGGGTGTCGGAATGCTCGGGATTTTCCTCGTTATCGGAATGATAGTGCTTTGCACGATGCTTATAAACAGACTTTTCTCGGGAAAAACCAAATAAAATCAAAAGTCAAAAGCGCGACTCTTTTAACAGAGCCGCGCTTTTTGCATAATATGGCGCACAAATCATTGAAAGTGATAAAATATACTTGAAATCCAAGCGTTTTTGATGTATAATATCTTGGTATGAACAATCCCTTTTAACGAAAGGAAAATATATATGAAGTTATTTGAAAAAGGCGGTCGCGCAAACGCCTATCGCGTACAGGTGGCAGTCGTTGTTATTATAGTTTTGGCAGTATGTGCCGCCGTCTCTCTTACCGCGTTTAACCGTTCCTATCTTGGAGAAAACGGACTTTATAAAAACGGTACGCCCCTGATACTTCCGTGGCTTATCGTCATTGTGTCAATAGCGGCAGCTCTTTTCGGGGCGCTGAACGTATCTGCAGAGTCGGATGTGGACACTCTCCCGAAGTGCAGCGGCAAGGCGCTCACCCTTGTTTCGGTCTTCTTTGCTTCTATGTGCGTTGCCATCTTTGCACTCTTTTTCCTGCTCGGACCTCTCGATCTTCAGTACGGAGTAGGTCACGGCGTTCCTTTTGGAGTTGAAGCCAAAATGAAGACGGCGATCCTTTGTTATAGGGCGCTCATACCCCTTTCGCTGTTTGCTCCCGCATACTTTATCGTTGCTGCTGTAAAAAAGAGAGTGGACGCTCTTTTCGGAAGCGTCACGCTCGTGTGGGCGCTCGTGTATATTCTGCGCCTCTATTTTGACGTTACTGACTGGGTGATGTCGGTAAGAAAGATCACGGTTATCTGCGCGCTTTGTGCATTCGTTTTCTTTATGATAAACGAAATAAGGTTTGCGTTTGGACGCGGATGCCCGAGAAAATATTTCTTTTACTCGGCACTTTGCGCGATCTTTTGTCTGTCAAGCGGATTTGCCGGCATCTGCTGTGTAATAATAAAGATATATCCGCTAAATTACGAGCTTGCATACTACGGCGCGATCCTTGCGCTTGGCGCATTTGCTATGATCAGAGTGATCGGATTTTTACCTGAAAAAAGGTCGTACAGAGAAATATACGACGCTTATGCATCCATTGACGAGACGGAAGGCGAGTAAAATATGAGCTATTCGGTTCTTGCCAAATTTTATGACGGATTAAACGAGAGCGTGGACTATAAGTCGTGGGCGCTTGAAATATCCGATTTTCTTAATAAAAAGGGAATTACGGCGCCTGCAAAGATCCTTGATATAGCTTGCGGTACGGGAAAAATGACGCTTGAGTTTTCACGCCTCGGATATACGGTTGTAGGTGTCGATCTGTCGAGCGAAATGCTGTCGCTTGCCGAAAACTCATGCGCAAACGAGGGATTTTATCCCACCTTCGTTTGTCAGGATATGACCTCACTCGTTGTCGGAGAGGAGTTTGATGCGGCGATCTGCTGTCTTGACAGCGTAAATTATATAAGATCAGCAGATGCGCTTGATAGCTTTTTCGCGCGCGCAAGTGAGCATATAAAAAGTGGTGGGTATCTGTTTTTCGACGTTAATACCGAATATAAATTCGAAAAAATATACGCAAACAACAGCTACGTATATGACGAAACGGACGTTTACTGCGTCTGGCAGAATTTTTACTCAAAGCGCAGACGTCTGTGCGATTTCGATCTTACCTTTTTTATAAAAAACGCGGACTCAAGCTACACGCGCGAGAGCGAAACTCAAAGGGAATATCTTTATACTGACCGTGAGCTTACCTCTATTGCCGAGAAAAACGGATTTTCACTTGAAATTATCAGCTCGGCTCACGATTTCTCAAATGGTGAGGGAGTACGCATTTCGGACTGTGACGAGCGCCACTACTTCGTGTTACGGAAAAAATAACCTTAAATAAAACCTTTTTATCTGTTAAAACTATATATGGATTCCAAAGGAAAGGATATTTACAGTAGTGAAAAAACAGATAAACAAGAGATTTCTTTCTCTTGCCGTTTGTCTTGCGATCATTTCGCTCTCCGCTTTTGCGGTCTTTGCAAACGGTATGCAGCAGGGTGATCTTGGCAGAGACATTATCCGTGAGGGTGAGAGCGTTCTTCCCGATACCGATAACGGCAACGTAGGTGACGGGCTCCTCCCCGCGCCCGATACCGATAACGGTGACGTAGGTGAAGGACTCGTTCCCGCACCCGACACGAAACCCGAAGCGCCCGAGAGCGACAAGGGTACAATGGACAAAGAGGACGCAAAGCCGGACGACGGACACGACGTCAAAAAAGACGACGAAGGCGAAAAGCGCTTTAATTATACGGGTCTTATCGTAGCACTCATTATAGCAGTAGCGGCGGTAATACTGATAATAATTATGATACCGTCCTCGAAACGAAACGGCAACACCTCAAGCGGAGAGAGAAAAAAATAAACGATCAACGGAAAGAAAAATATTCTTTCCGTTTTTGCATTTTTTGGATAAATTGTTGTTGAAATTCACGATGAACTATGATATATTATAAATAGAAAAGTAACTATTAAGGAGACGTGCTCTATGATCAAATTCGTCCATACCGCCGACCTTCATCTTGACAGTCCGTTTGCGATGGAGGACGCGCAAAAGGCGGCAAAGCGCCGCGGTGAGCTTCGCGATACCTTTTCGCGTCTTATAGACGAGGCAAAAAAGTTCGGAGCACATTTCGTTTTTATTGCGGGGGACCTTTTTGACAGACGCAATGTGACCAAAAACACGCTTGATCTTGCAGTTTCACTCTTTGCGTCCTACCCTGAATGTAAATTTATAATAACTCCCGGAAATCACGATTTTTATTCTCCCGACAGCGTGTGGGAAAAGATCGATCTGCCCGAAAACGCGTACGTTTTCAAAACTCCCGAGATTGAAAAGATCACTTTTGAAAACGTCGGTGACGACTGTGAAAAGGTGAACGTTTTCGGCTACGCCTTCACGTCGCAGAGCTTTGAGTACAGTCCGCTTTCGGGAGAGAGCGATCTTTGCGATACCTCGGACACAATAAACATTCTGTGCGCGCACGCCGATATATACACGAAAAGCAGCGCAAACTGTCCGATAACTACGGCACAAATCGCCGCCTCGGGCTTTGACTACGTCGCGCTCGGACACGTTCATAACGGCGGAGAAATATTCAAGGCAGGCAGTACGTATTACGGATATTCGGGATCTCTTGAGGGGCTCAGCTTTCACGACTGCGGAGAGCGCGGTGCTATCTTCAATACTCTTGAAAAAAAGAACGGAGAGCTTACGCTAAGTAGCGAATTCGTTTCTCTTGCATCAAGGATCTATGCTGTCGAAAAGGTCAACGTCACGGGTGCTGTAAACGGCGAGGAGATAAAAGAAAAGGTAGTGGGCGCGATCTCAAAGCTCGCCTACGGCGACAGGGTACTACTTCGCGTTATAGTCAGCGGAGACGTATCTCCCGAGGCAAAGCTCGACGCACGGGCAATAAGAGAGGCGCTCCCCGATATATTCTTCATTGAGATCGTAAACGACACGTCCCCGCTTTTCGATTGCGAATATCTCGCGGGTGACCTTACCGTTAAGGGTGCGTTCTTCAGAGAGCTTCAGGATATGCTGAAAAGCGAGGATCCGCGTGAGCGTGCCGTGGCGGCAAAGGCGCTCCGTTACGGACTTGCCGCGCTTTCCGGCGGCGAAGTTATAGATTTTGAGTAAGCGAAAAGGAGGGTACACTGAAATATGTATATAGAAAGTGTTGCTATCGAGTCCTTTGGCTCGTACAAAAACTTTTCCTGCTCGTTTGACTCGGGTGTGAATATAATCGAAGGTCCGAACGAGGCGGGAAAGACCACTCTCGGGGCTTTTATAAAATTCATTTTCTACGGACTCGGACGAAAGGCAGGGCAAAACAGTGCTCTTTCCGAAGCGCGTCGATTCAGAAGCTGGGAAAACGATATAGCTGCCGGCTCGCTCACCTTCGTTTCGAACGGAAAAAGATACAGAATAGAGCGTTCGCTTCGTCCCGCGGCAAAGGTAAACTCGGGCGAAACGCTTAAGATAATAGATCTCTCGAACGGATCTGAATGCTTCAAGGGCGAGCATCCGGGACGTCTGTTTTTCGGCGTTGAGGAGGATGCTTTTGCACAGAGCGCTTACGTAGGTCAGGCAGACGGCGGCAAGGTCAACGGTAAAACTGTGAGTGCCGCTATTGAAAATATGCTCTTCTCGGGAGACGAAACGGTAAGTACTACCGCGGCACAAAAAAAGCTTGACGACGCGCGCGCAATTCTTAAATATAAGGTGCGTAGAGGCGGAAAGATACACGATCTTGAGGATCGACTTGAAGCCCTCCTTCGCCGCCGTGAGACGGCACGCTCGGATAACAAGGTGCTTATCGCCAAGGAAAGCGAAAAGAAAGAGCTTACAAAACGCTTTGAAATTGAAAAAGACGAGCTTTCAAAGCTTGAAAAACAGCTCCTCCGAGCTACCGAACGCGAAAAGCTTGCAAGATTTGAGTATTACGACCGCCTTTGCGAGGTAGCAAGTGAAAAATCACGCGAAAAGGCAGAATTTCTTGAAAAAACGGCAAACGGCGAATTTTTGCCAAGCGAGCAGTACGCACATCGTCTTGAAACGCTTGATACCACTCTTGGCTACCTTGATACACAGGCAAAGCAAAACGACGACGATATAGCGGCGCTCGGTGACGGAAAAATGACGTCCGGAGACCGCGCGTTCATAAAAAAGGTGAACGAGGACGGCGGAATAGAAGCGCTCAAAGCGGGCGCGGCAAATCATCTCGCACGGCGCAAAAAGAATTTCACGTTTGGAATGATACTTTGTATTATAGGCGTCATTGCTCTTGCTTTTGCGATATACAGCTTTGTTACGGCGGGAAGCACGGGACCGGCGCTTGCCGCACTCGGAGTTTCGATCGCACTTCTTGCCGTTTCGGTGCTGATGGCAGTCTATTCATTTTCACATCTCGGAAAATACAGAGATATACTTGAGAGATACGGCGTTCTTTCGATCGAAGAGATAGACGAGCGCTTTACGGCAAGCTCTCGCAGAGAATATCTTCAGAGCGTTGACGACGAGAAAATGAACTCGTTTAGTGAAAAGCGCAAAAAGATCGATGCAGAGACAGAAAAAGCAGAAGGAGAGGCAAGAGAGCTTCTTGAAAAGTGGGGAAGGCAGTACTCTTCCCGCGAGAGCGTCAGAAAGACGGCGCGAGAGGCGCGAGAGGCGATAAAGGCGCTTTCCGAGCTTGCAGCCGAGGAAAGTAAGGCGCAGTCCGCAAGGGACGCCTTCGTCACCACGCTGGACGGCTACGATCGCGAGCAGATCGTAAAATTTCTTGACGAAAGCCGCGAGTGCGGAGATATAGAAGAGGGAAAAGAGACCGCCTACAAGCTCGACTTTGACAGGCGAAGCGTTGAAAACGGCGAGCTTGGAGACGAGATCCGTCTTATAGAGCTTGATATTGCCCGACTTTCGGCAACGGCTGAGGATCCAACTCTACTTTCTGACGAGATATCCCGTCTTACTGCCGAAAAGGAGCAGTACGAGATCTGTCACGACGCTTATATGCTCGCGCACACGACAATTTCTGCGGCGGTGGAAAAGCTTCGCACCGAGGTTTCTCCCCGACTTGCAATGTACGCAAGCAATATTATGAGCCGTCAGACGGGCGGAAAGTACGGACAGCTCGGTGTGGATGAAAACCTCTCGCTCGCCTTTGGAGTTGACAGCAGCGGCATAGGAAATATCGTCACACGCGAGATAGATTATCTCAGCGAGGGAACGAAGGACCTTGCGTACGTCAGCTTGCGTCTTGCGCTCGTAGCGCTACTTTTCAGCAAGGATAAGCCGCCTATGATATTTGACGAATCGTTTGCGCGCCTTGACGATAAGCGTCTTGAAAACACCTTTGGCGTGCTGGACGAGGTTGCAAAGGGTGGAATACAGATCTTTATCTTTACCAGCCAGACGCGAGATGCAAAAATAATGGAAAAAGTCGGCAAAGCAAAGCATATAATGCTCTGATTACCGATAATAATATAAAAAATATAAAAAACGAAAGGAATTTTTCAAAATGGAACTTAAAGGATCAAGAACCCAGGCAAATCTTATGGCAGCGTTTGCGGGAGAATCACAGGCAAGAAACAAATATACCTACTACGCTTCCAAGGCAAAGAAGGACGGATACGTTCAGATCGCAAACATCTTTGAGGAGACCGCGGCAAATGAAAAGGAACACGCAAAGATATGGTTCAAGCTTCTTCACGACGGCGGAATTCCCGACACCAAGATAAACCTTGCAGATGCGGCTGACGGCGAGCGTTACGAGTGGACCGATATGTACGCTACCTTTGCAAAAGAAGCAAAGGAAGAGGGCTTCGATCACATCGCTTATCTTTTCGAGGCGGTAGGAAGGATCGAGAAGGAACACGAGGAGCGTTACAGAAAGCTTCTTGCCAACGTAGAGGACGACATCGTATTCTCGAAGGATAACGACGTTATCTGGCAGTGTCTCAACTGCGGACACATTATGATAGGTCAGAAGGCGCCTGATCTTTGCCCCGTATGTGAGCATCCGAAATCTTATTTCCAGGTTAAGGCAGAAAACTATTAATGAAAAGCGAACCGTCTGCAAAAAAGTCGCAGACGGTTCATTTTTGTTATACAGATTATTTCAAAGTTGTTTATTGAAGTTTCTCCCCGAAGATGGTATATTATATTACAGTGATATATTGCAAAAGGGTGATGAAATGAAATTCAAAGAAAAGCTTGCGCGCTTTATGTACGGCAGATACGGCACGGATCAGCTCGGCAATTTTATTTTGTGGACGTATATAGTCCTTTATCTTGTAAATCTTGTGATACGCACGCCGATAATATATATTTTAGCCACCGCGCTTATGATATGGACCTTTTTCCGTATGTTTTCACGCAATATTTACGCGCGAAACAAGGAAAACCTCAAATTTCTTGCAATGAAAAAGAAATTCACGTCATTTTGGAAGCTCTTTTTCGACCGCATCAAAGACGCGCGCCAAAAGGTCTATAAGAGATGTCCCGCGTGTCGCGCGATCGTTCGTCTGCCGCGAAAAGCAGGGAAGCACTCGGTCACCTGCCCGAAGTGTAAAGGACATTTCAGAGTTAAGATAATGCCGTTCCGGCTCGTGCTGCTTATCGTGATCTGCGCCGCGGTACTCGTATCGGCGGGTGTTATCCTTGCTATCGTACTGTAAATAAAAAACCTGCAACCGTTCGTTGCAGGTTTAATTTTATTTTTATACCTTTCTAACAAGCACGATAGGAGTCTGCTGTCTGCCCTGACCGGTGGGGTTGTCCTTTATAACGGTGTGGAGCATATCCTCCTTGCCACGAAGATCGTCCGAATATCCGAGGATCTCCTGACCGAGGTCGTTTGCGTCAACTATCATACAGGATATTCCGAGCTTTTCCTTTATCTCGTTACAAACGTCGAAGGGCTTGTCGGGGATCTCGATACCGATATCGCGGTATTCCGACCAGACATGATCGTAAAATCCGTCAAGTCCCGCAACCTCGGGGCCGACTATCTTATAAAACACTCCGCGCTTTCCGAAGAGCTTGGTCACGGCACTTGCAAAGGATGCCCAAAGAACCTTCAGAAGACCGCATTTTTTGATCGCGTACTGCATTTTTATAGTCTCTCCGACTCCTACGCCCGTGTCGGGGTGAGAGGCGAATTTGGAGAGGAATTTTGCCCAGAATCCTATCTTGAGCTCCTCTCTGGTTACTATTCTTCTCTGGCACAGAGCAATGATTCTCTCGCTTATGGAGATAAAATCTCCCTCCTGATATATGGGCGAGACGTACTGCTTTATTATTTCGATATAGTCTTCGCCGATCTGAACGAAGTGAGTTTTTACCGCGTGTCTTGCGTAATCGGTTCCTTCAAAGGTACAAACGAGTTCTTTTCCGCTGTTAGGTACGAGTTCCATTTTAACTTTCCTTTCAATTTATACGGCTTTTTGCCGTAAAATGTCCCTTTAACTTGATTATAGCACACAAGATGCTTTTTTACAACACAATTTTGCAAAAATATAAAAAAATAAAACGCCACAAGGCGTTTTATTTTTTATTTAATTATTCTGCAGTTCTTCTTCTCTTTGTAAAGACGACTGCCGAGCCGATAAGGAGAGTGAGTGCCACGATAGCCCCGATAACGAGAGTGTTATCTCCTGTGGGAGGTGCCTCGTTGTAGTTGTAAACGTTCGTGAACTCAAGATCGGTACCGCTTATATCCTGACCTTCAGCGTTCTTTATAGAGTAAACTATAACCACGTTGTTGTTCGCGTCAAGCTCTATATTTGCAGTAAGAGTATATTTCTCGGTACTGTAAACTACGTTTTCTCTGCCGTCGTTCAGCTCTTCGACCGTGATGGTTGCAGTAGCTCCGATGAGCGAAATGTCTGCTTCGCACTCAAAGGTTGCTTTGCCGTTTGCATCGGTCGTGAGTCGTCCGATCTCGGTACCGGTGACTGCATCCCTAAGGATAAACACAAATCCCTCCGGCGAGAGGTTAAAGCCGTAGGTGCTCTCGATCTTCTTGACTATCGTGAAGATAACGAGTGCGTGATCCGAGATGATCAGCTTGTTTTCAAAGCTTGCAGTGTAGTTGCCGTTTGCGTCGTCGTAGCTCTGAGTTGCCTCGTTGTAAACGCCGAGCTTTGCACTGACGGTTCCATCGAGATCATCGACGATCTCAACGCGGAGCTTATACTCGGTGGTGTCGTACTCGTAGGTCGTGTCGTTTGCGGGGATGATCTCTTTTAAGGTGTAATTGAAGACCTTGCCCGCATCGTTAGCGTCAAAGGAGAGCTTTATAACTGCGCTTCCGTTTGCATCCGTCTTGAAGGGCTCTGCAACGAGCTCTCCGTTTTCGTCGTACAGACCGAACTCAAATCCCTCAAGGGAGAGGTTACTGCCGGTAACGCCGGCAGGAGCGTCCTTTATGCTTATACTCTTATCTATGGTTACAACGACTCCGTCGTTTCCTGCGGGAGCATAAACGTTTACTACGTCGTTTGCAACTATGTCGTAAGTTCCGCTGCTGAGCGTCACACTCGTTCCGGAGGTTGCTTCAACGTCGGATATTATGAGCTTTCCGCTGAGATCATCGGTAACGATAACGTTGAAATAACGTCCTACGAGGTCGTAGGTGATACCGCCGATCTTATCTGCGTCGTCAACTACCTCGATAACTCTGAAGTGGTACTGTCCGATATTTGCAAACGAGTAGCTCTGGAGGATAGAGGAGAAGTCAAGCTCTTTTGTATTCTTTGTTGCCGTGAGGCGACCGATCGTGTCGTAGCTTGCATCGTGCGGGTTGTATCTCTGAAGCTCGAAGGTGAACTCGTCGGTATCCAGCCAATCTCTGCCCTCAAGTACCTTGGTGGCACTGAGCGTCATATTAACGGGAAGCACCGCTTCTGCATCATAGTCGTTTACTATGCTTACGGTAAGGTTGCTGTCTGCCGCGATAGTATTTGACGTGTTATTGGCAACGTCTCCGTTTTGATAGGAGATAACGGGGGTGTTAAATCCGGGATAAGCGTTTCCGAGGTTTTCGGTGACGTTTACCACAGTTCCCACGCGAAGTGAAAGAGTTATATGCTCGTCGTGAGAAATATCGTAGGAAACGACGCCGTTTGCGTCTGCCGTTTTATTGATGGTAGCACTTTGCCTTGTGCTGTGGATTTCCACGCTCTGATTTGCGTAGGACGAGCCGAGGTCGATGCTTATCGGGAAGGTCTTTGAGGTATCTACTACGTAATCATCGCCGAAATCGTGGGTTACGGTCTTTGTAATGATAAGATAGCTTTCCTGCGGAGTTCCCGTTCCCAGCGTATTCTCGAAGGATACGGAGGTAACCTTCTGGTTTTCAACAACTACGTTCGAAACGCTCGCAACATTCTCGCCACTGACCTGACTGCCGTTTACCGAAATGTTCTTTACGTGGTAGTTATCACTTGCGGTGTAGCTCTCGGTAACGGTGTAGCTGCCTTCGTCAATATTAGTAAGATAAACCGATTCGCCTGCGCGGACGTAAACGCCTATCGTTCCGTTTGTGCCAAAGGAATAGGAGCTGTAATCCACGGTTCCGTTTGCGCGTTCTATTACAAAGTGTATGAGCTTACCGGGTGTGCCGCCGCTGATTATGAAGTAGTACATATAGTTAAGGTCGGTGATCGAGCTGTCAACCGTCTTGGAGAGCTTGAGCGCGGTTTCGGGGGTAACGGTGAGTTTACCGTTGTTTCCGAGAACGACGTCGATGTGATATTCGTGTACCACTTGTTCGTGAATAAATGGGAATGCGACGTATTTTACCTCGTTTACGCTGTCGGGAAGGGTGTCTGCATCGTTGCCGTCTTCCTTAATGCGCTCTCTTGCATCGAGGTTGTGATGTATTGTTCCTGCGGGGATATACCAGTTTCCTGCGTCAGCGCCCGACGTGTAACGCGCGGCACTTACGAGGGTTGCGTGGTGTATCTGTGCGTAGTCTGTATAGACGTGCCATTCTCCGATCGCGCTGTCGAACTTGAAATGAACGTATGCGCGGTAGAGGGGAAGGGTGGAAAGATCAACGTTGCCCGGAGCGGTATCCGCATTGTACGGAACGAAACCGCTTCCTCCGAGCGTGTAGATCGGAGTATCTACGTTGTAGTAGTATCTTTCATTTTCGAGAGAGGGGTTGAAGTTAGAGAAAGTATTTACACCGGGCTCACCGACGTGAGAGTTCTCATCCTCGTTCTGCTCTGCATCGAGAATTATCTGATTGTCGTAATCGTTTGTGTAGAAGGTGTAGGTTCCATCGGCATTTCTGTATGCTGCGTCAACCTTTTCGTTTATGTTCAGACTGTTTATATCGGAGCGCAGTCCAACCTCGTAAAGAAGTCTGATCGGATTTGTCGAGGTTATCTCTACCGAGACGTCGGTAGCGTTCTCAAGACTGTCGCCGTCGATCGTTACGTTGTACGAAATTACGGGGATAAGCGAGGAAGGAATGCTGAACACGACGGTCTGGTCGCCGGTTGTGATGTTGGTGTGTATCTGGATCGTGATGTAAAGCATGTCGCTTTCACGGTATCCGTCCTTGACCGTACCGAGCATACCGTAGCACTTATTGGTATAAACCGCGTTGTCGGGAACCTGATCGGGAGTGTGGTGAGGATCCCAGAAGCCGATATATTCGCCGTTTGCATCCGCATACCAGCCGATAAAGTTGCTGAATTCGCCGGTCGTGCTGTCATAGGAGATCTGACCGTGAGTGTAAGCAAGGTTTATAAGTGATCTTGCCTCCGTGAGTCGCGAGTCGTGAGTGGGGAAACGGCTCAGCTTATCAAGTCCCATACGCTGGATTACCGCGCGCACGAAATCTTCGTTGAGGTCAGCGCTTGCGTCAACCGAAGCGGCGCCGTATATAGCTGCTTCTGCAAAATGCGCGCCGGTGAACAGCGTGTTGCCGAAAAGCATTCCCTTAACGTCCTTGACCTCCATATACTTGCCGAGCGTGTCGGTAAAGGTAATGAATCCGCTGAAGTCGTTTGTGGTGCTTACGTTTGTGGGAGAGTAGAGCGACTGAATGATTATCTGATTTACTATCTGTTCAAAGGTGTTGTAAAGATCCGCTTTTGCAGTTGCCTCAAAGGAGTCGGTAACGTAGTACATATCATCCACCGATGTGATGTACTCTGTAGGACGAACCGCTCTCTGGGATACGGATAGATACTCATCGCTGTCGAGCGCTACAAAACTGTTCCAAAGATTTTTTTCTGTAGTCGAGGAGCTTTCAGGATCAAGTACCGAGGACGTTCCACCGAGACCGAGAGTATAGAAAAGAGTTTCGGAATCGTTGTAATGCTCGGAGATCCTTGCCTTTGCGTAAGCTGCGGTGAGCTGTGTTAAGAATCTTATGTTATTACTCGAGTTTGAGCCGCCGCCTATGTTACTGCTTGAGGGTACGTTCGTGTAGTTATTCGTAGCGTAGGTGGGAGCACCGTCCGACATAAGAACCACTACCGGCTTACGCTCGGTTCCGTTCTGAAAATCGCTTCCCGATATAACGGTATCGTTGTCGGGAACGTCAAGGAACATATCCATTGCCGCGTCAATTCCCGACTGCGTATAGGTTCCACCGGTTACGCTTACGTTTTTGGTTGCAACGTCCTCGTTTTTGCCGTTTTTGACGTTCGAAGCAATAGACACCCGATTTTCGTTACTGTTGGTGTTCAGATATACGCTGATCACCTTATCGTCCGAGGTGTCACCGGGAGTACCGTTGTTATAGGTTTCGGTGTTGGTGGTGGAGTATCTGTCGAGAGGCAGAAGCACCTGTGCGGAATCGGAGTAGAGAACTATACCTATGCGGTTGTGCTTGTTAAGCGCCTGAAGACTTGTGATAGCCGCATTCGCCGCCGTAACCATATCTGCTACCGCATCGTTATAGTCTGAGCCGTAGCCCGGTCCCATAGATCCCGATATATCGAGAACGAGGACGGTGTCAGTGGGGATATGCGAGTATCCTACGATAGACTTGTTTGCGGCAATCGCCGAGAGGGCAACCAGAAAATTGTTATCTCCTACGGATATCTGTGTGGCTGCGCCGGTTACGTCAACGAGCTGTCCGAGAACGGACGGATCGGTGAAGACCGATTTGTCGTTCCATATACGTCCGGCGTTTTCGGTATCAAGTACGCCGTCGCCGAAGTAATTCTTCCAGTCGTCGAGAGTTGCTTCGTCACTCTCAAGCACGTAGGAAGGACCCGATGTCACTGCGTTGACAGCAAGGGTTGGCAGGAGTGCTATCATCATAGAAAGTATGAGAAGCACGGACGTGGATCTTTTGAAAAACTTTCTTTTTTTCATGGCTTTTGTCCTTTCTGACGCCGATATAGGCGTCCAAGTTGCCTCGGAGTTTCGCTTCGTTAAATTTCGAGTTTTATGCGTCTCATATAGTCGATTTTCGCAGATTAAAAATACTGTACAACTCATTATATATTTCTTTGACAAAATTATATCATACTTTATAATTCATTGCAATAATTTAGAAAAATTTTTTCTCCGCAGGTATGAAAAAATGAGCGTAAAAAATTGTATATATTGCACAAAAAAAACGGCAGGACGATTTTCCCGATCTCACTTGACAAACGCTATCTTCGGTGCTATAATCGGCGTAGTACGAAAAAACGGAGGACGTTATTATGCCGCTTATTGATATGCCCCTTGATAAACTTAAAGTGTATCAGGGAAGAAACCCCAGACCCGCTGATTTCGACGAATTTTGGGACCGCTCGCTTGAGGAAATGAGAGCCATTGATCCCAAAGCCGAGTTCAAGCCCTACGACTATCCGTCAAAGGTTGCCGATTTCTTTGAGCTTCGCTTCAAATCGACCAAAAACGCTACTATTTACGCAAAGTTTGCACGCCCGAAGAATATTGAGGGCAAGATTCCCGCAGTTCTTTCATTCCACGGACTTTCGGCATCCGGACTTCCTTGGAATGCGCTTATTTCGTACGTATCGCAGGGATTTTGTATCGCAACGCTTGATTGCCGTGGACAGGGAGGACTTTCACAGGACGTCGGCGGTGTACCGGGAACGACTCATTCCACTCCTTTTATGAGAGGTATGGATGGCGAGCCCGAGGATCTTTTGTGCCGCGATCTTTTCCTTGATACCGCAATGCTCGCAAGAGTGATAATGGGACTTGACTACGTTGACGAAAAGCGCGTCGGCGTTTTCGGCGGATCGCAGGGCGGCGCGCTCTCGATCGCCTGTGCGGCTCTCGTACCCGAAATAAAGCTTTGTGCTCCCACGTACCCCTATCTCTCGGACTACAAGAGAGTTTGGGATATGGACCTTGACAGAGGCGCTTACGAGGGACTTCGCTACTATTTCAGAAATTTCGATCCCACTCACGCAAGAGAAAACGAGATATTTGAGAAGCTCGGATACATAGATATTCAGTTCCTTGCTCCGAGAATAAAGGCAAAGGTTATGATGCAGACCGGACTTATGGACAACACTTGTCCTCCCTCAACGCAGTTTGCCGCTTTCAACAAGATAGAGTCGGAAAAAGAGGTAGTTATATATCCCGACTACGGTCACGAGGGAATCAAGGGCGAGGCGGACAGAACGTTTGCCTTCCTTTCCCAGCTTTAATTAATAAAATCAAAAGGGCAGAGCCGATCGAGTCGGCTTTGCCCTTTATAACTGTAAAAAAACACACCGCATTGCGCGGTGTGTTTTTTGAGTTTCGCTTTAATTATTTTGCGTAGTGGTGGTTATAGAGCAGTGCGTATCCAACGGGCTGACCGCCGTAGCTGATCTCGAGACGAATATACTCGTGCTGAGTATCAACACCGTTTGTGGGAAGGTCAGTAGCGTTTATGATACCGCCATTCTGATATGCGGGATATGTTGCTTGGCTCATGTTGGGCGATCCGGTGCTCATATCGTGGAAGATGAAGGTTACGAAGTTGAACTCGTTTTTGTCGTTCATCATGTGCGAAATTGCCGATTCCGAATATTGCGATACTACGCCGGTAATGATCTGCGTAACCGGAAGCTCAAGATGCTGGAAGTACAAGGTATTACCGTTGTTGAGGTTATCCTTTGCATCTATTACGCCTGCAAAGATGATCTTCTGAAGCTGATCCATCGTGTCGCCTGCACCGGTGGAGTTTGTGGGAACCATTTCAATTCCTGCTGCTCCGCACTTGCCGAAGGTCATATCGCCGAAGGTAATTACAGATGCCTCAGTTTCAATACCGTTGGAGAAGCAGTTATAAACCTTGAGATCGTCTATGGTACTGTCGCTGACGGTACGGCGGAAACGAAGACCAACGTGGCAGCGTGAAGCGGTAACGTTTGCCATTTCAAGGTGATATACCACCTGATAGCCTGCACTACCGATATATATACCGGTGTTGTACGCTCCGTGCGGAACCTTTCCGTCAAGGTCGCCGTTAAAGTCTATGGGAGTATTACCAACGACCTCAAAGTCGAAGATCTTAACGAAGTGCTGTCTTCCTGCAAGCTGTGCGGCGTCTGCTGCTTCGGGAGTAATTCTGAGAAGTGCCTCGATGTAGCTTAAGCTATGTCCCTCGTTATTGAGGTTATCGATCTCCTCTCCACTTACAACGCGGAGCTGCGAGCCGTCGATCTTGTGAAGGTTTCCGTTGATATATACGTTCTTGTTCTTTGCGGTAATGGTGGATCCGAATACATCAGACCAGGTCTGTGCAGATGCCTTTTTAAGTGCCGTGGGAGGAACGAGGTCGTATCCGTACTTGTAGTTCGTTGCGCCGGTGGGCTTCGTGGTTACTACAACGTTAACGATCTCACCGTTGTAAGAATTGCTTTCAAGAAGGTTCTTGAGCTCGGTGTAATTTCTTACGTTGTAGCCCTTGTTTACCTTGAAGCTGTAGGATGCCGATACTTCGTTGCGGCTTCCCGAATCGGAAGAAACGTTGACGGTAACGCGTCCCTCTTTCTTGAAGGTGATCTTTCCGTCTGCCCAAGTAGCAACGGCGTCACCGATGCTGCCATCCTCATGGATGAAGGTGTACTTGAGGTCTGTGCAAGCGTTAGCGCCGATCGCGACTGCATTAAAGTCGAGACGGTCTGCTTTGTTGGTGCTGGGATTTATCATCGAGAAGCTGTAAGCGTGACCGAGACGCTCAACGAAAACCTCGGGAAGCTTTACCGCATCGGGCGGAACGATGACCTTGACGCTTGCGGTCTTGGAAATGTTCGTGCCGGGTAAGCTTACGCGTACTACTGCATCGCCGTGCTTAAGTGCGGTGAAGTGGCAGGTGTTGCCGTCGGGAGTGATCGTAAGGAACTCCGCGCCGCTTATGATCTCGAAGGATACGGTGAGGTCGGTAACGCCCTGAAGGTTGCTGTCGTAGATATCTACGCCGAGAACGGTATCGGTTGCGCCGTTACGGTCAACCGTAAGTGCGTTCTGCGAGAGAGAAAGTATAAAGGAAGTAACTTCCTTACCAACGGTGAAAACAAGCTCGTTACTTTCAACGTTTTCTACCTTTGCCTTAACCTTAATGATAAGGTCGTCTGCGGCGTCCTCGTTTACTGCGAGAATGTTACCGGAAACGGTACAGATGTCTGCACCCTCGGTAATTACCCACTCAACGTCAGCAACAGCATCCACAGGGCTGAGTACGCTCTGAAGAGTAACGAAGGAGCCGGCGGGGATAAAGGACTTGGAGGCAGAAGCGGTTATTCCGACAACGGGGATGCTGACGGTGACCTTGACCGTGTTGGAGGTGAGGCCCTTGTACTTTGCAACAAGCTCGATCACGCTGCCGTTTGCGGCGTCATCGTTGATGGTAAGCTTCGTACCAACGAGAGTTGCAAATTCCGAGCCGCTTACGAATTCAAGCTCTGCGTCGTCTGCGGCGATTGTATTGCCGTCTTCAATAAGCGTTATAGCAACCGTTACGTCTTCACCGCGCTGTGCGATGGATTTGTCTGCGTCAATAGAAATGCTGTTCTGAGGAACTCTTACCGAAACGCTCACTTCGTTGGAAACGATACCGTTCATCTTGGACACTACGGTGATTACCGCGCCGTCCTTGGCGGTATCGGAAACGGTGAGCTTGTTTCCGTTAAGGGTTGCGTTTTCTGCACCTGCGGTAATTTCATAAGTAGCCGCATCGGTGAGGGCTTCGCCCTTTTTAGTAACGTGCGTGCTGCTGAAGATTACGACTTCTCCCGGCTTTACGGTAGCTTTGTCTGCCGAAAGTCGTAAGAATTCCGTTTCTCCGCAAGAAGCGAAGGAAAGTACCAAAGTTGAAATTAAACATAAGAGGGCAATTGATTTTTTGAAAATTCTCATAATGAAATTCTCCTTGTTCTTTTCGTTTGAAATTTACTCGAACCACGCAATGCGGACGTCCGCACGGTACGTAGGATCGCTTTCGTTACCTACAAATACCTCAACGGTCACAACTCCCGTATAAGTAAAGGTCAATATACCGTCCTCGCTGACGGTGGCATCACTGCCCTGAACAATACGGAACTTGATCTCGTCGGGGTCGATCTCGTCGGAGATCTTGAGTCCGGATCTCAGATCCACGGTCGTCTGTGAGCTTTTATAACCAACGCCCGTTTTGTCCATACCTGAAACTCCGGAGAAATCGAAGAAGATCGGAGGGGTCTCGCTCGCTACCGTGATCTCGCAGGTATCGGTAAATTTGCCATCGGCAGTGGTAACGGTAACGGTTGCTTTACCCGCTCCTACTGCTCTTACTTTACCGGTAACACTGACCGTCACGACCGAGGGATCGCTCGTTGTGTAAGTAACTTTTTTATTAAGAGCCGAGAACGGTTCAACGGTGACCTTAAGATCGTGGCTGTCGCCGATCAGCATGCTGAGTGTTTCGGGTGCGAGTGTTACGCCCGTTACACCGTCGGCACGCACGATAACTCCGATCATATCGGTCTTGTTGCCGTCCACGGTTTTAACCAAGATAACGGCGCTGCCTGCGCCTACTCCCGTTATCGCTCCGTTTTCGTCAACGGTGCATACCGTCTCGTCGGAGGAGCTGTAGCTTACTCTCTTATCGGTCGCAAGCTCGGGATATATTCTGATTTTTGTGGGTTTCGTTTCGCCTGCTCCGATAACGAGCATATCGTTGTCGTCGAACTCGTTGCCGTCCTCGTTTATAAACACTACGCTTTCAACGTCTATACGTTGATAGGTCGAAAGAACGCGTCCCGCGAGTGCAATTACGAGCAGTAAAACGATGGGGAGAAATATTAAGATAAGAATAACCGTCTTTTTCATAGAAAACTCACATTTCAATTTTGTCGTATGCGAGCTGTACGCGCAGGATCAGGTTCCACACACGCCACAGCGCAAAGATAAGGGAAAATGCGATCAGTAAAATATAGGGGAGAGCTACGGTCTCAACGGAGGACATAAGAATGAGGAAAAGTCCCATTGCAAATCCGATCACGAGGCCGTAAACCAAAGCGATGGGTGTGCTCTTGCTGGTGGTCGAGGATTCCTCGTCACCCTGCATACTTACGCTCGGATGTCTTATGTCCATTTCCAGACAAAGCGCTATATGGCCGATCGACGCAAAGCCGACGGCAACGCTGCCGAGGATTATCTGCCATACGGGATACGAGAAAGAGGAAACCACGGCGGTCACGGCGACAGCGCCCAGAGTAAAGATCGCGTTGAAGGTCATTTTTGCAAAAACTTGCTTGAAGTAGCTGACCGGGACGATCTTTGAGGTGTGGAAATTCGCGCCGTCACGCGATATTGCAGATGCCGACGAGATGTTGGAGAGCATTGCCAGAATGGCAACGATCATAGCGTGTGATCCGGCGATCATATTAACACCCGCCTGGTTTACCGATACCGTCATAAGCAGTCGGTCGTACGAGAGTACGATAAATGGCATAAGCAACGTAAAGAGAAAATACTGGAACACCTCGGACGGTGAGCGGAAGATACACAGCAGCTCCTTTTTGATCAAGCTCACAAAGGAGGACGAGTAGCCGAGTTGGCTCTTGCTCTTACCGTGCGAGCCGACACGGTTTTCGAGCTGAGGCATTGCAAGACGGAAGTAAAAGGGACGGATGATCATTACCGTCACGACCGAAAGCAGAGCACAAAGCGCGATGAAAAGCGGAATATAGAACCACTTTGAGAACGAGAGCATTGCAAGTGCCAGCTGATAGTACACGAATATGCGGCTACCGATATCGCTGATCGTGTTATTGATAGATATAACGAGCTGTATCTGCTGTTCTGCAATATTGAAGTTTCCTGCAAGATTTGCTATCAGTGAGATGTAGGCAAAAAGAGCAGAGGATACCAGTGCAAGCAGCACGATGATAGAAAGCACCGCGTGACGCTTCAAAAACGCTATTACGCGCATCACGGGAATACTGATGAACGATGCAATTATAATGGGGAATATGGGCAGAAGCAGAATGTACAGTGGTACTGCCAGATAAAAGCTTGCGCCAAATTCGCCGAATATGCCGAGACAAAGGAAAAGCGGGATGCAGAGCAGAGCGTCGAACATAAGCTCCTTGAAATAAACCAGCAGTACCTTTGAAACGAAGAATTGATTGGCTGTGACCGGCAGACAGATCAGAAGCTCGTTATCGCGTGACAGATAGAGCGTGCTTATGATGTGTGCTACCGAAAAAGCAAGCGTGAACACCTGAACTACAAGCAGAACCAAAGCAATAAGCTCGGCGTTGATCTTGAATCCAAGCATAAATACTTGAGTGAATCCGTAAGCAAGTGCCGCGGTGATCACTGTAAGCAGAAGCAAAATTTTAATCGCTGATACGCCCATCTTTTTGGGAGAGGCAGTCTTGAGCAGGTCGGTGTGGTTATCGATCTGCAGCGACAAAAGATCTAACGTCGTTCGCATCAGATATCCTCACCTTCAATCTCTCCGACCACGCTCATAAAGATCTTCTCAAGCGAGCGTCCTTCTGCTCGAAGCTCGGCAAGGTCGTAAATGCCCTGAAGCTTACCTTTTTGGATGATACAGCAACGGTCACAGAGATTTTCCACAACGTCGAGAATGTGCGAGCTGAAGAATACGGTGTTTCCTGCCTTGGCGTGACGCTTCATTACCAGCTTGAGCTGATATGCGCTCTGCGGATCAAGACCGGTCAGCGGCTCGTCAAGTACCCAGAGCTTGGGATCGTGTACGAGCGCACCGATAACCGATATTTTCTGCTTCATACCGTGAGAATAGCTTTTAATGGGAGAGTCAAACGCTTCTTTTAACTTAAATATATTCAAAAGATCCTCACAACGCTTTTCTGCGTCCTCCTTCGGAACGCGGTAAAGGTTAGCGATATGAGTTACGTATTCGCGTCCGGTAAGGCGCTCGAATACGGCGTGGTTATCCGATACGTAACCTATCTGCTTCTTTGCCTGAAGGGGAGAGGTCTTTATTGAAACTCCGTTTATGAGTATATCTCCCTGCTGAAAGGGGTGGATACCGACCAGTGCCTTGATGGTAGTACTTTTACCCGCACCGTTCGAGCCGAGAAATCCGTAGATCTCTCCCGCTTTAAGAGAGATCGAAAGGTCTTCGACCGCGTTTACGTCGGAGTCTGCATAGCTTTTGGTTAAATTCTTAATTTCTAACATTGAATACGGCCTCCATATCAGTCTTTGAACTCGCGCGGGAGCTTGGTGGGCTTTCCGGTTATCTGTTCCAGAAGATCAAGTCCTGCATTGCGAAGATTCAGGTGGTCCTCCTCTATTTTGTAACAGTACAGCGTAAAGCGGTAAAAGAGGAGACACAACAGCGAAAAAGCAATAAATACAACGAGCATTAAAATCGGATAGAAGGTATATGCTCCGATGGTTACGGGCAATACGTCCGCAAGACTTATAAGGGACACGAACGATTCTGCCTTATCAAGGTCAAACATAAAGAAGTAGTTGACCTCTTGTCCCGTGTAGTTTGAGAATACGTTGAGAAGTCCTCCGCCGATCACACAGAATACGAAGTAGCAGACGAATCCGACTGCGGCGTATTTTATAGATGGACGCGATACGCGCGGGAAAACACGCAAGCTCATCGCAAGCACGGGTATCATAAACACGAGCGTGTGCTCGAATATATAGTGCAAATTCCAGAAACCGACGCCGGTGGTGGCAAAGTCGGGCGAGAGTATCGCTATCAGCGCGCCCGTTACGTTGACTATAAAGCAGAAATGGAAAAACTTGTTTAGCTTGAAGGGAATCGCAACGATATAGAAGAACGCTGCAAGGTTACAAAGCTGAATGGGGAGTCTGGGCAAGCTGAATCCCATTAAGTACAGTGAATTATAATGGAAGAAAAGCGCGAGCACGAGGAAAAAACACAGATTGTAGCGATCCTCGTAGCTTCTGAAACGAAATGCGCGGTAAATGATTATAGTAATTACTATCATAGCGAGCATCCAGACCAGATGTGCCACGCTGTAACTGTCCATGCGGATCTTCGAGTAGCCGATGATCGACTGCGGAACGTAAACGGGCATCGTAACGAGCGCAACGAAGGGAATGGCAACGATAAAGCGAAGGATCTCCCCAATATCGGTCACACGGAGGAAATGTTTTGCGCGCACGCAGACGAGCAGAGCAATCGAGATCGCAAGTACCAACTCCAAAACGAAGTAAACGTATCTGAAGGGCAGGGGAGCGAAGATGCTTCCCGTGTTCTGCGCAAAGTAAGGCATAAAGCGCTCGAAATACACGGCGGAAAGAACGGAGAAGGGAAGACAGTAGTAGCACGCAAGATTGCGAAATAGTCTGCTCTTTGTGAATACTGCCATCGGGAGAACCGAATAGTTTGCAAAATAGCCCCAACGAATTATCGAGGAGAGTATATCGGTGCTTTCGTAACGGACGCCGTTAAGTATTCCGCCGTTGATAACGTAGATGAATCCGTCGCAGAGCATAAAGCGGAAAAATCCGACGGCGCAAAATACGACGGTAATTGCCTTGAGCATCTTGAAGAATGTGTCGTCGGTGCGTTTTGCCAGAATAAGAAGTAACGCCGCTGATAACACGACTGCCGAGGCAAGTGTGATTGCTGAATACATATTATTATTGTAACTCCTTTAAGTGTACGCGAGACGCGGCCGCCATGACGCGGGTACGTCTCTTCACGGTGTAATGCGAGTATATTTCTTGAAACATCCCGATCATTATATCACAAAACGTTCATTTTTGCAATAGTTATTTGAAAAACGGATCGAATCGGCTCGCGTTTTGCAGAAAAAAGGCGATCGTCGTGCCTCTGTTTTGCCATAGCTTCGGGATATATTATGAACTGCTGAAAAATTTGGAAAAACAAGATCAAACGCATAACGGCAGGGCACCTTGCTTGTATTTGACACAAAAACACCGCGGTTCAAAATGAACTGCGGTGTTTTTTGTTTGAAATCTTATTTGGGGTAAATTTTACTTGCTTGCCTCTTCAACTGCAACTGCAACCGCAACGGTCATACCGACCATGGGGTTGTTACCTGCGCCGATGAGTCCCATCATCTCAACGTGAGCGGGAACCGAGGACGAGCCCGCGAACTGTGCGTCGCCGTGCATACGTCCCATAGTATCGGTCAGACCGTAGGAAGCGGGGCCTGCTGCCATATTGTCGGGGTGAAGAGTACGCCCCGTGCCGCCGCCCGATGCAACAGAGAAGTACTGCTTGCCGTTCTCGTTGCACCACTTCTTGTAGGTTCCTGCAACGGGGTGCTGGAATCTGGTGGGGTTAGTGGAGTTACCGGTGATCGAAACGCCGACGTTCTCAAGACGCATGATAGCAACGCCTTCGGGAACGCTGTCAGAGCCGTAGCACTTAACCTTTGCGCGGTCGCCGTTTGAGTAAGCAGTCTCTTTAATGATCTTAACCTCTTCGGTATAGGGATCGAACTGAGTCTGAACGTAGGTGAAGCCGTTGATACGCGAAATTATCATAGCGGCATCCTTGCCGAGACCGTTAAGAATAACGCGGAGGGGCTTAACTCTTACCTTGTTTGCGTTAAGAGCGATCTTGATAGCGCCTTCAGCAGCCGCGAAGGACTCGTGTCCTGCGAGGAAGCAGAAGCAGTCGGTCTCCTCGGAGAGAAGCATCTTTCCAAGGTTTCCGTGGCCGAGACCAACCTTACGGTTTTCCGCAACCGATCCGGGAATACAGAAGGACTGAAGTCCGATTCCGATAGCTGCAGCAGCGTCAGCGGCCTTGGTGCAGCCCATCTTTATTGCGATAGCCGCGCCAACGGTGTACGCCCACTTTGCGTTCTCGAACGCGATGGGCTGGGTTTCTTCAACTATTTTGTAAGGGTCGATACCCTTTGCGTCGCAGATCTCCTTGCACTCGTCGATAGAGGAGATGCCGTATTCCTTGAGTACGCCGAGGATCTTCGCCTCGCGTCTCTCATAACCTTCAAAACGTGCCATTACTTGTTCCTCCTTCTGTTACTGCTTACGGGGATCGATGTACTTAGCGGCGTCTGCAAATCTGCCGTAGGTTCCCATCGCCTTAGCGTATGCTTCGTTGGGCTCCATGCCCTTCTTGATGAAGTCTGTCATCTTGCCCAGAGAAACGAACTCGTAGCCGATAACCTGATCGTTTTCGTCAAGCGCCATTCTCGTGCAGTATCCCTCGGTCATCTCGAGGTAACGAACGCCCTTTGCCTTGGTTCCGTACATAGTACCTACCATCGAACGCTCGCCCTTACCGAGGTCTTCCATACCTGCGCCGATTACGAGACCGCCCTCGGAGAATGCCGACTGGGTACGTCCGTAAACGATCTGAAGGAAGAGCTCTCTCATTGCGCAGTTGATAGCATCGCAAACGAGGTCTGTGTTAAGGGCCTCGAGAACGGTCTTGCCGGGAAGGATCTCTGCTGCCATAGCTGCCGAGTGAGTCATACCCGAGCAACCGATGGTCTCAACGAGAGCTTCCTCGATTATGCCGTTCTTAACGTTAAGCGAGAGCTTGCATGCGCCCTGCTGAGGTGCACACCAGCCCACACCGTGCGTGTAGCCCGAAATATCCTTGATTTCTGTTGCCTGTACCCATTTGCCTTCTTCGGGAATGGGCGCGGGACCGTGGTTGGGTCCTTTTGCGACGGTACACATGTGCTGAACCTCTTGGCTCATTGCGTACTCGCAGCTGAATTCATTGCTCATTTTTCCTGTCTCCTTTTTGATTTATATAAATGTTGCAATAAACGGTGCAAACAGGGCGCTGACAGCTTGTCCGCCCACATTTCACTAATATACAGTATAATATATCTTCGTCCATAAGTCAAGAAATTATTTCAAAAAAAATCAAAAACGTGGTATTAACGCAAAACGCCTCGAAAAAAGAGAAGCTTTTCGTAAAAATTTACAATGAATTTAACGGTTTGCTATGGACATTTGCCGTTTTGAGTGTTATAATATGTTCGGTTTAACTATAATTTACTCCACGGAGGACGTATCTAAATGAATTCAGCTCAGCTTAAACAGTATATTGCAAACGGTAATCTCGATGCGGTATTTACCGATCTCTACGGTTCGGATAAGGTCGCTTACCAGAGAGAAAGATACAGCGAGGCGATCGACGCGTTCGTTGCAAATTATACCGATTCGGACGATATCCGTCTTTTCTCGGTTCCGGGCAGAAGCGAGATCTCGGGTAACCACACCGATCACAACCACGGAAAGGTGCTTGCGGCATCCATTAACCTTGACATCATCGCGGTAGCGCGCAAGACTGACACCGGCGTTGTCAATATTACCAGCAAGGGATTTTCTCCCGACAGCGTTAAGATCTCCGAGATCAAGGTAGATCCCGATAAATTCTTCACGAGCTACGCGGTTATCGAGGGTATGTGTGAGGGACTTGAGAGCGCAGGACACACTATCGGCGGCTTCGACGCTTACACCACGTCGGACGTTCTCAAGGGCTCGGGACTTTCGTCCTCTGCGGCTTTCGAGGTAATGGTGGGCAATATTATGCGTACCCTTTACGGAAACGACGTTGACGACGTAACGATAGCAAAGCTCGCACAGTACTCTGAAAACAAGTATTTCGGCAAGCCCTGCGGACTTATGGACCAGACCGCGTGTGCGGTCGGCGGATTTATTTCGATCGACTTTGCAGATCCCAAAAATCCGATCGTAGGCAAACCCGCGTTTGACCTTTCCGCACTCGGCTATTCGCTTTGTATCGTAAATACCGGCGGAAACCACGCAGACCTCAATGCAGACTACGCGTCCGTTCCCGCTGAAATGAAGGCGGTCGCGGCTCATTTCGGAAAAGAGGTTCTCCGTGAGGTTACTCTTGACGAGATAATTGCGGCAATCCCCGCGCTTCGTGAAAAGACGGGCGACCGCGCTATTATGAGAGCTATTCACTTCGTAAACGAGAACGCAAGAGTTACAAAGCAGGCAGAGGCGCTTGCAAACGGCGATCTTTCGGCATTCTTCGACGGGGTTCGCGCTTCGGGTAACTCGTCGTTCAAGTTCCTCCAGAACGTATATACCGTTAAGAACGTAGAAGAGCAGGGACTTTCTCTTGCTCTTGCAGTCACCGAGGACTTCCTTGCAAAGCTTGACGCTCCCTCTGCCTGCAGAGTACACGGCGGCGGATTTGCGGGAACTATTCAGGCATTTATGCCCGAGAGTGCAACCGCTGATTACGCACGTCTTATGGACGGCGTATTCGGAGAGGGCGCAACGTATATTCTCAGAATAAGAAACAAGGGCGCTGTTTGCGTATATTAAAAACGGTCTGATAGGGGATCTCCGCTTTGCGGGGATTCCCTATAAACGCGATAAAAAGGAATTTTCAAAATGACGGACGTCAGTATATACACGCTTTTTTCCGGATCTTCGGGGAATTCGTGCTACGTTAAATGCGGGGACACAGAAATTCTTATTGATGCGGGAAAAAGCAAAAAAGCGGTCGATACTGCGCTTAGGCAGATCGGCAGCTCGCTTTCGAATATAAAGGCGATATTTATAACTCACGAGCATTCCGACCATATAAACGGTCTTAAAATGATATCGAAATATTACTCAATACCCGTTTATGCGGCACGCGGCACGTCCGAGATGCTGATAAACGACGTTCCCGACCATCTTATAAACGTTTACGAGGCGGGGGATACTCTGGAAATAGACGATATCAAGCTCTACACGTTCAGAACTCCGCACGACAGCAAAATGAGTACGGGATACGTGATAGAGTATAACGGACGTCGCTTCGGATACGCTACCGATATGGGTATGCTTTCGCTCAAGATAGCCGATATGCTCGCAGAGTGTGAGGCGGCAGTGGTTGAATCCAATTACGATCTTGATATGCTTCGAAACGGGCCCTATCCGTACGTGCTTAAAAGGCGTATTGAATCGAGCGTTGGACATCTTAACAATACCGACTGTGCGCGGCTCGTTTCTTATCTTGCCTCGCATAAAACGAAAAAGGTACTGCTTGCGCACCTAAGCGCGGAGAACAACACTCCCGATATTGCGCTCAAAACGGTAATTGATCGGCTTGCACAGGACAATCTGTGTGCGGACGTCTGCGTGGCAGACAGATTCTGTCCGACTATGTTAGTTTAAGTCAACGCACGTTAAGTAAAGTTTTTGGGAAGGTTAGAAGCCCATTTTTCAAAAGGGATTCCGATAATAAAATGCTGGATATAACGGTTGTTTGCGTGGGAAATCTGAAGGACAAGTTTTTCGTTGATGCCTGCGCGGAATATTCAAAGCGGCTTGCCGCGTTTTGCAAGCTGAAGGTAATAGAGCTCAAGGACGGTGCGCCGATAATACCGCACCTTCCGCCGAAAGCACGTAAGGTCGCGCTTTGCGTGGAGGGTAAGCAGATGTCCTCCGAGGAGCTCGCTTCGTACATCGAGGCGGTCCCGAACGCGGGAATAAGTGAGCTTTGCTTTGTAATAGGCGCGTTCGACGGGCTTACAGAGGAGGTTAAGGCAAAATGCGATCTTCGGCTGTCTTTTTCAAAAATGACCTTTCCGCACCGACTTATGAGAGTAATACTGCTTGAGCAGATATACCGCGCTTTTACCATAATAAACGGCGGAAAATATCATAAATAATCAAAACACAAAAAGAAGGGAGAAGTACAATGAGATATTCAAAGTTTGCCTCTTGGGCGATCTCTGCTACTGCCTTTCTTTTAATTGCCGCACTGCTTATCGGCGTGGCTATGACCGTAGTGGATTTTTACAACGGACTTGGAGACGGGACGACCGATGCGCCCACGAGCGAGCCGACACCGCCGGAGCAGGACATGGACGGCACAAAGAAGGATCCCGAAGATGAGGATGAAATAAAATACGCCACTAACCTTTCGGGGGTGCTCGGAAACGGAGCCGTCGAAGGACTTTTTGGCGATATTTCGCTGGTTGACGGCGATACGCTTTCGCAGCTTTACGAGAAGCTCACGTCGGGCATTGCGCTTGAAGAGTCCGTTGACGGAAAACCGCTTGCACAAAGCTCGTCTTACTCGGCGGGAACGCACGTTATAGTTAAATCGGACGTTGCTTTTAGCGGTCCGTTTGCCGTAGGCAAGAAAACGGTAAGCGTGCTTTACAAGATAGATTCCTCGGTAGATCCCTCCATAAAGGATGCAACCGTTAAGATCGGAACGCGGGACGAGGAGATTGATATAAAGACTGTAGAGCTTTACATGGGATATATAATCACAAATTCAGAGAACGCCTCTTCCGCTCTTTACAGCTCAAACGGCGAGGTGCTTCTTGAAGATATGGGAGGTAAATATCCCGCAAATAAGCGCACGCTGAACGGAGAACCCGTATTTTCGGACGCGTCGGGCGCATATTATGTTTTTGACGGTGAAAAAGGCGATTTTGCTTCGGTTGAAGCAGAGGGGATTCTTTCGGGATTTGAATACGACTATCCTTACAGACCGTATTTTAATGAAAACGGCGAACAGATCTGTGCAAAATACGATCCCAAAACGAAAAAATATAAATTTTATAATCTGACCACCGGAAAAGAGGTCACCTCTACTGCGTACGCCGAAGCGTACGCTCTCGACCGAAACGGATACTGTCTCGTAAGATCGGGTACCTACTTTATCGTTGACGCAAACGGAAAAGCGGTCTTTAAGATGCCGACTGCCAACGTGTATTACTATCCGGATAAGATGGTAAATCAGGGATACTGGGCAAAGCAGTACTACGAGAGACCTTATATTGCAGATATACGCGCGATCGGTGGAAACGAGGTTGACGAGCACGGATATATCAGAGTGCGTCTTTGCCTTGTCGGACGCTCGTCAGCCGTTTACGGAGATATAGTTGCCGACTATGAAACGCTTTACAACGTGAAAACGGGCGAGTGGTTTACTTTGCCCGAGGGATATACTCTGGAGGGCTATTCTGACGGAGTTCTTCTTCTATCGCGCGAGGGAAGATACGGGTATTACAGCGTTGACGGCAAGTGGATAGCACAGCCGATATATTCTTACGCTGCTCCGTTTATTCAGGGACTTGCGGTCGTAGGGCACGAGGACGGCACCAAAGGTATGATAGACGTTGAAGGCAATATAGTTCTGCCATTTGCTTTTAGCTATGTTTCAAACGTTTCGAGCGGACTCATTTCGGCGTACAGCGAAAGCGGCGGATGGGAAATTTTTAAGATTTTTGAGACCGCACCCGAGAAGGTTGCCGATTAACTGAAACAGGACGGTTTTTCAGATACCGTAATACTCCTTAACTAAAAAGTATGTCGCTTACTAACGATTTCCGTTAAACCAAACCCGAAGCGAGTAAGAAAAATACTGCGGTACCGTTTCCGATTAACTGAAACAGGACAGTTTTTTCAGGTACAGTAATATCCCCTAACTAACAAGTATGTCGCTTACTAACGATTTCCGCTAAACCAGACCCGAAGCGAGTAAGAAAAAAACTGCGGTACCGTTTCCGATTACCTAAAATGGGACAGTTTTTCAGGTACAGTAATATCCCCTAACTAACAAGTATGTCGCTTACTAACGATTTCCGCTAAACCAGACCCGAAGCGAGTAAGAAAAAAACCGCGCGGGGCGCGGTTTTATGCACCAAAGAGGTGCGATATGAAGTTCGTTCTCAGAGCGTGTCGGACGCTTCGTCAACGCTGCTTTCGGCTGCCTCGGCTACTGCCTTGTGGTACTCGGCAATAACTGCATCCTCGAGCATCTGACGAAAGTCAGAAGCAATGGGGTGAACTATGTCGCGATAGGTTCCGTCGGGGTTCTTTTTGCTGGGCATAACTATAAAGAACTTTTCTTTCGCGTAAATTACCTTGATGTCGTGAAGAGCAAGCTCGCGATCGAAGGTTACCGAAACGATCGCCTTCATGGGAGCTTCGTCGTCAAAGATCTTGCGGATTTTGATGTCGGTGATCTGCATAAAATTCCTCCGTGTGATTTTCTTTGAGTGTAACATCGTAGTCATTATAGCGTTTATATATTTACTCTAAAAATACAAACCGTGAATAATTTTTTAAGAATTATCGACTTTTTGTAGTTTTTTGGTAGAAAATGAGTGAAAACGGGCATTTTACCCGAAACAAGAGGTGTGTATGAAGGAATACAGAAGAAACGAAAGAGATACCTTGGCAAAAAAAATAGACGCTTGCCGTAATATTCATTTTACGGGAATCGGCGGTATCAGTATGTCAACTATTGCCGCGCTTGCAAAGTACCGCGGATTTACCGTCAGCGGCTCTGATCGCTCAAAGAGCGAGATATGTGCCTCGCTTGAAAAGCAGGGAATAAAGATAACGTACGGTCATTTTGCCGAGAGTGCAGACGAGTGCGACGCGCTCGTTTATACGGCGGCGGTTGACGAGACTAATCCCGAGATCGCAAGAGCCATTGAGAGAAACGTTCTTCTCATTCCCCGAGCAGCGTTTTTGGGATATCTTATGAGAGATTACGCAAAGCGTATCGGAGTTTCGGGTACGCACGGAAAGACGACAACGACCGCGCTCATATCACACATCCTTCTTGAGGCGGGACTCGATCCTACCGTAGCGAACGGTGCAGTCATTCCCGAAATAGGCGGTGCGTATAAGATAGGAGCGAAGGACGCTTTCGTTTACGAATCGTGCGAATATAAGGATTCCTTTCTTTCGTTTGATCCCACGCTGGCGGTCATAACCAATATTGAGCTTGATCATACCGACTATTTTGAGTCGCTTGATGATATTATAAAGTCGTTTTCGAAGGCGATCGAGGGTGCGGATATTACGGTAGCTAACGTAGATAACGCGAACGTCATAAAGGCGCTTGAGGGATACTCCGGTAGGGTAGTCGGCATCTCGCTCGGAAATTCGCAGGCGGATTACTATGCGTGCGATCTTCGTTACGAGTACGGCTGCGGAAGATATACCTTCTGTCATAAGGGAGAGAAGCTGTGCGATATTTCACTCCCCGTTATAGGATCGTTTAACGTCTATAATTCGCTGTGTGCTTCGGCTGTGGCGCATATATGCGGCGTGTCTCCCGAAATTATCGCAAGTGCGTCTGCAACGTTCGTGGGTGCAAAAAGACGCTTTGAGCGTAAGGCGAGCGTGGGCGGAATTGCCGTTTACGACGATTACGCACATCATCCGTCAGAGATAAGCGCAACCCTCGAGGGCGCGTCCCGACTCGGATACAAAAACATCTTCTGCGTTTTCCAGCCGCATACTTATTCAAGAACTCACGACCTGCTCGACGGCTTTGAAAAGGCGTTTTCGCAGGCGAATACGGTGATATTTGCCGATATTTACGCGGCAAGAGAAATAGACACCAAGGGCGTTTCCTCTAAGCTTCTCGCGGACGATATGGGGCAGCTTTATTTCCCGTCGTTTGAGGAAATAGCGGAATATCTCGCACAGACTGCGAAAGAGGGCGACCTCGTTCTCACCATGGGCGCGGGAGACGTTTATAAAATAGGAAATATTCTTATAGATAAGCTTAAGGAAAAATACGAGACGAAGTAGTGCATATACGCATATAATAGAAAGGTAGAACAAAATGGCAAAGATACTCAGAGGACTGACGACCGACGGCTCGGCACAGATCCTCGTTATAAATTCCACCGATATGGTTTCCGAGGCAGTAAGACTGCACTCGTGCGAGCCGACTGCCGCGGCGGCTCTCGGACGCGTACTTACGGCAACGTCCCTTATGGGAACAACTCTTAAAAATAAGGGCAATAATATAACCGTCAATTTCAGAGGAGACGGCCCTTGCGGTCATATTCTCGCGGTATCCGACTATATGGGTAACGTAAAGGGATACGTTCAGAATCCTCACACCGATATACCGAGAAAGGCAAACGGAAAGATAGACGTTTCGGGTGCCGTCGGAAAGGGTACTCTTAATATCGTTAAGGACGTTGGAGAAAAAGAGCCGTATATCGGCATTACCAACATCGTCAGCGGAGAGATCGCCGAGGATATTTCGTCCTATTATGCGGAAAGCGAGCAGATACCTACCGTAGTGTCTCTCGGAGTCTTGCTGCGCCCGAAGAAGAGCGTGCTTGCCGCAGGAGGCCTTATAATCCAGCTTCTGCCCTTTGCAGCGGAGGACGTTATCGAGAAGATCGAGAAGAACCTTCCCGCAATTACGGGAATTTCCGCGCTGTTCAAAGAAGGAAAGACCAACAAGGAGATAGCCGATATCGCGCTTGAAGGTATTGATTACGATATATTTGACGAGTACGAGGTGGGATATAAGTGCGACTGCTCGCGCGAGAGAATGGGTAGTGCGCTTTTGACGCTTAATCCGGTTGATCTTTACAATATTCTCGTTGAGGACGGAAAAATTGAGGTCGGATGCCAATTTTGCAACAATAAATACTCGTTTACGGGCTCTGACATAGAAGAGATAAGAAAAAAAGCAAAAAAATAAAAATTTTTTCCAAAAAACGCTTGACAAATGAAAAGTGCTGTGCTATAATACAACACGTCGCCGCAGTTAAGGGCGCAGCATACGGGAGCATAGCTCAGCTGGGAGAGCATCTGCCTTACAAGCAGAGGGTCATAGGTTCGAGCCCTATTGTTCCCATAAAACGGCCCGGTAGTTCAGTTGGTTAGAACGCTAGCCTGTCACGCTAGAGGTCAGGGGTTCGAGTCCCCTTCGGGTCGCCACTTTTACTAACCGGTTATTGAGGAAATGATCGGTTCGTTTGCCTTGATAGCTCAGTTGGTAGAGCAGTAGACTGAAAATCTACGTGTCGTTGGTTCGATTCCGACTCAAGGCATTTCATAAGAAACTTTGCGGATTTAGCTCATTTGGTAGAGCGCCACCTTGCCAAGGTGGAGGTGGCGGGTTCGAGCCCCGTAATCCGCTTTTTTTAATATTTACGGCACCATAGCCAAGTGGTAAGGCAGAGGTCTGCAAAACCTTTATCCCCGGTCCGAATCCGGGTGGTGCCTTCAAGACGAGTTGACAAAAAAGATGCCAACCGAAAAACCCGAGATTTTCTCGGGTTTTCTTCGTTTTTCGCCGTTTTCCTCACTTTTTTGAAATTCGGATTTTAGTGCAAATAAAAAGATGCC
>SVSI01000023.1 GCA_015064385.1 Oscillospiraceae bacterium | reverse complement strand
TGTCTATGACCTTAGAGTAGTTTTCAAAATATATCTCTTCTCTTGCGCGAAGCTCGACCTCACTCATTACACCGAACTCTGTAAAGAGCTTGACGTTCTTCTCTGCCGTGAGGCACGAGAAGGAATCAACGCTCGTCTTCATATTAAGAAGTCCGCGGCGTTCTGCTTCTTCGGGCCAAGCCGACGAATATCCGTTGCCGTTGAAGATTATTTTGTGATGCGCTTTGAAGGTCTCCTTTATCAGCGTTCTTGCCGCGCTCTCAACGTCCTTGTCTCCCTCAAGCTTATCCGCGAAATCCTTAAGCGCTTTAGCAACAGCAGTATTTATGACGATGTTGGACATTGCGATATTCTGCGACGAGCCGACCATTCTGAACTCGAATTTATTACCCGTAAAGGCGAACGGAGAGGTTCTGTTCCTGTCGGTCGAGTCGTAACGGAAGGTGGGGACGCTTGGAACTCCGAGGTCCATCGTCTTCTTGCCCTTGCTCAAATAGTCGGTATCTCCCACGATCGCGTCGATAAGCTCCTCAAGCTCGTCTCCAAGAAACATAGAAACTATGGCAGGAGGCGCCTCGTTAGCTCCGAGTCGATGGTCGTTTCCCGGAGTTGCCGCCGACAGACGAAGAAGGTCCTGATAATCGTCGACCGCGGCGATAACCGCAGCCAAGAAAAGCAAGAACTGCGTATTTGCCGAGGGATTTTTGCCTGCGGACAAAAGATTTTTGCCCGTATCCGTGCCGATAGACCAGTTGTTGTGCTTGCCCGAGCCGTTTATTCCCGCGTAGGGCTTTTCATGAAGCAAGGCAACGAGCCCGTGACGCTCCGCGACCGTTTTCATAGTCTCCATGATTATGAGGTTCTGGTCAACGGCGACGTTGGTATTGGCAAATATCGGCGCAAGCTCGTGCTGCGAGGGCGCGACCTCGTTGTGCTTGGTCTTGGAGTTGATGCCAAGCTTCCAGAGCTCTCGGTCAAGATCCTCCATATACGCGCCGATCTTGGTCTTAAGGTGTCCGTAATAATGATCCTCGAGCTGCTGACCCTTGGGCGCGGGCGCACCGAAAAGGGTCCTGCCCGTATAGAGCAGATCGTCTCGTTTATCGTAATATTCCTTGTTGATAAGGAAATATTCCTGCTCCGCGCCGACCGAGGTGTTGACTCTGGTTGCGGTCGTATCACCAAAGAGAGCAAGGATTCGCAACGCCTGCTCGCTTATAGCGTCCATAGAGCGCAGAAGCGGCGTTTTGGTGTCGAGCGCGTCTCCCGTATAGGAGCAGAATACCGTGGGGATATACAAGGTGCCGTCCTTTATGAAGGCGTACGACGAGGGATCCCACGCGGTGTATCCTCTCGCGTTACAGGTCTCGCGCAAGCCACCCGACGGGAAGGACGACGCGTCCGATTCTCCCTTTATCAGCTCCTTACCCGAAAACTCCATGACGACCTTATCTCCGCCGATGGGGGAGATGAATGAGTCGTGCTTTTCTGCGGTAACGCTGGTCAGCGGCTGGAACCAATGGGTATAATGAGTAGCTCCCTTTTCGGTCGCCCAATCCTTCATAGCGTTCGCTACGACGTTGGCGATCGAAACGTCTATCATTTTTCCTGTTTTGATCGTCTCGGTAAGAGATTTGTATACGTCCTTGGGCAATCTCTGACGCATGACTGCGTCGTTGAACACCATACAGCCGTATATTTCGGGAATGTTTGTCATTTTATCTCTCCTTAAGAGTATAATTACAGTAATTATATACCTATATAATGATTTTGTCAAGAAAAAGTTGATGCCAAACGGCTTATTGACAAAAAAAGCAGGAGACCGTGCAGGTCTCCCGCAAAAAGAACGCAAAAAATCATCCTACAACGACAACGGACACCGAAATATCGTCTCTTTCTCTGTCGGGAGCAAGATTTTTGACCGCTTCATTCAAAATCTCGTCGCGAAGTCGCTCGGAGAGTTCCTCACCAACCGAAACCGTCCTTTTCCCCTTCGACATATAGCTGCAAAGATATTCGACGAGCCAAGTACAATCCTCGCTGTCAGGGCAGCAGCCGTCGCTCATCATAATTATGATGTCTCCCGCCTTGGTATCAAACTTGGTTATTCTGGCATCGGCATTTTTAATGATACCCATAGGCATAGTCCGTGAGCTGATCTTGTAAACCGTGCCTTCTCTCGCTATATAGGTCGGCGCCGCGCCGCTTTTGACAAAAGCCGCAGTCCCACTCATCAGATCGAGCTCGAGCAAATCGACGGTCGCCGAGCATTCCCTGCCGCAGCCCATATTCTCGGATCTTATTACGTTGTTGAGCATTCGAAGCGTTATGTCCGCGCGGTTGCCTGCCGAGAGCATCTTCTGCATGAACATTGAGCATACTCCCGACGTAAATGCCGCCTCGGGTCCGCTTCCCATTCCGTCGCTTATAAGCGAGTAAAAATACGAGTTGTCGGTAACGAACGCATCGGTCATATCGCCGCAGGTCTCGTCCTCGCTCTCCTCGAGAGGATCGATAAGCGGTTCGTCGGGGTCGTTTGACGTCCATTTTCTGCCCGAGCGAGAAAGTCTGCCGTGCGCGCATATCGCCTTGACCGTCGGTCTGGAGTGCAACAGCATCACCGCGCCGTCGCGCCCGACCTCGATCACGGGGTCGGAAAGGTCTGCACCAACAATCGCGCTGATTTTTTGGCAGAGCTCCGCCGCCTTCTCCGCGCTGAGCTTGTCCGAGTTCGAAATTCCCTTTGCCACGACGTGCTTGCACCTTTTTCCGTATACGACCACGCCTCCCACGCGAAGCCCCTCGGAATAAATATACTCAAAGACCTTTTTTCCCGCGTCGAGGTCGCACTCGTATTCCTCGGAGTCACTACCCAACGCATCCTTGAGAATGGCGGTTATATCGTCGTAATTATCGGCAAAAAAGCTTGCCTTTCCGCCGTTTATTATCCTTTGTGTCGCTTCTGAAACTTCGCTGTTTACCTCGTCGAGCAGGCGCTTATGCCCTATGCACTCCGATACGAATTTTTCTGTCAGATCACTTGCTTCTACAGTTCCTTTTGTATGTAAAGCCGAGGTTACCCGTCTGACCGATTCGAGCGTATTCGAATAGTCCGCCCCCCAGCACCTTTCCCGATTTCTGCAGCCCTCGCAGACCCTCTCGAACGCAGTATCGGTTATTTGTCTTATGCCGAGGACGTCGGGGCGGCGAAAGCGGTCACTCAATTTGTAAAAGGTTTCCGAAAGCGATGAAAAGGTGGCCTCAAGCGTCGACAGCCTGTCCTTTACCGCAGCATTTTTCGTCTTTTCCGTGACCGCCTCGGCAAAATACAATCCTCCTGCAACCTCGGCGCGAGCGTAAGGCGCGTTCATCATCTCGCGATACTTGTCGACGAGCATGTAGATCGGGATCGCCAAAAGCATTGGCGGCAGCACTTTTACAAGCCCCTGCTCTCCGCCGATATAGTAGCACCAGACCACGATAAGTCCACAGACTGCCGCTATGCCTGCGTTGCGCTTGACCGCCGAAACGATACAGAAAAGCGCCGCAGAGAGCACCAGCAGGATCATATAAAGCGGATCAAACGCCAAGCCGCACAAGAGTGCAGCGCCCAATCCGAAAAAAATACCCCTTTGCGATGAAATACAGAGCGTCAGAAGTATCGCAAGAAACGGTGTCATCGGCATTCCGAGCACGGTCTTTTCCGCAGACGTAAGAACCGCCAAGAACACAATCGCGCCCATTGAAACGCAAGAATACCACTCTTTTTTATATCTTTCCTCTCCAAGCACTCCTCCGAAAAGGAGCGTGGCAACGGGCGGCAGAAATATCAATGTCAGCATTCCGCACAAGCTGTAAAAGGAAAAATCATCGCGCAGGACTAAAAACACGCCGCCTATCGCGCCGCCAAGCGCCGAGCACAGCGCCTTTACGTGTAAATCTTCTGAAAAAAGGCTGCCGAATCCTTTTTCCTCCTCGGATCTGTCTTGTTCGTCCCCTTTAGCGCCATATTTTATTATCTGCTTGTTATGATCTCCCCTGCTACCGATCGTCTCGGAAAACACCAGCGGCAAAAGCATCGATAACATTCTTATCAGTAGAACAGCGACGCAAATATATCCGTATACCGCCGGCATCCCGCCGATCACCGCAGCTAAAAGCCCAACTGCAACTGCAGGCAAATGCTTTTTCGACGAGCAGGCGAATGCTATCGCAAGCGGATACGTGCCAAAGAAAAGCTTTGATCCACCAATAAGATAGGTCGTGGCGGCAGTCAGAAAAAATGAGACCAAAGTATGTAGTCGCCTTCTTACCTCTATTTCGTCCTTCCCCGTCAGACGCTCTCGCATTTCCTCGCGGCGCCTTTTGAAAAAGCTATCTTCTTTTTTGTTTGTTTCTCTTTCAAATTTTTCGTCCTTTTGCATTGTTAACCCCATTCCTCAACATACCGTCGCATTTTGTCCCTTTCGGGACAAGCTTTTTGCAATATGTGCGACGATCCTTTCGATACGAGTCGTATTCGTCGCGTATTTATATTATAATACGGCTCGCGCGCGCAACAGGTCGATTTTTGGCGTGCTTTTTTTCTCTGTATTTGTCGCTTTTGGTGCGACGATGAAACAAATTGGAGGTGTCGATCGAAGGAGGAGCGTTTTTTTGAATAATTTGCGATTATAAAGGGGAGTTATGTCGAACGATTTTTGATAAGAATTGCAATTTCCCGAAAAGATCGAGGTTTTTGGTGTTCTGAAGCTAAATTAGGTTTTCTAAATAAAAATTTTATGTTTTTTTGAAAAAACTATTTACAAACGCGAACATTTGTGCTATAATGGTGTCATCTCAATAAGAAAGGAGCTCCTTATGGTCACTGATTCCGAGATAATGACGGTCTGTTTTACGGGTCATCGCAGTATTCCAAAGAAATGCGCTTTTGTACTTCCCGGATTGCTGAAATGCGAGATCGAAAAGCTCATTACCAGAGGGGCTCGCAAATTCCGCACGGGCGGTGCTATAGGTTTTGATACCGTGGCAGCGCTTTGTGTTCTTGAATTGAAGGAAAAATATCCACATATAGAGCTTGACCTGATCCTTCCATGCAAGGATCAGACGAGAGGCTGGAATCAGCCCAGCATCAAGACTTACGAGTATATAATTGCCGCGGCAGACCGCGTTGAGTACGTCTCCGAGCACTTTACGTCCTGGTGCATGCACGAGCGAAACCGCAGACTCGTGAGGGGTAGTCAGGTCTGCGTTGCCTATCTCGCTCACAGCGGTGGTGGAACGGCATATACCTATGCCTTTGCGCTTGAAAATGGACTTGAAGTAATAAATATTTACGACATTTTGGAAGAATAATGAAAAAGGCCTCCACCTCGCAAATGCGTGGTGGAGGTCTTGCTTTATTTTGTTTCTCTTACGCTTACTTCTCCGCTTTGAACGGTTATTATCTCCCTTTCTCCGTTGGGCAGAAGCAAAAGCCCGCCGTTATCGTCGACACCGACAACTCTGCCTCTTCCCGTTTTATCACCGCCGACTATAAGGTCGACGGTCTTGCCTGCGAGCATGAAGCGCTCGCGGTAGGCTGTCATATAGGATCTGTCCGTCGGATTTTCGGCACAGGTGAGCAGACCGTCGGTGATTTTTGCGATCAGCAGGTTTTCCTGTCCGTCAAGGTCACCTATTGAGGACGCTATACTTTGTATTTCTTCGGGGAAATCGGAAGCTCCCGTATTTATTCCGATACCGACGATCACTGCGGTCCTCTCGCCGACAGACACCGCCTCGGCAAGTATGCCTGCGACCTTTCCGCGATCGTTGTAGATGTCGTTGACCCATTTTATTTTCA
>SVSI01000016.1 GCA_015064385.1 Oscillospiraceae bacterium | reverse complement strand
CCAGCCCTCGGTAACGTGTCCGTTGGATGCATTTTCGGTTACGTAGAACTTGCCGGTTGCGTGTCTTCCGGTGGACTCAATATAATAGAGATCCTCGCCGTTCTTATATACTCCAACTGTCTTCTTTTCGCAGATAGTACAATTGATTCCGTCGTGTGCGCCTTCGTTAAACTTAACTCCGCAAGTACATGCCTTCCAGTGGTTGTTAACGTCGCTGATCCAAGGAGCTGCCTCGATATCGATAACGTGGTTCTCGGGATCTACTCCGAGCTCTACCTCGCCTGCTACTTCGGTGCACGCCTCGTCAAGATACTTTGCTCCGCATTCGCAGGTCCAGTACTCAACGTTTCCGCCCTCTACACAGGTAGGAACCTTCGCATCAGTGTGAGATGCTGCTTCACAAACGTGATCCTTTGTGTATCCGCATCCTGCGGTACATGCGCCGTCCTTGCCGTTTGCATAGGTGTGCGCTACCTTTTCAGATACAGTGACTCCGCACTCACAAACGTCCCAGTGATACTCGCCGTCATAGTCGGTGGTATTGTTTCCGGTGTGTGCGTTTTCGTCTTTTGCGATAATGAGATCTGCGGCTTCAACTACCTCTTCACCGACATAGATCTTTTCGCAGTCGTTACAAATCTTATGTGCAAGAGTTCCCTCTTTTACACAAGTTGCTGCTTCACCTGCATTTTCGGTAAAGTCATTGCAGATATGTGCCTTGGTGTATCCACAACCGTCGATACATACGCCGTCCTTACCGTTTTCGTAAGTATGAGGCGCTTTTTCTATTACGGTTGCACCGCATTCGCAGACAGACCAGTGTCCGTCGTCATCTTTCATAACGGTATTGTTTCCGGTATGACTATCGTTCTTTGCAAGAGTTACGTCCGCGAGAGTGGTCTCAACAAGCCCCGATGCGTCGGTATAAAGCTTTCCGCAGTCGCAAGCGTAATACTCGATATTGCCTTCCTTCATGCAACTTGCCGCTACCGCTTCTACAAGCTCGGGGGCGCAGACGTGAGGAGCTGCGATGGTAAATTTCTTTACGCTTCCAGCAACTGCACCGGACTCACCACCGGAACGTGTAACCGGCATCATTCCGACCTCGCTTCCGTATATCGTATATCCCTTTGAAGCAAGCTCGTCGGGCGTTACGGTAATGTACTCGACATCATTTACCGATATTGACATATCGCCCGAGGTTCTGAAATCTACCTTGATGGTATAATCGGCATCATCGGAAGAGAACGGAAGTGTTGCCGTCTTCCAAACGGTTCTGCTCTGTGCGCCTTCCGCTTGGGTGGAGTCCACCTCGAGCTTCAGCTGATTGCCGCTTACATATGCCCAGTAATACATAAAGTTGGGAGCAGCAGAAGCAGAGACATTACCGACATTTCCCTCTTTTACGTTATCAAGACCGGTTGCGCCGAATATAATACCGGTTCTCGATCCCTTAGTAACAGTTGCCGTAATGGTTCCCTCAGCGAGATCATAGTTATAACGAAGAGGGTTATTATATACGCTCGTTCCCTGATAGTGCCAAAGATATTCGCCTCCGCTGTAAGACGCTACCGCAGCCGCGCCTCTTCTGGCAGTCCAGTCGAGGTAGTCGCGGTCAGCGAACGAAAAATCTTTAACGTAGCCAACCTTTGCGTTTGCCTCGGTATATGTGGCAGATTTGACAGCCATACCGAACTGATTGCCAAACGGAACGTAGCCGCTTCTCGTCATTGCAGAAACGTCGTTAACAAAAACTTGGAATTTGCCTTCCTTGTTGAAGCTTACTTTGAGACTGATGTCAGAGGTGCCGTCAAGCTTGTATTTCGTTGCATCAAGCGTGAAGTTCTCTTTATTGACGTATCCACCGCTTACATTGCTATCCATGTTAAAAACAATTTTGTAGGTTCCCGAACTTTCGGCGATATAAATCCAGTAGTGCCTAATGTCATAATCAGGGTTTGCAAAAGCGACATTAGAACCCACGTCCGTAACATACTCCTTAACTCCCGTAGCACCGAAGAAGATACCGACATTTGCCGAGGGGCTTATGATGGCTTCTATAGTTCCCTCTTCAAGAGTTTCCTTGCGGTAAACGGGCCAGTCCCACGTTTTTTTATTGGGATCCGATATCCAATAAAACTCTTGCTGCCCGTCAGTAAAAAAGGAGCCATGTGAACGGCATACCGTCCAACCTTTGTTTGCCGCATTGAGCTTGGTCGCAGCCGCGGAAACGGAAAAAGTAACCGGCACAAGACAAAGCATAAACGAAATAGTCAGGATAATTGCGATTAGTTTTTTCATTTTGTTTTCCTTTCTGTAATTTGGATTGTAAGAACGGATTCGACGGCATACGAATCCGCTATTTTTACACAAATATTATATACTTGCGTTTTGTTGCTGTCAACAACAAGAGTCGATATGAGTAGTTTTTATCACTTTTTGTGTAGTTTTTGCACATCCGCACGATAAACGTAATATTCATTACACCCAAACGGTTGATTTTTCCAAAACATTATGCTATACTTAATACGGCATCAAAAAACGACAAGGAAGTGTATAAAATGAAAAGAAATGCCAATATAGATCTATTCCGCATAATCGCAACCCTGCTTGTAATTATGCTACACGTTTTAGGAAAGGGACGGGTTATACACTCTGCAGCACCGGGAAGCGCGACCTTCTGGACTGCGTGGTTTTTAGAGATCTGCGCGCTCTGTGCCGTAAACTGCTTTGCACTCATAAGCGGATACGTAATGGTAAACAAGACTATTAAAGCAAAGAGCTTGATCAGCTTATGGTTTCAGGTGCTCTTCTATTCCCTGCTCATAACCGCGCTTTGCTTCATTTTTATGCCTGACACTATATCGCTCTCAAACGTTATCCTCGCATTTCTGCCCGTAATCGGAAAACGCTGGTGGTACGTATCTGCATATTTTGCGCTCTTCATTTTCCTACCCTTCATAAACGAGGCGTTAAGGCACATTTCTCAAACGACTTACAGAAAATTCTTGATTATTATATTAGTCGGGGTTTGTATGATAGACTGCGTAATACCGCTTGACGCGTTTGGTATCAACGACGGCTACTCTGCCATCTGGCTGATGATCGTATATCTGTTCGGAGCGTACATAAGAAAATACGGAGTACTCGAAAAGATCACGGCTCTTCACAGCTTACTTGGATTTTTCACCATGGCGGCAGCGACATTTGCAAGCAAATTTGCCCTAAACTATATCGGCATAACCGAATACGAGGACACCTTTACCACGTATCATTCTATCACGATACTGCTCAGTGCGATTTTTTTGTTCTTCTTCTGCATGAAGATAAAGCTTTCGGGCGCCGTATCGAAGGTCATACTCTTTCTCTCGCCCGTGACGCTGAGCGTCTATCTTATACACGTTCATCCGCTCATTTTCTACAACGTGATCAAGTCCGCTTTTGCGTCGTTTGCAAGCAAATCTCCCGTAGTTATGGCACTTTGCGTTATAGCGGCAACTCTTGCGATATTCGTTATATGTGCCGCGATAGACCTTATCAGAATACAGCTTTTCAAGCTCATAAGAGTAAACAAGCTGTGCGAATTTGCAGACAAAAAGATCAGACTACTTTACGGTAAAGTTTTCAAGGACAAGAGTGAGATCAAGGTATAAAAAATCAGCGGAGTGAAATTCACTCCGCTTTTTTATGTGACAAAAGCCAGTTAAGAAGCTCGCTTGAAAAGGCACGCTCCCAAGAATTATGCCCTACGCCCTCGTACAGATCGTATTTCAGCTCGGGGTTCGTATCCTTTAATTTTTCGATCATTTCAATGGTATTACGCGGAGAAACCACCGCGTCGTTTAACCCGTGAAATGCCCATATCGGCATTTTCAAAACGCCCGCGTTCCACGCCATACCGCCTCCGCAGCAGGGAGCAATAGCAGCAAAGAGATCGGGGTATGCCATAGCGGTGTACCACGTTCCGAAGGCGCCCATACTCAATCCGCAAAGATAGATCCTTGATTTATCTATTGAAAATTCTTCGACCATTTCCTCAATAAATTTTCTGATGCTTTCCACCCTTGCCGCCCAAAAGCTTTCGGACGGGCATTGCGGCATTACGAGAATAGCGTCCTCAAGATTTTCGTCATTTACGATTTTGGCAAATCCGTGGACCAAGACTTTATCAAGATCTTCCCCACCGTTACCGCGCTCGCCTGCGCCGTGAAGCTGAACAATGAGTGCGGGAGCAGACGACACACGGTCGGGGACGTACGCTATGTACGGAAAAATATTTTCAGAGTTTTTTTGCTTTATGATCTTCACTGTTTTTCACCTCAATAACATATATATCACACGAATATTAAAAAGTCAATAATAAAAGTATAAATTCCCTTTAATCACAAATACTAACATCACGATTTGAAAATTTGTGGTAGGGGCTGGCGCCCACGACAGCCCGTTTTGCGTTTCGTTATATTCGGGACGTCGAGGCGCCGTCCCCTACGGTTTATTTGAATTATAGAAGGAGATTTATATATGAAAGCAACAGGTATTGTGAGAAGAATAGACGACCTTGGTCGTGTGGTTATATCAAAAGAAATCAGAAGGACTATGCGGATTCGTGAAGGCGACCCCTTGCTGATAACATTGACACCTTTCGGCAAATTTTGCTGGCAATACATAGTGTGGTAGAAAGGTATAATGAGCAGAGGATTTAAACCCTCTGCTTTTTTCTATAAGGTATTGACTTTTGATTATTATTATGATAAAATAATTATGCCAAACTAATTGAATAAAATCAGACAAGAGCTTTTTATATTTAAGGCTCTATTTGTGCATCCTATTATCATAAGGTGAATTTGATAAAAACGCAAATCTCCCCTTGTGATAACTTGATGCATGTTCTTGTCTTATCCAATTAGTTTGGCGACTATCGGAGTTTGCGTTTTTTGTGCGGTTACTTCGGTAGCCGCACTTTTTATTTTTAGGAGGAAAAAGAAAAATGAAGAAAGTAATGAGTTTATTGTTGGCAGTAATGATGGTTATATCTCTTTCTGCTTGTGCTGGTAACGAGACCGCAACAGATACTGACACGGGTAGTTCTGCTACACAAAGTCAATCTGTGCCTACCGAATCGAGCAAACCTACCACTACTACCAAACCCGAAACCACTAAACCGAGCACTCCCACCCACACTCATAGTTATTCGGGTGCAACTTGTACTGCACCTGCAAAATGTTCCTGTGGTGAAACCAGTGGCAGTGCATTAGGTCATAGTTATAGCAATGCTACATGCACTGAGGCTAAAAAGTGCACTCGTTGCGGTGCGACTAACGGCAGTGCATTAGGTCATAGTTATAGCAATGCTACATGCACTGAGGCTAAAAAGTGCACTCGTTGCGGTGCGACTAACGGCAGTGCATTAGATCATAGTTATAGCAATGCTACATGCACTGAGGCTAAAAAGTGTTCTCGTTGTGGTGTAACAAGTGGTAGTGCATTAGGACATAGTTATAGTAATGCCACTTGCACCGAGGCTAAAAAGTGTTCTCGCTGTGGTGTAACAAGCGGTAGCGCATTGGGCCATAGTTATAGTAACGGTGTATGTTCTCGTTGTGGCCGTAAAGATAACAACTATGTTAAGCCGGTCTTGGTCTATCAAGATTCCAGAGTAAAAATATATTATAAACAATACACAAATAACGGCGTTGTTTTTGAAGTTGAAAACCTTACAAACGTAACCATTACCATCCAAGCAGACACAATTGCGCTTAATTATAGAAGTACTGATAACATAACAATGAGTGATGATGTATCGCCATACAGCATAGGTGACGTAGTTGCACGTTGCAGTATTTCGAATGTTGGCAATATCGGTGTCATTAGCGGTCAATTGCGTATCATTGATTTTAATGGTAGTTTTAGGTCATACGATGCTAAATTTGTAAATGTTGTGGTAAATAGTAGTGTTAATGTTAAGAAACCTACCGTTTCTAAACCATTGGTGTATTCTGATTCTAAGGTTAAGATTTATTATAAAGAAATGAATGCCTCTGGAGTCGTATTTACAGTTGAAAATCTAACAGATGTTGTTATAACTATTCAGGCGGATTCTGTATCTATTAACAGACGAAGTACAGACAACATAACGATGAGTGATGATGTTTCTCCGCATAGCACAGGAGATGTAGTTGCCAGGTGTTCCTTTGGAAGTGTGCCTACAGTAGAATTGGTTGGGGGTCAATTGCGTATCATTGATTTTAATGGTAGTTTTAGGTCATACGATGCTACATTTTATAATGTAGCTGTTTAATCTGTTTTTTTAAGCATCGTAACACTAATTGATGCTAATCTTATTTGTTGTTTTATAATACAAGTATAAATCTCCTTGTTTTACAGATACTAACAGTACAAATTTGTAAAGCAAGGAGATTATTATATATTATGAAAGCAACAGGAATAGTTCGTAGAATTGACGATCTCGGCAGAGTCGTCATTCCCAAGGAAATAAGACGCACGATGCGCATAAAGGAGGGCGATCCGCTCGAAATTTTCACCGACCGCGAGGGCGAGGTGATCTTCAAAAAATACTCCCCGATAGGAGAGCTTGGAGCAGTGGCGTCGCAGTATGCGGAGACGCTCAACAAAACGTGCGGAGTGAGCGTGGTCGTTTGCGACCGAAGCTCAGTCATCGCCTTTGCGGGCGTTCCGAAAAGAGAGTATCTTGACCGTTCGGTCTCGGAAGAGCTTGAAAAGATCATCGAAAAGCGCGCGCTCTACACCTTTGAGGGCGGCAAGGAGAAACTCCGCGTTACTCCCGATGCTACGTCACATTTTATAAGCTGTGCGATGCCGATAATAAGCGAGGGAGACATTGCGGGATGCGTTATATCCCTTTGCGAAGACGGCTCACAACGAGCACTCGACGTCTCGCTTGAAAAGAAGCTTATAACCACCGCGGCAGTCTTTCTCGGAAAACAGCTCGAAAACTGAACGACTCCTCCCTTTTTCCTCTTTTTACAAAACGAAAAGCCGACTGTCAGTCGGCTTTTTTCATTTTGGTTTCCGTTTATACCAGCGCGAGCGCCGCTCCGATAACCGTACCGAAGCGCGAATTTTCGGGAATGATATAATTCATCTCAAAGAGGTTATTCATATTCTCGAAAACCTGCTTTGCCTGCGGGAGAGTAGTCATATTGCCCGTAAGCACGATATCCTTTATACCGTATCTTCTCGCCGCGAACGCCGCCGTCATTGCAACCGACTCGTATATCATATTAAGAAGTCCGAGCGCGATATCGGACGGTGTTGCAAGGTCGCTCACCTTTCCGAAATTGGACGCGGTAAGATCGGGGGAAAGTCCCGGATGGATATCGTTTCTCGTTATATCGCAAACACGAAGATCGACCTTCGATATATCGCCCTGCTCCGCAAGCTCGACGATATTTGCGATATTATCGGTTCCCAGGAGCTTTTTGGAGAGTCCGATAAGGGTTCCTCCGCCTACTCCGGTTCCGCCGAGATATTCGAATTTTCCGTCGCTGCTTGCGCGGACTATTGCCGTTCCCGTTCCCATACTGACGACTATTGCCTCGTCAAGTCCCGAAAGGTAAAGTCCTCCTCTGCCGACGCAGGGGAACTCGACGAGAGTATCGCAAGGGATATTATAGAGCGGACTCGTTATATAAGTTGCGCCCACTCCGGTGAGCATTATCTTTTTTATCTGTGAAAGATCTATTGAGTTTTCCGCCGTGAATTTTCCGAACGCGCCGTATATCGACGTGAGCTGATCCTCGGCGTGCACGAACATCGGAGCAACGAGCTTCTTTTCCTCGTCAAATCCGACTATTTTCGTCGTGCTTCCTCCTATGTCTATACCTATAACGTACTGTTTTGCCATTTTTTCTCCTTACTTGGTACTGCCGTTTCTTACGCATTTATCAAACATCATTTTTCCGACGTTGTTTCCGATATTGAGCATATCCACTGCATTCCAGTGGTGGTTATCCCATCCGAGAGTTTCAACCGTTCCGGTTTGCGGATCCCACTTTGTAATAGCATAGCCGCTGTTATTAACGAAATAGCAATTCTCTATCTTGTCCCCGAGCGACTTCTGCATATTTATAAACTCCGTATTGTTGTAAAGATCTTCCGCTCCTCTGACGTTATATCCCAAGGATATAGCTCCTACGAATATTCCCATATTTCCCGCGCCGAGGTCACTTTTTCCGCCCGTAAACTCGAGCATTATTTCGGAAAGATCCTTACGCAGGTCATTTACGAAATAAGTGAACGCCTTCTCGTAAATATCATAGGCGTGTCTGTCCGACTCGCCCTGCATCCAGTAGAGCCCGCGGATATTTATCTGCTCGTATCCGCCGTACTCGTAAAGCTCGGATATATTGCGCTTTACCTGATCAAGAAGTCCTCTGTAAAGAGCGCCCGTAACATCGTTATCTTCGTACGATACACCGAGATCCTTTGCGTACGAGGGGGATACCCAGTTTCCGAACTGATTACTTCCCGTATCAAGGTCACGGATCGACGTTCCGCCGTGCGCGAACTTGATTATTCCCGCGCTTCTGCCGCTTTCGGCATTATAGTATTTTGCAAGTGCCCTTGCCATACCGACCTCGGGACCTATATTATTTTCATATGAACCGAGTCCCATTGATATCTTTTGCCAGGGCTTATCCTGATTCACGAGTGTTCTGACGTCGTTTTCGGTCTTATCCTTACGCGAGTTGCCTGCGTAGTGGATATGGGTATATCCGTTTCCGCCACGTGCAAGCTCGGGAGCAAACTGAGAGAGGTAGTGCTCGTAATACGACGTCATATCGTTATTATAAAATCCCGTATGTCCGACCGCATTCGACTGACCTGCGATAAGATAGATGTCTATTATTTTGGAGGGATCGACAGCATCCTGTGCGGGGTTATTACCGCCGTCTGCGGGAGGAGCGTCCTCATCCGATTTGCACGCTGCAAACGAGAGCAGCATGACGAGAGTTAAGATCAGCGCGACTATTCTTTTCATATTTTTGCCTTTCGTACTTATTGTTTTACATTATTTTAGCACATACGGAGCGCTTTTGTCAAGTAAGATGTCACGTTCGGTGTATAATTCTAGCGTAAAACTGCATTTTTCTGTTTTTGCTACTTTTTTGTATTGACAAATCTATCCGCAAAATGGTATAATCTTCGCGTACAAATAACTGTCGCAAAGTGCGGCAAACATCCCTTACAGGAGGAACTAATATGTCTAAAATCAGTATTCCGCGCCCCGAGCATCCCAATCCCCAGTGGGAAAGAGATAGCTGGGTAAACCTCAACGGCAAATGGCTTTTTGAGATAGATAACTCAAAAAGCGGCGAACACAGAGGTCTGCAAAACGCAGAAACGCTCTCGGGCGAGATAAATCTCCCCTTCTGCCCTGAAAGCTCTCTTTCGGGCATTGGTAACAAGGACTTTATGTTCTGCGTATGGTACAAGAGAAAAATCTCTTTTACAAAGGACGATCTTGACGGCAAGAGAGTCATCTTCCACATCGGCGGAGCAGACTTTGAGACCAAGGTCTGGGTAAACGGCAAGCTCGCAGGTCTTCCACACGTTGGCGGATATACCTCGTTTGAATACGATATAACGAAATTACTCAGCGTAGGCGACAACCTTATCACCATCGCCTGCTACGACGATACGCGCCATCCGAGACAGCCCGGCGGAAAGCAGTCTCCGAGATTTGAGTCTCACCGCTGCTACTACACGAGAAACACGGGTATATGGCAGACGGTATGGTACGAGATCGTTCCCGAAAGCTACGTAAAATACGCAAAGATCGTTCCCGACCTTGAGAACGTTTCGGTATCTGTAAACGCAGAGCTTTGCGGATCGGGCGACCTCTCGGCAGAGGTATTTTACGAGGGCAAAAAGGTGGGCGAGGCATCGAAAAAGAACCTCTCCGTTACCGGTCAGCTTGAGATAGCTCTTTCCGAAAAGCACGTTTGGGAGCTTGGCAACGGCCGTCTCTACGATCTTATCATCCGTTTCGGCAAGGACACCGTCAAGAGCTATTTCGGACTCCGTTCGATCGAAATGAGAGGAGACAAGTTCCTTCTCAACGGAAAGAGCGTTTTCCAGCGTCTCGTTCTCGATCAGGGCTATTATCCCGACGGAATTATTACCGCTCCGAGCGAAGAAGCGCTTATAAAGGACATTCAGTGCGGTCTTGACGCCGGCTTTAACGGTGCGCGTCTGCACCAGAAGGTCTTTGAACCGAGATACCTTTACAACGCCGACAAGATGGGCTATATGGTGTGGGGCGAATACGGCAACTGGGGACTTGACTACTCGAACATCGCACACCTTGCAACATTTCTCCCCGACTGGCTCGCATCCGTTAAGCGTGATATCAACCACCCTGCACTCATCGGCTGGTGTCCCTTCAACGAGACCTGGGACTACGAGGGCAGATGGCAGGATCCCGAGCTGCTCCGCATAGTTTACGAGCAGACCAAGATCCTCGATCCGAGTCGTCCGTGCATTGATACGAGCGGAAATTTCCACGTAGTTACCGATATTTTCGATATTCACGATTACGAGCAGAATCCCGAGATATTCAAGGCAAATTACGACAAGCTCTATACTGAAGGCGTGCTTTTTGACCGTCATTTCAGACGTCAGACCTGGAAGGGCGAGCCGGTATTTATGTCCGAGTACGGCGGAATCGGCTTCAAGCTCGTTGACAACTCGTTCGGCGGTGCAAGAACCACGAGCTGGAGTTACGGTCAGTCAACCGGAAGCTACGAGGAATTCTACGAAAGATACAAGGGTCTTACACACGCACTTCTCGACAATCCGAAGATGTTCGGATTCTGCTACACTCAGCTTACAGACGTTGAGCAGGAGCAGAACGGTCTCTTTAATTATGACGACCGCTCGCCCAAGTTCGATATGTCGATAATATCCGAAATCAATAAGAAAAAAGCAGCAATCGAGGACTGAAAGGACAAAAAACTATGATTACAAACAACATTCCCCGCCCCGAGCATCCGAATCCCCAGTGGGAAAGAAAAAACTGGGTAAATCTCAACGGCGAGTGGCTCTTTGAGATAGATCACGGCGCAAGCGGTGAGGCAAGAGGTCTTCAAAATGCAGAAACGCTTTCCTCTAAAATAATCGTCCCCTTCTGCCCCGAGTCGAAGCTTTCGGGCGTTGAGTACAAGGACTTTATGCTTCAGGTATGGTACAAGAAAACTATCGAGATCTCCGAAAAGGATCTTGACGGAAATCGCGTTATATTCCACGTAGGCGGGGCAGATTTTGAGACCAAGGTATGGGTAAACGGCAAGCTCGCAGGTCTTCCGCACAAGGGCGGATATACCTCGTTTGAGTACGATATCACAAAGCTTCTCACGATCGGCAGTAACCTTATAACGATCTCCTGCTACGATGACACGCGCTCCTATATGCAGCCGCGCGGAAAGCAGTCCGAGATATACGAGTCCAAGGCGTGCGACTACACGAGAAACACGGGTATCTGGCAGACCGTATGGTATGAGATAGTCCCCGAAAATTACGTAAAATATGCAAAAATAATCCCCGATCTTGAAAACGTATCGGTATTTATCGACGCAGAGCTTTGCGGCGTAGGCGACCTCTCGGCAGAGGTATTCTACGAGGGCAAAAAGGTCGGAGAGGCAGAAAAAAAGAACCTTTCGGTCACAGGTCAGCTTGAGATAAAGCTCTCCGAAAAGCATCTTTGGGAGCTTGGACAGGGCCGTCTTTACGACCTCGTTCTCCGCTTCGGAAGCGACGAGGTAAAGAGCTATTTCGGTCTTCGCAAGGTCGAGCTAAGCGGTATGAAGTTCCTTCTCAACGGAAAGAGCGTTTTCCAGCGTCTCGTTCTCGATCAGGGATATTATCCGGACGGCATCATCACCGCTCCGAGTGAAGAGGCACTCATTAAGGACATTCAGTGCGGTCTTGACGCGGGCTTCAACGGTGCGCGCCTACACCAGAAGGTCTTTGAGCCGAGATACCTTTACAATGCCGACAAAATGGGCTATATGGTATGGGCAGAATACGGAAACTGGGGTATTGATTACTCAAACCTCGCAGTACTCTCGACCTTCCTTCCCGACTGGCTTGCATCCGTAAAGCGCGACTTCAACCATCCGTCTATCATCGGCTGGATCCCCTTCAACGAGACTTGGGATTACGGTCCCCGCCACACGAAATGCAGTCCCCTTATCATAAACACCGTATATAATCAGACGAAAATGCTCGATCCGAGTCGTCCCTGCATCGATGCAAGCGGAAATTACCACTTTGTGACCGATATTTTCGACGTTCACGATTACGAGCAGAACTGCGAGCTCTTCAAGGAGCATTACGACAAGCTCTACACGGAAAACGATCTTTACGACCGCTGCGGAAAGTCACGTCAGCGCTGGAACGGTGAGCCGGTTATGGTCTCCGAGTACGGCGGAATCGGATTCCAGCTTGAGACTAACGGATTTGAAAAGGGACGCACCGGTAACTGGAGCTACGGAAAAGCGGCTCTCAGCTTTGATGAGTTCTACGCAAGATACGAGGCACTTACCACCGCCCTTCTCGACAATCCGATGATGTGCGGCTTCTGCTATACCCAGCTCACCGACGTTGAGCAGGAAAAGAACGGTCTCTTTAACTACGACGACCGCTCACCCAAGTTCGATATGGCAATAATCTCGGGTATAAACAAGAAAAAGGCGGCTATTGAGGAATAAAATACGTACAGGGGACTTTCAAAGTCCCCTGTTTTCACCGAAAGGATATAAAATGTCAAAGAATCTAAGCGAAAGATTTTCGAAAAATACCGTTGTGACAGACGAGAACGGTCTTTGCTCGGTTTTAGTATATATCCCCCGCTTTAATTTAAGCGAGGTGATCGACGGAGCGAGTGATATTCCCCACCCGGCATTCGTTTGCGACAGTAAAATTCTCGACGGGATATACGTTTCAAAATTCCAAAACGTAGTAATAAACGGCCGTGCCTATTCTCTTCCCGACTGCGATCCCGCAACGGGCATCGACTTTGACGGCGCCTGCGAGGCAGCCCGCAACAGGGGCGGATCGTGGCATATTATGACCGCCTTTGAATGGGGCGCCATTGCACTTTGGTGTCAGAAAAACGGCTTTCTCCCGCGCGGTAACAACGACGGCGGAAAGGACGTACGGGAAAGCGAGATCGTTGCCGACATCGCATATTCGGATGTAGAAAAGGGTGTTCTTCGCACCAAGACCGGCAGCGGTCCCGAGAGCTGGAGTCATAACGGTCACTCGGACGGAATATACGATCTGAATGCAAATGTGTGGGAATGGTCGGGCTCTATGCGTCTCGTTTACGGCGAGGTTCAGATCTGCGAAAACGTGTTCCGGCAAGGCGCAGACTCGCCTTACTGGAAAGCCATAGACGCATCCACGGGCGAGCTAATTACTCCCGACGGTACGGGAAAAACGAAAAACAGCGTAAAGCTTGACTACCGCGACGGAGTGTGGGTTTATTCGAACACCGTTAACGATATGCTACCTAAAAACCGATTCTGCGATTTCGCCAAGGTATATGCGGACGGCACTCTCTGCAGACCTGCAAAGGAGATCCTTTTCTCGCTCGCCCTTCTTTCGGCAAAGCCCGATTTTGACTACGAGGGCGTTTCGCTGTACGCAAACAACGGCGCCGCCGAACGCATTCCCTTTCGCGGCGGAAGATACGGTCAGGGCAAAAATGCAGGCGTTTTCAAGACCTGTCTCGACGATCCGAGAAATTTCAAAGGTGATCCGATCGGTTTCAGAACGGTTTGCTACGCTACAAAATAAAATACAAAAGTCCACGGATCACCGTGGACTTTTTTCACTGCTTTACGAGTACATTATCGAGTTCAGAACGCCTTCGAGATATTCCTGACGTCCGCTGAGCGGAAGCTCTGCTTTTCCCATATCCTCGGCATATTTTGCAAGCTCCTCAAGAGTGGTCTCGTCGTTTACTATCTTCTTACCGATGCCGCTTTCAAAGCTTGCGTAGCGCTCCTTAATGAAGGAGTCGATACGTCCGTCCTCGATTATCTCGGCGGCTTTCATAAGTCCGAGCGCGAATGCGTCCATTCCGAGAATGAATGCGTGGAACATATCCTCTGCGGTATAGCTCGGACGGCGGTTTTTAGCATCGAAATTGAGTCCGCCCGTAAGTCCGCCTGCCTTTATTATCTCGTACATACACATCGTGGTCTCGTAGATATTGTAGGGGAATTCGTCGGTATCCCAGCCAAGAAGGTAGTCACCTTGGTTTGCATCTACCGAGCCGAGCATTCCGTTAATTGCAGAAATTCTCAGGTCGTGTTGGAAGGTATGTCCTGCAAGCGTTGCGTGATTTGCCTCGATATTCATCTTGAAATCCTTATCGAGACCGTACTTGCGAACGAATCCGATAGCGGTTGCCGCGTCAAAATCGTACTGATGCTTCATCGGCTCCTTCGGCTTGGGCTCGATGTAAAAATCACCCGTAAATCCGATGGATCTGCCGTATTTTACCGCCATTTTCATAAGACGCGCGATATTTTCCTCTTCAAATTTAACGTCGGTATTGAGAAGAGTTTCGTATCCTTCTCTACCGCCCCAGAAAACGTAGCCCTTGCCGCCGAGCTTGACTGTAAGCTCGAGCGCTTTTTTGATCTGTGCCGCCGCGAAGCAGTAAACGTCTGCCGAGTTTGTGCTTCCCGCACCGTTCATAAATCTCGGATTTGAGAACATATTTGCAGTTCCCCACAGACACTTGATGCCCGTTTCCTTCATCTTTACGAGCATATAGTCGGTGATCTCGTCGAGGCGGGCGTTCGTTTCCTTTATATCGTCCGCTTCGGGAACGAGGTCAACGTCGTGGAAGCAGAAATACTCGATTCCGAGCTTCTGCATAAATTCAAAGCCCGCGTCAACCTTTGCCTTTGCGTGAGCCATAGTTCCCTTTTCTGCTCCGAACGACTTATCTGCCGTATCGCGTCCGAACATATCAGTTCCCGCCGCGCAGAGATTGTGCCACCAAGCCATAGCAAAGGGCAGATGCTCCTTCATGGGTTTTCCGAGAATTACCTTGTCCGCATCGTAAAACTTGAACGAAAGCGGATTTTTGCTTTTTGCTCCCTCGTACTTTATAACGGGGATATTTTCAAAATAGTTTGCCATATCTTTTTCTCCTTATTTTATTTCTTTATACACATCCCTGAGTGCAGGATAAAGCTTTCTGAATTTCTGATATTTTTCCTCGTATCTATCGACTATTTCTTTCTTTGGTGTATATCCCGTCTCATATCCGACAAGATCCCTTGTACACTCACTTACGCTACCGTAAGCACCGCAAGCGACCATAGAGAGAAGTGCTCCGCCGTACCCGGGTCCCTCCTCGACCGCAAGAGGAGTTATAGTGCATCTGAGCACGTTTGCAAGGATCTGACACCAGATCTTCGACTTCGCTCCGCCTCCGCAGACGGTTACGAGCGAGTCGCATTTCATATCAAATCCCGCCTCCTTGGCGATATCCACATTTTCTCTTATTGCAAAAGCAACTCCTTCGAACACAGAGAGGAGCATATCCTTGCGAGAGGTGTCCATTCTCATACCGACAAACGCGCCACGCGCGTCGGTGTCGTTTATCGGACTGCGCTCGCCCATAAGATAAGGAAGAAAATATACGTGGTTATTACCGAGATCGTCAAGTGTTATATTCTTCTCCTCGGCGGCAAAATCGGACGTTCCGAGTATGTCCTGGCAGAACCACTTGTTGCACGAAGCCGCAGAAAGAATGCAGCTCATAAGATGGTACTTGCCGTTTGCGTGGCAAAATGCGTGTACCGCTCCCTCTGCCGCAGAGGAAAATTCCTCGCAGGGCATAAATACCGTTCCCGATGTACCGAGTGAGATATTGCACTCGCCAACGTTTGTGATTCCCGCGCCGACCGCCGCCGCCGCGTTATCACCCGCGCCCGCAACTACGGTCACGTTTTCGGGAAGTCCGAGCTTTTCTGCAATTTGGGGAAGAATATTTCCGACCTTTTCGTAGCTTTCGTAAAGCTTGGGGAGCATATTTTCATTTATGCCGCAGATATTGAGCATTTCTTCACTGTATCTCTTATTTTTACAGTCGAGAAGAAGCATTCCCGACGCATCCGAATAGTCGGTGCAGTGCATTCCCGTAAGGCGATAATTTATATAGTCCTTCGGGAGCATTATTTTGCTTATTTTAGCAAAATTCTCGCTCTCATTTTCCTTTACCCAAAGTATTTTTGGAGCGGTAAATCCCGCGAACGCGATATTTCCCGTATAAGAAAGGAGCTTTTCTTTACCTATCACGTTGTTTAAGTAATCGGTCTCCTTATCTGTTCTTCCGTCATTCCAAAGTATCGCAGGACGTATGACCTCGTCGTTTTTATCGAGAATAACGAGACCGTGCATCTGTCCGCCGACTCCGATACCCTTAACACACGAAGCATCGTATTTTCTGAGCAGCTCGTGAATGCCGCAAACGAAAGCGTTCCACCAGTCCTCGGGAGACTGCTCGCTATACCCCGGCTTCGGGAAGCTGATCGGATAGCTTTTTGAAACCTTGTTAAGTATCTCTCCGCTGCCGTCAACGAGAAGAAGCTTGAGTGCCGACGTACCGAGGTCGGCTCCGATATAATATTTTTTCATTTTATCGCCTCCTGACTACATTTTACAGGATAAATATTGACTTTTCTCGCAAAATATTATACAATAACAAGACAGTATTTGTCTTTTTTCGTTTTCAGGAGGAAAATCAGGATGTTCTATCAGTTCAGTCATCACGCGTCGGGCGACTATTTCGTAAAGGAATACGGCGAAGATTTTAATTTCCCCGCACATCTGCACCTTTGCTTTGAGCTGATCACTCTGCTTTCGGGAGAGATGACGGTAAACGTGGATAACCGTACTTATACTCTCAGATCGGGCGATGCCCTGCTTATATTCCCGAACCAGATACATTCGATAAGCTCGGAAAAAAGCAAGCATCTTCTCTGCATATTCTCAGGCGATCTCGTTCAGGCATACTCGTCTAAAACCGAAAAGCTCGTTCCCGAAAGCAACTTTTTCGTGCCCGACCCATATCTCATAAAAGCGCTTGACTCTCTCCCCGACGCATCAAAGAGCTTTTACAAAAAGGGAGTACTCTACTCTCTTTGTGCCGATTTTGATACGGGTGCCGCATATACGAAAAAGGATTCGGTGCAGAGCGATCTTCTGTCGAAGATATTTCTGTTTATAGAGAAAAACTATGACAAAGATTGCTCGCTTGCCTCCCTTTCACAGTGTCTTGGCTACGACTATACGTATCTGTCGAGATATTTCAGGCGGGCTACCGGTATTTCCTTTACCGAATATCTGTGCCAGTACCGACTCGGACACGCTTGCCGTCTGCTCGAAAATTCACGGCTGTCGGTAATTCAGTGTGCTCTCGGCAGCGGTTTTTCCTCTCTGCGCAGCTTCAACCGTAATTTCAAGAGCAGATATTTATTAACCCCGCAGGAGTACCGTGCGAGAGTTATGGAAAGTACAAAAAATGAAGATTTATGCCAAAAATGCAAAAAATCTTCAAAAAGGTCTTGACAAAGTCGAGATGGTGTGCTAAAATACTCCAGTACAAAGAAGAAGAGCACTCCGCTCTCACCCGCCGACAAAGGTCAGGCAAGGTCAATACGCTCGGCAGTTGCAGTATCTTTTGTGATCGTTGCGGCTACCGTCCATGCGTGTGCGGAGAGTTCTCTTTCGCACATTTTTTATTTTCTATTTTAAGCTTGGAGGTGCTTTTCCATCAAGACGACAAGTCAAAAAGAACATCTGGTAAATGAAGAGATATTCGACGAGGGCTTCGCAGAGTCCACTCAGATACGAGTTATCGGTGAGGACGGCGAACAGTTCGGAATACTTACAGCCATAAGCGCTCTTAACTCGGCGTATGACAAGGGGCTCGACCTCGTTCTCATCGCTCCGCAGAGCACTCCCCCCGTTGCAAGGATCATGGACTACGGAAAGTTCAGATTCGAGCGCGAAAAGAAGAAGAAGGAAGCCAAGAAAAATCAGCAGAAGGTTGAGATCAAAGAGGTACAGCTCTCCTGCAAGATCGAGCAGAACGACTTCAATACTAAGGTAAACAACGCAAGAAGATTTCTTACCGCGGGTAACAAGGTAAAGGTTCTCGTTGTGTTCAAGGGCCGCCAGATGGCACATCAGGAGGTCGGTCTCCATCTTATCGAGCAGTTTGAACAGGCGCTCTCCGATCTCGGAGGAGCTGACAAGCGTCCCGCTATGGAGGGCCGTTCGATGACTCTTCTCATCTCCCCTCTCAAGCCGACAAACAAAACTCAGTCACCAAAACAACAATAAGGATATATCGAAAGGAAACACAATCATGAAAGTAAAATCGCATCGCGCTTCCGCAAAGAGATTCTCTCTCACCAAGAGCGGAAAAGTAAAGATCAACCATTCCCACCATCGCCACAACCTCGGACTTAAGTCCCAGAAGCGCAAGAGACATCTTCGCACCGGCACCACCCTTCACAAGTCTATGGCTCCTACCGTAAGAGCTATGATTCTGAAGTAAGAATTTGATCGTAACATTTAAGGAGGATATAGAAAATGGCAAGAATTAAGGGCGCTATGATGACGCGCAAGAGAAGAAATAAGATGCTCAAGCTCGCAAAGGGCTACTGGGGCGCAAAGAGCAAGCACTTCAAGATGGCTAAGCAGGCCGTAATGAAGAGCGGTAACTACGCTTACATCGGAAGAAAGCAGAAGAAGAGAGACTTCCGCGCACTCTGGATCACCAGAATCTCTGCTCAGGCAAAGGTTTGCGGAATCAATTACAGCCGCTTTATGTGCGGACTCAAGAAGGCAGGCATCAACCTCAACAGAAAGATGCTCGCTGAGATCGCTGTAAACGATAAAGAGGCATTCGCAGCACTCGTTGAAAAGGCAAAGGCAGCATTATAATTTGATAAAAAACAAAACCCGCCGTACGCGGGTTTTTGTTGTATTTTTCTTACGGAAGGAGAATACTTTTGACTACGATAACATCTCGCAATAATCGGCTGATAATCGAAACTGCCAAGCTTTCGAGCAAGAAATACCGTGACGAAAATGGACTTTTTTACTTCGAGGGAAGAAAGCTCCTTAACGAGGCGCTTGCAAACGGCATCGTTCCGGTCCGCGTTTTTCTGACGGAGAAAAACGCTTCCCTTGCAGACACTTTACCCGCCGAGTGCGAAAAATATCTCGTTTCAGACGAGGTCTATGCGAAATTAAGTGAAGAAAAATCGCCCGAAGGCGTATTTTCTGTTGCAAAACATCTTGACAGTTTGCATAATTTTGCTACAATATATAATGGAGTTAAATGTGAGCGGTGCTTTGCCGCCGTTTCCGTGCGTGATCCGGGCAACCTCGGAACGCTTATGCGTACCGCTGCCGCGCTCGGCACCGACCGCCTTATACTCAGCTCAGACTGCGCTGATATTTACAGTCCGAAAACGCTGCGCGCATCTATGGGTGCGCTCTTCCGCATTAAGACGGTAAGATGCTCCGATATAGTATCTACCCTTTCCTGCCTGCCCGAGAAAGGCATCGTTCCGATGGCGGCATGTCTTTCGGAGAAGGCAGTAACTCTCGGAAAGTGTGACCTGCCCGAAAACGTTTGCTTCGTCGTGGGAAACGAAGGTCACGGTCTGGACGCTTCGGTAGTCGGCGCGTGTGCGGGCGGGGAGATAATAATTCCGATGACGAGCGGTGCCGAATCGCTTAACGTCTCGTCTGCGGCGTCTATTCTCCTTTGGGAGGATTACCGCCGCCGTATCTAAATTTCTTTTCGGAGGTTAAGAACGTGTCCGATATACTTTTATGGATATGGCTGAGCACAAAGATACCTCAAGGATCTGCCTATGCCGATCTTATTATGGAGCGCTTTAATCAGAGTGCCAAGGACGTATATGACGCATCCGCCGAAGATCTCTCGGCTATCGAAGGTCTCAGCGAGCACGTAAAAGAGGCGCTTTTGAATAAAGACCTCTCGGAAGCGACGAAAATACTTGACTACTGTACCGAAAACAACATCGGACTTCTCACCTATGACAGCAAATTTTACCCGAAGCGTCTTAAAAACGCAGAGAGGGCTCCCCTGCTCCTCTACTACAAGGGACGTCTGATAGATTTTGACGACAACGTATGTATAGCTATGGTAGGCACGCGCAGAATGACCGAGTACGGCAAGCGCGAAGCGTACAAGATAGCACGCGATCTCACTCTCGGCGGTGCGGTGATCGTCAGCGGAATGGCTCGCGGAATAGACACCACCTCACACCGCGGCGCACTCGATGCAGGCGGCTATACGGTAGCCGTTCTCGGATGCGGGATCGACAGGGCGTATCCTCCCGAAAACGACTATCTTATGGAGGAAATAATCCGTACCGGTCTGGTCATAACCGAATATAAACCCTTTACTCCGCCCTTGGGATCTAATTTTCCCACGAGAAACAGAATAATAAGCGGACTCTCGCTCGGAACGCTCGTAGTCGAAGCGGACGCAAAGAGCGGTGCTATGATAACCGCGCGTACTGCCGAAAAGCAGGGACGCGACATCTTTTCTCTGCCCGGAAACGTAGGCGAGCTTAACAGCATCGGTCCCAACCGACTTCTCAAGAAGGGCGCAAAGATAGTAACGAGTGCGCTTGACGTACTGGAAGAATACGAATATCTTTATCCGCATAGAATACGAATTGAAAACCTACCGGTCTTCGTACCGAAATTCGCTCCTTCGTCCACGAAAGATCCGTGGAAAAGCGAGAACAGATCAAAAACGAAGAAAATTTCCGAGGATAATATTCCCGTAAAGAAAATTTCAGAGGAAATTTCAAAGGAGATCGCAGAGCCGAAAGCTCCGCGAGACACCTCAAATCTCAGCGAAAACGAAAAAAAGATCTATTCCCTGTTTCCCGACAGCGGCACGGTGAGTGCCGACGAGCTTTCGCGCTCGGGCTTTTCGGTGGGAGTAGTTCTCCAGAATCTCACGATGCTCGAGATAAAAGGATTCATAAAGGCCGCTCCCGGCGGTGTTTACACTAAGATCTGAAAACAAACGATACCAAAATATTTACTACGAAAGGCAAAACTGATATGGCAAATCTCGTAATCGTTGAGTCGCCCTCAAAGGCGGCTACGATAAAAAATTATCTTGGCTCAAACTACAAGGTCATGGCTTCGTACGGACACGTGCGCGATCTTCCCAAAAGTGCGCTCGGCGTTGACGTTGACGGCGGCTTTGAAGCACATTATATAAATATCCGCGGCAAGGGCGATCTTATCAAGGAGCTCCGCAAGGAAGTCAAGAACGCAAACAAAGTATTTCTTGCAACTGACGCGGACCGCGAGGGTGAGGCGATCTCCTGGCACCTTGCGGCAACTCTCGGCATTCCGCTCGAGCAGACCAGACGCGTTACCTTTAACGAAATAACCAAAAACGCTATCAAGGATGCGATCAAAAAGCCGCGCGAGATAGATATGGAGCTCGTTAATTCACAGCAGGCGCGCCGCATTCTCGACCGTATCGTCGGATACAAGCTCAGTCCCTTTCTCTGGAAGGTAGTAAGAAGCGGTCTTTCTGCAGGAAGAGTACAGTCGGTAGCTACACGTATAATCGTTGAGCGCGAGGCGCAGATAAACGCCTTCATTCCCGAGGAATACTGGACTATAAGCGCATCTCACACCGCGCAGGACGGAAAGACCTTCCGCTCCAAGTATTACGGAAAGGGTGCAAACAAGGCGGACATCCACACCAAAGCAGAGGCAGAGGCGATCCTTAAAGAGCTTTACGGAAAGGATTTCGTAGTATCCGATCTTAAACGCTCTATAAAGAAGAAAAATCCCCTTCCCCCGTTTACCACCTCCTCTATGCAGCAGGAGGCGTACAAAAAGTTCGGCTTCCAGGCCCAGCGCATAATGCGTATCGCGCAGGAGCTTTACGAGGGTGTTTCGATAGGCAGTGAAAACGGCGGTATGACCGGTCTTATCACTTATATGCGTACAGACTCTCTCCGTATTGCCGACGAGGCACGCGACGCCGCAAAGCAGTTTATCCTTTCGCAGTACGCGGATGAGTACTACCCTGCAGCCCCCAGAGTTTACAAATCCAAGGGATCGGCGCAGGACGCTCACGAGGCAATAAGACCTACGAACGTCTTTATCACTCCCGATTCGATCAAAAAATATCTCTCAAACGACCAGTACAAGCTTTATAAGCTCATCTGGGAGCGCTTCGTAGCCAGCCAGATGGCTTCAGCAGAGCTTGATACGGTAAACGTTGATATTGCCTGCGGAGAGCATATCTTCAAGGCGAGCGGCTCTACCGTTCATTTCAAGGGATATCTCACGATATACGACGACGTATCCTCCGAGAAGGAGCCCACGCTCCCCGAGGTAAACACAAACGATACTCTCCCCACCGAAATACTCGCTCCCGAGCAGCATTTCACCGAGCCGCCCGCTCGCTTCAACGAGGGCTCGCTCATCAAATTCCTTGAGGAAAAGGGTATCGGACGCCCCTCGACCTACGCACAGATAATCACGACCATCGTATCGCGCGGATACGTCAAGAGAGATGCAAAGGCACTCGTACCCACCGAGCTCGGCGAGGTAACGACCAAAATAATGATAGAGAACTTCCCCGAGATAATCGACTACAAATTCACAGCCGATATGGAGGATTCTCTTGACAGCATAGCCGACGGCAAGGATTCTATGGAGGGCGTTCTCTCCAAATTCTACGGCTCCTTCAAGGACCGTCTTGACGTGGCTGAAGGAAGCGTAAAGCGCAGTGAGATCGCCGTTCCCACCGAGGAGACCGATATCATCTGCGAAAAGTGCGGAAGCCGAATGATCGCAAAATCGGGACGCTTCGGCCGCTTCGCCGCTTGCCCCAACTATCCCGAATGTAAAAACACTATTCGTATAGACAAGAACAACGCTCCCATCGTAAAGCAGACCGTCGAGGCAAAGCCCGCGGGAATCACTTGCGAAAAGTGCGGAAATCCTATGGTGATAAGAAACGGCGCTTACGGTAATTTCTACGCTTGCTCCGACTATCCGAAATGCAAGCACACACTTCCGATCAAGAACGAGATCGGCGTAAAATGTCCTCTCTGCTCGGGCGAGATACTCTCCCGCCGTTCAAAGAGCAAGGCGCTCTTTTACAGCTGCGAGAATTATCCTAAATGCACCTTCTCCTCATGGGATATTCCGACAAGTGAAAAATGCCCCGACTGCTCGAGTATGCTTATGAGAAAAAAGGGCAAAGGTCTGCTCGTGTGCTCAAATGAAAAGTGCTCGTTCAAAAAAGAGAGCGACGTAAGAGACGAAAACAATGGAAACTAAATCTATAAAAATAATCGGTGCAGGTCTTGCCGGCTGTGAGGCAGCTTGGCAAGCCGCCGAGATGGGCGTAAAGGTCACATTATGTGAAATGAAGCCGAAAAAGTTCACGCCGGCACATTCGAGTGAGAATTTCTGCGAGCTCGTTTGCTCAAATTCATTCCGCTCAAATCAGATAACCAACGCGGTGGGACTTCTCAAAGAGGAGCTTGATATTTTTGGGTCCCTGATAATGAAGTCCGCTCACCTCTCGCAGGTACCCGCAGGCGCGGCTCTTGCGGTTGACAGAGATAAGTTTTCGTCGTACGTCACCGAAAAGATCAAAAATCATCCGAATATCACACTTATTTGCGATGAGATCACATCTACTAACGAAAACGAGATAACCGTTATCGCAACGGGTCCACTCACCTCGGACGCTTTTTCGAAATACATCGGAGAGCTTATAGGTGACGATCAGCTTCATTTCTTTGACGCCGCCGCACCGATAGTCGAGGCGTCCTCGATCGACATGTCAAAGGCGTTTTTCGCCTCAAGATACGGCAAGGGCGAGGCGTGCTACATCAACTGTCCTATGAACGAAGCCGAATACTCTGCATTCTACGAGGCACTTGTTTCGGCAAAAGAGGCAGAGCTTCACGACTTTGACAGAGACCGGCAAAAGGAACTGACCGTTTTCGAGGGCTGTATGCCCGTCGAGGTCATGGCAAAGCGAGGCAGAGAGACACTTCTCTACGGACCTCTAAAGCCGGTCGGACTCCCCTGCCCCGATACGGGCAAGGACGCTTACGCGGTAGTTCAGCTCCGTCAGGAAAATCTAGAAAAGACGGCTTATAATCTCGTGGGATTTCAGACGCATCTGACATTCCCCGAGCAGAAAAGAGTCTTTTCTATGATACCCGGACTTGAAAACGCATCTTTCCTGCGCTACGGAGTTATGCACAGAAACACCTTCATAAACTCGCCGAAGGTACTCGGAGATTCTTACCAGATGAAGAAAAATCCGAACGTATTTTTCGCGGGACAGATGACCGGTGTCGAGGGATACCTTGAATCGTGTGCTTCCGGTCTCGTTGCCGGAATTGCCGCCGCATCAATGGCACTCGGAAGGGATATTCCCGTTTTCCCGAACGTTACCGCTATCGGATCGCTCGCTATGTACGTTAAAAACGGCGGAGTATCCGACTTCCAACCTATGAACGTAAATTTCGGAATAATACCGATGCTTGATAAAAAGGTCAAGGGCGGAAAGGCGGCACGCAACACCGCGCTGTCCGAAAGAGCTCTTGAAGCCGCGCGTGCCTTTAAGGAAACGCTTTAAGCAACCGAAAATCACTCCAAAACAAGGAAAAAAGGAGATATTTTACTATGAAAATAATTCTCGACGCAATGGGCGGAGATTTTGCTCCCGACGTAGTAGTTGAAGGAGCCGCGCTCGTAAGAAAGGAAATGAATCACGAGCTTATTCTCGTCGGTGACGAGACCAAGATCCGTCTTGCCGCAGGCAGAGTAGGCGTTGACCTTTCCGATCCCGGAATAAGAATAGTTCACTGCACTCAGGTGGTATCTATGGAGGACGCACCTCTCAGCGTGCGCGAAAAGGCAGATTCTTCCCTTCGCGTGGGCTTTAAGCTTCTCAAAGAGGGCGAGGGCGACGCTTTCGTCAGCGCAGGAAACACGGGTGCGCTTCACGCGGGCTCTACCCTTTACGTACACCGCATCAAAGGAGTTCTTCGCTCTGCTATCGCAACTATTCTTCCCCTTGAAAAGCCCGTTCTTCTTATAGATTCGGGTGCGAACGCCGTAGTTGATGCCGCGCATCTCTATCAGTTTGCAATTATGGGATCGATATACATGGAAAGAATCTTCGGCATATCGCGTCCGACCGTCGGTCTTCTCAACATCGGAACCGAGTCGAAAAAGGGTACGCCGATGCATATTGAGACGTACGAGATACTCAGACAGTCCAAGATCATAAACTTTATCGGCAACGTTGAGGGAAAAGAGGTTCCCTTCGGAAAGTGCGATATTCTCGTGACCGACGGATTTACGGGCAACGTACTGCTTAAGACTATCGAAGGAATGGGATCCTTCTTCTCGAAGAAGCTCAAGACCATGTTCAAGGCAAATCCTGTGTCTATGGTATCGGCCGTTCTCGTTAAAAAGCAGATCGACGAGCTTAAAAACAGCTTCGACGCCTCCGAGTACGGCGGAGCACCCTTCCTCGGAATCTCCCGTCCCGTTATAAAGGCACACGGAAGCTCGGATGCAAAAGCCATCAAAAACGCCGTAAAGCAGGCGGTTTTCTATAACAATACCGGAATTATCAGAGATATCGCCAAAAACTGCGAGCTGCCCGAGGGTGTAGCCGTTTCGCGTCCCAAGCCGAAGGCAAAGCCGAGCGAGACGCCCGCCACCACCGAGGCAAAGAGCAGCGAGAGCAGCGAGAGCGGCGAAAAGAACGAAGAGAACAAGTAATTTACCCGAAAGGTATCTGTTTTTCAAAATGAATCACGAAGTAATTTCACAGCTTGAAGAAAAGATAGGATATAAATTCAGTAACCGAGAGCTTCTTAAAAACGCGCTCACCCACTCCTCCTACTCAAACGAGGAGAAGGCGAAGGGACACAATATTCCCTCTAACGAGCGTATGGAATTTCTCGGTGACGCCGTGCTTTCTATAATCGTCAGCACGCATCTTTTCAGCGAGCTTTCAAACGAGCGCGAGGGAGAGCTCTCCAAAATACGCTCGGCGGTAGTTTGTGAAAAGGCGCTTGCCTCTTACGCTACCGAGATAGAGCTCGGAAAATATCTCCTTCTCGGACACGGCGAAGAGATAAACAGCGGCAGAGAGCGTCCTTCCATTCTCTCGGACGCTTACGAGGCACTGCTTGCCGCAATATATCTCGACTCGGGCATTGACGAGGTCGAAAAATTCCTTATGCCATACGCCAAAAAGCTTATCGACAAGACCGTGCGCGAGCACTCCTCTACCGATTACAAGACCAAGCTTCAGCAGATAGTTCAGCAGAAGCCGGGCGAGGAGCTCGTTTACGTCGTTATTTCCGAATCGGGACCGCCGCACAAGAAGGTGTTCACCACCGAAGCGCGTCTCAACGACAGCAACGTGCTCGGTGTCGGCTCGGGCTCCAGCAAGCGCGAAGCAGAACAGAACGCGGCAAAGGACGCGCTCAAATTCTTCGGATTTGACGGAGAATAAGAGCTCCCGTACGCAAAGTTTTTTAAGGAAGTTATAAAGTTGAAACACGTAAACATTCCCGTTTTCGTACCACATCTCGGATGTCCGCACGACTGCGTTTTCTGTAACCAGCGCAAGATCACCGGTCAGGAGGAGTTTTCGCTGGACAACGTACGAAAAGATATTGAGACCGTCCTTGAAACACTCGATCCGAGAAGCGAGACCGCCGAGATAGCATTCTTCGGCGGAAGCTTTACAGGTATAGAGAGATCTCTTATGATCGAGCTACTCTCTATTGCAAACGAGTTTTGCTTATCGGGCAGAGTCAGCGGGATCCGTCTCTCGACGAGACCTGATTATATTGATGGCGAGATACTCTCCATCCTTGCAAAATATCCCGTAAAGACGGTCGAGCTCGGAATACAGAGCATATCGGACGAGGTGCTTGCGGCATCACGCCGCGGTCACACCGCCGAGCAAGCAAAAAAAGCGATGCGGGACGTTGTTGACGCCGGCTTTGAGCTTATAGGTCAGATGATGATAGGACTACCCTTTTCTGATCCCGACAGCGAGATAGAGACCGTTCGCGAAATATGCCGCGCGGGTGCGAGCGGTATAAGGATATACCCTACCGCCGTATTTTCTGGCACCGCACTCCATGAAATGATGAGAAAGGGAGACTATCCCCCGCTTACTCTCGAGGACGCAGTAGAGCGTTCTGCCGCCGTTTTTGAGGTAGCGCACTCTCATGGTGTAAAGGTCATACGCATCGGTCTTTGCGAAACTGCATCTCTGCATTCGGAAAACGGCATAGTTGCGGGCGCTTTTCATCCCGCACTCGGAGAAATGTGTATTTCTGCCTTCTTTTTGAAGCTCATCTGCAAAGAGCTTGACACGCTCGGAGATCTTTCGGGCGCGAAAATAGAAATTTCGGTAGCGGGCAATATGCTGTCGAAGGCAATAGGTCAGAAAAAGATCAACTACCGTAAAATAATGACTAAATATTCGCTTTCCGAGCTTCGCTTCACAAAGGACGACCGGCTCTCGGAATACGAACTTAAAATAAGTAAAAGTTAAATCACAGGAGAAAACAAATGCGACTTCTTTCGCTTGAACTTCACGGCTTCAAATCGTTCCCACAGAGAACGAAGATCAAGATCGACCCCGGTATGACGATCATAGTCGGTCCCAACGGAAGCGGAAAATCCAATATTTCGGACGCAGTTAAATGGGTCCTTGGCGAGCTTTCCTCCAAAAACATAAGAGGAACGAAGATGGAGGACGTTATCTTCGGAGGTACCGAGCACCGTCCTGCAATGGGCTTTGCCGAGGTATCTATGACTATCGACAACCGCGGAGAAAACAGAATAAACTCGGATTTTGACGAAATAACCGTCACCCGCCGTTATTTCCGTACGGGCGACAGCCAATATCTTATAAACAACAAGCAGGTACGTCTCCGCGACATTGCCGAAATGTTTATGAACACGGGTATCGGTAAGACCGGATATTCTATAATCGGTCAGGGTAAGATAGCCGAGATCATTTCGCAAAAGAGTGACGACCGCCGTATCATTTTTGAGGAAGCGGCAGGAATCTCCAAATACCGCATCAAAAAGGCGGAGTCTGAAAAGCGTCTTGCAGAGGCGGAGGACAACCTTACCCGTCTTAACGACATAGTCTCGCACCACGCGCGCCGTCTCCCCCACCTTGAGCGCGACAGCGTAAAAGCGAGAGCTTATCTCGAGATATACGAGAAGAAAAAGGCGCTCGACATATCGATTGCGGTATATGATATTGAAAAAATACTCGAAAGCTCCGAGCAAAATGACAAGGAGCTCCTTCTCTCGCGCCACGAACTTGAGATTACTGACAGCACGCTTGCATCCCTTGAAAAAAGAGGCGAGCAGCTTGAAGAGTCGCAAATGGAAAAGAGAGTCGAGTTTGAGCAGATAAGAAGCAAGATGCTCGATCAGGAGAGAGAAAAGAACCGTCTCGAGACCGCTCTTACTCTTGCGGGTAACAACCGAGACAACGCATCGAGTGCTCTTTCCGAAAGTGCGGCAAGCACGCAGTCTGCAAACGCGAAGCTTGAGATCGCACGCGCAGAAACTACCCGTCTTGAAGAGGAAAAACGCCTTCTTGAGGAGGAATATAACACCTCGCACGCCGCTTTCGAGGAAAGCTCTGCCGCTCTTGAGAGCGAAAGGGAGCGCGTAAACACTCTCCAGGGCGAGCTTGACGCACTTGATATAAAGCGCGGCGAGCTTGAAAACGAATACACCGAGCTTCGCGTTGACTACTCTGCATTCGACGCAAGCGACACGTCCAGCGTAACTCACACCGCAGAGCTTGAAGCGGACAAGGCAAAGGTAGTTGAGGAAAAAGACGCGATATGCAAGGAAATAGAAAGCGGAAAAGCGTCCCTTTCGCGCTATACCGAAAAAGCGGAGGCACTCAAGACCGAGCGCGCATCGCTTACCGCATCGCTTGAGGCACTCGAGCAGGATGCCGACGATATACGCAAAAATATCGACGCAGAGTCTGCAAATGCGGCAGCTTGCCGTCAGAAGGCGGACGCCCTTCGTAGAATGGACGAGCATTTCGACGGATATCAGCGCTCCGTTAAGGCAGTTGCAGAGGCGGGCGTAAGAGGTCAGCTTCGCGGCATTATCGGTCCGGTATCCAAGCAGATAAGCGTCAAGAGAGAGCTTACTCTCGCTATTGAGACCGCTCTCGGCGCGAATATCCAGAACATAATCGTTGAAAACGAGGAGGCGGCAAAGTCCGCCATTGAATACTTGAAGCGTGAAAACACCGGTAGAGCCACCTTCTACCCTCTCACGTCCATAAAAGCGCAAAAGCTGAGTACCGATATGGCAACTCTCAAAAAGAGCCGCGGATATATCGGTATTGCCGACGAGCTTGTAAGCTGTGAGCAAAAATGCAGATCGGTAATCTCCTACCTGCTCGGCAGAACGGTAGTTTTCGACACGCTTGACAACGCTTCCTACACCGCAAAGGCGCTCGGATACAGCGTAAGAATAGTTACTCTCGACGGACAGCTCATAAATGCGGGCGGTTCGTTCACCGGAGGTGCGGCAAAGCGAGACAGCGGTATTCTTACCCGCGGTATCGACATTGCAAATCTCGACGAAGAGGAAAAGAAAGCTCTGGCAAGATGCGAAAAGCTCCGCGAGGATTTTGCGAAGCTGAAAACTCGCTCGGACGAGATAGTATCCTCGCTCGAAAACAACGCGGACAGCGCGTCTATGATCGCGTCCCTTATCAGCGCGGGCGAAGCGTCCATTTCCCTGCGCGAGAGATCGCTTGACGAGATCAACGCCCGTCTTGACGAGATCTCGGGCAAGCTCGGTGAGATCGAGAAAGAGAGAAACGAGCGCGTTACCAAGGCACTTGAGATGAAAAACAGAATCGAGGAGCTATCCGTTCTTATCTCCGAATGCGACACGAACGCAAAAGCGCTTCAGAACACTATTAAAGAGGTCAACAGCTCCATTTCCGCACTTGCAACCAAGAAAAACGACCTTCTCGTTAAGGCGTCCGTCAAGGGCAAGGAGCTTGAGAACGCAGAGATCCGCCTGGAGCAGAACGCTCTGCTTATCGCTTCGCTCAGCCGCGATATTTCGGACATCGCAGTCCGCTCGCGCGAGATAAACGCGCGTATTGCCGAGCTTGAAAAAGAGGCGATCTCGGCAAAGGAAAGCATCGCCGTTGCCAACGAGCGTCTATCCGAGCTTGAAGAGCAGCTTGCAAAGCTCGCCGCCGAGGGAGAGGATCACGAAAGAGAAATTGCCCTCAACCGCGCGGCAATTAAGGACAAAACGAGAGAAAGAGAGCTTGTATTTATGGCTCTTACGAAGCTCGAAGCGTCCTGCGAAAGAATCAGAGAGGAAAAGGAGCGCCTTACAAACCGCCTCTGGGACGATTACAATCTTTCCTATGCGGACGCGTGCGCGCTCGACATTATAAAGACCGACAGCGATAACCGTCCCTCGATGGTTGCGGAGCAGAATATCCTCCACGCTAGGATCAAGGAGCTCGGAAACGTCAACGTCGGCGCTATCGAGGAATACGCCGCAGTCAAGAAGGAATACGACTTTATGTCCGGTCAGATAGAAGACCTCCAGAAGGCAAAAGCGGACTGTATGCAGGTAATTGCCCGTCTTGAGAAGGAGATGCGCGGCAAATTTGCCGACACCTTTGAGAAGATCAACGAAAACTTCGGAAAAGTGTTCAAGGATCTCTTCGGAGGAGGCAGCGCATCCCTTACTCTTACCGATCCCGACAATCTTCTTACCAGCGGCATCGACATTAACGTTGCGCCTCCCGGAAAGAAGATACATAATCTGCGTCAGCTCTCGGGTGGTGAGCAGTCCTTTATCGCTATCGCTATCTACTTTGCGATAATTATGATAAATCCCCCGCCCTTCTGTCTGCTCGACGAGATAGAATCTGCACTTGACGACGTAAACGTCACGAGATTTGCAAACTATGCAAAGCAGTTCTCGGACAAGGTGCAGTTCGTCATAATCACCCACAGACGAGGAACTATGGAGGCGGCGGACGAAATGTACGGCGTTACCATGCAGGAGCGCGGCGTTTCACAGCTTCTCTCGGTCAACCTCAGCGAAATTGAAAAGAAACTCGGAGTAAAACTGTAATGGGATTTTTCGAAAAATTAAGAAACGGCATTTCCAAGACTAAAAAATCTGCGTTCTCCTCTATCGTCTCGATATTTAAGCGCGGCGTAGATGATGACACTCTCGACGAGCTTGAGGAAATGCTCATCTGCGCGGACGTCGGTATCGAATCGACTGAAATGATAATGGAAAAGCTCCGCGAAAAGATAAAAGAGGAAAAGATAAAGGAGCCCGACGAGGCAACTGCCGCTCTTAAAAGCATTCTGCTCGAGATGATCGGCGAAAAGTCGGAGATGAATCTGACCACGAAGCCCTCCGTAATTCTCGTTATCGGTGTTAACGGAGTAGGTAAAACGACCTCTATTGCAAAGCTTGCACACAACTACAAGATGCAGGGCAAATCGGTGCTTCTCGCGGCAGGCGACACCTTCCGCGCGGGCGCTATCGAGCAGCTTTCCATCTGGGCGGAGCGTGCGGGCGTGCAGATAGTTAAATCGTCCGAGGGATCCGATCCCGCGGCAGTCGTTTACGACGCGGCGGCAGCGGCGCAGAAGCGCGGAACCGACGTGCTTATAATCGACACGGCGGGCCGTCTGCACAACAAGAAGAACCTTATGAACGAGCTTGCAAAGATCAACAGAGTTATCGACAAGCAGCTCCCCGATGTATCAAGAGAGACTCTTCTCGTCCTTGATTCTACCACCGGTCAGAACGCGGTAAATCAGGCGAAGGAATTCAGAAACACCTCCGAGATCACGGGTCTCGTGCTCACGAAGCTCGACGGAACCGCTAAGGGCGGCATCGTATTCTCGATCAAAAACGAGCTTGGTATTCCGGTCAAATTTATCGGAGTCGGCGAGCAGATAGACGATCTTCAGTCCTTTGAGCCCGTAGATTTCGTCAACGCACTTTTTGAATAACTTTTGAGAGGAATTACTGTAAAATGAAGGTCGTTCTCGCATCGAGAAACAAAAACAAGATAAAAGAAATAAAGGATATTTACCGCGCAGTTACGGGAAAAGAGCTTGATATTCTCTCGCTTGACGATATCGGATACGAGGGTGAGATCGAGGAAAACGGAAGCTCCTTTGAGGAAAATTCAAGAATAAAGGCGACCGTCCCCGCCCTGCTCGGCTATATCGGTCTTGCCGACGACAGCGGTCTTATGGTAAACGCTCTCGGTGGCGCGCCCGGAATATATTCCGCTCGCTATTCGGGTGAGGATGCAAATTACGAAAGAAACAACGACAAGCTCCTTGCAGAGCTTGACGGCATAGAGGATCGAAGCGCAAAGTTCGTCTGCGTTTTCTGCGTAGCGGGACCGGACGGTAAAGTTCTCACCGTTCGCGGAGAGTGTCACGGCACGATCGCAAAGGAACGAAAAGGTAGCGGCGGCTTCGGTTACGATCCTCTGTTTATCTGCGAGGATCTCGGCAAATCATTTGGCGAGCTCTCGTCTGAGGAGAAAAACAAGATCAGTCACCGCGCAGTTGCGCTTGACAAGCTTATCCCGCAGCTATCGGAATTTTTGAGTAGCTATAATTAAAATAAAATTTAAGGATAAAAATTATGACCAGCAAACAAAGAGCATTTCTCCGCTCACTCGCTATGACCGAGCCGGTTATTTTTCAGGTCGGCAAGGGCGGAATAAACGAAAATATGATAAAGCAGATCTCGGACACGCTTGAAGCGCGCGAGCTTATGAAGCTTCGCGTACTCCAGAACAGCGAGTACAGCGCAAGAGAGGCGGCAGAAGAGATCGCACGGGCAACCTCCTCCGAGGTCGCAGGCGTCGTAGGAAGCACCTTCGTGCTTTACAGGGAGTCTGAAAAGCACAAGAAGATCGACCTTAAGCATCTTAAACTGATATGAGAAAGCGTCTTGGGATCTTCGGCGGAACATTTTCCCCGCCCCATCTCGGTCACGTTGCGGCGGCAAGGTCGTTCATTTCGGAGCTTTTACTTGACGAGCTTCTTATAATCCCGACCTTTATACCGCCTCACAAGGAGATGCACGAGATTGATCCGTCTCACCGTCTTGCTATGACCTCGCTTGCCTTTTCAGGCATCGATAAGGCGAAGGTCAGCCGTTACGAGCTTGACAAAAAGGGTGTCAGCTACACCTTTGAAACGCTTGAGCATTTCGCTTCCGAGGATACTGACATATTCTTCCTCTGCGGAACAGATATGTTCCTAACTCTCACCGAGTGGAAAAAACCCGAGAGAATATTTGAGCTTGCCACCATAGCTCTCGCTCTGCGCGAGGACGCACACGAAGATCTTTTGCTCCGTGTTCGTGAGGCAAAGGAGCGTTTTGAAAAGGATTTTTCGGCAAAAATAATCTTGCTTGAAAACACTCCCGTAGAGGTCTCCTCGTCAGAGCTTCGGACTCTCGTTAATACGGGCAAGGACGCTTCTTCATTTCTCTCTCCCGAGGTTTACTCCTATATTAAAGAAAACGGACTTTACAAATAAAATGGCTAAAACAGATCTCAGCGGAATTCCGGTCTCTCACATCGCTCTTGCACGGGAGCTCTCGCTAAAAATAAGCGATCCCCACCGATTTGAGCACACGCTTTCGGTGGCGCGCGAATGCGCGGCGCTCTCCGAGATATTCTCTCTTTCAAGCGAGGATTCGGACAAGCTTTACACCGCCGCCCTTCTTCACGACGTGGCTAAAGGAAAACAGACGCACGAATATATCGAGCTTGATAAAAAATACGGTGTCGGCTTTACAAAAGGCGATCTTGAGAGTCCCGCGGTCCTTCACGCAAAGGCGGGGGCAAAAATTGCAGAAACCGAGTTTTCGAACGTTTGCGACGATGCGGTAGTCACGGCAATTCGTCAACACACCACGGGGGATGCGGATATGTCCCTTATATCGAAGCTTCTCTTCCTTGCAGACTACATCGAACCAACGCGAAGATGGGAGAGCTGCAAAAAAACGCGAGAGCGTTTCTATTCAAAAATAAAGTCCGGCAAGAGCGTCACGCGCGTGCTTGACGAGACGATTCTCGAAATTCTCGTCTCGACCGAGGCGCATCTTAAGGAAAACGGTAAAAAAGTTCATCCGAACCTTACAAGATGCAAAGATTTTATACTGAAAACTATTGAATAATTATATTTTTAATGCTATAATAAGTTTTGTCTTATTTGAGCCAAAGAAAGGATAATATATGACTTCTCTCGAACTTGCACAAAAAATAGTTACCATTCTCGACGAAAAGAGTGCTATGGACGTTTCTCTTCTCCACGTTGAAGAAAAGACCGTTCTTACCGAGTATCTCGTTATATGCACGGGCACCTCGACGACGCACAACCGCGCCCTTGAGGGTGAGCTTGAATTTAAGCTCGGCGAGCTTGGCGAAAAGCCGATCGGCAGCGAAGGACACGACGACGCTTCGTGGATAGTGCTTGACTACGGCAGCGTTATGGTTCACATCTTCACCCAGAGCGCAAAAGAATTTTACAAACTTGAAAAACTCTGGTCGGATACCGAAAACGTAGATATTTCCGACCTCCTTATAGACTGACAGTTTTGATCACAACCATCTTGAAAGGTTTAATATAAGTTATGAGATACGATTTCAAATCTATTGAAGAAAAATGGCAAAAAAAATGGGAGGACGCAAAGGTCTTTGAGGCAAGCGACGATCACTCCAAGGAAAAGTTCTACGCTCTCGTTGAGTTCCCTTACCCCAGCGGCGCAGGAATGCACGTCGGCCACATCAAGGCGTATTCGGGACTCGAGGTAGTCTCGCGCAAGAGACGTAAAGAGGGATATAACGTGCTCTTCCCCATCGGTTTCGACGCTTTCGGTCTGCCTACCGAAAACTCGGCTATAAAGTTCAACACTCACCCGAGAACGCTTACCGATAAAAATATCGAAAAGTTTACCTCCCAGCTCAAAAAGGTCGGATTTTCCTTCGACTGGTCGAGAGTTATCGACACTACCGACGAAAACTACTACAAGTGGACGCAGTGGATATTCCTTAAGATGTTTGAAAACGGACTTGCTTTCCGTGATCAGGCACTGGTAAACTACTGTCCCAAGTGTAAGTGCGTTCTCTCCAACGAGGACTCGCAGGGCGGAAAGTGCGACATCTGCGGAAGCGACGTTGTTCAGAAATCCAAGGACGTTTGGTATCTCCGCATCACCGAGTACGCAGACAAGCTCCTTCAGGGACTTGAAAAGGTTGACTATCTGCCCAACATCAAAATGCAGCAGGTCAACTGGATAGGCAGAAGCGAGGGTGCTTTTGCAAACTTTAACATCAGCGGAACAGACGATGCTCTTCGCATCTACACTACCCGTCCCGACACTATGTTCGGCGTAACCTTTATGGTTATGGCTCCCGAGCATCCCTACATTGAAAAGTACGCTGACCGCATTACCAATATGGACGCTATCATAGCGTACCGCGAGGAATGTGCAAAGAAGACCGAGTTCGAGCGCACGCAGCTCGTAAAGGACAAGACCGGCGTTTGCATTGAGGGACTTACTGCTGTAAATCCCCTTTCGGGCAAGGAAATTCCGATCTACATTGCAGACTACGTTATGATGGGCTACGGAACGGGTGCTATTATGGCAGTTCCCGCACACGACGAGCGTGACTACGACTTCGCCAAGAAGTTCGGTATCGACATAATTGAGGTAATAAAGGGCGGAAATATCGCAGAGGGCGCTTATACGGGCGACGGCGAGATGATAAACTCCGAGTTCCTCAACGGATTTGACAACAAAAAGGACTCTATCGCAAAGGCGACCGAGGTTCTCGCAGAGCGCGGCGTTGGCGAAAAGGGCGTACAGTACAAGATGAAGGACTGGGCGTTCAACCGCCAGAGATACTGGGGTGAGCCGATCCCGATCGTTCACTGCCCTGCCTGCGGAATGGTAGCTCTTCCCTACGATCAGCTTCCTTTAAGACTTCCCGCAGTTGAAAACTTTGAGCCCGGCGAGGGCGGCGAAAGTCCTCTTGCAAAGATAGACTCGTTTGTCAACTGCAAGTGTCCGAAGTGCGGCGGAGACGCAAAGCGCGAGACCGACACTATGCCCCAGTGGGCAGGATCGTCCTGGTATTTCCTGCGCTACGTTGATCCGAGCAACGACTCTGCATTTGCAAACGAAGAAGCACTCAAGTACTGGATGCCCGTTGACTGGTACAACGGCGGTATGGAGCACGTTACCCGTCACATGATCTATTCGCGCTTCTGGTACAAGTTCCTTTACGATCTGAAGCTCGTTCCCTACGAGGAGCCGTACGCAAAGCGTACAGCACAGGGACTTATTCTCGGTCCCGACGGCGTAAAGATGAGCAAGAGCCGCGGAAACGTAATCGACCCCAACGATATAGTCAACACCTACGGTGCAGACACGCTCCGCACATACGTCCTCTTTATGGGCGAGTACGGAAGTGCCGCTCCCTGGTCGGAAAACAGCGTTAAGGGCTGCCGCCGTTTTATCGAGAGAGTTGCATCTCTTACCGATATTACTGCAGGAAACGGCGTAACTGCCGAGCTTGAGAGCGATTTCCACAAGACGATAAAGAAGGTATCCGAGGATATCGAGGCAATGAAGTTCAATACCGCTATTGCGGCTATGATGACACTGCTTAACAGAATCTACGAGGTAGGAAAGCTCACTCGCGACGAGCTTTACACCTTCGTATCGATCCTCTCTCCTTTTGCTCCCCACGTTTGCGAGGAGATAAACGAGTGGCTCGGAAACGCCGAAATGATCGCTACCTCGGCTTGGCCCACCTACGACGAGGCCAAGACGCTTGACGCGACCATCGAGATCGCAGTTCAGATCTGTGGAAAGCTCCGCGCGACCGTGGTTATCCCCGCAGATGCTTCCAAGGACGATATGCTTGCGGCAGCAAAGGCAAACGAGCGTATTGCAGAGCTTATCGACGGAAAGACACTTATTAAGGAGATCTGCGTCCCCGGAAAGCTTGTAAATATCGTAGTAAGATAAAATTATTCAAAAAAATTCCAATTTCTCAAAGTTGTTCTTAAATAACTATTGACATTAGAGAACTATTGTTGTATAATAATCGGGAGATGTTTTTAAGTATAGACATTTCCCTTTTAGAAGGATAAAGAATTTTCTCTTGCAGAGGCGAGAGGAGGGATGGTTAATGGCAGAGATCAGAGTCAAAGAGAATGAGTCTATTGACAGCGCGCTTCGCAGATTCAAGAGAGCTCAGCAGCGTTCGGGCGTTCTTACCGAGCTCAAGAAGAGAGAGCAGTACGACAAGCCCAGCGTAAAGCGCAAGAAGAAGTCTGAGGCAGCAAGAAAGCGCAAGTACAAGTAATTTCGGCTTTTTTGTTTACTTAACGACCTTTTTACAGAACAAAAGAACAGAGAGACGGCTTCGTCTCTCTGTTTTGCTGTTTATATCATAAAACCTCCGAAGGGCTCTTCCCTTCGGAGGTTTTCATTTTATCTGTTAAGAATAAGCTTTGTAAGCTCAACGGGATCAACGATCTTGCCGTCCTTGTAAACTCTCATATTGCCCGACGCGATCTCGTCGATAAGAACTACCTCGCCGTTATTGTAGCCGAATTCAAACTTGATGTCCCAAAGGTCGAGACCGATGGTCTTAAGATCGTCTGCAACGATCTTCGTGATCTTGAGCGTCTGCTCCTTCATAGACTCGAACATTGCGGGAGTCATAACTCCGAGTGCCGCAAGTCCCTCACCCGTTACGAGCGGATCGCCCTTCGCATCGTTTTTGAAGGTGCATTCAACGTAGCCGCCCTCAAGAACGGTTCCGTCCTTTATGTATTCGCCGTATCTGCGGATAAAGCTTCCGGTGGCAACGAGACGGCAGATGACCTCAAGTCCGTTTCCGCCCTGCGCCTTACCGAAGCACTCTGCAGGGAGAACCTCCATGGTCGCGTCCTCGATGTTTGCGCTTACGTAGTGAGTTTTAATGCCCGCCTGCTTGAGAAGCTCGAAATAGTATATGGAGGTCTCAAGATTTGCCTTACCGATTCCCTCAATGGTAAGTCCTACACTGTTCTCGCCCGGATCGAACACACCGTCTTTTCCCGTGCAGTCGTCCTTGAATTTGAGCATAACGTTTCCGTTGTCAAGTGCGTAAACGTCCTTCGTTTTGCCTTCGTAAAGCTTTTTCATAATAATACTCCTTGAAAAATATTTTCAAATTTACCTATATATTTTATCACATTTTTTTCGCCTTGTATATAGATTTTCAAAAATTTTTTTCGGTATATTGAAAAAAATTTTACCCTTTTTTTGGTACGTTTATTGGGAATTTTCTACATTTTTCCCTTTTATCGCGCCGAAGGCGTCAAAATGTACAAAAAGAACGCCTGTTTTTGGTGCAAATCGACGAAGGGTTTGTTATTGCAAAATCCATCCTAATATAGTAAAATAATTACGTATTTAATTTACGAAAGGTAAAGTACTATGAAACGCATTTTATCACTGTTTTTAGCAATCGTAACCCTCTCGCTCTGCTTTTTCGCATCCTCCTGCCGGGACGAAAGTCAGGAGCAAACTCCCGACGATGCAAGCATCACTATCGGCACCGACTACGTGATCACTATTCCCCAAAAGGCAAACGACGGTGAGGAGGCGGCTGCCGCAAAGCTGAAGACGGCACTTTCCGAATTTTGCGGACTTTCTCTCGTCGTCTCCGACGACTATTTCACCGATCCGAATGCGATCCCCACGCGTGAGATAGTTATAGGAAGATGCAGACGTCCCGACACCGCCGAGGCAAAAAGCAAGGCAAGCGATCTCGGATACACCGTTTTGGTAAAGGGCGAACGCATTTACTTTTATGCAAGTGACGACGTTATGCTCGACCACGCTGTAAGCTATTTTATTGAAACGTACGTAACGGGTAAAAGCACCGTATCTCTCAAAAAGGATCTTGAGCTTACCTACAATCACGAGTTTAGTCAGCCCGAGCTTAAAATAAACGGCGTGGATATTTCCCAGTACAAAATAGTTTACGGCGACGACGTCTATCTCAAAACGCCCCGTCACAACGGAAAATGGGTAGAATCGGGCCGTCTCAAGGACGCCGCTGTTGCGCTTCAGGAGGAAATATACCTTCTTACCAAGAAAAAGCTCACCGTTGAGAAATCATCGAGCAAAAATGAGACCGATTACGAGATAATCGTCGGTTGGGCTGGCACGAGAGCGGTATGCAACGACTATTTCAGAAATAATACTATGGATCTAGAGAGCTACGCGTTCGGAACTATCGGAACGAAGGTTCTCTTTGCAGGCGGAAGCTCTAACGCATCCTACTACGCAGGCGTTGCGTTCGCAAACGCGTGCAAGAATATGGACGGAAACGATTTTACAGCCGCTATGAAAAAAGGTAAGGCGGATCTTATAAAGGTTGCCTGCATCGGTGACAGTATTACCGACGGTGCGGGACAAATGGACGACGGAAGCTCCAACGATCACAATGTACACAGCTATCCCGTATATCTCCAGAAGCTTCTCGGATTCAAATATCTCGTTGCCAACTACGGACACGGCGGACAGCGTATGATGAGCTATACCAACGAATCTCCCAACTTCCTGCCCAGCGTAAATTACAAGCCCGACGTTGTAATTATGATGTTCGGTACCAACGACGCAAACAAGGGTAAATATACGCCCGACTGGGGCACGGACGCCGCAAAGACGAGATATATGGCTGCAGCATCTTATATGCTTGAGCAGTACAAAAAGGCAAACGAAAACGTACAGCTCATTATTATGACTCCCCCGTCTATAATACGCAACGCAACGCACAGAACCAACGCACTCCTTGCGGCGCAGTACAACCGCGAGTTTGCACAGGCAAACGGACTTTCGCTCGTTGATATGTGGGTAGCTTCCGAAAAGGCAAACTGGACGTTCAACGACGGAATACATCCGCAGGGCGAGATCTACTCCGAGATGGCAGACGTCGTTTACGCAGGCATCAAGGACGTTATCGTAAAATAACCTATAAACCGATACGGTTTTATTGCCGTATCGGTTACTTTTTGCTCTTTTTCGGTTGACAAAGCGTCATATTATTGATATAATAATCTTTGTACGATATATCTAAGGAGAGGGCGACAAATGAAAAAAATCATTTCCGCAATTCTTATATGCGCAGTTCTGTGCGTGTCCTTTTCATTCACTGCGTGCCAAACAAAGCCGCAGGGCAAGGATCTCGCATTCAACATAACAAAGGATTACAAGATCGTAATTCCCGAGAGTGCAAGCTTTTCCGAGATAAGCGCGGCAAAGAAATTAAGCCAAGCCGTAAACAAATCTTCGGGTATTGATCTGCCGATAATAAACGACTCGGCAGCTTCTGATTCAAACGAGCTCGTAATCGGAAACGCAAAGCGTGACGGAGTTTCGCGTGCCGTAGGCAACGCGGGCGAGCACGGATATTCGATCTACGCGTCCCAAAATAACGTCTTCATTTACGGGGCGAGCGAGCGAGCTCTTGAGCTTGCCGTTGAAAAGTTCATATCCACTTATATTTCAATAAGCGCGGCTATGGCAGTCCCCGTTAATATGAGTATGGTATATAAAGACCTTTTCTCGAAGAAGAATCTTACCTTAAACGGGGTTGAAATATCGAAATACACGATAGTTTACGCTGCGGAGGGTACGACAACGCACTACCGCTCAAACGTCAACGCTTGGGTAGAATGTGCAAAATACGAGGATGCGGCGAACGCTATCGCGGACGAGATCTATCTTCTCACCGAGCAGCGTCTGAACGTAGTACCCGCCTCCGAGACAACGCCTAGCGACTACGAGATACTCGTTGGTAAGGTTGCCGATCGCGAGGAGGTTTTACAGTTTTACGTCACTCACGGCGTCGGATATTCGGACGAGAGATACGCTTACGGTATGGTAGGCACGAAGCTTCTCTTCTCGGGCGGAAGCCCCAACTCGGCGTACTTTGCTTCCAGAGCATTTACCAAAGCTTGCCGAGAGATGCGCTCCTCTGATTTTTCAAAAGAGCTCTTGAGTCAGAGTGTTGATCTTTCAAAGGTCGTATGCATCGGTGACGATATGGTCCACGGAAGCTCCTCGACCGCCATAAACCGCTACAACTACGCGGTTTATCTCCAGAAAATGCTCGGATTTAAGTATTACGTTGCAAACTACGGAGTTCCCGGTCTTACCGCCGCGGAGTACGAACAAAGTAACGAATACAAGCTCAGCTTGTCAGCCGTTCCCGACGTAGTAATAATTATGCTCGGATTTAACGATGCGAACCCCTCCGAAAACGTCTGGAAGAACGCCGAAGACAAAGAAGCGTACGTACAGACGCTTACCCGTATGGTAAACGAGTACAGAAAGATAAACTCGGGAGTACAGATATATTTCGTATCAAGCACGCACAAGGCAACCTCGCAGAAATGGGAGGAAAATCTCACCGAGCTTGCAGCTACAATAAGCGCGGCAGCAATCGAGCTTGACGAAGCTTACGTTGACGTTCACACTGTAAGCCGTGAGCAGGAGTGGGTATTCCCCGATGGACGCCATCTTAAAAACGAGGGATATGAGAAGCTCGCAACCACGATATTTGACGCGCTTAAAACGAGTATAAAGGTAAAATAATCATAAAAAAACGCCCTTTTCGGGCGTTTTTTGTTTTAATATTTATAAAACCAGATCTTGCCGTTTGCCTTTTTAAGATTTATCGTAAAGCCGCGCGAGCTATCGTATCCCGACAGAACAAAGGTCTCGCTCGGGTCAAGCGCATCTGTGAAAACATAGGTCTCGTTTTCCGAAAGCTCGGGATAAAGAACGCACTCGCTCTCCTCGTTATCCACGTTATTTACGATATGGATAAAGCCCTCGCGCTTTTCCTCATTTACAAACTGCTGTGCGAAAAAGTCCTCTGTGCTCTTTCTACACTCGGTGAGCGGATAATAATCCGCATCGAGCATTATCTCTGCCGCTTTTCGCCATACGGGAATAAATTTCTTATGAAGCTCGGTCTTACCAACGTTAATTGACGGCGAGGCAACCGTATTATACATCGAAAAATCGTCACACACGTGATTGTTTCCTTTTGCGTAGACGTTATTTTCGTCTCGCCAATCCGCACACATACTGCGGTAAAAAACAGTCCATTCGTTCAAAAATCTGTACTGAAGCTGTCTTATCGGGTGGATTCCGTATCCAACATCGGTATAGTGGAACGGTACCGAGCGTTTGAGCGTTTCCATCTCGTTTCTCCGTCCGCCGGAAGCGCACGAGTCGATAAGAAGCCCGGGATTTCTTTCAAGAAGGTTGTCCCAAAGCTTCAAATATCCCTGAACATGTCCGTTTTCGATTGCGCCAAAGCGTCCCGCGTCCTCATATTTTACAAAATAAGGCATCGGATCGATATTGAAGTCTTGGCGGTAAACGGTAACGCCGCTATCCTTGATAATCTTATCGATTTTATCGGTCATATACTCAACACATTCGGGAATCGAATAGTTTACGAGCAGGTCGTCACCGTAGTCAAGGGTATATTCGGGATGCTCGGTGTGAATATCGCTTCCCTTTCTTGCTCTCTCGGGCTCAAACCAAAGAAGGAAGTCAATTTCGTGTTCCCTACACTTTTTACCGATGCTATGAAGTCCGTTCGGGTAATTTTCCGGATTCGGACGCCAGTTTCCGGTTACCGTCCAATGACCTCTGCAAGGATACCAGCCTGCGTCTATCCACCATATATCGGGCTTTATACCGCTTTCAAGGTATTTGTCTATCGACTCAAGCTGCTGTGGCTCGGTAGTGCCGCAAAACTCCTCAAATCCGGGTACAGGGGTGAGTCCAACGAGCTTCGGCCCTATCATTTCCCCGTTGGGACGGGGCATAATATGCTTTCTGAAAAAGCTTCTCCAAAGATTTCTGCCCCGATTTTCGTCACCCTCGTAGCACATAAGCGTAATACTCGGCGTTCTTATCGTTTCGTCAGGATAGAGCGATATATCGCATCTGTCCTGACCGAGCTCGTACATAATACCGCTCTTCGGGGATGCAAGAGGCATAATGTTTGCCGACCATTTTCCCGGCCAACCGACTCCGATATTCACACCGAAATCCTTGAAGGAAGCTCGCATAAAGGGAGAAGCTCCGCTGCAGGGGGTGCCGTTAGTGGGGGTAATTATCATTTTCTCGTATATCTGCTCGGTTATGCTCTGATAACCCGTTTCCTCGTGGGTGTCACCGATATTTCTCGTGATCTTCGGGCGCTTTCCCTCTATTTCCTTGGCAAAGACCTTTACTCTGTAAAGTCGGTCGCTGTTTTCCTTTGATCGGTTAGTGAAAAACGCAACGTACTCGACTGCAGGGAAATCGGTATATTCGGTCTTTTCGACCTTTATTTCAAGTCCCTTTTCGTCTCTTCCGATATAGGTAGTGATTATCTTTTCGCCCTTTTCTTCTACAGAAAACGTGGGAGAAAATTCACTCGGAAGTCCGAACACCGTCTGACGTCTCGGACCGTACTGAAATTTTATGGGGAGCTCATCCGGTCTTTCAAATGATATTTTTTCCTTTGCCAAAAGCATATCTTGTTTGGTTGCCTTCATTTTATATCTCCTTTACGCTTTACTGTATATCTTTTTAAGAGGTCTGACAACAAATATATGTTTAAGTATGATAGTAGAGGTCATAAAAGGAATCATAATGATCGCCATAAACTGCTGCGGATACAGATCTATTCCGAAAATAGCTATACCGCTTTTTTGTACCGTATCAAATATATTTCCTGCGAGAAGTATCGAGATAGCAGATGCAATACCGCAAAGCGTTCTCTGTATTGCCATGGCTTGCGACATATATTTTGTCGGAAGCAGAGTGTAATTTATATTAAACGAGTTTTGAGTTGATCCTGCCGCCGCCGCAGAAGTAAGAAGCGTATAGGGTATTATTAAATACCACGTTTGCGGGGCGGTAAAGACGATAATGACGTGCGCTGCAAGACTTAGAAGCGAGGCAAGCTGCATACCGCTCGCAAAGCCGTACTTGTTTGAGAATTTTGCAATCGGGATCGAAACGCCCATTCTGGTGAAGTCTGCTACTACTCCTACTATCTGTATAAAAAGCATACTCATGGCAAGCTCTTTTACCTTATATATGCCGAGAAATCCTCCGAGGAAGCTTCCGTAAAGAGAGCTGTATACCGCTATTATAACGTAATTTCGATATATTTTGTTATCTCTTATGTGTGCGAGCACCTCTTTTATGGGCACGCGCATTTGAATGCGCTCATCGGTATCTTCGTCCTTTATAAGCAGAAAACTCACAAAATTTATGATATTGAGAATGAGCATAACGCTTGATATAAAGATAAACGCGCCCCTCATATTATCGAGACCTTCAAATCTATCCACAAAATATCCGACTGTGGTTGAAAAGATGATACCGCAGAAGAGGGAGATCATTTCCTTCCTTGCCGAGAACATGGCGCGCACCGAAGGATCAACGTACGCATTTGCCCACTTAAAATAGAGCGACTCTATTACTGTTTTGCCTATTTGTCCCAAAATGACAAACAGTACGACCGCAATTCTTTTTACATCTCCGCTTAGCGGAACAAACGGAATACAGTAGATAATCAAAAAGGACAGTTGACTTATGACGTCCAGAGTTACAACTATCTTTTTGGTAGATATCCTCGTCTGTACGAGTAAGATACTGAAAAGCTGAAACAGAAATGCTACCGACGTAAAGGAGGTAATAACTCCAATAAGCGCATCACTGAAATTAAGATATGAAAGAAGCTTTGCAAGAAAAGCATCTACAGTCAGAAGATATACCAGATGCTCTACCGTGCACTGTGTGACGTATGCTTTTCTTATTCTCCTATATTCGGGACAGTTAAAGTCGACATTTGTCATAGCGATCACCTCGGTGATACGATGTTAAATACTACCGTCATTATATAACAAAAATTTTCGCAAAAATACCGAGAAATGTTTGAAAAATATAAGTTTTGTAGCGATTTTCCTATTGCAAAACAAAAAAGAGGCGTTCGCCTCTTTTTTATATGCTTTTACGGTATCTTTCCCTGCACTCCTCGATAACGCGTACGGCGTCCTCTCTGCCGTAGTATTCGCCTACCTCAACGTCTATTCCCTGCAGTACCTTATAGTTTGCAAAGAAATTGGACAGCTCTTTAAGGGTAAAGGGCGCAAGATCGGAGAGCGAATGTATCTCCGAATATCTCGGATCGCAGTCAACCACCGAAATAAGCTTGTAGTCAAGCATTCCGTTATCTATCATACTGAGATATCCGAGAACGCGCGCGGGAACGATGCATCCCGGAAAGGTCGGCTCGGACGATATAACGAGAATGTCAAGCTCGTCACCGTCGGGCGCAAGGGTATCCTCTATTACCCCGTACTCTGCGGGATAAGCCATTGCGGCGTAAAGAACTCTGTCGAGCTTTATGTGTCCGCTCTGCTTATCGCGTTCGTATTTATTCTTGGATCCGAGAGGAATCTCAATGAGTGCATTTACAACGTTGTCCATATATTTATATCTCCTTTTTATGAACGGGAATTACGATCTTCGCTTAATCTTTTTTTAGGATTATAACACCACTTTTTGAACGTGTTGTGAACACTTGACGCTTTAGTGATATAATAATGAATTTTATCAAAAAAATCACCGACTTTTTTCAAAAATAATGTAAAACGCTACATTATTTTGTCAAAACGTGTTTACAAAACGGTAAATATATGTTATACTGAATCCGTATAATGGCTTTTAGGTAGGAGAACTTAAAATGAAACTTACAAAGGTTAAACTTTTTGCCTTTATTTTGGCAATACTGATGATCGTATCCAGTTTGCCTCTCGTGGCAAACGCGGCGACTACGACCTACTCGAAATCGTCCAACTCGGGTATCCGTGACGAGGTATGCTCTGCCCTTTCACCGGGCGCAATCTCATATTATACGGGAAACTACGAGTACGCTGATTTCATAGAGCTTTCGTCAAGCGAACTGAAATCGACGCTCTCTACCCTTATGAGAAGCACTCATACGGAGATCACTTCGTACAACGATTGCAGAGACTTCGTATGGCAGACCGACTGCGAAAACAACAACACGTCGAGAGCGACCACGCTCTATACCGACTATCAGATGCAGTCCTCCGAATGGGCGGGTAGCTGGACTTGCAACCGCGAGCACGTATGGCCTCAGAGTAAGGGCGGCGGAAATACGAGCGGCGGCGGAGCAGACCTTCACCACATAAGACCTGAAAAGGCAAGCGTTAACTCGTCAAGAGGCAACAAGTCCTTCGGTACGGGAAGCGGTATGTACGTGCCTCCCGATAACGCCAAGGGTGACGTTGCTAGAATCGTTCTCTACGTTTACGTAAGATGGGGCTCCGATTGGGGCGCAGACAGCGTTACAGAGGTGTTCCAGAGCGTTGACCTGCTTCTTTCCTGGTGCGCGCTCGACCCTGTTGACACCTGGGAAATGGGAAGAAACGAGGTCGTTCAGAACATTCAGGGTAACAGAAACGTATTTATAGACTATCCCGAGCTTGCTTGGCAGATGTTCGGCAAGGCAGCTCCCTCAAATATGACGACTCCTTCGGGTGCGGCTGAAAACGGAAACGTTCCGAGTAATCCCCCCGCAGGCGGCGACAGCGGCAGCACGGGCGGATCTACCGGCGGCGGAACGACCACTCCTAGCACTCCTGCAGAGATCCCCGACAGCTTCGTAATGAAGAATAAGAGCTCGTACGTTACTGCAACGAGCAAGCCCTATACCTCTTCAAGCGGTACTACCAAGGATCAGCTCGCAATGAGCACGTCAAGGTCCGATGCCGCAACCTTCACTCTCGTTAAAAATAACGATAACACGCTGTCATTCAAGGTAGGAAACAAATTCCTATATGCGGACGGCACGCACGTACGTCTCGTCGGTTCGGCGGGAGATAATACGAAATTTATTCCCGAAGCAACCTCGGGTGGATATTTTGTAAAATGTGCCAATGCAACCTACGACAACAAACCGCAGTATCTTGAGGTCTATAAAGAATCCCTCTGCTGCTTCGGAATGGGATCCGATACCTCGATCTACGTGATCGTATTTGAATCGGTAAGCGGCGGCAGCACGGGCGGATCTACCGGTGGAGGAACCACGGGTGGTACGACCGGAGGTAATACGGGTGGCACGACCGGAGGTAACACGGGAAGCGGAACTACCACTCCTTCTACCGGCGCACTCGCAAGCTTCGATCTCGGAGCAAACGGTGGTACTACTCACAAAGACGGAAACGAAGCGGCAGAAGGCGTTAAATTCACCTCGGGCAGCTACACGATCACTCTCAGCGGAGTAAACAAAGTTTATTCGGGCGCAATAGACGCTAAGGGCAACTCCTGCCTTAAAATAGGAACGGGTTCTAAAGTCGGAGGATTCTCCTTCACCGTCGGAAGCGACGTTAAGAAGGTAGTTATTTACGTTGCTCAGTACAAAGAGAATGCAACGATCGTCACAATAAACGGAAGCGAACACACGATAAGCACCGCATCCAATAACGGCGAATATACCGCAATAACCGTTGATACGTCTTCAAACAAGACGGTAACCCTTGAAACCACGTCGAGCGGTAAGAGATGTATGATCAACACCATCGAGCTCTTCGGAACATCGTCGGGTGGATCTACGGGCGGAAACAGCGGTAGCACGGGCGGTACGACCGGTGGTACTACGGGTGGAAACACCGGCGGCAGCACGGGTGGAAATACCGGAACGACTACTCCGAGCATTCCTTCGGGCATTCCCGACAGCTTCGTAATAAATAACGGCGGAAAGTACGTCACCGACACGGTATATGCTTACACCTCGTCTAGCGGAAGCACCAAGGACGAGCTTGTAATGGCTGACAGCAAGTCGGACGCCGCTACCTTCTCTGTCGTTAAAAACAGCGACGGTACGGTATCCTTCAAGGTAGGTGGCAAGTTCCTCTTTGCAGACGGAACGAACGTACGTCTCGTTACCTCGCAGGACGACAACACCAAATTCGTTCTTGAAGAAACGAGCAGCGGTTACTTCATCAAATGTGCAGTAGCAAATTATCAGGGCAAGCCGCAGTATCTTGAGGTTTGGAGCGGATATCTCACCTGCTTCAGCAAGAATGAGAACTCCGACACCTCCATATTCACCTTTGCACTTGAGGCAGTTACGGGCGGAAACAGCGGAAGCACCGGTGGAACAGACACACCCGGAACTGATACTCCCGGAACCGATACTCCCGGAACGGATACTCCCGGAACTGACACTCCCGGAACGGACACTCCCGGAACCGATACTCCCGGAACGGACACTCCCGGAACGGACACTCCCGGAACGGACACTCCCGGAACGGATGCTCCCGGAACAGATGCTCCCGGAACGGACACTCCCGGAACGGATGCTCCCGAAGCTCTTCCTAACGGCGGAGTTACTCAGGTTGACGGTATTCCCGAGATCCCGTGGCCCGAGGATGACAGATCAAGCAGTACCGTCACTACGGTAATTATAATCATTTCTATATGCGCGGTAGGTGCATTTGCAGCGGCGGCAGTAATAATGATCGTTAAAAAGAAAAAGAAATAAAAAAATTGAGAGGAGCTGATGGCTCCTCTCTTTATTTTAAGAAAACTTCCGAATTTTATTGAAATTTTGTTTTTTTATGCTATAATGACGGTATAATGAATATAAACTTTTGGAGATAGATTATGAGCTGTATTTTTTGCAAAATCGTGAGCGGAGAAGCTCCCTGCCTAAAAGTATATGAAGATGAATATACGATGGTATTTATGGATATCGCCAAGGACGTTGACGGACACATGATCGCAATACCCAAAAAGCACGTCAAAAGCATTTTGGACTGTGATACTGATACACTAAGCCGTTTGATGTCGTCCGTGAAAAAAATTTCAGATCACTGCACCCAAAACTGCGGATACGACGGAGTTAATCTTCTGAATGCCAGTGACGAAAGCGCAGGTCAGTCCGTCCCGCATTTTCACATTCACATTATTCCGAGAAAACACGGAGACAATATAGACACTTGGCCAAAGCTTAACGGAACGACGTGTGATATCGAGGAAATATACAAAAATATACGTATTTTATAATTATAAACAATTAAAGCGGAGGCAAACGCCTCCGCTTTTGATATTGTTCAGTCATTATCTACGTCACGCTCGAGTATCTTGCCGTCACTTATACGGATCTCGTATTCATACTCGGTACGTCCCTTTTCGAACTCAACCTCGTAAACCCATACACCGTCGTCGCGGTCTTTTTCAACCTTAACTCTGCTGACCTCATCCTTTGAGAGTCCCGCATCTGCAAGAGCTGCCGCGAGCGCATCGTCCGCGCTGAGCTCTACCGCTACGGGCGGTTTGGGGGTGGGTTCGGGAGTGGGTTCGGGAGTGGGTTCGGGGGTGGGTTCGGGAGTGGGTTCGGGGGTGGG
>SVSI01000015.1 GCA_015064385.1 Oscillospiraceae bacterium | reverse complement strand
CCGCTCTTAACGTGTCCGTTGGTTGCTTCTTCGGTTACGTAGAACTTATCGGTCTTAACTTCGCCGTCAAAATCGATCATATAGAACTGTCCGTTTATCTTGGTGATTCCGGTATATACGGTCATTCCGTTTCTTACGTAGCGGATAACCTCTCCGTCTGTGAAGAAGCCGTCAACGATGAACGATCCGTCGGGATTGGTGTAGTGCCAGCCCTCTTCGGTGAGTCCCTGTGCAGAATCTGCAGTTATATAGAACTTTCCGGTGAGCACAACGCCGTCCCAATCTACCATGTAGAGCTTTCCGCCAATTTCGGTAACTCTGGTATATACGGTCTTTCCGTCAACAACGTAACGAATGGTTCCGTTATCGTCGAAGAAGTCTGCCTTTATAAACTTACCGGTGTTGTCTGCATAATACCAGCCCTCGGTAACGTGTCCGTTGGATGCATTTTCGGTTACGTAGAACTTGCCGGTTGCGTGTCTTCCGGTGGACTCAATATAATAGAGATCCTCGCCGTTCTTATATACTCCAACTGTCTTCTTTCCGCAGATAGTGCAGTCGAGACCGTCGTGTGCGCCCTTGTTGAGCTCTGCTCCGCAAGTACATGCCTTCCAGTGGTTGTTAGCGTCGCTTACCCAAGGAGCGGTTTCGGGATCAATAACGTGGTTTTCGGGATCTACTCCGAGCTCTACCTCGCCTGCTGCTTCCTTGCACGCCTCGTCAAGATACTTTGCTCCGCATTCGCAGGTCCAGTACTCAACGTTTCCGCCTTCAATACAGGTAGGAACCTTCGCATCAGTGTGAGATGCTGCTTCACAGACGTGATCCTTGGTGTATCCGCATCCTGCGGTACATGCGCCGTCCTTGCCGTTTGCATAGGTGTGTGCGATAACCTCACTGAGGTCGCCGTTGCAGCCCGAACATACACTCTTGTGACCTTCATTTCCTACGGAAATAATTTTGGATGCATTGTTTGCGTGGTTGTTGATATCTTTTTCAACGGTAAGGTCTGCGAGAGTGGTTTCCTGAATTCCGTCAGAGTCCGCATATATCTTTCCACATGAACATACGTAATGCTCAGCTACACCGGTAGCGTTGCAGGTAGCAACCTTTTCCGCTACGCGAGTAGGCGCACAATCTGCGTGCTCAAATGAAAATTCTTTAACGCTGTTAATATTTGTAAGCGCCTTGGAAGAGCCATAATTAGACTTTCTTGCGATAATTCCAAACTGATCGCCGAAGGGCTGACAGTCAGTTCTAGTCATAACCCTTACGTCGTTAACGTAGCAGTTCAGATTTCCCGCTTTGTCAAATTCGACCTTGATCTTAACGTCGCTCGTGCCGTTTACACCGTGAGCCGACTCATTGAGAGCTACTCCGGTATAGGTGTTCATTGTTCCGTTATCGGCGGCGTTATCATAATAGAGTCTGAACTTGTAGTTGCCGTTATTGTGCTTTTCCCAAACGACTGCGGCATAATAATATCTGATGTCTTTAGTAGGCTCGCCGAGTCCGACCTTTGATTCATTTGTACCCGGTATTTTTTCGTGGCTATCGCCTACGTATTCCTTAATACCTGTAGCACCGAAGAATATTCCTCCGTTACCGATACCTCCTATAGTAGTTTCGATAGTTCCTGCGTCAAGGGATTCCGCACGGTAAACAGGCCAGTCGTAGGTATTACCGGTGGAATCTGCTTTCCACGTAAATTCGTAATCGTTAGTATCGTCAACTACGAAAAGCGAGTCTGCGCGGCAAACGGTCCATTTAGTACCTGCACGATTCAGCTCGGTTTCTGCTGCTGAAATACTGAATGCAGCAAGGCAAATAACGAATGTCAAAGCCAAAGCGGACGTAATTAGTTTTTTCATAACCTTTTTCTCCTTTATAATTTTTATAATTTTATTTTATCCGTCGCACGGGAACAAACGAGCGAACGGTTAAATTTTTTCATAGCTTTTTCTTCTTTTGATGCAAATAACAGCTGCGAGCGAGATTACCGCGATCAGTGCGATCATTCCGTAAACGATATGATAGTCGCCCGTCTCTGGTGCTTCGGTCGTTGTCTGTGAACTGAATGAAAATGACTTAACACTGCCTACCTCGGCACTTGCGACGGTATATCCCATTTTGCGCACGCCGATGCCGAACTGATTGCCAAACGGAACTATATCGCTTCCGGAATATACTTTTACTCCGTTAACGTAGCACGAGCAGTTTCCCGCCTTGTCAAATACTACTTTCAGCTTTATATCACTCGCTCCGGTTATACCATGAACGGATTCGTTAAGAATAACGCTGGGCTTTGAGTTATATGCTCCTACCGCACTGTCGTCGTAGTAAAGTCTGAATTTGGGAATTCCTTCTTCGTATATTACTGCTGCCCAGTAAAATCTTATATCTTTGTTAGTATCGCCGAGAGATACTTTATTCTCGGACGCTTCCCCGACATATTCTTTAATGCCGGTTGCACCGAAAATAATTCCTGCATTTGCAGAAGCACTTATCGTGGCTTCGATAGTTCCTTCTTCAAGAGTTTCCTTACGATAAACGGGCCAGTCCCAAGTCATTTTATTGGCATCGGATTTCCAATAAAATTCATTTGTATCCGTTCCCTTCTTTCTGAATAGTGCTGCGGAACGGCACGCCGTCCAGTTCGTATTCGCGTTATTGAGCGGCGTTTCATACTCAAACTCTTTAACGCTGTTAATATTTGTAAGCGCCTTGGATGAACCATAATTAGACTTTCTTGCGATAATTCCAAACTGATCGCCGAAGGGCTGACAGTCAGTTCTAGTCATAACCCTTACGTCGTTAACGTAGCAGTTCAGATTTCCCGCTTTGTCAAATTCGACCTTGATCTTAACGTCGCTCGTGCCGTTTACACCGTGAGCCGACTCATTGAGAGCTACTCCGGTATAGGTGTTCATTGTTCCGTTATCGGCGGCGTTATCATAATAGAGTCTGAACTTGTAGTTGCCGTTATTGTGCTTTTCCCAAACGACTGCGGCATAATAATATCTGATGTCTTTAGTAGGCTCGCCGAGTCCGACCTTTGATTCATTTGTACCCGGTATTTTTTCGTGGCTATCGCCTACGTATTCCTTAATACCTGTAGCACCGAAGAATATTCCTCCGTTACCGATACCTCCTATAGTAGTTTCGATAGTTCCTGCGTCAAGGGATTCCGCACGGTAAACAGGCCAGTCGTAGGTATTACCGGTGGAATCTGCTTTCCACGTAAATTCGTAATCGTTAGTATCGTCAACTACGAAAAGCGGGTCTGCACGGCAAACCGTCCATTTAGTACCTGCACGATTCAGCTCAGTTTCTGCTGCTGAAACTGAAAGAACCGTTGGGAACAGACAAAGCAGAAACGAAAGAGTCAAAAAAATTGAGATAAGCTTTTTCATATCTTCCTCCTGTTTATTTTTTGCGCTTTTTTATCAAGATTATCGCGAGAACTACGCAAGCAACAAGTCCGACTATTGCGGCAATCAAAAGTGCGATCGGGAAAGCATCGGAATCATCTCCGATATCGTCTCCGTGGACGTCACCTTGGTTACTGTCGTTGTTGTCGCCATTGTTTTCGTTGTTGTTTTTGTCATTATCCGGCAGGTCGGGAATATCAGGTGTATCAGATGTATTTGGAGTATCAGGAGTGTTTGGAACGTCGGGAGTGTTTGGAACATCAGGAGTATTTGGAGTATCAGGAGTGTTTGGAACGTCGGGAGTGTTTGATGTGTCTGATGCATCGAATGAAAATTCTTTAACGCTGTTAATATTTGTAAGCGCCTTGGATGAACTGTAATTAGACTTTCTTGCGATAATTCCAAACTGATCGCCGAAGGGCTGACAGTCGTTTCTCGACATAACCTTTACGTCGTTAACGTAGCAGTTCAGATTTCCCGCTTTGTCGAATTCAACTTTGATCTTAACGTCGCTCGTGCCGTTCACGCCGTGAGCCGATTCATTGAGAGCTACTCCGGTATAGGTGTTCATCGTTCCGTTATCGGCGGCGTTATCATAATAGAGTCTGAACTTGTAGTTGCCGTTATTGTGCTTTTCCCAAACGACTGCGGCATAATAATATCTGATGTCTTTAGTAGCATCGCCGAGTCCGACCTTTGATTCATTTGTACTCGGTATTTTTTCGCTGCTGTCACCAACGTATTCCTTAATACCGGTAGCACCGAAGAATATTCCCGCATTACCGATACCGCCAATCGTAGTTTCGATAGTTCCTGCTTCAAGAGATTCCTCGCGGTAAACGGGCCAGTCATAGGTCCAACCTTTGCTGTCTGCTTTCCATGTAAATTCGTAATCGTTAGTATCGTCAACTACGAAAAGCGGGTCTGCACGGCAAACAGTCCATTTAGTACCTGCACGATTCAGCTCAGTTTCGGCGGCTGAAATCGAAAATGAGGAGATGAGACAGAATGTAAATGAAATCGTCAGGATTATTGATAATAATTTTTTCATCAGTTGTCTCCCTTGTATTTTGTTTTTTTGGTTTTTACAAGTATGATCGAGAGTATGGCGCATACGGTAATCTCGATTGCAATTATTATCCAAAGTATAAAAGCAACGAAGCTTGAATTGGTATTTTCGTTGTCCGTGCCGGCAGGTACGGCGGAATCGTTATTGACAGAGGGCTGCCCCGGTAATTCGTCGCCCTCATTTGCAATATTCGAAGGATCCTCGAATGCACGAATAGCAAACGACTTTAAGTACCCTATTCTTTCAAGACCTTCGGCGGAGGGATAGGATGCTTCGCAAACCGCTATTCCGTACTGGTCGCCAAAAAGCTCTATAGTGTCTGAAGAATATACCTTCTCCTTGTTTACGCTGATAAAGCATTTTCCGCTTTGATTAAAGCTTACGGTAATAATGATGTCTGAATTATTATCTATATCTTCAAGAGGTAAAGAAAACGTTTCCTTGAAAGCGGTATCTGCCCCGTCGTCAACAATAAGCTTAAAAGTTGGAATATCGTCTTTCCAAACGACCGCCGCCCAGTAAAACCTTATGTCCTTATCAGTGCGACCGAGCGATCCCCTTTTTTCGCTGGTTGAGCCGAGTATATACTCATAAGACTCACCAACGTATTCCTTTATACCGCATCCGCCGAAAATGATACCGACGTTTGCCGAGGGACTTACCTCTATTTCAATAGTTCCTTCGTCAAAGCCGTCCGTGCGAAGAACCGGCCACGTCCACGTCTTTTTATTGGCGTCCGTTTTCCAATGAAATTCGTAAGAATCATTGGTATCGTCTATAAAAAGCGGGTTTGAGCGGTACGCTTTCCAGCCCTTTCCGGCCGAATTCAGTGCGATCTCTTCTGCCGAAACGGTAAGCGATGAAAACACCGTAATAACCAGCGAGAGGGCAATTAAAACAGTAAGTATCTTTTTCATATCTTTATTTCCTTGATTTGTTTTAAGAAACGAGAATAGCGCAAATGCCTATCGTTGATTTACCGCCGGATGCTTTGGGAACTATTTCCACTGTGTGTTCACCGAACGTATCAAAACTTGTGATCTCGGCTGCATCTCTGTAATTATAGCCGGCACTCGGATTTACGGTGCAACAGAAAGCACCATCAACGTAAACGTCGAAGCTTGCATATTCAGATTTATATTTATGGAACATAATGCCGATATTTTGGGCATTTACCGTGAACTTTATTGGAGTAACGCCGTCATAACTTCCGTCGTCTGAAGAAACCCTCCAGGCGCCGTTATACGTCTTTCCGCCACTCGGATTTTCAACACTCCAACCGTTTCCGCCCGTGAACGTTATATCGGCAGGAGAAAGTATATCTGCATTTATATACTTTTCTGAAAAATAGAGTTTTGACAAATTACTTTCTTTCTCGATATCTATATTATCAACGTTGTCTATAACGCTCTGAAGATAAGCGCATATAATTTCACTTAGAATTCCGTGACCGGTTACGTTGGGGTGAATATTATCATCGGAGATGTCGCTCCATTTGATGTATCCCTTTGAAAGAACGTCGTTGATCGCGTTGGCATAGGATATCATTGGAATTTGATAACGTTCACATATTGGAGCGTGTCTCTCCTGAAAAGTCCAGGTTTCAGCTGTCATTGCTATCGTTACGACTGCAGGATTTGAGGTATGGTTCCATATTTTGCGAAGAAGACTTTCATACGAAGCCGTATTTCTTACAAGTGCATTTTCGGTATCGTTAACGGAAAAATCAACGAAAACAAGGTCGGGATCATTTACGAGAAGCTCCTTTTCGAGTCTGTGTACGTTGATATACGAGCCCGTTGAATTGAGTCCGAGATTTATGTGTGTAATGTTTGCACTCGGGAACTGCTCTTTCAAATACTTCGTAGTAAGCGCTGCATAACAAAGATCGTAACTGGTTTCGTTAGCCGAGCCGCCCATGGTTATTGAGCCGCCAACGAAAGCTACCGTAAGATCCTCTCCGTTCTGCGCCTTTTTTATAAATTTGGCAAGTCTGGCTTGATTTCCTTTCACTTTTCCGGAAAGAGCTATCATTCTTTTGGTTATCCCGTTTGCTATCACGTATTCAGTGTCTTCGGGTATTATACCGTTATAAAGATCTTCTTTCATCGTACCATCTTCCTTTTCACTGTCGTTAACATCATTTTCAGGACCGTTTCCTCCTTCACCGGTATCGGGATTTTTTCTGCATCCGAAAAGCGAAAGACACAAAAGAAGCATTATAATTGCCATCACAGCAGAGAATATTCTGCAATATTTACTTAATCCGCTCATTTTATCTCCTTATCCAAGTTATCCAAGCTCGTTTACTTTATCCTTTATACCGAACTCGTCTGCAATAATTTCTACGTATTTCTTCATAACGTCAAAGCTTGCCTTACCTGTGAAAACGTGATTTTTGTATTCCCTTTCGCCGTCGTTCCATTTAATGATCCATAGCTCTGTTTCTTCGGGTTGAGATATACGCTGTATCAAGGAGGAGGAATTTTTCTCCTGCTTTACGTTTCCGTAAGCAATAGTTTTTGACTTACCGCTCTGACTGTATGCCGTAAGAGTGTACTCGATATTTTTGTCGCAAAGAGTATCATTGATAGCATATATCGAGATTTCACCGTCAGCTTCAACTCTTACGCCCGCAAGAAGAATCTCCTGCTGTGATTTTTCTATCCAGAAATACGGGAGCTTTGGCTTTAGCTCGTAGTCCATTACCGAATAATTAAACGCCATAGGCCACATATCGCAAAGAGACCACCAAATAAGTCCGGTCTTGCTCCATCTGACCGTGCGGCAGTATTCGAGCGCGTCCTTGAAGACCTCTGCACAGATAAGATTAACCGCAAGCGCATATTCCTTCCATTCGTCAAGAGAAAAATCACGGTTAAAGTGATGTTTACATTCCTTTACACCCTCGTTTCTCCAAGCCGTAAAGTATACGTCGTCCTGATGAAAAGTTGCTGCGTTAGGAATAACGGGAGAGTTCCAAAGACGCTCCATTCTACACTTCTCACGCTCAAAGATCTTATCGTCCGTTGCGATGGCGCAAAGCCCAATCGGACCCGTTTCGCTGAGTATTTTGCTTTTCGTTTCACGAAGCACTGCACCGTACTGCATAGGCGGACAGTAGAAATGCACATCGGTCGCAAAGATCACGCCGTCTTTCGTGTGAACATAAAACGTGCGTTGTCCGCGCGGCTTTTCCTTTGTATGTCTGTTGAGATGAAATTCGTCCGAGCATACGGGTGAGCTCTTCAAATAATATCTGTACGGATCGTATTTGAGCACCGCATCGCGGAGAACCTTTCTCGTAATAACGCTGTCAGACGGAAGTATCTGAGATTTAGACTGTACCCATTCAACACAGCGATCGCATTCGTTGTCTCCGCACCACAGTGCAAGAGAGGCGTGGTTGCGTAACTTTTTGACTATCTGTACTGCCTCGCTATGAACGAGCGAACAGTATTTTTCTTCGGTTGACGGTATCTCGCCGGAGAACATAAAATCCTGCCATATCATAATACCGTTTTCGTCGCAGAAGTCAAAAAACGCCTCGTCCTCGTACATTCCGCCGCCCCAGATGCGTACCATATTGCAGTGAAGCTTCGCTATCTCTTTGAGAGCTTCAAGTGACTTCGTTTTTCTGTCTGCGATCGAAGCGAGAGGGTCAAGCGGCTTCCAGCTGGTACCTCTTATAAAAACTTTTTCGCCGTTTACCTTAAAGAGGAATTCTCCGGAGCCGTCCACGTCGATAATATCGGTTCTCTCGACGCTTACCATACGAATACCTATTCTGCTTTCAGAGGCGGCAACGCTCTCACCGTCCTCTAACATTTCGATCTTTATATCGTAAAGCTGCGGATCTCCGAATCCACTCGGCCACCAGAGCTTTATCTTGTTTCGGTCAAGGTGTATCTTGACCATTCCCTGCACGAAATTTATCCGGAAATCATCGATTTGCACAACACGCCCGGCATCTGAAAGCGTGACGCGAAGAGTGTGATTTGTAAGCAGCTTCGTGGGAGTCTTATAGAAATAAGAAACCGCAAGCACCGCAGTGTCATCGCGCAGATCCATAGTATAGATATAGAGATCTTCAAATCGCTTGTCGGGAAGATCTTCTATATATACCGATCTTATTATTCCTGCAGTAATGAGTCTGGGCGCGTTGTCCCAACCCCATTGGTGACGAGTTTTGCGGACACCTATGTATGAGTCGTAATGTCCTCTTATATTTTGGGGCTTACTGAACTCATCGTGAGGATGCTCTCTTGCCCAAAGATCAACGCTGCGTATAACGACCTTAAGCTCGTTCTTTTTTGGTTTCAGACAAACCGGAAACTTATAGGTCATAAACATATTTTCGGTACTGCCGAGCTTTTCTCCGTTAAGATATATCTCGGATATGGTATCTATCCCTTCAAAAACGAGATTTCGACTATATCCGTTGGGCAGCTCGGGAGCGTCAAACACGGTAGTGTACGTCCAGTCGTCAACAATTTCGAATCTTGCCATAGAGAATTCATTGTCTGCCGGCATATAGTCATCGCAGAGTCCAAGCTTTTGGAGCTCGGGCTCGACGTTTCCGGGAATGGTAGCGTCGGTGCTGTAAACGGTTTCGTCTAGTGTGAATTTCAAATTCCATACTCCGTTAAGACAGTATGTTTTTTTGTTTTGCATTTTCATAGCAACCCTCCACCATTATCATGCTTTTCCGTTGGAACCAAAAAGTATCATCTTTTTCTTTACCGCTTCTTTTATTGCCTCTACCTTTTTATTTCTTACGTCAAGGTAGGATCCTGCTGCATTTCTTACAGCGTCAAGCCCCGCCACACACAGATCGGTAAATATATTTACCTTTGCAATACCGTTTGCAATAGTGTTTTTGAAGTCTTCGTCAGAGAGTCCCGATCCGCCGTGGAGAACGAGCGGAGTGTCGAGTGCGCCCCTTATATCTTTGAGGCGCTCGATATCGAGCTTAGGTCTTGTAACGTATGCTCCGTGAGCGGTTCCGATAGCCACTGCGAGTGCATCAACGCCGGTGTTATTTACAAAATCCACTGCGTCCGTTGGCGTTGTGTACAGATCGCTCGCGTCGTTATCACCGGCATCGGCTTCTCCAACGTGACCTATCTCTCCCTCAACGGAAGCTCCAAAGCTATGTGCGATCTTAACTATCTCGCGAGTGGCGGCCAGGTTTTCCTTTGAATCTCCCGCCGATCCGTCAAACATAATGCTTGAAAATCCAAGCTTTAACGCTTCTATACAGCGGTCAAAAGTAAGACCGTGATCGTAATGCACCACTACCGGAACGGTAGCACGCTTTGCAGCCGCTATGACAGATGGAGCAATGAGACTAAGCTCGCCGTACGGTAGAAGAACCTCTGCCGTCCCTATTATTATAGGAGATCTTAACTCCTCCGCGGCAGAGATAGCCCCTTCGAGCATATCACTGTCGATGGTATTGAACAAGCCAACGGCGTAGTGTTCTTTCTGTGCCGCAGGTAAAATATCATTTAGTGTTACAAGCATTTTATATCATCCTTACTAAAATCAGTCCTCTATGCGGACCTCACGAACGAGGCGCGGGTCTGTAAACTGATCGGTCTCGTCGGTACTGCGTGTTGAAAATTCGGATATTACGGCACCGTTTTCGCCCGCTTGGAACCAGTGCCATGTTTCCGGGTATATGGTGTACTGTTCTCCGGGATTCAGTATTATCTCGTGGAAAACGGAAACGTCGGTCTTTGGGATCATTGCCGATATGGTGTCTCTCGATCCTTCTCCGGTAACGTAGAGATATACCTTTCCGTAACGGCATCTGAAGGTTTCTTCTTTGCCCTCCTTACCGTTTGTGGGAACGTGCTTGTGCTCGGGGCAGGTCTGGTACGGAAGAAGAACCATTTCCTTGGCGCAAACGCGCTCGGTATTTATATAAGTCAGAAGCTGAAGTCCGACCTCGTTTACAATACCGATCTCAAAATCCACTACCTCTATTTTCTTCTTTTCATCGTCGTTTAAGATTATTCCGGCTTTTTCATACATTTCAAGCGCGGCATCTACCTGACGGTCGTAATCTTCTCTTTTCATATCGTTTTCCTTTCACTGATCGGACATTCTTTGATATTTCTCGGAAAGCTGCATGATCTCGTTTTTTGAGCGCATACCGTCCACCGAGTTTTCGGAAAAAAGGTTGCACGCCGCAGCAGCTGATGCAAATTCAAGTATTTCTTTATTGTCGTATCCGTGGTATATTCCGTACAGACACCCCGCGCAAAAAGCATCACCTGCGCCTACGCTTCCAAGTATTTCTTCTTTTGGTATATTAAACGATCTTACCTCACAGAATTCTCCGGATTGCGCGTCAAGTATGAAACATGTTTCCTTGGCGTGAACTATTACCTTGTCCTTGACACCTGCCTCGACCATCTTTTGCATAACCAGACGAATGTTTTCGCGGTTTAACTTTCCGTCCGGATTTCTTGCCTGCATATTCCAGATGTTAGTAGCTTCGATTTCGTTCATTATTGCATAGTTGCAATATTTAAGCGCGGGTATTATTTTTTCTCCGTAGTCCTCGGTATTCGAGCTGACGACGTCAATTGAGGTCTTTATACCTTGCTCCTGGATGCTTTTGAGAAAGCGAGCCATTACCGTTCCGTACTTACTGTCTGCAGCATCAAATTTATCAAGAAGCAGTATGTAACCGATGTGTAGCATTTCATATTTGTGCGAATTAACCTCTATATCCTCGGGAGAAAACTCCAAATTAGCGCCTGTGTTATAAAAAAAGGTACGTTCGCCGGATGAGACGCTCATAACGTCCGTACTACTCGTTTCGAGTGACGTCGAATAGGTGACTCCTTCAATATCTACACCATATTTTTGAAGTTCACGCTTCATATATCTGCCATTATCGTCGGTTCCAACCTTTCCGAAAACAGATATGGGAATACTGCGATCTATTTTTGAAAGATTTATAGACGTATTTGCTGCGCAACCGCCTACTGCCTTGTCTGTTTTGAAAACCGTGGAAAGCGTACCCGCGCTGGGATATCTGTCTATGGTCTTTACCATATCCACAACCAGTGTTCCGCAAACTGCTATTCCCTTTTTTTCTCCACGGAGCAAGTAGTCGATAGTTACCCCGAATACTTCAGCGATTTTGGGCAACATAAGAATATCGGGATAACCCTTTTCGTTTTCCCACTTACTTACTGATTTATCGCTGACACTGAGTTTCTCAGCCAAAGCAAGCTGCGTCATTGAATTTTTCCGCCTGAGTTTGGCAATCGTTTGACCTATACTATGCTCGTTCATGTGACATCTCCTTCTAGTTCTACACAATAATTTTATCATTCATTTTGAACAAAGTCAACCTATTAAAAGTAGAAAAAATATACAAAAGAACCAATGAACATCATGTTTCTCTACTCTTAGCAGAGTTTTTTTGTATTGGTTGACACCCGAAAGTTTTGATGTTATAATTGTAAAAAAATTCGGCATCATTACATGCCGCTATGCGATGGAAAGGAAATAAGATATGAACAAAAAGAAGACGTCAAAAACCTTATACCAAATAATGACTGCCGCGCTCACAGTGCCGATGATGCTGTCGTCACTTTCTTCTTGCAAGAACGGCGGAGACCCGACGGTGAATACCCCGACGATGAACGAAAATGCTATAGATCTTTCAGGATTTAGCATAGTTCGTGCGGATGTTTTTTCTACCGAAGCGGCAGAAATGGTTATAAAGGTAAAATCAACTATCAAAGAAAAAACAGGAGCAGATCTGCCGGTAAAACTGGATGTTGATACTACCGGAACTGAAAAGGAAATAATTATCGGTAATACTAACAGAGAGGCAAGTATGGCTTCTCTGAAAAAATTAAAAGAAAAGACCAACAAAGATGCATACATCATAGAAATTACAGATAGTAACATCGTGATTGTCGGAACTTCGGAGGCGGCAACCATGCGCGCTATGAAGGTATTTTTGTACGACTACGTAAACATTTCTTGCGAAAAAAATCTTCTTAACATTGAAAACGGAAAAGTGGTAGCTGCTCTGTATGATCCGGATAAAATTTCCGTTTTAAGCAACGGTGCCGAGCTCGAAATAAAAGTTTCGCCAACGACTCTTCTCGAAGCTAACGGTGCTGTAAAAAAATTCGGTCAAATTATGGATATACAGATGGTACACTATCCTTCTATTATAGAGCTTAAGTATCAACAAAATCCGGAGGACAACGGAAAACTTATAGTACATTTTGCACTTGGCGATACGATGAAACCCTCCACACATTCGTGCTTTATGGAAAGCAACGATGGCGGAAAAACTTGGTCATTGCTTGCACGTCCTGAAGCGCAGCAAAGCAAAGAACTCACACCCGGAAGTATGTCTCACCTTTACGAGCTTCCTGAGCAAATTGGCGAATTTCCTGCAGGCACACTCGTTTATTCAAGTAACTCAATAGACTATTCTATAAGGTCGGAAATATGGGTCTGGTATAGCACGGACTGCGGAAAAACGTGGAATCAGACCGCAAAGATCGCAAATGGCGGATGCGTAAAACCCGTACCCGGTTGGCACGAGCAGTCTGGCGTTTGGGAACCCTTTACCTACTACGATAACGGATATCTTTACTGCTTTTATTCGGATGACTCCGATCTCCTGCACGATCAAAAAATAGTTTATAAGCGTTCTTCTGACGGTATAAACTGGAGTGAGCAGGTTGACGTATGTACCTTTGACGATCCGGAAGCCCGCCCCGGAATGTTCGTTATGACAAAACTCGACAACGGCGAGTATTTTATGGTGTATGAGTATGTAAAGAATCCCTATAAAAAAGACGCGTCGATAGTATATTATAAAAAGACAAGCGACATCTCAAACTGGAACCACACCGATCCCGGAACGCGCATTACCACTCCCGGCGGATTAGGTCTTGAAGCGGCGCCGTCCTGTGTGTGGACACCAACCGGCAGTGAATGCGGCGCTATCATAGTAAGTTCACGCACTACTATGAAGGATCTGTTCGTAAGCTTTGATTACGGAAAAACGTGGAGTACGTTCCCGAATCCTCTTCCCTGGACGCCGATAACCGGCGGTAAGCCGGGATATAGTTCGAGCTTCGTTCTTGGCTCTGATAATCGCACCGTTTATTATGTAAGCACAACCGATATTCCCGGACAGAATAGCTGTCGTATAGAATTTACGAGCTTTGTAATATATTGATTTGATTTGTTAAAAATAAAAAGCATTGAAAATTGATGTTTTCAATGCTTTTTTCTTCGCCAAAAATTCGCCGCTACTCCACATACCCCAATCACGCTTATAAAACAAAAAAACCGAGACTCTGTCTCGGCTTTTTATTTTATCTGAGTGACTGGACTTGAACCAGCAGCACACTACCGTAGAACCCCAAAAGCTCGGCAAGCTCGCTTTCGGGAACCCAAGCCACCCCTCTGCGCTTCGCGCAGGGCGTGGCTTCAACCGCATCTTCAAAACCTATCGCTAAAATAGAAAAAGTCGAACGAGCAAAAACTCATTCGACTTTTTATCTGAGTGACTGGACTTGAACTCAGCTCAACAAATCTGCCTTTGGCAGATTCTTTGAATTTTTGTCTTCGCCAAAAATTCGCCGCTACTCCACATACCCCAATCACGCTTATAAAACAAAAAACCGAGACTCTGTCTCGGCTTTTTATTTTATCTGAGTGACTGGACTTGAACTCAGCTCAACAAATCTGCCTTTGGCAGATTCTTTGAATTTTTGTCTTCGTCAAAAATTCGCCGCTACTCCTATACTCCAAGTACACTTATAAAACAAAAAACCGAGACTCTGTCTCGGCTTTTCGTTTTATCTGAGTGACTGGACTTGAACCAGCGGCACACTACCGTAGAACCCCAAAAGCTCGGCAAGCTCGCTTTCGGGAACCCACGGCCACCCCTCTGCGCTTGGCGCAGGGCGTGATCTCGACCGCAAATTCAAAATCTATCGCTAAAATAGAAAAAGTCGAACGAGCAAATACTCATTCGACTTTTTATCTGAGTGACTGGACTTGAACTCAGCTCAACAAATCTGCCTTTGGCAGATTCTTTGAATTTTTGTCTTCGCCAAAAATTCGCCACTGCTACATTACCCCAATCGCGCTTATAAAACAAAAAACCGAGACTCTGTCTCGGCTTTCTGTTTTATCTGAGTGACTGGACTTGAACCAGCGGCCTCTACCACCCCAAGGTAGCGCGCTACCAACTGCGCCACACCCAGATACAGCCCGCTTTACGCGGAACGCTATAGATTATATCACAACATTTTCGCTTTGTCAACAGTAATTTGCAGTTTTTTTCAATATTTTGAAAAAATTTTTAGTAATTTACGCTCTTTTGATAAGTGCTATTGACGAATGCAGAAAAATTTGCTAAAATAAAATATATTAAATCATAGGAGGCATATTTTATGTCAAAAAGCGTACAGGATATACTTGATCTGATTAAAGAAAAAGGTATCAAAATGGTCGATTTCAAGATGGTCGATATAAACGGCCAGTATCGTCACGTCACGATACCTGCGGAAAACTTTTCTGAAGATACCATGAAAAGCGGAATCGGCTTTGATGCTTCAAACTACGGCTACGCGGTAGTTGAAAAGAGTGACATGGTATTTATCCCCGATCCCGACACCGCTCTCGTTGATCCTTTCTGCGAAATTCCCACCCTTTCAATGACGGGTAACGCAATGATCATCGATTCTCCCGAAAACCGTCCTCTCGCACAGTATCCGAGAAATATCGTCCGTGCCGCAGTTCAGTATATGAAGGACAGCGGAATTGCAGACACTATGAAGATACTCCCCGAGTTTGAGTTCTATCTCTTCGACCGCGTCGGCTGGGAGGTCAGCGGAAATTATATCGGTGCGCATATAGATGCAAAGCAGTCTTTTTGGAACAGCGATACCGAGGGGCTCGGAGTAGTAGTTCCCAAGCAGAAGAATTACCATATAGCAAAGCCGTTTGATACCTCGTACGAGTGCCGCAGTGAAATGTGTCTTCATATGAAGGATGCGGGAATCGAGATCAACTACCATCACCCCGAGGTTGCCGCATCGGGTCAGTTTGAGATCGAGCCACAGCTCGGAGAAATGGTTCACATGGCTGACGCTACGATGATGATAAAGTACATCATTCACAACACCGCTTTGAAATACGGTAAGAGTGCGACCTTTATGCCCAAGCCCATCTACGGTGAGGCGGGCAGCGGAATGCACGTCCACATGCTTCTTCTTAAAAACGGCGAGCCCGTATTCTCGGACGATAACGGATATTCACATCTCAGCCGTGAAGCCCACTACTTTATGGGCGGACTTTTGAAGCATATCGCTTCCCTTTGCGCTATCACAAACCCGAGCACGAACTCGTTCAAGCGCCTCGTTCCCGGCTTTGAGGCGCCCGTAACGGTTGGTTACGCAACCTCGAACAGAAGCGCGGTAATACGTATTCCTGCGTACGCAAAATCGCCCGACAAGCGCCGTTTTGAGCTTCGTAATCCCGATGCTACCTGCAACCCTTATTTCTGCTACGCGGCAATTTTGATGGCAGGTATCGACGGTATCAAGAACAAGATCGATCCTCACGCAAACGGCTGGGGCCCATACGACGTAAATCTCTACCATCTCAGCGATGAGGAGAAGGCAAAGCTTAAGCATCTTCCCACCTCGCTTGATCAGGCGCTTGACGCTCTTGAGGCCGACCACGATTATCTTACCGCAGGCGGAGTATTCCCCGAGGAGCTTATTGCCAACTTCATTAAGGGCAAGCGCGCAGAATGTGCAGAGCTTGCAAAGATACCCACTCCGGCAGAATTCGACAGATATTACAACCTTTGATTCAAATAATGTAAAAAAGCGGCGCTTCGCCGCTTTTTTTGTTTACATACAAATCACAGTATGTTCACCAAAGTAATAATTCACGGTGTTATACTAATATAGAGGTACAATAACTCAAAGGAGAATATATTTAATGAAATTTTTGAAGGGCAGATCAAGAATAATAATTACATTTTCGATACTGTTTTTGGCAGTAGCCGTACTTCTGATACTGATATTTCTTGCAGGAAAGAAGACGTACGTCGTAAAATTCGATCTTGACGGCGGAACGCTTATCAGTGGCTCTGTCGAGCAGCACATAACTCAAGGTCAGGACGCTACCCCGCCCGTCGTCGTAAAGGACGGCGCATTCCTCCACTCTTGGAGCGCTCCCTATAAGAGAGTGACCAAGAATATGGTTATAAAGGCGATCTGGGAATACGAAACCACGAGCGGTATCGTATATTTCACCACAGACGAACAGAATTATGCCGAGATCACGGGCGCATATAAGTATCTGAACGGCGAGGTATATTTAGGTGCTTATTACGACGAGAAAAAGGTTCTCGGAATACGTGAAAACGCATTTTCCGACTGCATTTATATAACGAAGATATATCTCCTCGACGGACTTATTCATATTGGCAAGGAGGCGTTTTCTGGATGCAGATCTCTTGCCGAGATCGAGATACCCGAGACCGTAACTCATATCGAAAACGGTGCGTTCAGCGGATGCTCGTCTCTTGAAAGCATAGTTTTGAACGAAGGGCTTTGGAAAATAGGCGTCAACGCCTTTGAGGGATGCACGGGACTTCGCGAGATAATACTGCCCTCGAGTGTTAAAGTAATAGAGGCGGGTGCATTCAGCGGATGCAGTTCGCTCGTTATAAAGACGGCACTCTCCGAGGATGAGGTGCCGAGCACATGGGCTAACAACTGGTACGGAAACGCACGCGTTGAGTGGAACAGCCCCGATGCGATCATAGAAGAAGAAACTGAAGAAGAATTCGAGAAATAAGGAGGAACGTTATGCACATATCGCAGATGCTGTGGGGACTTTCCATAGTATTGTTTGCGGCGATATTTTTGATGTGCCTATTTCGTGATAAGCTGAAAAAACGAATCGTAAACTTGCTATTTATCCTTATTTGCGCAGTATTCTTCTTTTGCTGGAACTACGCCGCGTACGAAAGAGGATGGCTCGAAGACGGGTTTATGACACTCGAAAATATAAGTCCATACATTTGTACTATCATCCTTTTAACTCCGTTTATGAACGAAAAAGTTAAAGATTACGCTTACAGCGCGATTGCCTTTTTGGGATTTGGAATGTTCGTTGCACTTTTCGTAAGTCCCGAGGCGGACTATCTTCTGCACTATAAGCAGGAGGCAAATTTTACGCAGATAAGCGAAGGTGCCTGTCACCTAGTAATGGCGCTTTATGGATTTTATCTCATACTATCGGATAAAGTAAAGCTTGATTTTAAGAGTTTTGGAAAATCGCTTATATTTATTTACACGTCGATAGCTTACGGTATTTTCCTTAATCTGTGCTTCCACCGTTCAAATTTCGGAATGGATATGTACGGTAACTATTCTATATATTTCCTTGATATATTCGGTAGCTTTGGTGCAACCCTCGTTGCTTACATATTCGGTGTACTGTTCACTATGACGGTAGGATTTCTATTTGGAATGCTGCTTGACTGGGTAAGCAGATCGAAAAATACCGCAGAAATTGATAAGTAAATGAAAAAAGACACGCCTTTGCGTGTCTTTTCGTTTTACTTCAGAGAGATGGATTTACGAACCGGGCGCGTGCGTCGTCCACTATTCCCTATTACTTACTTTACCGCACGCTTTTGTAAATTGCTCCGCAATTTACGGGGTTTTGCATCGCAAAGCTTCAGAAAAAAACAAAAGAACGAACCTTTGGTTCGAGAGAGGGATTTACGAACCCAACGCGTGCGTCATGCACTATTCTCTATTACTTACTTTCCCGCACGCTCTTGTAAATTGCTCCGCAATTTACGGGGTTCTGCATCGCATAACTTCAGAAAAAAACAAAAGAACGAACCTTTGGTTCGTTCTTTTGTTTTTACGGAGAGAGAGGGATTTGAACCCTCGAAGCGTTTTTGGCGCTTACGCGATTTCCAGTCGCGCGCCTTCGACCACTCGGCCATCTCTCCGTATGAGACGGCGTCATTTGCTCGACCTGTAAAGTATATCACAGAGCGCAGATTTTGTCAAGATAAAAATCGAAAAAAATGCAAAATTTCATAAAGATCGGTACTATGCATAAAAAGTTAGCCCGTTTTTGCTCATTTTTTCGGATTTTACCGCTAAAAAACCTCTATCCCCTCTTGATTTTTCATTATAAAAAGTGTATAATAAATAAAATATCTGACTATAAAGTTAGAATTTACTCATTACTGCCCGAAAGGAGAATAATATATTATGGCAACAATACCAAAACCGAGAGAACTGATATTTTCTGACGAGACAAATCTTCTCGAGCAGTCTGCATATCACTATCAGCTTCAGGAAAGAAGCGACCCGAATCTTTACCGTGATCTCTTTGAATACACCAGTATTCCGAAGGTCTCGTTCAACCACAGAACGGTTCCTATCAATATGCCCAAGGAGATATGGATAACCGATACGACCTTCCGTGACGGTCAGCAGTCCACCTCTCCCTTCTCTGTTAAACAGATCGTTGATCTCTTTACCCTTCTGCACAAGCTCGGAGGTCCTAAAGGAATCGTTCGTCAGAGCGAATTTTTCGTTTACACCGAAAAGGACAGACAGGCGATACGCGCTTGTCAGGAGCTCGGATTTGAATTTCCCGAGATCACAAGCTGGATCAGAGCAAACGATAACGATTTTGAGCTTGTAAAGTCGCTCGGAATCAAGGAAACGGGCGTTCTCGTATCCTGCTCTGACTACCATATTTACAACAAAATGAAAATGACCAGAGCTCAGGCAATGGATAAGTACCTTGGTATCGTAAGAAAGGTGCTTGATGCGGGAATTCGTCCGCGTTGCCACTTTGAGGATATAACGAGAGCTGACTATTACGGCTTCGTTCTTCCCTTTGCAGAGCGTCTTATGGAGCTCAGCCGCGAGTACGACACGCCAATCAAGATCCGCGCGTGCGACACTCTCGGATACGGAGTGTCATTCCCCGGTGCAGCACTTCCCAGAAGCGTTCAGGGCATAATCTACGGCCTCCAGCACTACGTTGGCATACCGTCCGAGATGATCGAGTGGCACGGACACAATGACTTCTACAAGGTCGTTTCCAACGCTTCCACCGCGTGGCTGTACGGCTGCTCGGGTATCAACTGCGCTATGCTCGGAATCGGCGAGCGTACCGGCAACTGTCCTCTTGAGGCAATGGCTATCGAATACGCGTCTCTGCGCGGTACTACCGACGGTATGGACCTTTCGGTCATCACAGAGATCGCGCGCTACTTTGAGAGAGAGATCGGCTACGATATTCCCCCGCGTACGCCTTTCGTTGGAAGAAACTTCAACGTGACCAGAGCGGGTATCCACGCAGACGGACTTCTCAAGGACGAGGAGATATACAACATTTTCGATACTGCGTCCATTCTCGGAGTTCCCGCGACCGTCGCGATCGACTCGCACAGCGGTCTTGCAGGAATCGCCCATTGGATCAACAACTTCTTCCATCTCGACGGAGACAGACTGGTCGATAAACGCCACCCGATAATCGTTGCAATGAAGGAGAAAGTCGATCAGCAGTACGCAAAAGGCAGAAATACAGTAATGTCCGACCTTGAGCTGGAGGTTATACTTAAGGAGCTCGACTACGACTTTTACACCCGCCTTATTCACGGTAACGACGAAAAGCATTTTATCGGATAACAGAAACAAAAAACACCGCATTTGCGGTGTTTTTTTTATTTAGACCTTCGTTTTCTTTCCGTTTGACGCCGACTTGTAGGCGGCAGTCATTATTTCGGTAAGAGTAACTGCTTCGTCAATAGAATAAAGCGTGTTTGGAGTATCATTTATAATGCTGTCCAGCCAATAATCGAGAGGTGCAGGGGCGCTGAGAGCAAAATCGTTTACCTCGGTACGCTTGTTTTCGGTTTCGGGACACGAATACGCTACTACGCCTCCGCTCGCACGGACGAAGCCCTTCGTTCCCGAGATTTCAAGTGAATACGGATCGGCGACCGAGACGAATCCCGTCTCTGAAACGGCGATCGCGCCGTTTTCGTATTCGATGAGAGACACTGCGTTATCCTCAACGGGGCGTCCGGTTATATTAGTAAAGGACGAGCTGATGGCATACGGTTTGCCCAAAAACCAATTTATAAGGTACATAGGATGCGCGCCGAGGTCGATCATTGCACCGCCTCCGCAGGTGGCTCTGTCGTAAAAATGCGGCGGAAGCCAGTCGTTTATACTGCCCGAATGCACGTTTCTGACTCTCATATAAGTGATCCTGCCGAGCTTTCCGCTGTCAACGAGATCCTTTGCAAAGAGTATCGACTTATCGGTCTCGTGCGGGAAGGATATGGTAAAGTGGACCTTATTCTTTTTAACGGCACGCATTATCGCTTTTGCCTCTTTATTGGTCAGCGCGAGCACCTTTTCGGTAAATATGTGCTTTTTAGCGTTTGCCGCATCTATCATAAGATCTGCGTGCATAGACGTAGGGGCGCAGATAGCTACCGCATCAATTTCGGGATTTTTCAAAATATCCTCGTATTTGTGGTAGAATTTACATCCTAGGTCACTTGCCCACTCATTGCCGCGCATGGGTTGATCATCCCAAACACCGACTATTTCGCAACTCGGGTGTGCAGCAAGATAATTAGCGTATCCCATAGCGTGTACGTGCCACGCGCTTATCATTGCAACTCTTACTTTCTGTGACATAACTATATCACCTTTCAAAAGTTCTGTTTTATTTGAGATTGATCCTTCTTACTCTGTCAAGATCGACTTTCGGATTTCTGTCCATATCAAGAAGACCGTTTACTTCCTGGAAAACGTCGGTCAGCTGAGTATAGCAGTATCCGCAGAAATAGTCGATATTCTTAAAACCGGTGGTGATATCGTCAAAGCGCTCGAAGAACTTTTCTTCGTCAGTAACTGCATTTCCGTATCCCCAGTTTGCGCCTTCTTTGTCCTTTGCGAAAGCGATTCCGCCGAACTCGGTCATAAGTATCGGCTTGCCCGAAAGATCGTAATCGTCGCAGACGATAGTTCTGGATTTGTTCGGAATACCCTCAAGTATGCCCTCCACCGATTCATAGTCCTTTGAGAGGTAGCGCGTAAACGAGGTATAATCGTGCACGCTGACTATATCTGTCTCGGACTGCTCCCAGCCGTCATTACCGGATACTATTCTCGTTTGATCGAGAGAATGGATCATAAAATAGAGCGCGTCGGCAAACTCCTGCATCTCTCTGTTGGTCTTGACTCGATATATTCCCCAAGACTCGTTCATAGGAACCCATGTTATCGTGCAGGGGTGGTTATAGTCACGCTTTATGGCCTCCTGCATATCTCTGAAGCAGTTACGCTTCATAACGTCGTTAAACTGATATGCGCTGGGAAGCTCCTCCCAGATGAGAACGCCCATAACGTCAGCCCAGTAAAGATATCTGGGATCCTCGAACTTCTGATGCTTTCTTGCACCGTTGTAGCCCATCTTAAGGGTAAGCTCAAGGTCGAGTTTAAGTGCCTCGTCGCTCGGAGCGGTAAGGAGTCCGTCCGGCCAATAGCCCTGATCGAGAATAAGGCGCTGATAGAGACGTCTGTTGTTGATATAAATTCTGCCGCCCTCACACTGGATCTTTCTCATACCGAAATAGGTGGAAAGACTGTCTATGCCCTCACCGTTTTCAACGAGAGTAAGATCAAGATCGTAAAGATTTCCCTTGCCCGGCTCCCAGAGATATACACCGTCGAGCGAAACTCCGTTGTGAGGCAGATGTATGGTGTTATCTACTCTGCGAGAGTTTGCAGATATCTCAAGCGAGGTAACGAACATACCCTTGAAGGAAACGTTCATTATGAGCTTTCCGTTTTCGGGAAGATCACTTAGTGTTGTTTCAACTCTTACGCAGCTATTGTCAACGTCGGGAGTTATTCTGATATCGTCGATATATTTCATACCGACAGCTTCAAGCCAAACGCTCTGCCATATTCCGCTGGACGGAGTGTACCAGCAAGCAAAGGGTTCGGGACGGAAGCTCTGTTTTCCGCGGGGCATTTCGGTATCGAGACGGTCCTCGCAACAAACGGTAAGATCGTAAGTAGCGCTGCGATCTTTCACGTTATAGGTTATATCAAACGCAAAAGGCGTATATCCGCCCTCGTGCTCGCCGATATAGTTTCCATTGAGATATACCTTGGCTTTGTAGTCAACAGCGCCGAAATGGAGCATAACGCGTTTTCCTTCAAAGCTCTCAGGTATAGTGAACGTACGGTGATACCATATATAATCACTGTGACGCTGATCGTTTATTCCCGAAAGAGCGCACTGGTAAACAAACGGTACGTTAATTACAGTATCAAGTGCCTTTTTGCTTGCCCAGTCCTCGGAAAAACCAATTCCTTTTTCGTCGAACGCAAAATCCCACTCGCCGTTAAGGCAGAGCCAATCCTTTCTTACTCTGTCAGGACGGGGATACTCGCTTCTCGGAATTATTTTTTCTGTGTTCATTGGTGCTTTCCTCCAATATATATTTAGCTAATTTTACCACAAAATATCCGCTTTGTCAATACAAATAAAAGGACGGAAAGTGATTTTCCGTCCTCTATTATCCTTTTATAGAATTTTTATATCGCGTTTCCCTCTGCGTCAAAAAGAGGAAGCTTTTCGAGATAGATTATATCCTCTCTGTCAGCGGCGTCACCCTCTGCAAGTATTGCCATCTTTCCGACTATCTCGGCGCCCGTTTCATTAACGAGTGCTTCAAGCGATCTGAGAGACTCGCCGGTCGAGATAACGTCGTCAACGATAAGAACTCTCTTACCGCGCATAAGCTCTGCGTCTGCGCCGTCTATGTAGAGATGCTGGGTATTTGCCGTGGTTATCGAGTTAACGGTAACGTCAAGCACGTCGCTCATATAGAGCTTTACAGATTTTCTTGCAACCATATACTTAGCATCGCCTCTCTGACGTGCCATCTCGTGTGCAAGCGGTATTCCCTTCGATTCTGCGGAAAGGATATAGTCGTATTCGGGCGCCTTTTTAAGAAGCTCGCTTGCCGATTTTTCGGTAAGCTCCGGATCTCCTATTATTATAAACGCTCCGATATAGAGCTTGTCGTTCAGCGGGCAAAGCTTAAGCTGTCTTTCAAGACCTGCGATAGTAATTGGATAAAATTCCTTCATTTTGTATTCTCCTTATTTTTACGGTTAGTATCTCAGACCGTTTCAGATACGTTAATTATAGCACCTGTTTTTGATCTTGTCAACAGAAATAAAGCTCCGTACAGCATAAAAAAGCTTTTTAATTTTAGCTTTTTGAAAAAATACACAAAAAGATCGAAAATTTATTTGTTTTTTTGTTAAAAAGGGTATTGACAAATGGAGACAGTTGTGATATTATAATGAAGCAGTTCGTTCTGCGGGTGTAGCTCAGTGGTAGAGCTCCAGCCTTCCAAGCTGGCTATGTGGGTTCGATTCCCATCACCCGCTTCAAAACAAAATAGAGCCGCACCGTCAGTGCGGCTCAACTTTTGAAAAATATTTTGCTATGTACCCTTAGCTCAGCCGGATAGAGCAACTGCCTTCTAAGCAGTAGGTCGAGGGTTCGAATCCCCCAGGGTACGCTTTATAAAAACGACAGGTTAAAACCTGTCGTTTTTCGTTTATTTCTTCCCTCTCTGTTAAGTAATTGTTTCTTAATATTTAATTTTTGAAAATTTTTGTTGCACCACTTGAATTTTAGATCAAAAAGTGATATAAATATAATAATATGATTTTAACATCCGTTCAGATGAACGGATGATTGATTAGGGAGGTATATATTTTGTTAATGCACAGTAAGAAGACCGAAGACGTTTTGGACGCTCTTTCTACAAGTGCCACTACGGGACTTGACAGCGCTACTGTCAATGAAAGACGCGAAAAGTACGGAGAAAACAAGCTTCGCGAGAAAAAGAAGAAATCTACCTTTGCAAGATTTGTGGATCAGTTTAAGGACGTTATGATACTGATACTCATTGCTGCGGCGATAGTTTCTTTCACGGTCGTATGCATTGAGAAAAACTGGGGAGAGCTTTTCGAGCCGGCACTTATTCTTCTGATAGTAATACTTAACGCAGTAATGGGAGTATATCAGGAAGGTAAGGCGGAAAAAGCACTTGACGCCTTAAAAAATATGTCCGCACCCCATGCGAGAGTTATCCGTAACGGATCTGAATGTGTAATAGACGCCGCCGATCTTGTCCCCGGAGACATTATCAAGCTTGAAGCGGGAGATTTCGTTCCCGCAGACGCGCGCCTTATATACAGCTCCGGACTTAAATCGGAGGAATCAGCACTTACAGGAGAATCCGTACCGTCCGAAAAGGATGCTCTTTCGGTGATATCCGAGGATGCACCGATAGGTGACCGCACCAATATGGTATTCTCGGGTTGCAGTATCACTTACGGCACAGCTCTTGCCGTCGTTACCGCTACCGGAATGGATACCGAAATGGGTAAGATCGCAAATCTTCTGGACAGCGAAAACGATGCACAGACTCCCCTTCAGGAAAAGCTTGCACAGCTCGGGAAATATTTAGGTATCGTAGCGCTTGCCGCCTGTGCTGTAATATTCGTAGTGGGACTTGCAAACGATATTCCCGCCCTCGAAATTTTTATGACAGCCGTTTCGCTTGCCGTATCGGCAATACCCGAGGGACTTCCCGCAATAGTTACCATCGTTCTCTCGATAGGAGTTCAGCGAATGGTAAAGAAAAATGCACTTATCCGCCGTTTACCTGCGGTTGAAACACTCGGCGGCGCATCGGTAATATGCTCCGATAAGACGGGAACGCTCACACAGAACCGCATGACTCTTACAAAGGCATATTGCGACGGCGAAAGCGAAACCGAGAATATTAGCGTACAAAATTCAGAAAGCATAAGAAAGCTCCTTATGTACGGCACACTCTGCTGTGACGGATCGGTTATTTTCAGCGAAAACGGCGAGCAGCATATAGGTGATCCCACCGAGACTGCCATAGTCCTTGCCGCCCATAAAAACGGTATGCCCAAGGACGATCTGAACGCAAAATATCCTCGTCTGGCAGAGCTTCCCTTCGATTCTGACCGAAAGCTTATGACAACGGTAAACAGTATAGACGGTAAAAATATCGTTATCGTAAAGGGTGCCTTTGACGTTATGGCGTCAAGATGTATTGCAGGAAATATCGAGGCGGCAAAAAACATAACCGAGGAAATGAGCGAATGCGCTCTCAGAGTTCTCGCTATTGCTTACAAGGAAATAGATAAGGTCCCCGAAAATATCACGTCGGAAGAACTCGAAAACGGACTTACGTTTATGGGACTCGTGGGAATGATAGATCCGCCGCGTCCCGAAGCAAAGGATGCCGTAGCGATCTGTCGCCGTGCAGGAATCAAGCCGGTTATGATAACCGGAGACCACGTAATCACCGCCTCAGCCATTGCAAAGGAGCTCGGAATACTTCTCGAAGGAGACCGCGCCATTACCGGAGCTGAGCTTGATCGAATGAGCGACAGCGAGCTTGACGATCAGGTCGAAAATATATCCGTTTACGCACGCGTTTCACCTGAAAACAAAATAAGAATAGTAAAAGCTTGGCAGCGCAAGGGTCAGGTGGTTTCTATGACCGGAGACGGTGTCAACGATGCTCCCGCTCTTAAAGCGGCTGATATCGGCTGTGCTATGGGAATAACGGGTACAGACGTTGCCAAGGGCGCGTCCGATATGACACTTACGGATGATAATTTTGCGACGATAGTCGATGCAGTACGCGAAGGTCGAGGAATTTATGCGAACATCAAAAAGGTCGTAGGATTCTTGCTCGGTACTAACATCGGAGAGGTAATTACCGTATTTGCCGCAATGCTTCTCTGGCATAAGACACCACTGCTTTCTATGCAGCTGCTTTGGATAAATCTTGTTACCGATTCCCTTCCCGCGATCGCACTCGGTATGGAAGCGGTCGAGAAGGACGTTATGGATAAAAAGCCGAAGCCGAAGGACGAAGGCATTTTCGCTCACGGTCTCGGCATTCGCGTAGTGCTTCAGGGATGTATGTTTGCCTTTCTTACGCTTCTCGGCTTCTGGTTTGGATGGCAAGGAAACGATGCAAATATCGCACAAGGTCAAACTATGGCTTTTGCAGTTCTTGCACTTTGCCAGATCGTGCAAGCATTCAATATGCGCTCCGAGCATTCTCTTTTCAAGATAGGACCGTTCAAAAATAAAACTCTTAATCTTGCAGCTATGGTATCTACGGCACTCGTAGCGCTCGTTCTCTTTACTCCGATAGGAAAAGCGTTTGGTCTCGTAATACTCCCCGCAAAGCTTTATTTCATAGCACTCGGACTGATTTTTGTTCCCCTCGTAGTTATGGAAATATTCAAGCTTATCGGAGCTCTTAAAAATAAAAACAAATAAACGAAATCGGCTTATCAATACGATAAGCCGATTTTTCTTTAATTAGACCGTTTCTTTGACACGTTTTTTACTCTTGATCATAAAAGTTATGAGATAAAAAGCCGAAATGTATATAAGGAACATAAGAATTACACCCGCGGGATACAGTATCTGATTACCGCCTACTATATTATACAAAATATCGTACGGTGTTCCGTCTCCTCTTACGAGGAACATATAGTTGTAATCAATTATCTTGTTAACAATCAGTGCAGCGGTGCAAAAACCGAGCAGTATTGAGAAAGTTATCGGTAGATTTCTCTTCTTCATGTTTGCCATACCCGTAATACCGATATAAATTGCCGTAAATCCCGATATGCAGTGTGTGATACCCGAAACTACGTTGTCAAACGAAAGCACGGGATAGGACGAATAATTGTTTCCTGCGAAGTAGGTACCGAAGAACGCACCGAGAAGTCCGAATATAAGCACGAAATCAAGCGCGGATTCCTTTGTTCTTCCCTTGGTAAATGCCGCAAGAGGAATTGTAATTAACTGTATGCTGCAGAGAAAGAGCGGCAAATCGTATATCCATCCCATAGGATCGCTTGATCGCAAGCATACCATAATGATCTTGAATATTTCAAAGGAGTCTATCAGTATTGCAGACCAGATAATAACCTTGTTTTTGGTGATTGTATCGGCATTTTTATTCTTTATTCCGATAATGATAGCAAGCGCTGTCATAACTGTAATAAGTGAAGTTACGAATACGATATGCTGCCAAGAAAAATAACCCTCGGCGCTTCTCTGATAACCGCCAAATCCGAAAAATTCTTTCATAATGACATCACCTCTTATTTATTGCGGTAATTGTACCATATAAAAAACGTTTTGTAAAGTGCGGGAGTATTTTATTTCAAGAAGATTAAAGTATAAATTCCATTCCTATCTTCTGCGGAACAAGTCCGCATTTTTCGTAAAAGCGGATCGCAGAAGGATTACAGCTCCATACGTTGAGCGTTAGATTATAGCAGCCGTTTTCTCTTGCAAGCGAGACTGCCGCCTCGTACAGTTCCCTGCCGATATTTTTTCCGCGCAGCTTTTCGTCAACGCACAGATCGTCGATATACAGCGTTTTTATATCGGTCAGTACCGAATTTTCGATATGCTGCTGAAAAATACAGAAGCAGTATCCGAGAACCTCGTCACGCTCGTTGGTGCAAACGAGAATAGGGCGCTGTCTGTCTCCGAGCATCGTTTTAAGCTCGCCGTTCGAATACTTTCTTCCGATCTTGAATATGTCCGGTCTGCCCGTGTGATGTACCATATCGACCTGTGAAAGAAGCTCTCCGATCCTTGGAATATCCTTCTCGATAGCGTATCTTATCATATTTTATACCCTTATTTCTTGTCGAAAAGCGCTCTGCGTTCGGTAGAATGACGCATCATAGCTCTCATCGACTCAATATCCTCGCTCTCGAGCATAGTTCTGAGCTCGTTAAATTTGTCTATAAACAGATTCATCTGCTCAAGCAGAACATCTTTGTTGCTGACAAACAGCTCGCTCCACATAAGATCGTTTATCCTTGCTATACGGGTAAGGTCTCTGAAAGAGTCTCCCGTGAATTTTTCCATATTCTCCTTGTCGTTACACGTCATAAGGGTGATGGCAATACAGTGAGTGAGCTGCGAGAGGAACCCTATCATCTCGTCGTGCTCCTCGGGAGAGAGTGTGGTTACGTTTGAAAAGCCGAGCAGTCGTCCAAGCTCGATAACGGTATGCACCGCCTCGGGCGTATTTTTTTCGGTGGGAGTTACGATATAGTTAGCGCCGATAAAGAGCTTGTCAGTGCTGTTTTCAACGCCCGATACCTCGCGTCCCGCCATAGGATGCGCCGCAACGAACTCAACGTCAGGACGGAGCATATTCTGTATCTGATATACTATACTGCGCTTAACACCGGTCACGTCGGTAATAAGCGCACCGCTTTTAAGGAGATTCTGATTCTTTTCGATCCATTCGACGAATACGTGGGGATAAAGCGCAAATATCACGAGATCGGCGGAGCCGATCATATTTTCGTCGAGCTCGGTCGTACCTTCGTCGATAATATTCTCACCGAGCGCGTAGTCTATCGAGCTTTGCTCAAGAGTAATGGCGCTGATGTGAAATCCGAAGCGCTTAAGTATTCTCGCATAGCTTCCGCCCAGAAGTCCGAGACCGACGATCAGTATTTTTTTACTTGTATCAACTATCACGATAATTCCACCTTTGCTCCGAGCCGTTTGATATCCTCAAAAAAGTCGGGATAGCTTTTTCTGACGGCTTCTGCACCGCTTATGGTGCCTCCCGTTTTGGAAAGTATTACAGACATAGCCATAACGATACGGTGATCGTTATGAGAGTCAAGCACTTTTCCGTTGTATTTCAGATCCTGTTTCGGCACAGTTACGGTATTATCACCGAAAATAAGCCCTCCGCCGAGCTTGGAAAGCTCCTCGTGCATAGCGAGTGCGCGGTCACTCTCTTTAAGCTTCAGTCGATCCGTTCCGGTAAAGGTCGCACCGTTTTTGAGTGCGGCAAGAGCAAAGAGCACCGGACCGAGATCGGGACAGTCGGAAATGTCGATCTCAGGCACGGATTTTGATATTTTTTCAAAATAATCACGATACACTCTGTCGCCCTGCAAGCTGTTTACGTCGAGATTTGCGATCTTGATATCCGATCCGATACGGTTAAACGCGTCAAGAAAAGCCGCGTTTGAATAGTCTCCCTCTATCTTGCCCGAAAATGCGTGCATATCGGATGCTTCGACAGCTATCTCGTATTCGTTTATAAAGGATACGTCCGCACCGAAGGAGCGCAGTGCTGCAATAGTCATATTTACATACGATCTGCTCTCAAAGGGCGGCACTATCTCAAGGCGAGAGTCCTTGCCGAGATATACCAGAGCAAAAAGGAGTCCGCTGATAAACTGACTGCTTACGTCACCGCGTATTTTGTAGCATCCGCTTTTCAGATTTCCGCAAAGAGTGACGCTGTCTTCCCTCTTTTCAAAGGTAAAGCCGTTACCCTTGCAAAGATCCTCGTAAATACCGAGAGGTCTCTCAAAAAGACGGTGACTGCCGCGTAAGTTAACGGTTTTACCAAGACATAGCGCAAGCGGTATAAAGAATCTGAGAGTACTTCCGCTCTCTCTGCACTCAAGTACGCCGGTACTTGATCTCATAAATTTCTCGGGATCAACGGTTACCTTATCCTCGTTGGCAGATATTTTGGCTCCAAGCGCCTTTAGGCAGTCTATGCTTGCAAGGATATCCTCGCTGTAATCCACGCCGCAGAGCGTACATTTTTGCCCCGAAAGAGCCGCTGATATAAGGTATCTGTGCGCCATACTCTTTGATGGAGGAGCGTCGATCGTGCCTTTAAGCGTGCTCTTTTTGAATGTTGCTATCATATTACTAAATCCTATATTTCGGTGTGAGGAGCGAACGTGCCCGCAACCTTGAGTCGGTCACACACCTTATTTAATTCTTCGATCATTTTTACACCGTTTTCGCTGTCGGTCGTCCCGTCGATCTCCACGTAGAAATAGTACTGCCACGAATGCTTCTTCATAGGTCTGCTACGGAGCGCGGTCATATTGTAACCGTATTTTCCGATAATTCCGATAGCATTTGCGAGCGATCCCGCCTCGTGCTTTACGGTAAACATCAGTACGGTGCTCGAAAGTGCGCTCGAGCTTGCCTTCACCTTGGAGAGAACGGCAAAGCGCGTAGTATTTTCACCGCTTTTATTGATGTTTGCCTCGATGACCTTAAGTCCGTAGATCTCGGCAGTTTCAACACTTGCAATAGCTCCGAGCGACTTATCGCCTGCCTCTGCGACCGTTTTTGCTGCAAGGGCGGTATTGCTCGTTTCCTCGGCAGTAAAGCCACGCATCTTTATATAATCGTGGCACTGATTAAGCGCTTGCGGATGGCTTGCCACCTTTTTGATATCCTCTATCGTTGCACCGGGCACACCGAGAAGATTCTGATGGATGTCAAGCTCGTATATCCCGTTTATGAACAGTCCGCCCGAAAAGATCAGATCCATAGTTTGACCGACCTCGCCGGCATAGCTGTTCTCTATGGGAAGCACCGCTACGTCGCACTCGCCTTTGACTACCGAATCGTACGCCGCCTTAAAATCTCCGTAGGAAACGCGATTTCCGTCGGGAAAGATCCTGCCTGCGGCTATATGGGCAAACGCGCCCTCAACACCGCTGTACGCTACCTTGAGTCCGCTCTGCATACGGTACTGATATGCACGCGATAGTGACATAGTGTGCTTCAGATAGTCAATATAATACTCTTTCAGAACGCTGTCCTCGATAAGAGCGGCGTTTTTTTCGATAACGGATTCCTCTCTCGCTTGATCGAGAATTGGCAATCCGAGCTCTTTTTTGTGCTCATAAACGAGCTCTGCGGCTCTCATACGCTTTATGAAAAGCTCTGCCATCTGTGCATCTACTTCGTTTATGATTTTTCTTGCTTTTTCAAGTTTGTTTGACATTATATTTGATCCTTATTAAAGTTTATCTGCGATATCAAGAATAAGCTTTTCGGTCTTTTCCCAGCCGAGGCACGGGTCTGTTATCGACTTACCGAAAACGTGCTCACCAACGCTCTGTGCACCGTCCTCGAGATAGCTTTCGATCATAAGTCCCTTAACCAGACGCTTGATATCAGCATTTTCATTACGGCTGTGGACTATATCCTTTGCAATACGTACCTGCTCAAGATATTTCTTTCCCGAGTTGTTATGGTTTGTATCTACGATTATAGAGGGGTTGGTGAGATTGGATTTGGCGTAAAGCTCCTCAACTCTGAGAAGATCCTCGTAATGATAGTTAGATGCACTTCTGCCCGCGTAGTCGATATATCCGCGAAGAATAGCGTGTGCGTAGGGGTTTCCGTCGCTGGTGACCTCCCATCCGCGGTAAATGAAGGTATGGCCCGACTGTGCGGCAACGATAGAATTTATCATAACGCTGAGATCACCGCCGGTGGGGTTCTTCATACCAACGGGAGTATCCATTCCGCTTGCGGTAAGACGGTGCTGCTGATTCTCAACCGAGCGCGCACCTACTGCAACGTAAGAAAGCAGATCGGAGAGGTAACGGTGATTTTCGGGGTAAAGCATCTCGTCAGCGCACGAGAAATCGTAGTCGCGCAGAGCCGCAAGATGAAGCTCACGGATAGCAACTATTCCCTTGTACATATCGGGCTTTGCATCAGGATCGGGCTGATGGAGCATTCCCTTGTAGCCCTGTCCCGTCGTTCTCGGTTTATTTGTATAAATGCGAGGGATAATTATGATCTTATCGGAAACCTGCTCCTCGATCCTGCGAAGGCGTGAAATATATTCAAGAACGGGCTCACGGTGATCTGCGGAGCACGGACCTATAACGAGAATAAATTTATCGGAGCTGCCGTCAAATACGGAGCGTATTGCCTCGTCACGAGCGGCCTTTACCTGTGCCATACGCTCGGTGACGGGATAATCCTTTTTTACATCCTGAGGGATGGGGAGCTTTCTGTGAAAATTCATTGACATTGTTTTGTACCTCGGTTCTTATATGAATTTCAATTTTGATATCAAACAAAAAATCCGCACTCTGTGTTATGCCCTATAAGCATAGCAGATGCGGACTGTCCGTGTTTTGTTGCCGATAAGATTTTATCTTATTTATCGGTATTCACAAAAGTCGGGCAGCCCTGAGCAAAGTAATAAAAGTAATAAAAAAACTTGCTAACAGTCATTGCTACTCCTCCTTTGTGACTTGATGTTTCACATTATACGCCTGATTTTTGGGTTTGTCAATAGTTTTTGGGAATTTTTTTCCTCAATTTGACAAATTATTTCATAAGCTCATCGGTAAGTCGAAGTATCTCGGGAGCGATTCTTGCACGCTCGCGAGTGATCGTACGGCTATATACGGGATATGCAAGACAAACAAGAACGATCCCTATAATACCGAGTGAAATACCGACTATTATGGAGAAAACGGTACCGAGAAATGCGCCTATATCGGTCATAATGATGCTCATACCGGCTCCCATAATGAGCGCGCCTATAACACCCACGGCAATAGACGCCGCCGTAGCTTTCGAATACACACCGGCATCCAGACGGCGAAGCTGCGCCATTTTATCCTCCTCCTGCTCGGACGGCTGTGAGTATTTCTTTCTTATATTTTTTATCTCTTCCTGCTCCTTTGCAGAGTAGGTATAATTAAAGCTTTCTTTGTTTTCCATATTTTATCCTTATTGTTTTAACTGTTTTAATTTTTTGTTGCCTTGACGTATCATATATATCGCCATTATTATAATTGCTACCGAAACGGCTATTCCCGTAATTCCAAGGAATATTTTTCTTGTAAAAGAGTCCATATTTTCCCCGCCAAAGCTGGTAAGCATAGTAGCTTCAAGCGTCAGCATAGACACGCATGCAGCGGCGAGACTTATTGCCTTTGATGCTGAATATATCGGACTGTTATATTTGCGGTACTTTATAATATTTATGACCGCAAGTGTAAAGGCGGTAAAGGTATATGCCGCAAGCATGATAGTCGTTATCTCGTGATGTCGGAAGGTCCTCTCCCAATATATCATAAAGAACACCATCAGAGAAAGCGATACGTTCATTATAAGAAATATCCAGCCGCACAGACGGTATCTGATAAGCTCGTCTCTCATTCGCTCGCCCGGCAGATGTGCCGTGGTGTATCTCGCCAAAAAGAAGCGCATTACCGCAAGTGAGATATAGTATCCCGCAAGAGAAAAGAACCAAAACGATCTGTGCTGAAATCCCATTCCGAGATGCAGTAGTGCGTAAGCTGTGTTAAGCAGCAGCGTTCCGTAGAGCGTTACGCTCATTCGAAGATGCGTATCCTCGTACCAGCGTCTTGCAAGTTTATTTTCGTTTTTGAATTTTTTGAAGAATCTGATCAGATACGGGGTCTTAAGTGACCATACCGTGAGAGTATAAAAGGCAAGAACGTATGAAATGATAGAAGCTAAAGAATCGGGCTGCATGTATATCAGAGAATATATTAAAAATACGATAGATACGGGAAGTAAAACGAGCATTATAGCAATATGCGGAAAAAGTACCGCTTTTAATACCGTATTCCCTTTCATATCAGCTCCTCCTGATTTTCACCTTAAACGTAGTTCCTGCACCGACGGCACTTTCGACGCTTATCTCCCCGCGCATAATGTCTATAACGCGCTTCACGAGAGCGAGTCCGAGTCCGTTTCCTTGTACCGAATGGGACGTATCTCCCTGATAAAACTTTTCAAATATGTGCGCGCCGACCTCTGCACTCATTCCGCATCCCGTATCCTTTACCTCAACGATAGCGTGATGCTCCGTAGCAGAAAGGCGCAGTGATACGCTACCGCCGTCGTTTGTAAATTTGAATGCGTTTGAGAAGAGATTGTTCCATACCAGCGATAAAAGCTCCGAATCCGCTTCAACCTCAATATTTTCGGCAATATCGGTATAAATTTCAATGTTTTTCTTTTCCCAGACACTCTCGAACTGTAAAAGAGATTCGCAAAGCTGCTCGCCGAGATCAAATCTCTTGATTTCGGGAAATATCTGCTGATTTTCAAGTCGGTTAAGCTTGAGAATGTTCGTCATCATCTCCGAAAGACGTCGGGAAGCGTCGGTAATGCCCTTTGCGTACTCCATACGCTTTTGATCGTCAAGATCGGGAGCTTGCAGAAGAGTTCCGTAATTTTGCATTACTGCAAGGGGCGTTTTCATTTCGTGTGAAACGTTGGCTATAAAGTCGGTTCGAAGAGTTTCAACACCGGAGAGCTCGTCTGCCATACGGTTTACTGCCTCGGCGATTCGGTCAAAGCCCTCCGCGCCCGAGCGCGGCATATCCGCTATACGAACGGAAAAATCGCCCGACATTATCTTCTCGGTCGCTTCGGTAATTATTTTCGTCGGTCTCTCTACCATAATTTTGCGGCGAATATAGTCGATGACCGCCATCACGATACTTATGAGGATCACGTTTACGAGCGTGATCTTAGCGGCAAGCGTGATCTCCTCTCTCGTAAATTCTCTTCCGAGTGAGCCCTGAAGTGCCGAAATAAAGAGCATAATACAGCAGGTGGTTACGAACGCGGCAAGGAGAAAGAAAACAAAAAAGTTACTGATCGTGCTTAGTGCGTTTCTCGTCTTGTTTCCCTTGTTCATTTTATCACCGCCTTATAGCCGAGTCCGTGAACGGTCTTTATCTCAAAGTCGTCGCATTCGGAAAGCTTTGAGCGTAGCTTGGTCATATACACGTCAACCGCTCGCGGTGCGGTCTCGCTGTCGGCGTCCCAGAATTCGTCCATAAGCTGCTGTCTGGTAAAGGTCTTTTTGGGATACGATAACAGCTTGTAAAGAATGCTGAATTCACGGTTTGTAAGCGAAATTTCTTCATCACCGAGATAAGCGGTGTGCTCGTCTGCATCCATTACGAAGGTGCCGATCTCAAGCTTACGGCTCGAGGCGATCTTTGCACGGCGAAGGAGAGCTCCTATTCGCAGAAAAAGCTCGTCAAGATCTATCGGCTTTACCATATAGTCATCTACACCGATCCTGAAACCTCTCTGCTTGGAGGCAATATCGTCACGCGCGGTAGTGAACAGAATCGGTATGTCCTCGTTAAGCTCTCGCACGTTTCTGGCAAATTCAAATCCGTCAACGCCCGGCATCATAATGTCGGATACGATCAGATCGAACATATTTTCATACATTGCGTCGTAGGCGTCGTTTGCGTTAAGACAGCCAAACGCCTCGTACCCGCTACTACTTAAAAACGAGCAAACGGTCTTGTTAAGCTCCTTATCGTCCTCAACTACCAAGATCTTAAACATTTCGATACCTCCGTAAACTAACGTAGTCTATATCTGCATTATAGCACACAAATGTTAAGGTTTTGTTTGCATTTTTAGATTTTTTCAGAAAAATTGCTTATTTTCTTCCGAAACATGAGAGCAACAATAGTTCACAGTATCGGTGCAAAAATTCTAACTACCGAGCGAACAAAACGGGTAAACGGTCCCGTTTTCAGCATTTCGGGAGTTACCTCTATGGATTTTGCCATCGTTTCCTCAATATCTTGTTTCAGATCAATGATCGATTCGCACCGATACATCCAGACACCGTTTTCAAAATGGTGTACGAGACTGCGGTAGTCCAGATTTATAGTTCCTATCATAGCTTGACTGTCATCGGCAAGATAGCTTTTTGCGTGAATAAAGCCGGGCTCGTACTCGTAAATTTTTACCCCTGCCGACATTAAGCGCGGATAAAAGCTCCGCGTTATGGAGAACACGAGCTTTTTATCGGGAATATGAGGAACGATAATACGCACGTCCACACCGCGCATAGCGGCGTTTTCTATACACTGACATAGGTCGTTGTCAATTATAAGGTAGGGTGTAGTCATCCACATATATCGGGTTGCGCCGTTCAGCATATTCTGAATAACGCTCTTACCCACTCTGCGCTCGTAAAGAGGACGCGGACCGTCCCCGAAGGGTATAACGTAACCGTCTTCTTTTATATCAGTAGCCGGATAAAGGTCGTCTCGGATAGAAGGCATCTTCTTTACGTTTATGCCGAAATCAACGAGAAAAAGCTTTGTAAGCTCGTGTACGGCTTCTCCCTCAAGACGTATCGCGGTATCCTTCCAATGCCCGAATCTCACAGTCTCACCGATATATTCGTCTGCGATATTAACACCGCCGGTATAACCGATCTTGCCGTCTATGACCGTAATTTTGCGGTGACTGCGGTTGTTGAACTCGCTGTCCGCGTTCCCCTTGAGGCGGGAAAACGGAGTTGCCTCGATCCCGTACGACCGAAGTATCTTATGATAGTTTCCGGGGAGCGTCATCATACATCCTATATCGTCGTACAGCACCTTGACCTCTACTCCCGACGCCGCTTTTTCCTTGAGTATATCAAGAATCGAGTCCCAGAACTTCCCTTCTTCAATTATGAAATACTCCATATAGATAAATTTTTCAGCAACCCTGAGGTCAGAAAGCAGACGCTTATGCATGTCCGAGCCAAGCGGAAAGTATTCCTGACGTGTATTTGTAAATAAATGAGTTTCAGAAATTTCGCAAAGCATCTTTGCCTGCGAATGAATCAGAGGATCGTCCGTTTTAAGCTTTCCAAACAATTGACCGTCATTTTGCCAGTATGTATTACTCTTCAGTGCTTCAAGACGTCTGACAAAGCGCTTTTGAAGTGTTCTCGAGTAAAACATGAAGTACAGCATAAATCCGGCTATTGGGACGATAAGCACGAAAAGGAGCCACGGTACCTTATAATCGGGATTGTCGTCCGAGGCGATAATGCGTATAACACAAAATATTTCAGTCGCCCATGCCGCAAGGTAAAAATACGGAACGAAATAGCAAAAGGCACCCACGATACCGATAACCGCAAGAACCTCGAAAAGTGTGATAAAGACGGCTATAATATAGCGCACGGGAATATAGTTGTATTGCCGCTCTACCTCTTTTTGACCGTCAAAATAGCTGTATTTTCGTTTCATTAAACCACCTCATAAAATGCCGAAAAGCGAGACGGCTAAAAAGCCGTTTCGCCTATCGATCGATCATTATTTTTTCTTTGCAGCTTCGTATCGAGCGTTTGCCGTTTCGGTTCTTGCCTTAGCGTCAGCTATCTGTGCGTCGCGCTCTTCCTGCATTTTTGCTGCTCTTTCGGAAGGACTCATGTGAGCATCGTCCCAGCTCTTCTTTGCATCCGCCTTTGCTTTTGCATAGGTGTTATGGAACTTGTTTTCCTCAAAATTTGCCTTCGCCTCTGCTTTAGCGGCTTCAAAGTTTGCCTTATCGACCTCGTGCTGAGCTTTAGTGCTCTCCTTCATATCCTGAAATGCTTTCTTGAAAAAGTTTGCCATTTAACTTACCTTAACCCTTCATAATTTTATCGCTGAGAGCGATGATCTCAGCAGCGTATTTTTTACGGCGAGAGCCGAGCATCTTTTTGTAAACAGGATAGTTTATTATCGCCATAAGCATACCTATGACACCGATAACGATTCCGGGGATCATAGGATCGCAAATACCTACGGCAGAGCCGATATCTGTCATAACGAGACTCATACCGCTACCCATAATAATAGCGCTTATACTACCGAATATATAAGCAAATACGTTTGCGGGACGCTTCACCTTGATATCAAGTGCCTTGAGCTCATCAAGTCCGCTCTGTTCTTTTTCGGTGTACTGTGTACGGATCTTCTGTACGAGAAATTCCTTGTCGTTCTTGTTCATAATAATACCTCTTTCTTTTATGTTAAACTAAATTATTTATCTCCGGAAAGTCTTTTCTTTGCGTCCTCAACGCTCTCGCCTTCCTTTGCGAAAAGCTTTTCAACACACTTGTCGCTGACCTTGTTAAAGCCCTCTACGACTCCGTTTTCGATCTTCTTGTAGCCGTCAACCACGCCGTTTTCAATTTTCTTGTAGCCCTCGACTACCTTCTCTGCGATTTTTTCGTTTGTCTCTGCGAATTTTGACATTTTTGTTTTCTCCCTTTCGTGATTTTGTGAGCTTATTATAATTTCGTGTTGTTTGCGAAGTTTTTAGATAATGTTTAAGTTTTATTAAAAATAAAAAATCGATGACCGAAACAGTCACCGATTTTTACTACAAAATAAGGTTCATTATTTTTCTCTGTTTTTATGCAGTATCTTTCCTAAAAACACAAAATACAGAGCATGCGCCGCGATCATAACGCCGCAGCAAAGGAGCATCAGCATATTTGCAAGTGAAATATTCATCTGAGGGAACATAATAAGGAGCATCATGGACAGATAAATAACCACCGTATTCACCTTTCCGTACCATCTTGCGCTGTTTACCTCGTCGCATCTTTTCGCAATTATGATTCCAAGAGTCAGCTTTGCGATCTCGCACACAGCAAAGATGAATATAAGTCCCCACATCAGCTTGTATTTAGACAGAAGGCATACCAAAAGCGCAGACTGAGTGAGCTTGTCCGCAAGGGGATCAAGCGCTTTTCCGAAATCCGATACCATATTGAAATGACGTGCGATCCAGCCGTCAACTATATCGGTCGCTCCCGAGAGCAGTATTACGCCGATGGCTGCATAATGCTTTCTGCGTACACTGTAAAGCCATACTATAAGCGGAATCAACGCGATACGGACCACGCTCAGAAGATTCGGTATGGTAAGAATTTGGCTTTTCTTGAATATTCGCTTCATTAATCTGAAGTTCTCCTTTCCTTTAATTTAGGTGTCTATCTTTTTAAGTGCTTTCTTGAATTGGAACGTAAAAAGTATCGCTGTAAAGGTAACGGCAATTACGTCCGCTATCGGCTCTGCCATATACACGCCGAGCGTACGGTCACTTATTATAGTGGGCATAAGGTATATAAGCGGTAAAAGAAGGACGAATTTGCGTACTACCGCAACTATTACCGACGAAGGTGCGTTTCCGAGAGACACGAAGGTCATCTGGCACGCGATTTGGATACCGAACAAGATCATTCCGGCAAAATAGATACGAAGCATCCTTGATGCAAATTCTATAAGGTCTGCGTCGGGTGTAAAGATCGAAACGAAGACGCTCGGAAACAGCATAACTGCCACCCATACGACTATCGAATATGTTAAGCATACCTTCAGGAGTATCGAGTACGTACGTTTTACGCGGTCTGTATTTTTAGCACCGTAGTTGTAGCTGAGGATGGGCTGTGCGCCCTGTGCTATTCCCTGAGCCGGAAGCAAGCTAAACTGCATTACGCTAGTGAGTATCGTCATAGCGCCAACGGCAATGTCACCGCCGTATTTCAGCAGCGAGGAATTAAAGCATACCGATATTGCACTGTCGCTTGCCTGCATAATAAAAGTTGCCGTACCGAGCGCAATACACGGTAGAACGATTTTGGGTGAAGGAATTAAATTCTTCACTCGGAGCTTCAGAAGTGTCTTTTTTCCGCAAAGGAACGTAAGTACCCATACGCACGAAAGTGCCTGTGAGATAACGGTCGCAAGAGCAGCACCCTTAACGCCCATATCGAGACCGTATATAAATATTGGATCGAGAATGATATTTGCCGCGGCACCAACGATCACCGATATCATTGATACGCCCGTAAAGCCCTGCGCGGTAATAAAAGCGTTCATTCCGAGTGTTAACTGAACAAATAGCGTGCCGATAGCATAAACGTTCATATAACCCACGGCATATTCGATCGTATTTTCGCTCGCACCGAATGCCGAAAGTATATCTCTGTTCCAAATAAGGAGTATTGCGGTAATTATTGCGGAAATGATTACCTGCAGTCCGAAGCAGGCACCAAGCGTTTTTTCAGCGTTTTCAACTTCCTTTTTACCTAAAAATATAGAAGCTCTCGGCGCTCCTCCGGAGCTGACGAGCGCGGCAAACGCCGAAACTACGAGAATTATCGGCATACAAACGCCGACTCCCGTTAGTGCAAGATCGCCGACCTCGGGCATATGTCCGATATAGATTCGGTCAACGATATTGTATAACATATTGATAAGCTGCGCCACTACCGTCGGCAGCGCAAGACGGAATAGAAGCTTCCCTACGGGCGCGCTGCCGAGCATTTCCTTTTTATCAGACATGGTCAAAAATCTCCAATTCAATGCTGAACTCATAAAGAGTTACATAATAGTATAACACCGCATAAATGTAAATTCAATATTGAAATTGTAAATTTATATAAGTTGTGACTTACGAACCCAAATCGGGCCGACGTTTTCCTTTTTCATTTGTTTTCCTTAAATCCCAAAACCACGCACTTTGCGTGGTTTTTCTCGTTTCGGGATGTTTGTTAGAAAAAAATTAGAATAAAACCTCTGTAAATGGTAAAATCAACTTATGTACAGGAGGTAAGTATTATGGCAGAAAAATACGGCTATGTAAGAGTTTCAAGCACAGATCAAAACGAGGACCGTCAGATGGTCGCACTAAGCGAGGTCGGGATCACTGATGAAAATATTTTTATGGACAAGCAATCGGGCAAGGATTTTGAGCGACCAAAATACAAAAAACTAATAAAAAAACTAAAGGCGGGCGACCTGCTTTACATACTGAGCATCGACCGGCTCGGACGTAACTATGAAGAAATTCAAAAGCAGTGGCGTATTCTTACAAAGGACATAGGTGTTGATATATGCGTTATTGATATGCCCTTGCTTGACACCCGAAACGGCAAAGACTTGATGGGTACATTTATCGCCGACCTGGTGCTGCAAATACTCTCTTTTGTAGCACAAAACGAGCGTGAAAATATCAGAAAACGACAAGCCGAAGGCATTGCCGCCGCAAAGGCACGGGGAGTACGCTTCGGAAGACCTGAGATCACTTTGCCGGATGGGTTTGATAACTATGTTTTGGCGTGGAAAGAAGGACAAATAACCATATCCGAGATACTAAAACTAACCGGACTCAGCCGATCAACTTTCTATAGAAAGGTCGGAAAATACAATGAAAATATAAAAAAATAGTTCCAAAAAGTACACCTTTTGGAACTGTTTTTATACTGTGTAGTATATCACAAAAGTCGCACATTGTCAACCTTTTTAGTAATATTTTGAAGGAAGGTATCTTCGTTGGTTATATTCCAAAAAGGTGTACTTTGTGAGAAAGGAAGAAAAATGACTTCAGAAATAAAAACATGGTTAGCAAAAGTAACATCAACTAACGAAACTAACATAGAAGATATAATCAAGCATACGTGAGAAAAACCGAACATAGTTATGACGGCGGCAAAGTAACGAAAGAACCTTCGCAAGATATGGCCGGCGAGAAAACATACACCTGCTCTCTTTGCAATGACAAAAAGATAGTAGAACTTGAGTATTACGCAGTACAGGAAAACACAAACACAGGAAACAACTCAAATCCCGATAACGCAAATGGATCTTCAACGTCTTCGATTATATTTGCAGTTGTAGGTACTATTGCAGGCGCTGTAATTGGTTTTGTTGCATCAATACTTATTTTTAAAAAGAAAAATGTATAAGCTATAAATCTAGTAAAACTATATAATGAAAAGCGAGGATATCTGTTACCGGATATCCTCATAGTTTTATTAATTTAACGCACGTTAGACATTATATTCTGACGTGCGTTTTGCTATTTATGTTAAGTGCAAAAAGTCGTAGAATACACCTTGACTTTTCGAAAAAACGACTATTTTCTAAACAAGCAACAGAATAGCTGTTTTTTCTTTTCCCGTATTGTTTTCTTGAAACTCAACCAAAAAATCACATACCTTATAACAAATCAGTCGAAAAAAGAGAGTTAAAAAGTTGTGGGACCTGTCAGACGGGTGAATCCCGTCCGATACATATTACAGAAAGTTTTTTGAAAGTTTTTCTTCTAACAGATTTCTAACAAAATTTGAGATTAAAACAGCCATTTTCAAGTATTATTTGAGCCGTCAAAGAAAACTTGCTTAAATAAAGAAAATCTCTCAAAACCGCGTAAATACGTGATTTTGAGAGTGTTATGCGAGCGACAGGACTTACGAACCTAAATCGGCGCCGACGTTTTCCTTTTTCATTTGTTTTCCTTGCGCCGATTAGCAAATCACAGATTTACCAGATTCAAGTGTGCAATACACAAATAAACGAAAAAGACCGACAAATGTCGGTCTTTTCGTTTATGCGGGCGACAGGACTTGAACCTGCACAACCTTGCGATCATAAGAACCTGAATCTTACGCGTCTGCCAATTCCGCCACGCCCGCGAGTGAATATGAGCGGGATGGTGGAATTTTTCTGCACACGCCCGCGATTTGGATGGTGTAGTGTTTCAACACCACCCGTAGATAATACCACATTTTGTCCCTTTTGTCAAGCGGAATTTGGTATTTATTTGAATATTTTGAAATTATTTTTCCTTTTTCCTTGCACGCAGCTTCTTTACCAAAGGCGGCGCGGAAAATACCGCGATAAGGACGATAATAGATAGCACTCCCGCCTTCAGCAAGGTACTGCGAGGACTCTCCGAAAAAGATTTCGGTATCCTATATTGCTCCGCAACACTACGGGCTACCTCATTATCACTGCAGTCTAATATAAGATTTTCGCAACCGAGAAATGCATCCGTACCGATCTCTTTGCAGGCGCTCGGTACATAGAGTTTTTTTAGTCGTTTACAGTCCTCAAAAGCAGAATCGTCGATTTTTTGCAGCGTTTCGGGCAAGGATACGTTTTTTAGCTTTTCGCATCTAAAGAATGCACCGTAACCTATGCTTAAAAGTCCATCAGAAAGCTCGACCGTCTTTAGGTTTTCGCATCCGCTGAAAGCGTACTTACCTATCTCGCAAACGGTATTCGGAATAATGACAGTTTTAAGTGCTGTATCGTTCGCAAACGCCTCAGCGTTTATATATCTTACCGTATATTCTCCGTTTTCACCGACTTTTTCGGGTATAAAAAGCTTTGCCTTGTCACCGGTATATCCCTCGATAGAGGCATATCCGTCCTCTTTTACGCTGTAAACGAATTCTGCCGCTGCGCTGTCGTTTCCCTTATAGGTTAAAAGCACGAGCAATGTCGCCGCAATCAAAAGAATTACGACGATACCGATTTTTTCAATAGTTTGAAGCATCTTTTTTTCCATAACAGAACTCCGAGCATGTATTTAACACAATTATATAACATTTTTGCGAGTTATAAATATATATTTTGTAAACATCGGAAAAATTTAGTCAATACTTTATCAAAAAGAACTTTAAGGAGCATTATTTCAGTGAAAACAAGTGAAAATTTTTCGCAAAACATAGCGTCCGTCGAAGAAGCGATCGGATACGGCGTATCGTACGACGTGACCAGACGCGAGCTTGAGATAGGCGGAAAGCAGGCGTATTACTATTATCTGTTTTGCCTTACGAACGATCAGCTTGCCGAGCGTCTGGTTGACGGCTTTCTTATCGCGAAAATCGAGGAGAGCGCGGAGCAATTTGCCAAAAACCACGCCCGCGTTGCTTCGTCCAAGGTATCGGACGATATAAGCGAGATCGCAAAGGACGTCTTTATGGGTGACTCGGTGCTAATCATCGACGGGTATTCAAAGGCGATAGTGTGCGACACAAAAAGCATTCCGACAAGGTCGCTGTCAGAACCCGAAAACGATCACGTTTTACGCGGACCGCGCGAGGGATTTCTCGAAAATCTCAAGGAAAACACGGCACTCATAAGGAAAAACATAAAAAACAACGATCTCGTTATGAAGCGCTTTTCTGTCGGTGACTTTGCACCGACTGCTATTCAGGTGTGCTATATCAAAGGGCGCGCATCCGAAAAGCTGACGCGTGACCTCGAAAGAAAGATAAGCGAAATAAAGGTTGACGCCCTATCAATGGGTCAGGAATCGCTTGCAGAATGTCTTATAGAATCAAAATGGTACAATCCTTTTCCGAGATTCCGATTCACCGAACGTCCCGACGCCGCGTGCGCGATGCTCCTTGAGGGGAGTATTATAATTCTTTGCGACAATTCTCCAATGGCAATGATACTTCCCTCCTCGCTTATAGATTTTCTGCAGGAGTGCGACGATTTTTACTTTCCTCCGTCTATCGGAAGCTATTTCAGAATACTGCGTCTGACGATATTTTTCACGTCTCTCTTTCTTATGCCGCTATGGTATCTATTCGTGAGAAATCCCGAATTTTTGCCGAAATATCTTGAATTTATGATGCCATCAAAGGAAGGACTTCCTATACTCGCACAGATAATATTCATCGAGATAGTTCTTGATGCCATAAAGCTTGCATCGGTAAATACGCCGAGTATGATGAACGGCTCGATCGGAATAGTTGCAGGTCTTATTATCGGAGATTTCTCGGTGAACGCGGGGTGGCTCTCCCCCGAGGTGATACTGTATATGGCGGTAGTGGCAATATCTAACTTTACGCAGCCCTCGTTTGAGCTCGGATACGCTTTCAAATTCTGCCGAGTGGTAACGATACTGCTGATACGATTTTTGAACGTAGCGGGAATTATCATCGGCGTCGGATTTACGGTATTTCTTATAGCACACAATCACACGGTAACGAAAAAGACGAGCTATCTTTACCCCGTACGCCCGTTTTCTTGGAAGGCGCTGAAAAGACAGATCGTGCGTGAGAAGTTGAGTGCGAAAAGGAAAAATAAATAGAAAAGAAAATATCGGTGCCTGCAAAAACGTTATATCCAAAAGTTCACATTATCCACTTGACAAAAAAACTATATCATGATATCATACAATGTGATATATTTATAAGATCACATCAGCTTTAAGCGAGAAAATACAGTATAAAAGAAAGGACGTATGACAGAATGCTTGAACTTAAAAACATAACATTTACTCTGCCAAACGGTAAAAATATAACGGACAACATCTCTCTCGAGATCCCCGACGGAAAAATGGTCGCAATAACCGGACCTAACGGCGGCGGCAAGACTACCCTTGCAAAGCTTATCGTAGGGATCGAAAAGGCGACCTCGGGAAATATAATCTTCAACGGAAAAGACATTACCGATCTTTCGATAAGCGAGAGAGCAAATCTCGGTATCAGCTACGGATTTCAGATCCCCGTAACCTTCAAGGGCTTTGCGGTGCGCGATCTGTTAAATCTTGCGGCAGGACGCGAGCTTTCGGAGGCGGAATGCAAGGAGCTTCTCGACACAGTCGGTCTTTGTAAGCGCGACTATATAAACCGCGAGCTGACGAAAAGTCTCTCGGGCGGTGAAATGAAGCGTATTGAGATAGCCAGCGTGCTTGCAAGAGGAGACAAGTCTCTGCTCAGTATATTCGACGAGCCCGAGGCGGGAATCGACCTCTGGAGCTTCAGAGAGCTTATCGGAGTACTCGATTCAATGCGTAGCGACAAAAACCGCTCACAGGTCATTATTTCGCATCAGGAGCGACTTCTCGAGACCGCGGACGAGATAATTCTCGTTGCCGCAGGAAAGGTGGAGGCGATCGGCACTCCCGACGAGATACTCCCTATGCTCCGTATGGAAAACAGTGAGTCCTGCAAATGTCCCAAAGGAAGGAGCGTTAAAAGAATATGAACGGCATCACAGAAAAAATGCTCAAGATAATCGCCGATTACGACGGTCTTGAAAACGCCTCGTACAATATTCGCGAGGACGGCGAATGCGTTGGACGAAAATCCACGAAAAACGTCAGTATCGAGCCCCTTTTCGATCGCTCCGGTATTGAGATAAGGGTAAAAGCAAACACCAAGGGCGAGACTGTATATATTCCTGCCTGCCTTACTAAATCGGGAGTAAACGATCTCGTTTACAACGATTTCTACATTGGAGAAAACTCGGACGTTACGATAATCGCGGGCTGTGCAGTCCACACCGACGGCGACAAGGAATCGCTCCACAACGGTATTCACAGATTCTTCCTTGAGAAAAATTCCAAGGTTCTGTACGTTGAAAAGCATATCGGTGAGGGCGAGGGCTCGGGCGAGCGAAAGATCGATCCCGTAACCGAAATGACGCTCGGCGAGGGCGCAGCTCTTACCATCGACACTCTCCAGATAGGCGGCGTTGACTACTCTAACAGAAAAACGAAGGCAACTCTTGCCGATAAGGCGAAGCTCCTTATAAGAGAGCGAATACTCACCGACCGAAACGAAGAAGCCATCACTGATTTCGAGGTAGTTCTCGAGGGCGAGGACAGCGGCGTTGACATCGTTTCACGCTCGGTTGCAAAGGGCAGCTCCTACCAGGCGTACACCTCGAAGATCGTAGGAAAAACGCGCTGCACGGGACATTCCGAATGTGACGCGATCCTTTCCGACGACGGACGCGTGGACGCTACCCCGTCACTCGTTGCAGAATCTAAGGACGCATCCCTCATTCACGAGGCGGCTATCGGAAAGATAGCGGGCGAGCAGATAATAAAGCTCTGCTCTCTCGGACTCACCGAGGAAGAGGCGGAAAGAAAGATAATCGACGGATTTCTTAAATAATTAAATTAAAAGAGCAGTTCAAAACGAACTGCTCTTAATTTTTATTTACTTTTCAGCATTACGAACGTATTGGGCTTCATTTTGAAGGTGACTCTGTTGCCGCCATGAGTTTCGCACACGGTGTAGTCGTGGTCATCGTCAACTCTGTAAAGGTCGGTCTCGCCACTACCGTATCCTTCAAGATCAACGGTGACAGTCTTCTCTTCTCTGTCCTGCTCGTCGGTATAGTAGCATACGAGCACCGCCTTATTTCCATTTTCGTCCTTTGCGCCGACTGCGTAAACGTCCTTATCGTCGCTCTCGGTCTTTACCGCCGTTCCGAGATCGTAAAGATCGGCAAAGCTGTAAAGCGACCAATATCCCTTGATCGGCTCCATAGTATAGAAGTTCCACATTCCGTTAAAGGTACAAGGGCTTGCCTCGTAATACATAAGCATATCGATCGTCTCGTCATTCTGTGCCGCAAGCATACAAGCTGTCGTGAAAGCCGCGCCCTTCATACTTATAATTACTCTGATGCTGTCAACGTACTTTTCTCTCCAGCCGCAAACGTAGTTCCACTCGTTGAGAATACTCTCTGCCTCGGTATATCCCGCTTTTATAAGCTTTTCCTTTACGGTATGCGCTCTGTTTATCATTTTTGCAACGTCCGCTCCGTACCAGTGCCACGAAAGAAAATCTATCGGTACCCTTTTGCCGTCCTTTGTCATGTGGTCAAGAAAATCGTCATACCACTTTCCGACTCTGTTTGCAATAGACGGACCGCCTATCATAAGATGCGGGAAACGCTCCTTGAGATAGGTTGCGGCAACCTCGTAGAACTCGTAAAAATCCTTGGCGGTACCGCTCCAGTTACGCTTATGCTCGCTATCGTCATCGTCGAGATCGGCTTCGTTCCAGACTTCCCAGTATTTTATGTTATAATGGAATCCGTCTGCCCAGCCCTCGTTATAATGAAGTATAACGTGCTCACATATTACCGCCCATTTAAGAAAGTCCTTGGGCATTATCGTGCGGTACTTTTTGCGCTCGTGTTCAATACGTGCTCCGAGACGGTAAAAGACCTCCGTTCCGGCATCTACTATTACCTTGGTATAGTCGTCGGTGCAGATAAAATCGTAGCTTGCGGGATCGTACGGATCGGCGTCAAAATCGGGAAATATTGAATAAATATCAACGACGTGCTCACCGCCGAAATCTATCCATTCGGAAGCGTCGTGATTTCTCGCATAAGGGATTCTTGCCGCCTTATAGGTGTCAAAATTGCTTCTCGGCTGCGTAGGACGTCCGGGAACGGGACCGTTATTTACACAGTGCATCGGTTTGATTTTACCGCTTACGTTATTAAAATCAACCTTTACGTTCATTTAGTTATCTCCTTACGGTTTCGAAAATTTGATAAGATACGTGCTGTACAGCGGTACGTCGAGAATTATCGAATACGCATCTCCCGTGAATTTTTCAACTCTTGAAAGCTTCATATCGTGAGTTTCGTTGAGCAGATAGTATTCTACGTTTACTCCCTCCGCACTCGAGAAATTATCTACATTTATCTTGACCTCAACAGCGGATGCATCGTCGTTTTCCGAGTAATTTGAGAGCATAATTGCCGCCTCGTTTCCGTTTTTAGCGGCGCAGGAATATATCGGAGATCCGTTTTCATTTATCTCGATACACTCACCGAGCTTATAAAGCTCATTGAACATCTTAAATGGGTAGTATCCCTTCAGACAGTCGCTCATAATATCCATGCGGAACATGCCGTTCATAATATGGGGAGCTGCGCTGTAATACATAAGCATATCGGCAGAGGAATACTGAGCAAGGCACATCGTACTTGCATAAAAGGAAGCGCCCTTCATCTCCTTCATTTTGCGGAGTGAATATACCCAGTCTTCGTTAAACCAGCTTCGAACGTAGTTCCATTCGTCGAGGATATTTTCAGTCTCACCGCAGTCAGCTTCGTCAAGAAGATTTTGTATCGTCTTTATTCTTTCAATAATCTTTTCAGGTGTACTTGCATAGCTGTGATATGAGAAAAAGTCGGGCTTTATCTTGACTGCAGCAAGAAAATCTCTTACCCACTTCATATCCCATGCAATAGACGGACCGCCTATTTTAAGATTCGGGAAGCATCCTTTAAGGTGAGTGCTTGCCTCGTTATAAAAATCGAAGAACTGCTGTTTCGTGCCGAGCCACTGTACCTTAAGCTCCTGCGGACGGCTTTCGATTTCATCGGGCTGATTCCAGATCTCCCAATATTCTATATTAAATTGATAACCGTCGTTCCATCCCTCGTTATAGTGGCGTATTATATGCTCACATATTACTGCCCATTTATGAAAATCCTTAGGCGGAAAGATCTCGTATTTTTTAGGAAGATGCTCAATAGTCGGAGCAAGTCCGAAGAATGGCTTTGCACCGGACTCAATAATGACCTTTACGTATTCGTCGGTAATTCTAAAATCGTAAGAATCGGGATCGTAGGGATCTTTATCAAAATCAGGGAACATTGCGCTTATATCTCCGCAGTGCGCTCCGCCGTAGGTTATGCACTCAATACAGTCATGAAGTCGAGCGTAAGGTATTCCCGCTTCCCTGAAGCTTTCCATGTTCGACACTCTTTGTTCGGGAAAGTATTTGTGTGCGGGTCCGTTGTTGGTTGCGTGCATCGGTTTGATCTTGCCGACGGTTTTGTTAAAATCGATGTTAATGTTTAACATAATCATAACCTCCAAAAGTTCTTCCTTTGATTTAATTCTAACATTATAAATGTTTTTGTCAACATTTTTTCAATATTTTTTTGTAAAACTGGTGACATTCAAAGAAAAATGATGTATAATATAGGAAAAAACACACTCCGAAAGGATATTTTTATTATGCCAAAGCTTCTCGCCATTGACGGCAACAGTATTATGAACCGTCAGTTCTACGGAATAAGACCGCTTACCAATTCAGCCGGCGTATTTACTCAGGCGGTGTACGGTTTTCTTAACGTGCTTTTTTCACAGATAGATCACGTAAAGCCCGATTATGTTGCGGTAGCGTTTGACCTTAAAGCACCTACCTTCCGTCATAAATTCTATCCCGAATACAAGGCGGGACGTCACGCTATGCCCGAAGAGCTTGCAATGCAGTTTCCTTACGTCAAAAAGTGCATCAGAGCGCTCGGCATCAAGGTGATCGAGATTGAAGGTTACGAAGCGGACGACGTTCTCGGAACGCTCGCAAGAATGGGCGAGGAGACAGGTGCGGAGTCCTATCTCCTAACGGGTGACCGCGACAGCTATCAGCTTATAAGCGACAAGACCACCGTGCTTTATGCCTCAAACTCGGGACCCGTTCCTTTTACCGAAAAGGAGTTTTTTGAAAAATACTCGATAAAGCCGTGCCAGTTCGTTGATCTCAAGGCACTTATGGGAGACAGCTCGGACAACATTCCCGGAGTTCCTGGTATAGGCGAAAAAACGGCTATCAAGCTTATTTCCACCTGCGAAACACTTGACAAGCTGTATGAGGACCTTTCCGCAACAGGTCTCTCCGCAAAAATGCAGGAAAAGCTTCATGATGGTAAAGAAAGTGCCTATATGTCGCGCCGTCTTGCAGAGATTGAGCGAAACGCTCCTCTCGGACTTACGCTCGACGATATTATCCCCGCACCCAAGGATATTCCCGCTCTCAAAGAACTTTTTGCCGAGCTCGAATTTTCTGCATTTGCCAAAAAGATAATTGAAGAAAGCGGAGAGACTCAGGAAAAACGTGAGTTTACACCGATATCCTCGCTTGAGCTTCTCACGCTCCCTTATAACGGCGAAATTCCCGTTATGCTCGACGAAAATACTCTTTACGTAATTTCGGGTGAGAACGCCTACTCCTGCGAGTACAGCGAAATTTCGCAGCTTCTTCCTTTCTTTGAAGACGAAAAGCGTTCCTTCATCGTTTACGATCTCAAAGAGATACTTCACATACTTTACGGAGACAATGACGATACTCCGGTAAAATTCAATTGTCATTTTGACGTTCTTCTCGCCGCGTACGTGCTCAGCTCATCTGACGGCTCGTACGATATTGCCCGTCTGTCCAATACTTACCTCGGCAAAACGCTTGCAAGCGATATTGACGCACTTATCCCTCTGGCAAGTGAGATGAAAAAAAAGCTCGAGGAGTCAAACACGCTCGGTCTTTACGAGGATATCGAGATTCCTCTTGCGAAAGTTCTTTTTGAAATGGAGCGTCGCGGATTTGCGCTCGACACTCAGAATCTGACCGAATTTTCAAAGGTGCTGGACGATGCGGTAAGATCTCTTACCGAAATGATATACGAGAGCGTTGGTCACGAGTTCAATATAAACTCTCCCAAGCAGCTCGGCGTTGCCCTTTTTGAAGAACTCGGTCTTCCCGCATTCAAGAAAACACAGAGTGGCTACTCGACAAGTGCCGATATACTTGAAAAGCTTCGCCCCTATCATCCTATAATAGATATGATCCTTAACTACCGTCAGGTAGCCAAGCTTAAATCGACCTACGCCGACGGGCTTCTTGCAGTAGTTGGAGAGGACGGCCGTGTACGCACTAAATTCAAGCAGACGGTAACGGCTACGGGACGTCTCTCGTCAGCCGAGCCGAATCTTCAGAATATTCCCGTACGCACCGAGCTTGGACGTGAGATGAGACGCTGCTTCGTAGCACGCGAGGGCTACACTCTGGTCGATGCGGACTATTCACAGATCGAGCTTCGTCTCCTGGCGGCAATTTCCGAGGATAAAAATATGTGTGACGCATTCCTGCGCGGAGTGGACGTTCATACCGTCACAGCATCACAGGTATTTAACGTAAGTGAGGAAGACGTCACCCCCGAGCTTCGCAAGCGCGCAAAGGCGGTAAACTTCGGTATAGTTTACGGTATCGGTGACTTTTCACTTGCAAACGATATCGGCGTTTCCAAAAAGGAAGCGGGAGAATATATCAAAAATTACAAGGCGACCTACAAGGGCGTTGCAGACTATCTCGATAAGACGATCGCGAGTGCATACGCAGACGGATACGTTACTACGATGTTCGGTCGCAGAAGATATATTCCCGAGCTTGCCTCCCCCAAGGCAATGATGAAGAAATTTGGCGAGAGAGTGGCTATGAACAGTCCCATTCAGGGCTCCGCGGCAGATATTATCAAGCTTGCCATGATAAACGTCGAAAGAGCGCTATGCGAGAGCGGACTTGATGCAAAGCTGATACTCCAGATACACGACGAGCTTATCGTGGAGGCCGCCGAAAAGGATGCGGAAAAAGTAAAGGAAATACTCGTTTACGAAATGGAAAATGCAGTAAAGCTAGCGGTACCCCTTTCTGTCGAAGCGGCGATCGGAAAATCGTGGTTTGAGTGTAAATAAAAACAAAAAGCGCAGAGGTAAAAACCTCTGCGCTTTTCTTTTTATTATATTTAGCCAAGGATCTTAGAAAGACGAGCACAGTTTTCCTTGATGTCGCCCTTCATCATGAAGCTTCCACCGACCGCAACGATCTTCTCAAATGCAAGGAACTCGAGAATATTGTCCTCATTTGCTCCACCGGTAGGAAGGAACTTGACCTGCGGGAACGGAGCGGAGAGTGCCTTGATCGCGCTGAGTCCTCCGTAAACGTTTGCCGGGAAGAACTTGAGAGTGGTGAGACCGAGCTCAAGAGCGTGCATGATCTCGGTAGGAGTTACACATCCGGGAATGTAGGGGATGTCTGCCTCTTTACATACTGCCGCAACCTCGTCGGAGAGTCCGGGAGATACTATAAAGGTAGCGCCTGCCTCGATTGCCTGTCTTGCCTGCGCGCCGTTGATTATAGTGCCCGCACCGATCTTCATATCGGGAAGTTCTTTTCTTCCGAGGGCTATCGCCTCTGCCGCACAAGCGGTACGGAAGGTGATCTCTGCTACCGGAATACCGCCCTCACACATTGCTTTAAGAGTGGGGATAGTGTCCTCGATATTCTTGATAACAACGACGGGAACTACCTTGGTGTCTTTGAAAAATGCTTCGTACTTGTCCATTTTTATTACCTCACTTGATGTATAAATTCGTTTGAACGAACAATTTTGACTTTATATTGATTATAGCATACCGCATAATGCTTGTCAAGGAGATTTCGGCAAAGTTTTCCTTTTATGTGGTAGTAAAAAGAGCAAACGCATTTGCGTTTGCTCTTTTAGTTTATTTAGATACGAGTTACAGAATGATCTTACCGTTTTCGTCGGTCTTGTACCATCCCTCACCTCTAAGCTGACCCTTGGTCGAGCTCTCGGTGATGTAGAACTTTTCGGTGTTTATAACAACTACTCCGTCCCACTC
>SVSI01000003.1 GCA_015064385.1 Oscillospiraceae bacterium | reverse complement strand
TTCATTGTGGGGAACAAAAGAACGTCTCTTATCGAAGCCGAATCGGTGAGAAGCATTACGAGTCTATCGACACCGAAGCCGAGTCCGCCCGTGGGAGGAAGTCCGTATTCGAGAGCGGTGATATAGTCGTAATCAACCTGTGCCTTGCTTTCGGGATCAAGTTCAAGTCTGTCTGCAACCTGCTTTTCAAATCTTTCCTTTTGGTCGATAGGATCGTTAAGCTCAGAGAATGCATTTCCGAATTCGGTAGCGTTAATGAAATACTCAAAACGCTCGGTGAATGCGGGATCCTCGGGCTTACGCTTTGCAAGCGGGCTGTTCTCTACGGGATAATCGTAAATAAAGGTCGGCTGAATGAGGTTTTCTTCAACGAAAGCATCGAAGAACTCAACGAGAATTGCGCCCTTGGTAGGAATCTCGGGAAGCTCAACGTGCTTTTCCTTTGCGACGGCGATCGCCTCTTCGTCGCTCTTAATAGCAGCGAAATCGACACCCGAATATTTCTTGACCGCCTCGATCATAGTCATTCTTTCCCAATGACCAAGGTCGATCTCTTTGCCCTGATAATTTATTTGAAGAGTGCCGCAAACGTTCATAGCGACAGTCTTCATCATCTCTTCAACGAGATCCATCATACCGTGGAAATCGGTATATGCCTGATAAAGCTCAATAGAGGTGAATTCGGGGTTATGCTTGGTATCCATACCCTCGTTTCTGAAGATACGACCTACCTCGTAAACCTTATTCATACCGCCAACGATAAGACGCTTGAGATAAAGCTCGGTCTCGATACGAAGCACCATATCCATATCAAGAGTGTTATGATGGGTATAGAAGGGACGCGCGGAAGCACCTATCTCAAAGGGAGTAAGAATGGGGGTATCAACCTCCAAAAATCCCTTATTATCGAGGAATGCGCGAAGCTCTCGCATGATCTGGCTACGCTTTATAAAGGTATCCTTTACCTCGGGATTTACGATAAGGTCAACGTATCTCTGACGGTATCTCGTATCTCTGTCGGTAAGTCCGTGGAACTTTTCGGGAAGGGGGAGAAGCGACTTTGCAAGAAGAGTTATCTTCTGTGCGTGAACCGATATCTCTCCCGTTTTCGTTCTGAAAACGAAGCCCTCAATACCGATTATATCACCGATATCCCACTTTTTGAACTCGGCGTACTCATTTTCACCAACGTCGTCACGGCGGAAATAGACCTGAATAGTGCCCTCCCCGTCGTTTATATGTCCGAACGATGCCTTGCCCATAATACGGCGGCTCATAAGACGTCCCGCGATGGAGACCTTCATTTCGGTCTCGTCCGCAAACTCATTTTTTATTTTCGTGCTGTTTGAGGTAACCTCGTATTTAGTGATAGCAAAAGGATCCTTGCCCGAGCTTCTGAGCTCGGCAAGCTTATCTCTTCTTATCTGAAGAATTTCGCTGAGGTTTTCCTCGACCTGTGCATTCTGCACGTTTTCGTTTCTGATGTCTTCCATTTTCAAATGCCTTTCGATTGGGTATAGCGGTCTTACTTGGTGATGCTCATGATCTCGAGAACGATCTCACCTGCGGGAGTTTCAACCGTAACGCTCTCTCCGACCTTATGTCCGAGAAGTGCCTTTCCTATGGGAGAAACGTCCGAAATTTTATGCTGGAGAGGAGATGCCTCGGTAGATCCGACGATCGTGTATTCAACGTCCATTTTCTTGGTAGAGTTGAAAACAAGAACCTTTGCGCCGATATTTACCGAGTCTGTGCTGATCTGATCGTCCTCTATTACCTTTACGTTTCTCAGCATTTCTTCGAGCTCCTGGATACGGCCCTCGACCTTTGCCTGCTGAGTTTTTGCCTCGTCGTATTCACTGTTTTCCGAGAGGTCACCGAAGGAAAGCGCGATTCTTATACTTTCAACGATCTCCTTACGTTTTTCGTTCTTGAGATAATCAAGCTCGCTCTGGAGTTTTTCAAGACCTTCTTTGGTAAGTGTAAGCTGATTTGCCATTGTAGTAATCTCCTAAAATATATAAATTTTATTATAAACTTAATTGGTTTCGTTTGTCGGCTCCGCGAGTACCTCGAGCGCCTTCTGAAGCTGGGTATCCTGCTCCTCGGTAAGCGTGAAAATGTTTTTATCCTTCACGTCGTCACCGAGCGACTGCTGAACGTCCGGAGTGATTCCCTCTCCGTTATAGTCGGGAACGCCGGGTGCCGAGTATTTTGCGAACGTGAGCTTGAGCGCACCGCCGTTGGGGAGCTGGTAAATATTTTGCATAGTACCCTTGCCGAAGGTTTTATCCCCGACGGTAACGTATTTTCCGTTCATAACAGCCGTGAAAAGCTCGCCTGCGCTTGCGGTGCCTCCGTCGGTCAGAATAACCGTTTTCTTATCGTGAACGGTGGTTTTCTGCTTACTGTAATCATCTGTACAATAGGTAGCTCTACTGCTGTTTTGTATTATTACGCCCTCGCTGTCCGATATTTCGATAAGCGGAATATCGTCTCCGAGGAGGAAGGAAAGAACTCCCATAACGCTGCTGAGCGCTCCGCCGGGATTTCCGCGCACGTCAAAGACGAACGCTTCTGCACCGTTATTTTCAAGCTCAAGATATGCTTTCGCGAACTGCTCGACCGTAGTTCCGTCAAACTCAAGAATTCTTATATACGCAGTCTTTGAGTCCGACAACATTCTCGAAACTACCGAATCCGAGGTATATCTGTCTCTTTTTACTTTAATTACCGTTTCTTCGCCTTCGCGCTCAACGGTAAGATCTACCTCCGTACCGACCTCGCCTTTTATTTTGGAAACGACATCGTTATATTCCATTTCCGAAATACGCGCGTCCTCCACGGCAACTATTCTGTCACCCACGAGAAGTCCCGCTTTTTCGGCGGGTGACTCTCTATGGATATATATGATACTGAGGGCGCCGTCTGTATCGACCGATATTACTACCCCGATACCAACCTCATGTCCCTGCTGTGACTGGTTATACAGCGCATACTCTTCCTTGTTCCAGTAAAACGCATATTCATCGCCCGTCAGAGCTATATACATTCTTATAAGGGCGTCGGTTATCTGATCGTCGGTGAGTCCCGAAAGGTCTCCCAAATAGTCCGCGGCAAAAAGCTGCTTTACACGATCCAGCGTGTAATACGTATCGTCAAGCGCAAGTGCTATAACGTCGTTTAACTGTTTATCGTATTTTCTTTTCAAGCTCGAGTTCGTTATCAGCACGCTCACAAGCGAGCTGACGATGATCGCCGCAGCGAGAAGCAGCGAAAGGAGCTTTAGAGACACCGTTTTAGGTGCTTTTTTCTCGGGAGCGGGAGCCGTCTCGCTCGTAATCTCCGAAATATTAGGGTTCATTTATAATTTCTCCGCAATCAAAGAAAGATATCGTTTTCAGTTTTCCGAAACGGATACGTCGGGCATTTCGAGATATTTTGAGGGATCAACGAAGGTGTACTGCTTTTCGCTCACCGTAAACACCTCAAAATTCACAAGAAATCCGTCCGCATCTCCGCTCGCGCCCGAAAAAGCAACCGTATCAAGTGCTTTTACGCTGTCTCCAAGCTCAACGCAAAGTGCTCCGCACGACGAGTAAACCGTAACGAGATCCTTACCGTGCGCGATAGCAACGGTGTACCCGCGTGTGGGCACGTAAGAGGCAAAGATCACGCTTCCGTCCGCCGCCGCTTTGACGGGTGCGTACTGCTTCGGTGTCAGAAGCTCGATTCCGCTGTGGAAAACGTTAACGTATTTATCAAGGGCGGGACTGTGCTCGTATCTGCTTTCGTGTCCGCGTCCTATGTAATCGGTATAAAAATATTCGCTGTCAAGCGGGAATGAGAGCTCAGGAGCTTTTGCCGCAGCCGTGCTGCCGAGTGCCTCTACAAGCTGCGCCGAGAATCTCTGAGACTGCTCCGCACAGTACAGTAAGTAGTAGTTATAAGTGTCCTTGTCCGCACACACGCCCCCAAGATAGAGCGTGCTCTCAGATACAAGCTGTACGAGCTGATCTCGCGAGACGTTTGCCGTATCCGAATAATCTTCGGCCATCGCAAGATAGTATTTAACGGTCGAAAGACCGTCCTCTACGAGCGAGTAAAGCTCAAAAACCTTTTGATAAAGCTCCTCGTCGTACTGCCTTATCTCGTCCAGCATGACCTTGCCCATAACGAAATCCATAAGGGTTTCCGAGCTGCCGAATATCTCGCTGAGATCGGGAAATCCCTTTTCGTAAACCGCCGCAAGGCGGTCTCTGTATGCAAGATGGTATTTTTCATATTCGTTTATCGGATCCGCAAGACCTATTCTCGTCTCGTGCGCCCACGATATGCAGGTGTCCGAATATTTTTTGCACGCCTCGGTCTTTTGAATGAGAAGATTTGCTTTTTCATCGTAAAGCTCTTTTACGTACACGTTTTTCTCGGGAGTTCCGATCTTTTTATTTTCTTCTATTTGAGTTTCGATATCGGATATGCGCGCGTCGAGCTCGCCTATGGCTTTTTCAAAGCCGTCGAGCATCTGCATTTTTTCCTCGGTCACGTGTACGTCCACAGACGAATCCGTGTTCTCCCGAGTCATATTTCCCGTGCCGCTATCGTCTATGTCGGCAAAGGAAAAAATGCTTCCCGTTATCGCGATGGCAAACGCGAGAACGGTCGCCGCTACCGAAAATGCGACACCCACGCTTCGCTTTACTGCCTTCATCTCTTCCTTCGGCAAAGCGGGATTATTCTTTTTTAACGTTTTCTTTGTCATAATCCTTCTCCGTCCGAATATTTTACGGTTTATCTTTTATTTTCAGTCACGTCTTATGTATCGCGAGGTTGCGATAAGACTTCCGAGCAGACCTGCCAGCAGTCCGAAAAGTATGCAAAGCACGATAACTCCGGGTGCTATTTCGGAAAATGCAAGAGGTGTAAAGAGTTTGACACTCTGTGCTATCTTTGAGATAAGTGCGTTGTACACGGGGCGCAGCGATATAATCGCAAGAAGGGACGACAGAAGTCCGAGAGTGAGTCCCTCAAAGACGAATTGTGCCGATATGTAGGTGTGCGTTGCGCCGATTATTCGCATAAGCGAGATCTCGTCACGCTTATCGAAAATGCCCATTCTGACAACGGCGGATATAAGCACGATGCAAACTACGAGCATCAACGGGATAATTATTCCGAGCGCGCCAACGAGCTTGTCACCCGCCTTTTCGATCTCGGTTATCGCCTCTCCGTCGTCATATACGCTGTCAATGGGATCGTATTTATATACAGTTCCGTCCTCAAGTACCTTTTCAAGCTCAAGATCCTTGATGGTATTTTTAACCTTAAGGTAGCCAGTATCGTCGTTGACGCTTACCGTAAAGCTTGCCTTAAAGGGGCTGTTTTCGGGAGTGAAGGTGCTGAAAAGCTTTGAATATTCGGGATATCTTTGCTTTTCGTTCTCAAGTGCTTCGGTTTTGGAAAGATAGTCTATCTCGCTGACCGTTCCGTCGGTGGTAAGCTTTGCAAGAGAGTCTCTTACAGCTGAAACCGCCGTCTCGTCACACTCGTCGGAGAGGAAAATGCAAACGTTTCCCTCGTTTTCGCTTATAGCGTCTATATTATGTGTAACTGCGTAAGTAAAAGAAAAGATAAGAAGCGAGCCGCCAAGCAAGCACAGAGCGGCAAGCGCCATTATCGGACTGCGGACGAACACCTTAAGACAACCCGCTATCGAATATTTTAAGCTGATCTTTTTCATATTCAGTTCCGCCCCTTTCCGGAATTTTGATTTCCTTTGATTTTACTGCTCCGCTTGTTCGGAAGCTTCGGGAAGACGTATCTCCGCCGACTCCGATACCACGGCACTTTCGTCGCTGACTACTTTACCGAAGTCGAGCGTTATCATTCTCTTGCGGTACTGCTTTGCAAGCTCCTCGTCCTTGGTGAAGATTATAACCGTCTTGCCGCGCTCGTTGATACTCATTAAAAGGTTGAGTATATCAAGTCCCGCCTCGTGATCGAGAGATGCGGTCGGCTCGTCTGCCATTATCACCTTCGGATTTGACGCCATAGCACGCGCTATCTCGGCACGCTGTCTCTGTGCGCCCGTGAGAGTGTCGGGATATTTTTTCTCAAGTCCTTCAAGACCTACGAGCTTCAAAAGAACGGCGCACCTTTTCGGTATCTCGCCCTCGGGACACTCGAGCGCACGCAGTGCAAAAGCAATGTTTTCATAAACGGTCTTGTTTACGAAAAGACGTGACTCGCGGAAGATAACTCCGATCTTTCTGCGGTGCTTATATACGTTTCTGTCACTTATGCCGCTCAGCGGAATATTGTCAAAATATATGTTGCCCGACGTCATCTTCTCCTCGATAAGCATAAGCTTTCGGAGAGTAGTCTTGCCCGAGTCGGTTCTGCCGTGTATAAAAACGATCTCGCCGTCGTTTACGGTGAAGCTGATATCGTTTACAGCAACGGCTCCGTTGGGATATTTTTTAACTACGTTAAGAAATTCTATCATCTGCGCAGTCCTCTCGGCTTTTGAGAATAAATCTCAGCTTGAGCATCTCAAAGACAATTTATGGGATAGCACAAGCTGAAATTCGGTGTTTTGAATATTAGTACTTGGACGGCTTGGAGCTGAGATACTTCTTTACCATCAAAGCAACCTTGAAGGTTATTGCGTGCTCAAACTCACGAAGGTCGAGACCCGTGAGCTTGCGTATCTTTTCAAGGCGGTAAACCAGTGTGTTTCTATGTACGAAAAGCTTTCTCGAGGTCTCGGAAACGTTGAGGTTGTTCTCAAAGAACGCCTGAATGGTCATAAGCGTTTCTCTGTCAAGAGACTCGAGCGGTCCTTTCTTGAATACTTCGGAAAGGAACATCTCGCAAAGAGTGGTGGGAAGCTGATAGATAAGACGGCCGATACCGAGATCCTCGTAGCTGATTATCGACTTTTCGGTATCAAATACCTTGCCGACCTCAAGCGCTACCTGCGCCTCCTTATAAGAACGGGCAAGATCCTTGAGATTTTCAACCACCGTTCCGATACCGATGGAAACCTTGATGTAGAACTCTGCGGAAATGGTGTCCGCTATCGAGCGTGCCACCTTTTCGATCTCCTTAACGTCGTCCGAGGACTTTACCTCCTTGACGAGAACGGTATCGTTTTCGCCTACGTTGATAACGAAATCCTTTGCCTTTCCGGGGAAAAGGTTCTGCATAATATCATAGGGGATTATCTCGTTCTTCGAGCCGAACTTGATAAGAAAAACGACTCTCGGAACGTCACTTGCGAAATGAAGCTCCTTTGATTTGAGATAAATGTCACTCGGGAGTATGTTGTCAAGTATTATGTTCTTGACGAAAGAGCTCTTGTCGTGCTTTTCGTCGTAGAAATTTTTTATATTGCTGAGCGATATCGTCAGCATCATAGAAAGCTGTTCCGCAGTTCTGTCTTCACCTTCAACGAAAACTATGTAATCACTTTTCGTGGTAGTGCTGAGCGCACGGTAGGTGTATCCGCCTACTACCACAACGTCAGACATATAGGACATCTCCTCACGAACTCCCTGTCTGATCTCTCCTATCTTGACGAGCTCGCTGCAACAGGTGACGACACCCGTTTCGTCGATAACGCCGATAACGCGATCGACTGCGTCCTTCATCTGATAAATAATTCCCTGGAACAGTCTGTTTGACATTTTAACCTCCGTGCCGTTATTTTGACGGCTTTGTGAATTTTATATAGTGATTTTTCCTCAAATCAGCAAAAAAGAGCGTAAATAAAACCTTTTCGGCATATTCTTACGCCAAATTTCACTTTACACTATTGTGAGATACTACAATATTTTACACTACTTTTTGTGAAATTTCAATAGTTTTTTGAAAGATTTTTTATTTTTTTCAAAAAATGAGTGCTAAAATTGTGCATTTTTATTATAGTTATCGTCAAAATGCCAAATAATTACTTATTTTTTACCCTTCATAGTGAAAAGACAGAGCGGAAAGCACGAAAAGAGACGCCGTTTCGGTTCGGAGTATGCGCTCTCCGAGTCCCGCCAGGGAAACGCCGAGCTGTTTTGCCATAGCGATCTCGCTCTTATCGAAGCCGCCCTCCGGTCCTATCATAAATCCGAGCGTTTCGGGAACGCGGTCGGGAAGAAGCTCTTTCAGAGGCAAGGTTCCCTCCCCTTCGTAGCAAACGAAAGCCGTCTCGCACGCGGCGAGCTTTTCAAGCGCCTGCTTAAAGGTAAGCGTTTCGGAGATATTCGGGATTCTTCCGCGTCCGCATTGCCCTGCCGCGTCGGCAGCGATCTTTCTTCTGCGCTCCGCCTTGGCAACGTCTCCCTTTTTATCGCTTTTTACTATACAGTTTCGGCTCTCGAAGGGTACTATCTCACACACGCCGAGCTCGGTTGCCTTCTGAACGATAAGATCCATCTTTTCGCCCTTGGCAAGCGCCTGAAAAAGCACTATTTTACAAGGCGGCTCACCCTGTGCCACTCCGCTTGAAAGAACGCGCACGGTGACGCTCTCTTTCGTAAAGGATTCTATAATGCAGTCGTACTTATTGCCCGACATATCGCAAAGAGTAATAGAGTCGCCCACTGCCATACGGAGCGAATACGCAACGTGACGCGCGGTCTGACCGTCAAAGGTGACGAGCTCTTCTCCGAAAAGCTCGTTTGGAAGAAAAAATTTAGGCATCTTATTTTCCTTTCGCGGTTTGATGTTTATATTTATATTATAATGTAGCGCAACTTGTTTGTCAAGGCAAACAAAAAACAGACCCGAAGGTCTGTTTTTTAGGTTTTATTGAAGTTTACCCTCAATGAAGGTATCCGGATCAAACGATGGTATCTGAGTAGCGTTTGCATTCGAACGGCTCTCCTCGTACCACGCGGATTTTGCATATCCTTCAACAGTAGTCGTTGCCGTCCACGTACCGTCTATATAATCAACGGTCGTTCTGTATATAGGATAAACATTTTCACCAAGCGGAACGGTGGGTGAGCCCGCCTTCGTATTGGTTCCGAATATGCTGCACGCTCCGCGCTCTCCGAGATCAACGCCGGTTGTGAAGAGATAGTAACGTGTACTGCTTTCGAACTTGATAAGAAAATCAAGCTGTGCCGCGTTAAGACCGAAGATCTCCTCCAGCTCGTCGCTCTGCGTTACCGCCATACTTCCGAGCGTGTCGCGTCCGCCTCTCCATCCGAGTCCTCCCGACTTTCTGTCTGCGATCTGATCGTTAAGATACGAGCCCGAAGCATTCAGTCCGTGCTCGGGATGGTTTATTATCTGGTCGATAAGCGAAACGTGGTTCTGACCTATTTCGTCCTCGGTAGGAAGCGATCCGGAACCCTCCCACAGAAAGTCGCCAAGCTCAAAATCAAATCTTTCGCTTGCGCTTGAAGCGGGAGTGAGCGCGTATCGCCACGTCGCGTACGTACCGCCGACTGTCAGAACGCAAAAAACGAGAAAAATCGGCAGCACGATCTTAAGAGCTCTATTCATCGGTGCTCACCTCTTCGGGCAAAGCATCATTATTCACATCCGCGTTATCGGTACCTGCCTCCTTGGGCAAAGCATCGACGTTATCGACAGCGGGACAAATAAGAGCGTAGCGAGCGTCCTTTTCCTTTTTGATCTTATTTTCGGCAATGGGTGTTATTATTACCGCAAACAATATCAGAATTACGCAAAGAAGTCCTGCGGGAGACTGCATAAAAGCGAAAAAGCTTCCGATAAACGGTATTTTCTCGCCCTCGTAGATTCCTCTGATGTCCTGATACAGAACGGGAAATTTGTCGTGATAATCGACCGCGTCTCCCTGAAGGAGAAAATATCTCGCCTCGGGATGCTTGTCGCTCGGTTCCTCTATTCCGACTATTCTGTGAAGAATAAGGTCTCCGTCGCGCTCGTAAGCAACGATATCGTAAAGCTCGATATCATTTTCATCCGGCACGCAGTGAAGAACGATAAGGTCAAACATCGCTATCTGGTCGTTAAGAGAATTTTCAAAAAGATAGCTGTTTTTGGCGTTCTTATAAGACATTGACGAGCTTTTTACGACCTTAAGCTCGGGAACGTTCCCGACCTGGCTCTCATTTTTCGCACCGACAAAAAGCGACACGGAAAAAGACACCAAGGTGGCAACCACGATAGCGATCGTAACGATCCAGCTTATACAGCCGGCCACCGCCGATGCACGTTTGTTTTTGCGCGCTTCTTTTTCATATTCAATTTTTATTTTTTCATCCTCCGCACCCAAGCTTACAAGGCGCAAATAAGATCGCACGAGCGAGGTTATGAGCACTGAAAAAAGCACCGTAAATATCGAGAAAACGATAAAGCAAAGGACGAAAACGTAAATCTCATACGCCGTCATTTACAAAGTCCTCTTATATTGCGTGTGCAAATCACGCGCAAAACAGTTGTTTTTTAATTACGGATTTTCTACGATAGTAAGGGTAAGCTCAACCTCTGCAAGAGCAGCCGAGTAGCTCGTGTAATCGTTTATGGTAGGAAGGGTAATAGCATCGTTGGGGACGAGTTTTGTCTTGATATCGTCAAGGGTGATAACTGCCTTGCAGAGCTCGGACTGTCCGTGCGTATAGTTGAAGGTTCCGGTAAGTACGGTTACCTCACCGGTTTCTGCGCTTGCATCGCCGTTAACCTCGAAAATGCCAACCGCCTGTCCGCTTTCGGGAGTATAGGTGTTTTTCTTGATGGTCACGGTGTAGGTGAAGGTAGTGTCGTTTGCACCGGGGTTAGGGGTGAATATCATCTGAAGGTTGCCTGCGTTAGATGAGTTTACGTCAGAGTCCCATCCGGGAGTAAAGTTGCCCTCGTCGTCTATCTTGAGAATAAGGGTGTCGGTTACTGCGATACTACCCGAAACGGTCTTGGTATCAACGTCCGTAATACCGAGGTTTTTGAAGTCGTGGGTTACATCCTGCATTGCGGTTTCAGCATAGTTCCAAGTAGCATAAACGCCGCCGACCGTAACGATCATAGCAAGTACGATAAGAAGTGAAAGTTTTTTCATTTTGTTTTCCTCCGTATAATGAGTTTTAATTCGGCTTTCGCCTTAAATAGGATTATAGCACAAAAAATATTTTTGCAAGGGTTTTACGGTACAAATCGCATTTTTTTCAAATCATTTTCCCTAATCTATAAGGAATTTCGACTTTTTTCAAAAAAAACGGATTCTCTTTCTGAGGATCCGTTTTTTATCTGCTCTCAAATTTCTTTATACAGCCGAAAAAATCTTAATGCGTGACCGTAAGCTTTGTGATTTTCTTCATCGTTTCCCTTGCTTTTTTCATTTCCTCGTCACTCGGAAGCTTTTTCGGCAGAGTGTTTTCCATACCGAGCGCCTCGTATTTCGAGCCGGCATAGTTGTGATATGCAAGAACGCGTATTTTCGTGATATTTTTAAGCTTTGACAAAAACTCTGCTATCTTCTCTACCTCGCCGTCGTTGTAGTCGGGAACAAAGGGATATCTTATCTCGATCTTGCATCCGAGCGAATCGAGATATTTCAGATTTTCGAGAATGATCTTATTTGACACTCCCGTGCATTTTATATGAGTGTCCTCGTCTATCGCCTTTACGTCGTAGAGGAAAACGTCGGTATAAGGTATCACCTTATCAAGCGCGTTTTTCGACACGAATCCGCAGGTATCAACTGCGGTGCTTATACCGTTTTCTTTGAGCTTTTTAAGAAGCTCGGCGCAGAAATCCGCCTGCATAAGACACTCTCCGCCCGAAAGAGTAACGCCGCCGCCCGAGCTTTCGTAAAAATCCTTATCCTCGAGCAGTGTCGGAAGAAGCTCCTCGACGCTTACTTCCCTGCCGTATATAACTCTCGCCTCTCCGAGACAGTTTGAAGCGTCAAAATTTTCCTTTTGACATTCTCCGCACGATATACACTTGTGTGCAAAAAACGCGGACTGCACCTCGGGGGATATTCCCTCGGGATTGTGACACCAGACGCATTTCAGCGGGCATCCCTTTAAGAACACTGTAGTTCTGATTCCGTCGCCGTCGTGGACGGCAAAGCGTTTGATTTCAAATATCGTTGCTTTCATTATACCAGCGCCTCTGCCTGACGGATAAAGCCGTCCTGCTCTTCCTTGTTTATATTATTCCAAAGCACGTTCCATCCCGCGACACGGATCTGAAGATCTCTGTATTTGTCGGGATTCGCCTGCGCATCGCGCAGAGTGTCGGCATCAAAGACATTTATCTGCATCGCGTGACCGCCTCGGCGCACGAAGGTCATAAGCAGAGCGTACATAGATTCAAGTCCGTCATCACCCTTGACGGCAGACGGAAGGAGTCCGAGGTCGAGCGCCGCACTGCATATAAAGGACGATGCATCGATCTTAGTCGCCGAAAGAACAGCAGCGGTCGCGCCCTCTCTGTTTTGTCCCATGCTTGCCGAAACGTTTTTGGAAAGCTCCTGTCCGAGAAGGCGTCCGTTAGGCGACGATGCAGTCGCCTTGCCCTGAATGTAGGACATACGCGAAACGTGGAATCCGCAGTTCCATTCTCCTTCTCGCGCGTTCGGTCTGCCGCAAAGATTTTCGGTAATAAAGTTTACGAGATCGACTGCGATAGCATCGGGACGTTCCTTGTTATTTCCGTACTTTTCACGGTCAAGAAGAAGCTTTTTGCGGAAATTCTCATTGCCCTCGTAGTTACTGTCGAGAATTTTCACAAACTCTTCGAGAGTAAGCTCGTTTTTCTCATAGACGTATTTTTTTATCATCATAAGAGAGTCGGTAATATCGGCAATATATCCGAATAGAGCAATAGAATTGTTGCACACTCCGCCGCCTCCGATAGCGTCCTTTGCTTTTTCAAGCGCGCTCGGGAAGGTGCCCGAAAGCAAAGAAAGCGGATTTATATGGCAAAGATACTTTTCAAAGCCGTTGACAGTTTCGACGACAGCATCTATGAGCACGAGAAGCTGTCTTTTATATTCGGAGTAAAGGTCCTCAAATTTCTTGTATTCACAGAGCGCAGGACTCTCACTTCCCGAAAAGACACCCGTAACGCCGTCGCATCCCTCGTGCAGAGCGTATTCGAGCGGCTTCATCATATTTATATAGTTCATTCCCGCGTCGTACGAGCTCTGCGGCGAATATTCGTAACATCCCGTAATGTGACACTCTCTCGCCTCGTCCTTAGTCGCCCCAACTCTTTCAAGAGCTCTTCTTATAGTGGCGTCCGAGACGAAAACGATACTGCTTCTACCGCTTCGGATCATATCGAGTGCCTTCATAAGAATGTCTTTCGGAGTAGATTCGGACACCTTGATCTGGATCTTCGGGCAGTATATATTCATCTCGTTGTAAACGTCGAGCACCAGATAGGAAAGCTCGTTTATAACGGTCGAGCCGTCGGCATACTCGCCGCCGAGATACAGCGGCTGATTCCAGTAGTTGCCTATGGCGGTGAACTGCAAAAAGTAATAAGCAAGATCGTGTCTTATTTCGTCCTCGCTTACGCCGTTTGCAAGATCGTTTTTGTAAAATCCGTAAAATTCCTTATCAAATCCCGAAAGAGAGCGCACCTGCAAGTTATCAACGTGCTCGCTCACGATAAAATAGATATACGAGAGCAGAAGCGCCTCGTAAAAGGTCTTCGGGGGATTTTTCTTTATATTTCCGAGCGCCTTTGCCATCTTTTCCGAGCCGCTTGTGTTTTTCGCAAGCTCTTCAAGGCGACCGATGAAGGAGATCACCGCCTCGTAGCTGAGCTTTATGCCCTCAAAGAAAGCGTCCTCGTCGGCGTTTCTCTCTTTGGAGTATCTGATCTTTTCGCTCTCCTCGACTATCCCCGGAAATCCGAGTGAGAAGAGACGGCTCCATACGGGTACGCTATGATCGTAGTCCGGCCATATCGTAACTATGCCGTCGCGCTCGAGCTGCGCGCGCTTTTTCTCTACGTCGGGAATATCTTTATTGAATACCCACCATCTCCATTTACCGACAACCGTTCTGGCAAGCGGGCGGTCAACCATATTGACTGCGGGAAAAATATCGCGGTTGTCGCAGGATATTCTCGTGTTTTTCAAAACATAATCGAGTGCTTTTGCCTTACGAACCGAGTGAGGAAGCCCTATTATTTTCTCGTCCTGCTCGTTTATACCTTTTATAATATCGTCGCCCTGCATTCCGGTATTTGCATCAAATATCTCGTCGTGACGGATAAAGCGCGCGTGCGGATTAAAGGGCTTTTTTGTATCGTGGTATTTATTGATTATATAATCGTAGTCACAGTGTTTAACGTATTTCATATCAACACCTCCGGCTTCATTATACGTTTTATTGGATGATTTGTAAATTAACAAACCGAAACACTTGACCAAATCGAAACAGTATTGTATAATAAATGCGAGGTGATAATATGTTCAAAAGCTTAAACGACATAGTCATATCCAAAATAGCGCTTGCTATATACGTTCCCGCAGGAACGGGAAATCCCGTACACAACAACCGTCCGTTCCACGGACTCGTTCTCAACGACGCAGATTCCGAAAAGGATTACTACTTTTCGGACGGTCGCGTTTTAAGCACGAGGGGCGGGGAGATTTTTTATCTGCCGAAGGGTTCGTCCTACACCGTAAGGGACTTGACCTTGGGCGGTTGCTACGCCATAAATTTCGATGCAAACATATCGGATACGAAGCCGTTTTCAATGTCCGTGAGGAATTACGAAGCGGTACTTAAGGATTTCAGAGATGCCTCGCGAAAATGGAAACAGCAGTCGGATACGAGCCACGTTTTTATCCGCAGATGCCTGTATGGCATATTGCTTGAAATACAGAACGAGTACAAAAAAAGCTATCTGCCCGATGCAAAGCTCGAAATTATCGGTCCCGCAGTAAAGAAAATATCGTCCGACTTTACCGATCCCGAAATATCGGTTGCATCACTTGCGGCACTCTGCTCTGTCAGCGAGGTCTATTTCAGAAAAATATTTTTGGCCAAGTTCGGTGTCTCTCCGAGGGAGTATATCATATCGCGGCGACTTGATTACGCCGCTCAGCTTCTTCGTTCGGGGCAGTTTCAGATAAGCGATATAGCATATATGTGCGGTTATGCCGAGCCGTGTCATTTTTCAAGAGAGTTCAAGAAGAAATTCGGCGTATCGCCTGCGAAATATTGACTTTTTTTCTTTGAGAAGCTATAATTAAAACACCGAAAGCGAGGTCGTATATATGAAAAAGATCAAAATTGCACAGATAGGTGCGGCGCATCTTCACGCGCCCGCAAGCTATAAAACAATCTTAAAGCAAAGCGATATTTTTGATTTCGTCGGCTTTGCCGTCCCCGAGGACGAGCAAAAAGAAAGCGTGCCGTTTTACAGACACAAAAAAAGCGAGATAACTCACACGGTCGATGAAATATTCGATATTCCCGATCTTGACGCGGTAGCTATCGACGTTTCAGAAAAAAATCTGTCAAAATACGCGCTTATGGCGGTAGAAAAGGGACTTCACGTCTATATGGACAAGCCGGGCGGTAGCGATCCCGAGGAATTTGAAAAGCTGATCGAGGCGGTCAAAAAGAGCGGAAAGGTCTTTCATCTCGGATATATGTACCGCTACAATCCTGCCTTCGTCGAGCTGCTTGAAAAGGTACGCCGCGGAGATGTCGGCGACGTGTTCAGTATAGATGCACAGATGAGCTGTTACAGCTCGCGCGAGATACGAGAGTGGCTCGGAGAGCTTCCCGGCGGTATGATGTATAATCTCGGTTGCCACCTTATCGATATGATACTGCAAGTTCAGGGCATACCCGAAGAGGTAGTACCTCTAAACGCGAGCACGGGATACGAAGGAGTAAATTCAAAAGACCTCGGTCTTGCGGCTCTGATATATAAAAACGGCGTATCGACGGTAAAAACGTGTGCTCTTGAACGCGGAGGATTCGTAAGACGTCAGTTTGTGGTCTGCGGCACCAAGGGCACATTGGAGATAAGACCGATCGAGCGGAATGCCACCGACAGTCACGACAACAGTCAGCTCTGCACCGACGTTTACGAAACCTACTCGGATGCTTGGGTGACCGTCCCCGAGACGCACACCACCGCGGTTTACGACAGATACGGCGAGATGTTTTCCTCTTTTGCCGCAGAGATACGGGGCGAAAGAGAAAATCCCTATACTCCCGATTACGAGCTTACTCTGTACAGAACGCTTATGAAATGCTGCGGAGTAACAGAAAAATAAAATCAAGGCAATATCCGTCTCGGATATTGCCTTTTGTTTATGAAAAAACTCTTTTAAGCTCTGCCATTTTTTCTTCGCTCGGAACCGAAAAGATATGCGCCTTTCTTCCGATAGCCGCGTATTTGTGCTCGCCCATCGAGTGATACGGAAGAAGCTCGATCTTTTCAGGGTGACCGCGCTCGTCAAAAAAATTCTTAATGGCAAGCATTTCGTCCACACTGTCATTTACGCCCGTAATTATCGGTATTCTCACCCATATCCGCTTTCCCGTACGCAGAAGCTTTGCAAGGTTTTCGAGTATGAGCTCATTTCCGACTCCGGTATATTTTTTGTGCTTTTCACTGTCAAAGCATTTTACGTCATACAAAAAAATATCGGTGAGATCAAGTATTTTTTCAAAGCTCTCATAAGGAACGTGTCCTGCGGTATCGACTGCGGTATGAATGGAATTCTCCTTGCATTTTTTAAGCATTTCGGCAAGAAAATCTATTTGAAGCATACATTCTCCGCCCGAAAAGGTAGCTCCGCCGCCCGAGCTTTCATAGAAGGGCGCGTCCGAAAGAAGTTCATCAAGTACCTCTTCTACGGTATAATTTTTGCCCTTGATACGTCTTGCATCTGCGGGGCAGTAAAGCGCACAGGCACCGCAAAGCGTACAATTTTCAAGACCGCTCGGGCACTTTTCCTTGCATCTTCCGCAGGATACGCACTTTTCCTTATATATCATCATCTGAGGTAAAAAGCTCTGGCTTTCGGGATTATGACACCATGCGCACCTGAGATTACACCCCTTGAAAAAGACGGTAGTTCGTATCCCGGGCCCGTCAACGAAGGACGAGTGCTCAATATTAAATATTACTCCTCCCTTTTCCATAGTCAGCTCTGCACCGTTCTGTCAAGTATTTCAATCTGATGCTGCTCGGCAAGGTCTACGAAGTTATCCGAATATCCCGAAACACGAACTTTAAGACTGCGATAATTTTCGGGTGCTTTTCTCGCTTCGAGCAGTTCTTCCTTCGTAACGTAATTAAGCTGAAGCTGAAGTCCTCCGAGTCGGAAATATTCCTGTATCATAAGACAGACCTTATCAAAATACTCGTCGTTTTTCATAAGTGCTCCGTCTATCATCATATTGCAGACGAACGCTCCGCAAAGTATTCCGCAGGGATCCATTTGAGCGACCGAGCGCATGAGAGGCAAAAGTCCCTTTCTGTCCTTGCCGCTACTCTGACCAACGCCGACCATAAAGCCGTCGCCGTCATATCGACCGTCGGGAGTAGCCGCAGTCTGTGCGGCATATACCATGTGGTGGGGGTTATATCCCGCAAGAGTTCCAAAAAGAATATTTGCGCCGTTACGAAGCTTTCTGTCCTTTGTTATATTATAAAGCTCGGTGGTAAAAAGGCAGGATATTTCGTCAGAAAGCGGATCGTTATTTCCGAAAAATCTTCCTTTTTTGAGTATCTCGGTACGCAGATCGGGATCGTTTCGCCAGTTGTTTTTGAGAGTTTCTATAAGGTGCGCCATATCGGTACGCTTTTCATCGAATACGAACTGCTTTATCATCGAAAGCGAGTCGATAACGCAGGTTATGCCCATAGCCTCCATACCGCCAAACGCATTTTTACAGCCGTGACGGGTAGGACTCTTCGCGCTTTCTATGCACCCTTCCAGCAAAAATGCACTGAGCACGTTTATATCCTTTGCTCTCATATCACAGAACTTGTCGTGATAGTCAAGTACAATATCAAGGTCCTTTTTAAGCTCCTCGCGATAGATAGCGTAAAACTCCTCAAAGGTCTTACAGGAAACGAGCTCCTCGCTTCTGTTATAAAGAGCGTTTGTCAGTGATCTTGCCACGTTGAAGGTAAGACCTGCCATAAATACCGCGCCCGGGAAAGCAGGCTCGTTACAACCGCACATAGTATATCTGACCGCATCACTGAAATTATATCCGCAGATATTCATAAGCGCTTTTATTCTCGGCTCGTCGTTTACGAAGGCAAAACGCTTGTTTTTATCGTTTCTTTCACATTCGAGCATAAATTTAAGAACCTCGAAGGGAGTCTTTTTAGTCCATCTGAGCGAAATGGAAGGACGGCGGATATCAAGCTCCATAAGCGCTTCCACAATGAGTCGGGAAAGATCACTGAAACCATCCTCTCCCTTATCGGTGTATCCGCCGATAGCGAAATGGCACTCGGCGGTGCGATTGGCGTGCACGTTTGTCGGCGGCGTATGGTTACTGAGGTGCACGAGGAACTCGCCCATAAGCTCCTTCGCCGCTTCTCTCGTTATAACGCCCTCTTTTATATCCTTTTCATACAGCTTTAAGAGCGTTCTGTCGATAGTTCCGACGCTATCGGGAAGAAACTGGAAGCAGAATATTATTGCTTGAAGCCCCTCGTAGAAGGTTTTGGCGGGAGTTCTCGGAACTCTGCGGCAGATCTCGGCAAGCTTTAACAGCTCTGCTTTTCTCTTCTCGTCGGTGCAGTCAAGTGCGGCATCCTCGTGCGCCCTTGCACACTTTTCAGACCATTTGATAAGTCCTCTGCAAACGTGCTCTACGCCTTCAAGATATTCGTAGCGTTCTTTGTCAAAGCGGTACTGCTCTTTATAGTAGGCTATCTTTCCAAGACTACCCTCTATTCCGTTTTCAATTATATAAGCGTAGTCGGGAGAGGAATGTATCCATTCGAACACGACGAGATTATCAATATAGTTTGGCGCATAAAAATTATTCCACGCTTCGCTGAAATGCTTATGACCTATTCTGTGGAAAAGATCGGCGGGAACTCCGACATCGCCTCTGAAACGAAGCATACCCGTATATCTGTTGTCGTCGGTGATATAGACCTTTTGAGCGAGAATATACTCTATTATTCTCTTGGCATTAAACATCGGCTCGTTAAGAGCTAAGTCAATAGGATCGTAGTCCACCTTGACAGAGGGCTCATAAAGATCTCTTTCTCTTGAAAGCTTTGCAAGACTTATTACTCTTTCGTTCATAAAAATCTCCTTTGGCATTTATTTTCGAGCAGATTATATCACACAAAAAGGTCTTAAAAAATGCAGGGGAAGATATTTTTGTATTTTTCGGCACAAAAAATACAAAAGGTAATTGATTTTTTGATTTCAAAGGGGTATAATGGTCTTGGTGATAATTATGGAAAAGGATTTTATAATAACCGAAATAGTACGCGTAATATCGGTGGGCAAGGAAAAGCACCCCGACCGAGTTACCAAGTTCCGAGCGGATCTCAAATCAAACGAGCTTATTTTTCAGTTTTCGGGCAATATTAACGTAAAATTCGGCGATCAACGCTTTAACATCGGAGCAAACAGCGTGCGTTTTCTCCCAGAAGGAAATTTCGACACCTACGAGGTCGAAAAGATAGAGGCGGCGGAATGCATAGACGTATTCTTCAAAACCGACCGTCCGATATCGAGCAGAGCTTTTGTAATAGACGCCACAAAAAAAGAATATATATCAGGTCTTTTCAGAAAATTATTTGCCGTTTGGGTGAGCCGAGGAGACGGGTATTATTTCGAATGCATTTCTCTGCTCTACAAAATATTTGCCGAGCTTCAAAAAAGTAATTACATTCCCGCAAGCCGATTTGAGAAAATAGAGCCCGCGGTAAACGCGATCCGCCGCGACTTTCTCACAAAAAGCTTCGAGGTTTCCGAGCTCGCGGCTATCTGCTCGATAAGCGAGTCTTATTTGAAGCGTATATTCAAGGAAAAATTCGGACTTCCTCCGAAAAAATATATAATTCAGCTTAAAATAAATCACGCCTGCGAGCTTCTTTCGCTCGGCGGATACTCGGTAAGCGAGGTTGCCGAGATCTGCAATTTTTCTGACGTTTATTATTTCAGCAAGGTATTCAAGGAGATCTGCGGCGTACCGCCGAGCAGGTGGAAATAACAAAAAGGCAATATCCGCTCGGATATTGCCTTTTTCCTATTCTTCTATCGGCATCGCCATATTTTCGAGCATATTCTCGGCAAATATGCCGTAGCCCTTCGTGGGATCGTCTATAAGCACGTGAGTGATCGCGCCGACCAGCTTGCCGTTTTGGAGAATGGGACTTCCACTCATTCCCTGCACTATTCCTCCCGTTTTAGAGAGAAGCTCGCTGTCGGTTATCTTTATGATAAAATTTTTCGTCTCACCGTCGGCATCGCATATCCGCTCTATTGTCGCCGCGTATTCCCTCGGACCGCTTTCATCAAGCGTACATATAACGCTGACGTCGCCCGTCTTCACCTCGTTTTTATCGCAAAGCTCTGCCCTTCTACGCTCGGTTGGCAGATTTATTCTTCCGTACACTCCGCTCGGGGTGTTTTTCGTTATCTCTCCGATCTGAGCGCCGTCAAGCCGTCCCCGCAGCTCGCCGGGTGCTCCGCTGTCCGATCTTTTTATCTCGCCCAAACGTACGCCGAACACGCTTCCCGTTTTCACCGGCATTATAACTCCCGTATCGCTGTCACACATTCCGTGCCCGAGTCCCGCAAACTCGCTCGTTTCCGGTATTATAAACGTGACCGTTCCGATTCCCGCAAGCGAGTCTCTCACCCAGAGTCCCGCTCGGTATATTCCGTCCGAATCCGACCTTACGGGAGAGAGCGTTACGCTCATCTCCTTGCCGTCTCTCAAAAATCCGATCTCGGTCGCTTTTCCTTCACTTTCATTTATAAGTGACACGAGCTCCTCACTACCGCTTACCTCTTTACCGTTTACGGTGTTTATTATATCCTTCGAGCATATACCCGCATCCCGTGCGGGAAAAAGCTCCTTATTTTCACTCGTGACTCCGGTAACTCCGACAACGAGAACTCCTCTGGTGTCAATACGGGTGCCGAAAACGTCTCCACCCACGAGCACCTCGCGCTGATGCGCCATCACCTCGTGCGCCGATATTTTCTGCGGTGCGCTCATAGGTGACAAAAGTGTGAGGGCGGCGAAAAGCAGGCACAGAAAGCGCTTCCCACGAGTCCCGCCTTTTTTATTTTTCCGCATTGTCTGTTTTCCTCTTTTTTCCTTTTACCTTTACTTTCAAAATCTATAAATTAAGCCGCAAGGCGTTTTCTCCGCGCTGATTCTATACGTTTATAATTTGCGGAGTTTGAAGTTTTTTATGCCTTGTAATATCTTCATATCGTTTTACTTAATTCCGCAAAAGTTAAAAAATGAATTTATTTTTTAACACCCGTACGCAAACGCGGTATTAAAATGACGTTTGGTAAAATTTCGGCATCCTCACATTCGGGATTTGCCGCAACTATCGAGGAAACTGTCACGTTATATTTCTTGCCGACGTCCCAGAGAGATTCATCCTTTGACGGATAATAAATGGTAAACGGCTTTTTGTTATCTGCCGTCTCGGGAGAAATAACGCGGGAAGCACGTATCATTTCACCGCTGCCATTCTTCCACGCGATAATATTTACCTCAAGCTCGTATTCTGCGCACACGCCGTTCTGATCGTTTTTCACACTTGCGGGCGACGTCTGGATCAAAAATACGTATTCGTCAAAGTCGCTTATATCGTCAAGGTCGATCTCAAAGTCCTCGGAAAGGCCGAGAGAGGACAGCGTGCCGTCTGTGTTTTTATAAACGATATTCACAAACGAGCTTCCGATCGCGCTCTTTTTATCCTCTTCGTGGGTAGTGGATTCTATCTGCGCCTGTACGTTTGCAAGCATCACCTTACTGCCCTCGGGCAGAGCGCTATCCGAACAAGCTTTTACCTTGATATTTTTCATACTTTTTTGGGGAGCGCTCGAAAATCCTACCGTTTCACTTTCGATCTCAAATTCGTAAGATGGCATATACGCATCGCAAACGTAACTGCAACCGACGTTAAACGCTCCGTTGACTATCAGCGCGTACTCGATATCGATCTCTATCTTGCTGTCGTCGGTTTCGGACGTTTCACACTCAAGGGAGCGTATGTACGGAAGTGCACAAAGCACGCTCGGCTCGCCTATAGAAGAGTCAATAGTTAAAGAATTTGAGAAAGGTATCATTTTAGATATATGAACTATATCCGAACTGTCAAGCAAACAAACTGCGTCGATATTTACATATCCCCTGACATGTACAGAACCGTCCGAAAAGCTGCTCTCATGCACCTTTGCAGAGCCGTTGCAGTATATTATCTCGTCTATTTCGCCGTCAAAGGAAATATCTTCGGACATATCAAGATCTCTCTGCTCTATTGAAAACGGTACCATACACGAGATCTCACTCGTCCTTATCTCGGGCGTTACGTCACACTCACACTCAAGCGTGGGAGAATCGGGTGATGAGGGCGTTTTCTTCCAAAGCTTAACTCCTGCGTCTATACGTCCGCGCACGCTCACCTTTCTCGGGTTTACGGTCTTGACCGAAACACTCTCAAGCACAGGGGAGCAGATCACCGATATTTCGTCTGCGTTTTCAATGCCCGATAACGAGAACGCGCCCGAATAGTCCTGTGTAAAGGTTACAGAGCGAAGAGCCCCCTCGTCGTCTGCAAAGAGTATGCGGGCGGTAAGCGTGCCGCTGACGCACACCTTATTTCCCTCAACGAAGCACTCCTCGGGATAGATACTGCCCGAAGAACTGATGACCTTTTTGATGTCTGCGTAAAGATCGGGCAAAATAAAGTCACGCGAGCACTCGATAATATCGCGTCCCTTTTGAAACACGCGCGAATAAACGGTGCAGTTTTCACTCTTTTCCGAAGAAAAATTTTCCATAATTAGTACTCCTTAAAATATCTGTTTTGTTCCTAAATATATTCGCCGCACGCGTCTTTTATTCTACCTTAAATGCTCGGCTATCTTTTCAAGCGCGGTCTTTTCTATTCGGCTGACGTACGAACGCGATATTCCGAGTCGTCGCGCCACCTCTCTTTGCGTGAGCGCCTTTTCACCGAGCAATCCGTAGCGCATATTTATTATGTCCCGCTCGCGCTCTGTCAGGCGGGTGTTTATTATCCGTTTTGCCCGGCTTGAGCTCATTTTCACGAAAAGATCGTCCGCAATAGTGTCCTCAACGCTTATGATATCAACGTATGTAAGAGGATTCCCGTCCTTGTCAACGTCTATCGTTTCGTTCATTGAGACCTCGCTTTGCAGTTTTTTCTGCGCACGGAAGTGCATAAGGATCTCATTTTGTAAGCATTTTCCCGCATAAGTTGCAAAGCGAGTGCCGTTTTCAATATTAAATGAATCTATTGCTTTTATAAGTCCTATGGTACCTATCGATATAAGATCCTCTTGATCAACACCCGAAAGGTAGTACTTTTTGACGATATGTGCAACCAAGCGCAGGTTGTGAAGTATCAGCTTTTCGCGAGCACTGTCGTCCCCCTTTTTCATGCGGCGAAAACATTCTGCCTCCTCCTCGGCGGAAAGAGGAGTTGGAAAGCAGGACGGATCGTCAACGCGCAAAAATGTGAGAAGCATCTCAGCAAGCATTTCAAAAAATGGCAAAAAAACACCTCCAAAGTATATTTATACAAAAAAGCTCTTGCGCTTTTGCTTTTTTTACTGTATAATATGTTATGCAGAGTCGCGACTCTATATTTGTTTATCCGAAAGGAACTTTTTGCGCAAATGAGACTTGCAGTTATCGATATCGGATCAAATACGATAAAAATGACCGTATTTGATGCTAAAGAAAGCCAAACGGCGATATACTCCAAAACCGTACATGCGCGTCTTTCCGCGCACGTAAGTGACGGATATCTGAGCCGTAACGGAATACGCACTCTCGTTTGCGCTGTAAACGCCTTAAAGCGCGACGCGCGAGCTTATCGGTGCAAAAGGCAAAATATTTACGCTTTTGCGACCGCCTGCATAAGGGAAGCGAAAAACCGGGAGATCGTACTCAGGATCGCCGAAAGATCGACCAAAATGAAAATAGATCTGCTCAGCGGAGAGCGCGAGGGCGAGATCTGCTTTATCGGTGCGCTTTGCTCGGGCAGATGCCCTCAAAACGGAGTTCTTGCCGACCTCGGCGGCGGAAGCTGTGAGTTTATTTCGTTTGAAAACGGAAATATAACGGACAAGATCTCGCTAAGCATCGGTGCGGTGGCAAATTACAGAAAATTCGTCTCGGGTGACTATATAACTCCGAGCGAGCTTTCAAAGCTCCTAAAGCATCTGGGGGACGAGACGTCTCCCATAGGCGACAGGATCAAAATGCCGATCGGCGGTGAAATGATCCTTACCGGCGGCAGCGCCCGTGCTACGGTAAATATCGTATCGGCGCTCCGTTCGGACAGTGCAACTCTTCCCTACACCCTAAAGCTTTGCGAGATAGAGGACCTATGTCAGAAAAGTGCCTCGGGCGAGCTTCGCGATCTCGTAGAAAAGATAGCAAAGGAACGCGCAAAAGCCCTTCCCTGCGGCGTGGCAGTATTCTGCATCGCGGCAAAAGCGCTCGGAAAGGATACTCTCACGGTAGTCAGCGGCGGCGCGCGTGAAGGATACGCGCAGACGCTCATAAACAAAAGAAAAAAGGAATTTAAGATATATGGAAATAAACGTAAGTGAAAGCTCCGAAAGCTGCGTGCTTTTCGAGGGAATGATCTCATTTCGCTCGGTAGTTTCGGCAATACGAAACGGAAGCTCGGATCGCAAAATAAAAGCCGTGTATTTCGACACGGACAAAAAGCAGAAGCTCTCACGGCATCTTTCTTATATAAAGGCAATGAGCCACGAGCTTTCTTTTCCTCTGTATTTCGCGCAGGCGGACGAGATCTCCGCGCTCTGCGAGGGAACGACGCACGGCGGAATAGTAACCGTTTGTACCGAAAGAAGCTACGCCGAGCTCATCTCTCCAAGTCAGCTAAAAAAGAACGGATTTTATCTTATTCTCGACGGCATAGAGGACCCATACAACTTTGCGTTTTCGGTCAGAGCCGCCTACGCCTCGGGCGCGGACGGTCTTATCCTCCCGCCTCACAACTGGCTCTCGTCAGCGGGAAACGTATGTCGTTCGTCGGCGGGCTCGTCCGAGCTTATAGAGGTGCTCACCATAGGCGAGAGGTCAATGGATGCTCTTAAGAAAGCGGGATACAAGATAGTTTGTACCGACACGGAAAACGCCGTCTCTCTGTCAGACGCCGACCTTTCAAGACCGCTTGCGGCGGTCATCGGAGGTGAGCGCAGAGGAATATCGAAGAATATCCTTGCGTGTGCGGACGAAACGGTAAGAATAGAATACGGACGTGATTTTGGCGAGGCACTCCCCGCCGCATCGGCGTCCGCTGTGATATGCTTTGAAATACTCAGAAGAAATTCTTGATCAAATTTATATAAAGAAAGGTTAGAAATTATGAAAATAGCAGTTGTGACCGGCGCATCGTCCGGAATGGGAAAGGACTTCGTTCTCCAGCTCGATAAAGACGAGGTCTTTGACGAAATATGGGTTATCGCGCGCAGAAAAGAGCGTCTTGAAGCACTTGCGGGACTAACCCGCGCAAAGATCCGTCCGCTTGCGTACGATCTTACCGTTCAGGCAAATATCGAAAGCTATGAAGCACTCCTTAAAGAAACGGGAGCGGAGGTTGCCGTCCTCGTAAACGCGGGCGGATACGGAAAATTCTCATCGTTTGAAAACACCGAATATACCGATATTGCGGGAATGATAACTCTCAACTCGCGCGTCCTCGCCGAGATGACCTACAAAACCCTCCCATTTATGTCAAAGGGCTCGAGAATATATCAGCTCGGATCTCTCTCCGCGTTCCAGCCCGTTCCTTACATAGGAGTTTACGGCGCGACCAAGGCGTTCGTGCTCAGCTTCTCGCGTGCGCTTAACGTAGAGTTGAAAAGCCGCGGCATCAAGGTCATGGCGGTTTGCCCCGGCTGGGTAAAGACCGAGTTCTTCAACCACGCGGTAAAGGACGACACTATCGTTTATTACAACAAGTATTTTGAGTCTGCCGACGTCGTTGCGCGTGCAATACGCGACATGAAAAAGGGCAAGGATATTTCGATCTGCGGATTTTCGGTACGCGTGCAGGTTTTCTTCACCAAGCTTCTTCCCCACAAGCTCGTTATGTACATCTGGTGCAAACAGCAGAAGAAGATATAAACTACGGATAAAAGAAAATCTCCTCTGAAAAGAGGAGATTTTTTTATTCAAATTCTTCTGCCCGCTGAAGATCTGCCGGTGCTATGTTACATATCTCAATACCACAGCATACATAATCGTAAGGATCGCTGATATCCATTATAGCTTCCAAACGCATCGAGACAAACTCATTTCCGCTTGCAAGACCTTTAAAAACGGCAACGATACGAACACTAAAAGCTTCTTCGCCAACGCCGAGTCTGGCGCGGAACTCTTCATTGTATGCAGGTCCCGGGGACATATACGCCGTATAGTATCCATCGTTATACTCAACATCCGCTCCAGATATCATATTCGCATCAAATGCAAGTGGCTGAATAGCCATTGAATATATAAGACTGCGAGCATCAAATTCACTCGTATAGTTGCTTGAAACCTTTTTTTCTCCATCAAGAACAAATGTGTATGTTCCATTATACAGTATCTCAAGCGGCGTGCTATCCGTTAAGCGGTACATAAATTTGCCGTTTCTTTTTCCGTAATTAACAGTGAGAGTCTCTCGTTTATCTCTTTGAGGGTATATATCTGGCGACATACGAAAACATTCATACGTTCCCGCTTTAATGTCAAACGAAACGTCTTCCGATGCCGCAAGCTTCTTCATCTCAAGAATCGCCATCTGACGGAATATGAGATTATCACTCAGTCTGTAATTCTGCTCAAGATTTTCAGGTGTGGCGTCCAGATTGGAGCTTTTGACGAAATTTTCTTCGATATTTAACTCGTATGTGAGAGCGTAGCTTTCATTTTTTAGCGTTTTTGCCTCTATATTGCAAACCCGAGAGGTCATTGCCATAGTTTCTGCATCTACCGTAATTATCACGCTAAAAGCATTCAGATCAGCATCGTAAATTAGTCCGCTTTCCGAAACAGCTATGTATCGGTTAACTCTTCTCATAAGAGAAACCGTGGGTTCGGAATATTCCAAGATATATGCGTTAAACTTTTCGTCTTTAGTAACACTCACGCTCTCAAAATCTTCGTTTTCGTTAACTGAAAGTCCGAAATATTCCTGCGCCTCAAGATAGTTTTCAAAATTCTTGCGAGTGCATACGCTATACTGATAAACATTTTTAGCAATATCGTCTGTTACGTAAGAGTAAATATAATAGTCATCCGAATACGCTTCTGTGACCTCATATTCATTTGTTACGGTAACACCGCCTACTGTGCTTTTAGAATACACTTCACTGGATGTAATATAGTTAAAATCTTCAGGATCGCTCTTGTCATACATCAAGTTTTCCGTTATTTTCGTCGTGTTTTCCATAAAGGCATCGCCCAGTTTCCCTGAGACCTTAGTTTCGGCAACCAAATGCGTTTTCATGCGCTCTGCGTAATACTCGTCCGATTTTTGAGACATATATTGAGCTTTTTCCTTGTCCGTCATTGAGTCAAGGGGTGACTGTCCCTCTTTTTCTGAATCCTTACATGCACAAAATACAGTAATCATCATAGTCACCACGAGTATGACAGATATTATACGTAGCACTTTTTTCATATCAGTCTTGTCTCCATACAGTTGTTTTCATACCGGCATTTTTAGTAGTACTGGTTGTTTAATATTCCTGCGCTCTGTATATTTCCTTACCGTCAGTCATTATGACTACCGTTCCCATAATGTCGATACGCAGGATATTTTCCGCCTTGATCTTGACCTTGAGGCGGTTCATAGTGGATGTATGCGGATGTCCGTAGCTGTTACCCTTTCCGCAAGATATTACCGCGATCTCGGGAGAAACCGCATTCAGAAACTCAGACGTGGACGAGGTGTAGGAGCCGTGGTGACCGACCTTAAGAACGTCGGAGGAAAGTCCGTCCGCTCCGTAAAAATCGACTGCCGCACGCTCCGATTTCTTTTCGGCGTCGCCCGTGAAGAGGTAGCTTGACTCACCGTACTCCATACGCAGGATTATACTGTCGTCGTTTCCGCCGTCATCGGTTATCTTTTCGGGAGACATAACGAGAAATTCAACGTTCCCGTACGAAAATTCGTATCCGCGCACGGCGTAGATGATCTCGCTGCCCTCGCTTTTTACGTCGGTTTTGAATCTCTTTGCGGTCGATGTATTCTTATCGCAGTCGAGCATAAGAACCGCGTGGATAATAAACTCGTTGAAAACGTCGTGGCTGCCGCCTATATGGTCGCCGTCATAGTGTGAGGCAACGAAAAGATCTATATCTCCGACTCCGATATCCTGAAGATATTTGACGACCTTATATCCCGCCTCGGGAAGTCCCGCATCAATAAGAATAGTGTCGCCCGTCGGGGTGATTATAAGCTGACTGTCGCCCTGCCCGACGTCTATAAAGTGGACCTCAAGCGGCAGATCGTCGCTCGGCACCCATATCTCGGGCTCCTTTTCCCGCTCGCAGCCGACAAATGACGCAAGTACGAGAAGCACTGCGAAAAGAGATGCGGTAAATCTTATAAAAAATCTTTTATTTACGGTATTTTTCATACGTTTCCTTTTCGATCAAAGAGCGTCAACGATATCACCTATTTCAAGAGCGATCGAATTCACGTCGCCTATTGCGTTAACTATTTTTATGTTTTCTTTGTCGCGAAGCTTATCAAACACCTCGAAAAATCTTGCTCTTATACGCTTTAAGGTGTCCGCCTTTTCGTATATTTCGGTAAAGGCGCGTGCAGAGTCGATACGCTCCATACAGGTGTCGGGATCAACGTCCAGAAAAATGCAAACGTCGGGCGTGAGTATCTCGGGACAATCAAGATTTGAGTGCATCACCCAGTCAAGATCGGTATCTATTCCCTGGTATGCAAACGACGAGAAATAGTATCTGTCGCATATAACGTCCTTGCCCGAGTCAAGCATCGCCTTGATTCCCTTTTTGGGATCTGCGCAGTGACGTACTCTATCGGTCATAAAGAGTGCGGCAAGCTCGCTCGGAGAACGCTTCGGATCGCCCGCGAGAGCGTCTCTTATTATTCCGCCCACGGTGGTCTCGGTCGGCTCTGCCGTGATCACTACCGATCTGCCCTCTGCCTGCAGCTTTTTCTCGAGAAGGCGTATCTGCGTACCCTTGCCGCTTCCGTCCAGCCCCTCGAATACTATAAATCTTCCTCTTTTTACTTCTGACATTTTATCTTACCTTATCCGTTTTTATTTTTTAGTCCATCTCTCGCGCAGAAAATGTGCCGCGAGCTTGGGCTGTCTTTCCTTGGTGAAGACTCCCTTGCGGTTTCCTCTTATGCGGGTAAGTCCCTGCTTAGTCTTGAAATCGGCGAAGTTCCAGACGTGCTCGCCTATAACGCCCTCGCACATATCGAACGCCTTGCAGTTTTCGCTGAGATGCTCCATCTGGAATTCCTCGGAAAAGCTTTCGCTCGGAAGCGAGTGGAGTCCCTCGATGGTGTCCGCGCCGAACTCTGCAACAAATACGGGCTTTGAGTATTTAGCGCGCCATCTGCCGATCTCGGAGGTCATTTTTCCGCTGATCGTGGAAAGATCTCCGTGCTCCTCGTACCAAGCGTAGTAGCGGTTTATTCCTATAACGTCAACGAGATCGCCGACGAGCGAATCAACTGCCTTGGTGAACTCTATTATGGTAATGGGAAGGTCGGTGAGCGTGCGAGTGTGCGCGACTACGTCGGCAAAATACGCTCTCGATCTTTCCTCGTGCGTTGCCGCCTCGTTTGCTACCGAGTACATAATTACCGAGGGGTGATTTTTGTCTCTTGCAACGAGCTGAGTGAGAAGATCCTTGTGCAGCTCTTTGGTGGTATCGTTTACTCTGTCCTCTGTAAAGGTATCGTTCCACCAGCCCATTCCGACTGCGGGGACCTCGTCGATCACCATTATTCCGTACTGATCGGCAAGAGACATTATCTCCTCGCTGTACGGATAGTGGCTCGTTCTTATAGAGTTTGCGCCTATCCATTTAAGAAGCTCAAAGTTGCGGATATTGACAGCCGAGCTGCTTCCCTTTCCGAGAACGAAGAAGTCCTCGTGCATACCAAAGCCCTTGAGATAAAGCGGCTTTCCGTTAAGAAGGAGACTGTCTCCCGTTGCTTCAACCTTTCTGATACCGAATCTCTCGCTGTACTTATCGCACTCGGTCTCGACCGTAAGCGTGTAAAGATATGGATTTTCGGTATCCCAAAGGATCGGCTCTTCTATTTTGAAGGTCGTCTCACGGCTCTTTGCAACTACTTTGCCCTCTCTGTCCGTTACGGTAAAGAGTGCGTTTTCCGCATCGGTAATTACCGAAATTTTCGAGTAGTCGCCACCGACTACCGTTTTTATCTCAATATCGTGTATGTAGTTTTTAGGGGTGGTATATATCAGCGTATCGCGGTGGATACCCGTGAAATTATAGAAATCGTGATTTATTACCTGCTTGCCGTTCACAAGCTTTCCGACGGGGAGCGTCTGAAAGGTGAGTCTGTTATCTATGACTACCGAAAGGCGGTTATTCTCACGAATATCACAAAGCTCGGTATCTATCGGAAGAAATCCGTTTACTCCGTGACAAACGAATATTCCGTTGAGGTAAATATCGCACTGATGGCTGGTGGCACCGATGCGAAGATGATATACCTTATCAGAGCAAACGGGGAGAGAAAACTCTGTCTCGTAAAGCACCTTGCCGACGTGGTCTCTTATCTCTTTGGAGGTAACTATATCGTTATAGCTTGCGGGGACTGCCATAAGAGAGGTGTCTTTTGCCTTTTCCGTCGGGACGTAGTCCTCGCAAACGGTTTTGAAATTCCATATTCCGTTAAGGTTGTAAAGATCTCTGTATTTGTTGAGTTGCGGATATAACATTTTGTTCTCCTTTCGAGCGGTTCGTTATATAAAGTATAACATACCGGGTTTTGTTTATCAATAGTTTTTTGGATTTTGTGAAAAATAATTCGTTTTACCCGCTCTACCTCTCCCTTCGGCATTGACAAACACACTTCAGCGTGCTACAATGTATCTTAGATATTTTCAGAAAGGCGAAATCTTTTGTTATGTGTGGATCACGTTACCCCATACCTCTTGACAGACGATTTATTATCCCGTGCGGGATATAAAACCATCCGAATCCGTACGGGAATCTCTCGGACAAAAAAGTCAAGAAAAGGAAATTTCAAAAATGAACAGATATTGGAACGAAAAAATTGAAACGATGGAGCTTTCGGAGATGCGCGCTCTGCAATCCGAGCGGCTCGTAAAACAGGTAAAACACGTTTGCGAAAACGTACCCTACTACAAAGATCTTATGGACAAAAAGGGCGTCAAGCCCGAAGACATAAAGGGCATTGAAGATCTTCACAAGCTTCCCTTTATCACTAAAGACGACCTTCGCGAGGCATATCCCTACGGAATGCTCGCAAAGCCCCTTTCCGAGTGTGTAAGAATACAGTCCACATCGGGAACGACGGGTAAGCGAGTAGTTGCCTTCTACACCCAGCACGATATTGACCTTTGGGAGGACTGCTGTGCAAGAGCTATCGTTGCCGTCGGTGGCACGAACGAGGACGTTTGTCAGGTCTGCTACGGATACGGACTTTTCACCGGTGGTCCCGGTCTTAACGGCGGCAGCCACAAGGTCGGCTGTCTTACCCTGCCGATGTCGTCCGGTAACACCGACAGACAGATCCAGTTTATGATGGACCTCGGTGCAACCATTCTCTGCTGCACACCCTCTTACGCCGCATACATAGGCGAATCGCTCAAGGAAAAGGGATACAGACCCGAGGACAATAAGCTTCGCGCAGGTATCTTCGGCGCAGAGCCCTGGACCGAGGAGATGAGACGCGAGATAGAAAATCTGCTCGGAATCAAGGCATATGATATTTACGGACTCACCGAGACGTCCGGTCCCGGCGTAGCATTCGAATGCTGTGAGCAAAGCGGAATGCACATCAACGAGGACAACTTCATTCCCGAGATAATCAACCCCGAGACGGGAGAGGTCCTTCCCGACGGCGAAAAAGGTGAGCTGGTATTCACCTCAATCACCAAGGAGGCGTTTCCCCTGCTTCGCTACCGTACCAAGGATATCTGCGTTCTCTCGCGTAAAAAGTGCTCTTGCGGAAGAACTCTTATCAAGATGACAAAGCCCATGGGAAGAAGCGACGATATGATGATAATTCGCGGTGTAAACGTATTCCCCTCGCAGATCGAGACCGTTCTTCTTAATGAGGGATATACCCCCAACTACCAGATAATAGTTGACCGCCAGAATCACACCGATACGCTTGATATCAACGTAGAGCTCTCGCCCGAGCAGTTCTCCGATACCATTCGCGACATCGCTTCTCACGAAAAGAAGCTCGCTTCTGCTATCACCACTATGCTCGGCATCACGCCCAAGGTGCATCTCGTTGCTCCCAAAACGATCACGAGAAGCGAGGGCAAGGCAGTCAGAGTTATAGATAAAAGAAAACTTCACGACTGATAACAGGGAGAAAGGAAGAATTATTATGGCAGTAAAACAGATCTCTATTTTCGTAGATAACACACCCGGCAAGCTCTCGAAGCTTACCGCTCTTCTTGCTGAAAACAAGATAGATATGCGCGCACTTTCTCTTGCAGATTCATCCGATTACGGTATCCTTCGAATCCTTGCATCCCACTCCGAGGAGCTTATCGTAACTCTTTACGAGGCGGGATATATCGCAAAGGTAAATCCTGTGGTTGCCGTATCGGTTGACGACACCCCCGGCGGACTTTCGAAGGTAGCTTCCATTCTCGGAGAAAACGGCGTAAACATCGAATATCTTTACGCGTTCGTTCTTTCGTCCACCAAAGACGCCTGCGTAGTTATCCGCGCAGACGACAACGAGAAGGCAGAAAAGCTTCTTGCCGCTAACGGCGTAAAGCTTTTAAGCGAAAGCGATATAGACGCTATATAAGCAAAATACCGTAGCGGAGCTTCCAAAAAGCGGAAGCTCCGCTTTTTTATTCATATAAAAGCGCAGTTATTTTTCAAAAAAAGTATTGCTTTTAACTGCTTTGTATGATAAACTGTAATAAAAGAATAAATTAAGGTCAGGAGGAGAAAAATGCCAAAGAAATTTATTGACATCGACAGTGATCTTATGCCCGATCCGTCACTTCCCACAGTGCGAGTTTTTACGGTAAGCACAGACGGTATCGATCTCGGCGAAGCACTTGAAGCGTATAAGGATTTTATAAGCCCCGCACGAATGAAAAAGATCATTCGTTACGCGCACATGAGTGACAAAAAGCTGTCCTTTTGCTCGGAAATAGCACTCTGCTTTGCTCTGGCAGGTCTTTCTCTGCCGTTTTATCCTCCGAAATACGCTTACGACGAGTGGGGCAAGCCCTACCTCACCGAAAACGAGGGCGTTTATATGAATATTTCGCACTCGGGATCAATGGCAGTTTGCGTTATCGCAAACATTCCGGTCAGCGTGGACGTTCTCGAGACCGATTACTATATATCAAACGATTTTAAGCGCAAGGTGGTCACTGCGCTTGACGGCGAGCCGCAAGACAAACGCGAGCTTCTCTCGCTTTGGACGAAAAAGGAAAGCTACGTCAAGCTCACGGGCAAGGGACTTCGCACCTCAATGCTCTCGTTTGCAATAAACGGCGACAAGGCAATATCGAGCATCGGAGGAAAAGAAGCGTTTATAAAGTCTATTGAAATAGACGGATATTTCATTTCAATAGCGTCCTACGAAAAGGCGAACGCCGAATATCTGATGTTTTCCAAAGATGATCTTCCTCTTCTCACCGAAATGGAAAGCAAGCAGAAAGCTCTTTGATCTTTTCTGACTTATAATACTTGTTAAGGAGATTTTTTATGAAAAGAAGAGCCATAAGTATTTTACTGACGCTTCTTGTATGCATACTTTTATTTACGTCCGTGCTTGCAAAGACGGTCGAGCTACGCGAGGACACAGCGATCGCAGATTCATTTGAAGCTCCTGCGCCGAAGGCACTGAGAGTGACTATGAAGGTATGCACCGAAAAAATGAATTATTACAGAAACGAAAGCTTCGAGGGTGCCCCTCTCGGAACGAAAAAATTCGGTGACGTGGTTTACGCAGAGGATGCGGAAAACGGCGTTTTCAGGATATACAACAAAACGGGAAATATGCTGGGCTACTGCAGTGCATCCTCGCTCGTTGATCAAAACGCACGCTTTTTCGGAGAATTTGCGTGGAAAAGTGATGATTCAACGGGTAAGGTCTCAAAGCTCGTTGATCTGAGAAAATACATACTCATATTCGACTCAAGCGTAAAATGTGATGAGGATACTTGCATTGCCGTGCAGTACGATACCGCATTAAAGCTCTTCAGAGCCGCAAAAGAGATATACGAGAGCTACGAATACGTCTTGAGCGTTGAAGCGGCTCACACCTGTGAGGCATGCTCCTGCGGCGAAGACCACTCAAACGGCGGAGCTTTAACTCTCAAAATCACCAAAAAGGGCGAGAGCCAAAGCGAAAGCATCCCCGTTTACGAAAACGAGGGCACCCCGAATCAGACTATCGGAAAAATAGCAAAGATACTCGCAGACAATTCTCTTATCAGAATCGCGGAGACGGACTGCTTTGCAGATGCGGACAGCTCGTCATATCTGCCTACCGTTATCGACTATTCTGCTATAACGTACAGCGTGTGGGAATAAGCTGCACTCGCACGTACGGTACTCGAAAGGATTTTACCTAATGGCTAAAACTAAAAATAAAGTTATATGCCGTCACGGCAAAAAAAGCGCTCTGCGCTGTCCCCTTTCATTTGACAGCTCCGAGCTTTACATAGACGGTGAGAGCTCCTCGCTTTTTCTCGGCATAGTACTTACAAACTCCGCGCCCGAGGACGGTGGCGAATATATTGAATCCGCCGCGCTGGTAATACGCTGCTTTGATACCAGTGGCGACCTTATCGTTTCCGGAGGACGCGAAATAATATCCAAAACTCTCAAATTTTCCGATGGAGGCATCGCTCCCGGTACCTCGGTTGAGATAAAAACCAAAATAGATCTTCCAAGCTCGTCTGTCAGCGACTTCGATGCTTATATCGGATGCATAAGAACTGCCGCACTCGTTGTAACCGACTTCGTGCGCGCAGACTTTTTCGATGAGCCCGACGAGCCCATTCCCCTATCCGTCGGAATGAGCGAGGAAGAAATATACGACGTTTGCGACAAAATAAACGAGAGTGCGATATATTATCCCGACGAGCTTTCCTCACTTGTGTGGAGATGCACCTGCGGTGAGATAAGCGACGGTGTAAAATGTTCTAAATGCTCGACCGACCGCGCCGAAACGCTCGCGTTTTTCTCAAAGCTCGTGCGCCCCACGGTCAAAAAAAGCGCACCCGACAAGAAGAAACGACTCCATCTGTTCATCGCGATATTCGCTTCCCTTTTCTTCGTTGCAACCCTGCTTCTCGCCGTTCTCCTCGTGTTTTTCCTTTCGGACGGTAGATACGGAGGTCGCCCAAGCGGGCCTGATCTTGACGGCGATAAGGAAAACACGGAGATAGTGGAGACGCTTGAGGAAAAGCTCGCAAAGCTTGATGCTATGCTCAGTGAAAACGATTTCGCATCAGCACTTGCTTACGCGTCCGAAAATTCCGATCTATCGTATAAAATCCCCGAGATTTCCGAGGCGGCAGTAAAATACTATATTGAAAAAGACGATTACGACAACGCACTCAAATTTGCCGAAAGCTCGCCGTCTCATACCCCAAAAAGCATTCTTCTCGTAGGTTACGCGCACTATATAAGCAACAAGATATTTGACAAGGCACTCGAATATGCAAAGATGCTCGGTGACAGCGAAAAGGTCAACACGGTGATTATAAATAAAATAGACTATCTCGTTTCCCAGAAGAAATTCTCCGAGGCGATAGAGCTTGCCGTTGACTCAAATATCGACACGAAAAAAGAAGAGGTCATAAGCGCGGCGGTCAAATCTCTCAGTGCAGAGAAAAAGTACGACGAAGCGTTTGAATTCGCCCTTCTTTCCAACAAGGAAAGCGTGCCCGACGATCTCGCAAAAGAGGCGGTATATTACTATCTCGAAAACAAGCAGTACGACGCCGCTGTGAAATTTGCAGACCGTCTGGACGACGAAAGCGTAATGCGCGATATTGCCGCAAACGTCAGCGACAAGTATCTGAAGAAAAACCTCGGAACACTTTTCAAATATCTTTCCTTTGAGCGCAAGCAGTCTGTATATGCTACTCCCGTCTCGCTGGACAAGCAGATCGCTGTGATAAGCACGTCGGGAAAGGTTATCTACGGTTCAAACGAGACCTATATCCCAAGCGCCGGAAAGACCGCAGTTTCGGTCAAAGCGAGCGCACATCACACGGTAATACTCCTTTCCGACGGAAGCGTGGTTGCCTTTGGTGACAACTCCTTTGGTCAATGTGACGTTTCCCTTTTAAGAGACGTCGTTGCCATTGACGTCGGTGCGTACCACACTCTCGCTCTGCTCGCAGACGGAAGCGTACGCGCGCTCGGTAACACCGATTTCGGTCAGTGCTCGGTATCCGATATAAAGAACGCCGTTATGATAGCGGCGGGAGATTTCCATTCGCTTATTCTTCTGAGCGACGGCAGCGTAAAGGCAGTCGGAAACAACGCGTCCTCGCAGTGCGAGACCGATCAGTGGAGCGGAGTTGTTATGATCTCCGCGGGAAGTCTCCACAGCGTTTGCGTAACGGCAGACGGAAAGGCACTTGCGGTCGGCAGCCGATCGCTCGGACGGTGCGACGTCTCCTCCTGGAGCGACGTGCTTTCGATCTCTGCAGGAAGCTCGCACACGGTCGCAATTCTTTCGGACGGCTCGATAGTATCCTGCGGCGGAGTAGTCGGCTCGGGTAACTACGGCTCGATCGTTTCGGGCGAAAAGGTAATTTACGCCGAGGCGGGAAACATCGCGAGCGTTGCCGTCACCGAAAGCGGAAAGCTCATTCTCGTCGGTAGCGGACTTCCGAGTACCGATCACGTAAAGAATGAAAAAGTCGATCCGGAGTATTTCTTTACGAGTGAAAAATAAGCTGAAATAAAATCAAAAAGACCGAGAATTCTCGGTCTTTTTTGTCATTTTATGATAGAGTTTTTAATAATTTTCCAAAGACATATTTTCAAAGATTTCTTCAACCGGTCCGCAAATATCATGCGGAATATATACGAGTTTGTAGGAAGCTTCAAATATGGTTTTGAACTCACCTTCAACAGCGACAAGTTTGGTTACATTTCCATTTTCATCGCAAGTATATTCGCATATTTCTTGATCTCTACCTTCGCCAGAATATGTAGCCACGCGTTTGGTTAGATTTCCGTTAGCATCATATGTATATTCGTAAACATATTCTCCAAAGCCATGCATACTAACTTTCTTTTCCTTCATTAAAATTCCGTTAGAATCATATGTGTACTCATGAGTCCAATACTCTTTCGGTTCTTTAATCAGCATTCCGTTAGCATCATAGCCGTACTCATATTCGGAAACATCATGCGGTTCCTCGCTCGGTTTCCCATCAGGTCCAACGCCCCAATACTCACTGACAACCGCTTTTATCAAATTCCCTTTAGAATCATATATGTAATCATAAACTTCTCTATCTCCGTGTTCTGTGACCTCTTTTTTGGTCAAAACACCGTTTTCGTTGTAAAAATATTCAGTTTTTTCGTTTGACCCTACATAAATTTCTTTAATTAAATGGTTGTTTTCGTCATACGTGTATTCGTAGCTTGTCTCTCCACCTTCGGTAATTTTTATCAAATTGTCGTTGGCATCATAAAAATACTCAATATCCATTGTTTGACTCATATCTTTATATGAGTACTCCATAGTTCCTTTGGTCGGAAGTCCGTTTTCGTTATAAGTATAGGTATAAACGGCCTTCTCTCCCTGCTCTCCGTCATCATATTCTACTTTGGACATATTAGTTGTCACATAGCGCAAACGTGTAAGCATCTTTTCTGCCGGCTCGTAATCTTTTATGGCTTTCAACGTTTTGTGCGCATCTTCAAGCTTACCTTCTTCAATAAGACTAAGCGCTTTATTGTACTCTGATTCATAATCTTCCGGATTTATCTCCGGCGTTCCGGAATCGTCTTTTGTCGGATCGTTTGAATCTTCGTCGTTTGCCTCGTTACACGCAGCAAAGCACACAAGCATCATACAAGCAATAAGTAATACACTAATAATTTTTTTCATTTTAATAATCCTTTCACCGTTCAAATTTTGGTTCTTATCTTGGAAAGTATCCTCCTTACCGTTAATTATACTCAGTCTTTGAGTATTTGTCAATACTCAAATGCTGAGTATATTAAAATATTTTTAGGATATTTTAATTACGGAGGCATTTATGGATTACAGAACGAGAATAAGAAACGTTAGAGAAGACAGAGATCTTACGCAGGCACAAGTCGGAAAGATTCTTAACAAGTCACAGCAAGGATATAATCACATCGAAGCAGGCAGAGCCGAGCTTAAAATAGAAGACCTTGCAAAGCTTTGTGTTTTTTACAATCTGTCAGCAGATTATCTTATCGGCATAACGGACGATGCAAGACCGCTAAAATAATAAAAACCGCAGATCTGCAATTTGCAGCTCTGCGGTCATTTTATTATATTTATCTTGCCTTGGTTCTGATCTCCTCGAGAGCCATGTTGATAAACTCGTCAACGGGCATAGCACCCATATCGAGTGCCTTGCGCGAACGAACTGCAACCGTTCCCTCCTCGACCTCCTTTGCTCCGATAACGAGCATATAGGGGATCTTTGCGAGCTGTGCCTCGCGGATCTTGTATCCGATCTTTTCGTTTCGCTCGTCGATCTCAACGCGCATACCGAGAGAGGTGAGCTTATCGTAGATCGCCTCTGCCGCCTCGTGCTGCTCGATACCGATGGGGAGAACCTTTACCTGAACGGGTGCGAGCCAGAGCGGGAATGCACCTGCATACTTCTCAATAAGAAGGGCAAGCGTTCTCTCGTAGCATCCGATAGAGGTACGGTGAATAATGTAGGGGTTCTTCTTTACGCCGTCACGGTCAACGTACTCCATACCGAACTTTTCAGCGAGCATCTGGTCGATCTGAATGGTGATAAGAGTGTCTTCCTTGCCGTGAACGTTCTTGATCTGAATGTCAAGCTTCGGTCCGTAGAACGCCGCCTCGCCGATACCGATCTTATAGGGAATCTCGAGGTGATCAAGTATCTTCTTCATGACGCCCTGCGCCTCGTCCCACTGCTCGGGAGTACCGATGTACTTTTCTCTGTCGTCGGGATCCCACTGCGAGAAGCGGTAGGAAACGTCCTCGTAGAGTCCGAGCGTTTTGAGCATATAGATAGCAAGCTCGAGACATCCTCTGAACTCGTCCTCCAGCTGCTCGGGAGTACACATAAGGTGTCCCTCGGAAATAGTAAACTGACGTACGCGGATAAGTCCGTGCATCTCGCCCGACGCCTCGTTTCTGAAGAGCGTGGAGGTCTCGTTATAACGGAGCGGAAGATCGCGATACGATCTGCCCTTGTTAAGATACGCCTGATACTGGAAGGGGCAGGTCATAGGACGAAGTGCCATACATTCCTTATCGTTCGGATCGCCGAGAACGAACATTCCGTCAAGGTAGTGATCCCAGTGTCCCGAAACCTTGTAAAGGTCGGACTTTGCCATATAGGGAGTCTTGGTGAGAAGCCAGCCGCGCTTTTGCTCCTCGTCCTCAACGAATCTCTGAAGGATCTGTATCATTCTTGCGCCCTTGGGGAGAAGAATGGGAAGTCCCTGTCCGATAAGATCGGAGGTGGTAAAGAGCTCAAGCTCTCTTCCGAGCTTGTTATGGTCACGCTTTTTCGCTTCTTCAACGCGAGCGAGATATTCCTCCATCTCGGTCTTGTTGGGATATGCTACTCCGTAAACTCTCTGGAGCATCTTGTTTTCCGATTTGCCCTCCCAATATGCGCCCGTGCACTGGGTAAGCTTAAACGCCTTGATAGCGCCCGTACTGAAAAGGTGGGGACCGGCGCAAAGGTCAACGAACTCGCCCTGACGGTAGAAAGAAATATCTTCACCCTCGGGAATTCTTGCAATAAGGAGAACCTTGTACGGCTCGTTTCTTTCTTCCATAAGCTTTATTGCCTCGTCTCTGGGAAGCAAAAATCTCTCGAGCTTGAGATTTTCCTTAACTATCTTCTTCATCTCTCCCTCGATCTGCGTGAGCATCTCCTGCGTGAAGGGGACCTCGCTGTCGAAGTCGTAGTAAAATCCGTCGTCAACAGACGGACCGATGGTCAGCTTTACGTCGGGGAAAAGGCGCTTTACTGCCTGTGCCATAACGTGGGACGCGGTGTGACGGAATACTGCCTTTCCCTCGCTATCCTCGAAGGTGAGCGGGATTATCTCTGCGTCTGCACTAAGGGGAGCAGTAAGCTCACATACCTCGCCGTTTACCTTTGCGGCAAGGACCTTGTTATTTGACGCTTCTGCGGCTCTTAGCGCTTCGTAAACGGTAACGGGCGCCTCGAGTACGATCTCTTTGTCCAAAATCTTGAATTTCATCTCTTTTTCTCCTTTTATGTGGTCTTTCATTATTTTCAAAAAATAAAACCCCGAACACAAACGTGTTCGGGGTGTGGATACATTTTTTCCGCACGGTTCCACCCGAGCTTTAACTCTCTTAAATATGCACTTTTATCGGCACAAGGTGGTAGCGCGAAGATCCCGACACCGTCTTTTCAGCTTCCGACGGCTCTCTGGGGACGGGGTTGTTTTTGCGTGTTTGTCCTTAGCCCCACTAAATTCAGTGGACAAATATATTATATCACGAACCTTACTTTTGTCAAGAGTTTTCGCGAATTTTATTTTAAGTACGCTTAAAGCGCTTTTCAAGCTCAAGCTCGGAAAGCTCAAAGGTGCAGGGACGTCCGTGAGGACAGTACTTTATATCGGGGATCTCGAAAAGGCGGTCAACTATAAATTTGGTGTTCGCATCGTTATCAACGATTCCCGCCTTCATAGCCGCCTTGCACGACGCCTGATAGAGTGCTTTTTCAAACGTGATATTGCGCGTTACACTCTCACTGCCCGTGCCCGACGCGATCTGTCCCGCGATAGTGACTATCATATCCTTTGCATCGCTCGGAGAGATCACGGTCGGAATACTTCTTATGAGTATTTCCTTGCCGTCTGTTTCAAACTCGAATCCGAGTGACTTTATTTCATTTTCGTACTCGTTTACAGCGCCGAGCTCCTCGCTTGAAAGAGACACGCTCTCGGGGACGAGCAGCGTCTGCGAGTGACTCTCGCTTGCATAGAGTATCTTTTTCATATCCTCAAAAAGTATCCTCTCGTGCGCTGCGTGCTTGTCTATTACCATTACCTTGCCATCGTTTTCAACGAAAATATAGGCGTTAAAGGCAACTCCGAGTATTTTGTATTTCTTTTCATCTCTACTGGTGACCTGCGTTTCGGTCACGTCCGAAATGCTGAAAAGATATTTCTTTTCTTCTGCTTTTGGGACGTTTTCGTAAAGTGGCACGGACGGTGCAGGTACCGTATCTCCGCCAAACGAAATATCCCAGAACGGTGTTTTCGGCGTCTCGGTATCTTTTTTATCTGCATTAAGACCTTCAAGCGTCTCGGCAGTCTCGATCTTTTCGCCGTAAACGGCGTTATCAAAAATACTTGCCTGCTCGGTCTTCGGTTTGCCGCCCGACACTATTCTGTCATAAACGGGAACGAACGCGTTGACAGCGTCGTATTTTTCACCGCCGACGTGCTTCGGCTGAAGCATAACGTCGGTCTCGCCGTCCCGTCTGTGCTCCGCAAGTGCATTCTTTACCGCGCAGTAAACCGCGTCGAATATCGAACGCTCGTTTGAGAATTTTACCTCGAGCTTGGTCGGGTGAACGTTCACGTCAACGAATGCGGGATGAATATAGATATAGAGCACCGCACACGGAAAGCGCGAGCTTTCAAGATACGAGTCGAACGCCTGCTCAAGTGCCGCCGTTACCGTACGGCTCTTTATATATCTTCCGTTAATGAAGAATATCTGAAAATTACGGTTGGCACGGACGTTTTCGGGAAGTCCGATGTATCCGTTGACCTCGATACCCTCGGTGACCGAGCGCACGTCTGCAAGCTTTGAGACGAAATCTCTGCCGAAAACGGCGTGAAGAACGCTCACTATTTTTCCGTCACCCGGAGTTTTGAATTTCTGTACCGAGTCGGAAATGAAGGTTATCGAAACGTCCGGACGGGAGAGTGCCTGCTTTTCGACTGCAGATGCGACTGCCAGCGCCTCGGTAGCGTCTCTTTTAAGGAACTTACGGCGCGCGGGTACGTTTGAGAAAAGCTCCTCGACGATAACGGTAGTGCCGGGGCGTCCGCCCATCTCTCCTATATCGGTGACCTTTCCGAACTCGCTGACGAGAATACTTCCCGCCTCGTCTGAGCGGCGCCTGGTCATTATCCTTACCTTGGATACCGAGGATATTGCCGCAAGTGCTTCTCCGCGAAATCCGAGAGTCGTTATACTGTCAAGGTCGGATGCCTGAGATATTTTACTCGTCGCGTGTCTTTTCAGCGATATAGGGAGGTCCTCACGCGACATTCCGCTTCCATTATCGGTAACGCGGATAAAGGTAATTCCCCCGTGCTTTATCTCTACGATTATTTCGGTGGCCCCTGCGTCTATTGAGTTCTCAACGAGCTCCTTGACCGCTGATGCAGGTCTATCCACCACTTCTCCTGCGGCGATAAGATTCGCCACTTGAAAATCAAGCTGATTTATTATTCCCATTATGACAAATCCTTTCCTTAAGAGATTTTACAAAAGATCTTACAGCATCTTTTTAAGCTCCCAGACGAAGTTGAGCGCTTCTATCGGACTAAGCGTATTAACGTCTGTCTTGCGAAGCTTTTCCGCTATTTCCTTTTCGATATAATCGTCTATCGAGAAGGACTCTACGCCTCTGTCTGCATTCTTCTTGTGAGTCTGCGGCTTTTCGCTGTTTGCCTCTATTTCATAAAGCACCTCTTTTGCGTGCTTTACTATCTCGCTCGGCACTCCCGCAAGCTGTGCGACCTCTATGCCGTAGCTATCGTCCGCCGCGCCGCGCACTATCTTGCGAAGGAAGACTATTCCCTTTTCCTTTTTACGCGCAGTTATCGAGTAATTAACAACTCCGTCACAGGTGGATTCAAGCTCGGTAAGCTCGTGATAGTGAGTTGCGAACAGCGTTCTTGCGCCTATCTTTTTGCCCGCCGTATATTCGGCAACGGCACGCGCTATGCTCATTCCGTCAAAGGTAGATGTTCCTCTGCCTATCTCGTCGTAAATAATGAGACTTCTTCTCGTTGCGTTTTTAAGTATGTACGCAACCTCGCTCATCTCGAGCATAAAGGTGGACTGCCCTCTTGCAAGGTCGTCCGATGCTCCGATACGGGTGAAAAGCTTATCAACGATTCCGATACGCGCATCTCTTGCGGGCACGAACGATCCGATCTGCGCCATAACGCAGATTATCGCAACCTGTCTCATATAGGTCGATTTACCCGCCATATTCGGGCCGGTTATCATAAGAAGGCGTGCGGACGCCGTGTCGGTGTACGTATCGTTAGGAACGAACATTTCGCCGTCACTAAGGAACTTTTCAACAACGGGATGTCTGCCGTCCTTTATGTCTATTACCTCGCTGACGTCAACCTCGGGACGAGTGTAGCCGTTATTGTAGGCGACCTCTGCAAGCGAGCGGTAAACGTCTGTTTCGGCAATAATATCGGCAGCGTCCTGAATACGTTTTACGTTTTCGGTAAGAAGCTCGCGAAGCTTCGTGAAAAGCTCGTATTCAATAGCGTTTATCTTATCGGTAGCGCCGAGTATCATTGCTTCGAGCTGCTTAAGCTCGTCGGTTATATATCTTTCTCCCGTGGAGAGCGTTTGCTTTCTTATATATCTGTCGGGAACGTCGGGAAGGTTTGACTTTGAGACCTCAATATAGTATCCGAATACTCTGTTATATCCGACCTTCATATTTTTGATTCCCGTCTTTTCCTTCTCATCGCTTTCAAGCTTTTCGAGATAGGATTTTCCGTTCACGAGAACGTCGCGGAGCTTATCAAGCTCGGAGTTTACTCCGCTTGCTATAAAGCCACCCTCTCTGACCGAGAACGGCGGATCCTCTACTATCGATCCGTCAATTATTCTGTAAAGATCGTCGAGCGTATCCATCCTGCTATGGAGCTCGGACAGCTTTTTACTGTGGCAGAGCGCAAGCGTTTTCTTGATCGACGGCAGACGTCCTATCGTGTTTGCTATCGCGCGCATATCCTTTGCGTTTGCGCTTCCATAAACGACCTTCGTCATAAGGCGCTCAAGGTCGAGCATTCCGCGTAGCTGCTCGGCAAGATCGTCTCTTATCATAAATTCGTCAAAAAGCTCGGCAACGGCGCTCTGTCGAACGCCTATCTCATTTGCGTTTATAAGGGGCTGCTCGATCCATTTGCGAAGCAGACGCGCGCCGAGAGAGGTGTGTGTTTTGTCAAGCACCCAAAGAAGAGTTCCCTTCTTTTCCTTGGTGCGAAGCGTTTCGCAAAGCTCAAGATTACGGCGTGTAGATGCGTCTATCTCAAGATACTGCGAGCACGAATATATCTCGGGCTTTCTGAAATAAGATATATCTATCTTCTGCGTTTCTAGGACGTACGCGCAAAGCGCACCTATAGCGCAGACCTCGGAGACCGCGCAGTCACTTATCTCCTCTGCGGTCATCTTGAGTCCCGACGCAAGGAGCTTTCTGCATTTTGCGGGATCAAAGGATTCCTTGTCACTCTCGCTTACGAAGATATTCATTTTGTTCTTGACAATGTCGCAAACGTCACCCGTATCTGCGCTGAGTATTACCTCCTTGGGCATATATACACACAGCTCGCCAACAAGTGAGCTTTTGTAGTTTTTCACCGTGGTTGCGCGCAAAACTCCCGTGGTTATATCGGCAAAGCATATAGATGCGTCCGCGCCCGATACGCAGATCGCGGCGATATAGTTATTCTTGCCCTCCGCAAGCTGATTTGTATCCGTTACAGTTCCGGGAGTAATGGTACGAACCACCTCACGCTTTACGAGCCCCTTGGTCGTTGCGGGATCCTCGGTCTGCTCGCAAATAACCACTTTATATCCACGCTCAACGAGCTTTCCTATGTATATATCTGCGCTGTGATAGGGCACGCCGCACATAGGGGCGCGCTCAACGTCTCCGCAGAGCTTACCCGTAAGAGTCAGATCGAGCTCTCGGGATACGAGCTTTGCATCATCATAGAACATCTCGTAAAAGTCGCCGAGACGGAAGAAAAGTATCGCGTCGTCGTGTTGAGATTTTATTTGCAGATACTGCTGCATCATAGGCGAAAGTGCCATTTGTTTTATCCTATTTCGGGAAACTTTTTTCAAAAAGTTTCCCGAACCCTTCAAAAATTTTAACTAAAATTTTCTTTCGTTTATCTTTAGTGACAGCCGCCGCAGGTCGAGCAGTCGTGAGTGCAAGCGCCCTCCTCGGTCTCGCCGTTTGCCTGTCTTACTACCTCGCTGATAAGATTGGAAATAAGAGCGTTGTACGCCTCCTGCGCCGCTTCGTATTCCTTGTAGATCTCGTGAGCGATGATCTGATCGTATATCTCGTTAAGGCGCTTGTCAATAGCACTGATAAGCGCTTCGTCCTTTACCTCAAGTGTGCCGTGCTCCTCGAGTACCTTCTGCTGTACCTGATATTCTGTGAAAAGCGAGCGAAGCTCGGTGTTTTCTGCGTACGCTCTTGCCGCGTTTTCGAGACGCTCTCCCGCCTCGGAAGATCTTATTCTCTGTCCGAGAATTGCTGCCATTTCGATAAGTTCCATTTTTATTTTCTCCTTAATCTTTGATTATTTTATAAGTTCACCCGAGAGCGAAAACGTCTCCGCTTCGGTTATTTTAATATTTGCCCAGCACCCTATAAGTGAATCGGGACCGGAAAAATGCACGAGACGGTTTTTCTCGTTGCGTCCCGTCAGCTTGTCCGGATTCGTCTTGCTTCTTCCCTCTACGAGTACCCTTTGCACCGTATCGAGATAGATGTTGTTTTTGCCGTTTGATATCGCATTTTGCGTTTCTATCATACGCGCAAAGCGTTCCTTTTTAACCTTTTCCGGAATTTGACATTCCATAACGGACGCCTTCGTTCCCTTACGCTTTGAATATATAAAGGAATAAATGTTATCATATTCGACCGTTTTCAGCATTTCGAGAGTTTCCTCAAAATCCTCCTCAGTCTCGCCCGGGAATCCGACGATTATATCGGTGGTTATCGCAATATCGGGCATCCTTTCGCGCATATACGATACAAGCTCAAGATATGATTTTTTGTCGTAGTGACGGTTCATTTCTTTAAGGATGCGGTCGCTTCCCGACTGAAGCGGCAGGTGGAAAGCTTTTGCTATCTTGTCGTTTTTCGCCATAGTATCGATCAGCTTTTTCGACGCATCCTTCGGGTGGCTCGTCATAAAGCGGACTGTAAAATCGCCCTCTATCTTGCAGATATCGGAGAGCAGATCCGCAAAGTCGTACTCCTCGGGAAGATCCTTGCCGTACGAGTTTACGTTCTGACCGAGCAGGGTTATCTCCTTATATCCTTTTTTTGCAAGATCGTTTATCTCGGAGAGTATCTCACCCTTGTCTCTGCTTCGCTCGCGTCCTCGAACGTAAGGCACTACGCAGTAAGTACAGAAATTATTACAGCCGTACATTACCGATACCCACGCCTTGAAGCTCGATTCTCTTTCAACCGGCAGCCCTTCGGCTATATTCCCTTGGTCCCCGCAATCAAGATAATACGCGCGTTTTTGCTTTATAAGCGCGGTATAAAGTATCTCGGGCAGGCGGTAATTCATACTCGTACCGAAAAGGAAATTTATGTACGGATATTTGTTTTTGATATCCTCCTTGCGGTGCTCCTGCGATACCATACATCCGCAAACACCGATTATTAGCGACCTCTTCTTTTCCTTGAGATGCTTGAACTGACCGGTTATCGAAAGCGCTCGAAGCTCCGCGTGCTCTCTTACGGCACAGGTGTTGACTATTATTATATCGGCATTGGTCGGATCGGTCGTTTTGGTATATCCCATACTCACGAGCATACCCATAATTCTTTCGCTGTCCGCCTCGTTCTGCTGACAGCCGAAGGTCTCAACGTACGCGTAGTGTACGCTCTGCATACGCTGACCGAGAAGATCCTTTACAAGATCCATATACCTATACTGTTCTTTTATTTTTTCGGGTGAAATTATTACTTCTTTTCGTTCCATTTCGCTTCTCTGTTTCAAAATAGTCGTATATCTTATTTATTATAGCAGAAATTATCTTCTTTTACAAGTAAAATCGCCGAAAAAACAAAAAAATATTTGTCATTGATTTACTGCCCGCCGCCGTTAAAGGTCGCATATGCTTGCAGCAGGAGAAAAATCCCATAAATTATTATATAAATATTCTTTAATAACACTCTTTTGATGTTGACACATTGTGTATTTTATGTTATAATACACAAAATACGACTCTAAAATTAGTGTATTATTGACAAAAATATAACAAACTTGAAAGGAAAAGCCAATTTATGTTCTCTCTTAAATTCGGAAAAGCTTTGATGCCCGGCGGAGCGAATCTACCTCACTTCAAGGACACCTCAAAGCTCGCGCCCGTTTATATGGATCCCCCCGCGTCGGTCATAATACCGATGTCGATGCATATAGGCGCACCCGCAACTCCGGTCGTGAAGGCGGGAGACCACGTTGACGTAGGTCAGCTTCTTGCAAGCGCAGGCGGCTTTGTAAGCGCCCCTATATACTCAAGTATTTCGGGAACGGTCAAAAAAATAGACACTATGCTCTCAAGCTCGGGAGCTCCTATGCAGGTAATACATATTGAATCGGACGGACTTATGACTCCCTACGCGGAGATCAAAGCTCCCGACGTCCACGATTACGACTCGTTCATTTCGGCAGTACGCGAGAGCGGTGCCGTCGGTCTCGGCGGCGCGGGCTTCCCTACTGCTATAAAGCTCGACGTCAAGGACACGAGCCGTATTTCCGAGATCGTAATAAACGGTGCGGAGTGCGAGCCGTACATCACCAGCGACACGAGAACGATGCTCGATCGCGGAGAGGATATAAAATACGGAATCGAGCTTCTTGAAAAATATCTCGATGCTAAAAAGATAATCTTCGGAATTGAGTCCAACAAGCCCGAATGTATCGAGGCAATAAAAGCTCTGACCAAGGACGATCCCGCGGTATCGGTGTGCAAGCTCCCCTCGAAATATCCTCAGGGTGGAGAAAAGGTGCTCGTTTACAACACCACGGGCAAGCTCATTCCCGAAGGCAAGCTGCCTATCGACGTCGGCGCAGTCGTTCTCAACTGCACGACTCTCGCATTTATCGGTTCTTACGTTAAAACGGGTATGCCTCTGGTCAAAAAGTGCGTAACCGTAGCCGGCGGAGCGGTCAAGGATCCCAAAAACGTAATCGTTCCCATAGGAACGAGAATGAAGGACGTATTTGATTTCTGCGGCGGACTCGTTTGCGAGCCGAAAAAGGTTCTCTACGGCGGTCCTATGATGGGAATAAGCGTTCCCGACCTCGAGCAGCCGATACTAAAAAACACGAACGCAATTCTTGCACTGAATGAAAAGCAGGCGCCCACGCAGGACACCTCGCCATGCATACGCTGCGGAAGCTGTATAAACGCTTGTCCCCTCCATCTCGATCCGACGGCGTTTACGAGAGCGTACAAGGCAAAGGACGGTGCCGCACTTGAGGCGCTCCATCTCGGAATGTGTATGGAATGCGGATGCTGCTCCTTCGTCTGCCCCGCAAAGCAGCCACTGGTTCAGCGTAACCGCCTTGCAAAAGCGATACTTCGTCAGCATATCGCGTCAAAGCCGAAAAACTGACTTTACTCCTCAACTCTTTAAGAAAGGATCAAAAATAAAACAATGAATCAACTTACAGTTTCATCGTCACCTCATATAAGATCGTCGAGGACGACGCAAAAGGTAATGCTGGACGTGATCATCGCGCTACTCCCCGTATCGGTAGCTGCCGTGATAATCTTCGGTATGAAATCGCTTGCGCTTATAGCCACCTGCGTTATCGCATCCGTTTTATCCGAATTCATTTTCAATCTTGCCTGCAAAAAAGAGCAGACGATCTCTGATCTTTCTGCCGCAGTTACGGGACTTATCCTTGCGCTCAACCTTCCTACCACCGTTGAGCTCTGGCAAGCGGCGGTCGGATCGGTGATCTCGATCGTAGTCGTGAAATGTCTCTTCGGCGGTATCGGAAAGAACTTTGCAAACCCCGCAATGGTGGGAAGAATAGTTCTCTTCCTCTCGTTCAGCGCAAAGGTTGCGGGTGAATCGAATCCCGTTATTAAATCAATAGCAGGTATAGACGCGGTATCGGGTGCTACACCTCTCGCAGAGGGTGCGGAAACTATTCCCGGCACCATGCAGCTTCTTTTCGGTCTGCACGGCGGCTCTATCGGTGAGACCTGTGCAATAGCACTTATCATCGGCGGAATTTATCTGCTCGCCCGCAGAATCATAACCTGGCACATTCCCGTAGCGTTCATCGGCACCGTGATGCTCTGCACTCTGCTTGCGGGCGAAGATCCGATAATGCACGCTCTCTCGGGCGGACTTCTTATCGGTGCGATATTTATGGCAACCGATTACGTCACCTCCCCCGCAACTCCCTTGGGTAAGATAATCTTCGGTATCGGATGCGGACTTATCACCGCGCTCATACGTATCTTCGGAAGCTTCCCGGAGGGTGTATCCTTTGCAATACTCCTTATGAACATTCTCAGCCCCTACATAGAAAAGTGGACGGTAATGCGTCCGCTCGGCACTAAAAAAGCGAAAGGCGGTGAGGCAAAATGAAGGAATCCATCAAATGTGTGATAGTTATTACCGCAATTTGTCTCGTTATCGCCGCGGCACTCGGTCTTACGAATTATTTCACCAAGGACACTATCGAAAAGGGTGAGCACGAACGTACTCAGGCGGCTCTCAAGGAGCTTATCCCTGAGGGTGCGGGCTTTGAAGAGATAACGGATCTTGACAAGTGTAAGCTCCCTCAGAGTGTTACCGCAGTATATAAGGAAACGAGCGGGATCGGATACGTTTTCAAGATAACTACAAAGGGTTACTCTAACGGACTCGTCATTATGTGTGCCGTTTCGACAGAGGGCAAGGTCATTAAAACGTCCACGCTGGCAAACAACGAAACGCCCACCATCGGCGGAGACAAGGTCGTAAACGACAAGAGCTACACAGACAAATATATCGACACGGATGCGAGCACGGTCGGAGCGGTAGATACTGTTTCGGGTGCTACCGTAACTTCAAAGGCGTACAGATCGGCAATAAGCGACGCTCTCGCCGCCTTTGCCGTAATAAGCGCAAACTAAAGAAGGAGGACGAAAAATGGAAAAGAAAAAAAGTAAGCTTTCAATTCTTATAAACGGTATAATCCGTGAAAATCCCGTTCTCGTTCTCGTTCTCGGAACCTGCCCCACTCTCGCAGTTACGACGAGCGTTACCGCGGCAGCGGGTATGGGTATTGCCGCAATGCTCGTTCTTATCTGCTCGAATATGGCAATATCCGCGCTTCGTAAAGTCATTCCCGATACGGTACGCATTCCCTGCTACATAGTTCTTATTGCGGGATTCGTTACCATCGTTCAGCTAGTTATGCAGGCGTACGTATATGATCTGTACGAAAGTCTTGGAGTATATCTGGCACTTATAGTCGTTAACTGTATAATCCTCGGAAGAGCAGAAATGTTCGCCCGTGAAAACACGGTTGCAGACTCTTTCTTCGACGGTGTCGGTATGGGACTCGGATTCACTCTTGCGCTCTGTGCAATGGCAACAATACGCGAGGTGTTCGGCTCGGGAACCTTCTGCGGAATGGATATTCCCTTCCTTAAAGATCATTCGATCTCGATACTCACTATGGCACCGGGCGGATTTTTCGTATTCGGATGCCTTATAGCACTCATAAATAAGATAACCAAGGGCAAGGGCGTAAAGCGCAAGGACTTCTCGTGCGACGCTTGTCCCTCTGCCGCCTTCTGCAAGAAGAGAGCGTTCTCCACTCCCGACGATGCTTGCGGTGTCAAAGACGAAAAGTCTTCCGAAAACTGAGAAAGGTAGGTAAATTAAGATGGAAATGATCAAACAACTTGCCTTTATACTCGTGAGCTCGGTGCTCGTAAACAACTACGTTCTCAGTAAGTTTCTCGGTATCTGTCCCTTCCTCGGAGTTTCAAAAAAACTCGATCAGGCAACGGGAATGGGAGTCGCGGTAATATTCGTAATGCTTGCCGCAACAGCCGCAACCTGGCCGATATACACGTATATTCTCGTGCCTCAAAAGCTCGAATATATGCAGACTATCGTGTTCATTCTCGTTATAGCGGCACTCGTTCAGTTCGTTGAGATCGTACTGAAAAAGTACATACCCGCACTTCACAAATCTCTCGGAGTTTATCTCCCCCTTATCACCACGAACTGTGCCGTTCTCGGCGTAGCGCTCAACAACATCAGCGACGGATACAATTTTATCGAGTCAATGGTAAGCTCGCTCGGATGCGGTCTCGGATTCTTGCTTGCAATGGTAATATTCTCGGGCGTCCGTTCGAGAGTTGAGCAGGCAGATCCGCCCGAGTCGTTCAAGGGACTTCCCATAACGCTCGTGTCCGCCGCAATAGTTTCTCTTGCATTCTTCGGCTTTGCCGGAGTAGCGGAAGCACTCTTTCTGTAAGGAGGTACGGCGAAAATGGAAATCATTATTGCAATAGTCGTTGTTGCCGTTATCGGTCTTATCTGCGGACTTATTCTTACCGTCGCCTCCAAGGTAATGGAGGTAAAGGTCGATGAGCGCATCACCGAGGTGAGAGCTTGTCTGCCCGGTGCAAACTGCGGAGCGTGCGGATTTACAGGTTGTGACGGATATGCCGCCGCACTCGTTGAAAAAGAAGGCACTCCCACGAACCTCTGTACCCCCGGCGGTGCGGACGCGGCAAAAAAGATCGCCGAAACACTGGGCGTCGAGTTTGCCGACGTTGAAAAGAAGGTGGCTTACGTTCACTGTCACGGTGACTGCTCCGCAACTCACACGAAATTCAACTACGAAGGAATACACACCTGCGTGGGCGCGAAAATGCTCTTCGCAGGTCAGTGGAGCTGTCCGCACGGATGTCTCGGATTCGGAGACTGTATGAGCGTTTGTCAAAGTGATGCCATCACGCTTGCGGGCGGAGTTGCTCACATCGATCCTGCCAAATGTACGGGCTGCGGACTTTGTGCAAAGACCTGTCCCAACGCGCTCATTTCGCTCTTTGGCGATAAAAAGTACGTCGTTGTTGCCTGCAACAACAGCGAAAAGGGCGCACTTACCCGTTCGGAATGTTCGAACGGTTGCATCGGATGTAAAAAGTGCGAAAAGACCTGTCAGCACGATGCTATAAAGGTAGAAAACAACCTTGCAAAAATCGACTACGAAAAGTGCACGGCTTGCGGAGAATGCGTTTCAGCATGTCCCGTTGGCTGTCTTAAGCACGCAGATTTCAGCGCAAAGATCAAGGAAGCTGTAAACGCATAAAATATCAAGGCGGTGACGAGAAATGGATCAGTCAAGAAAAAAGATAATACGAAATGATATTATCGTTATTCTGACACCTCTCGTCATCGCCCTTATTTTGCTTATTTTCACCCTTGTTCCCCGCTCTGCGGGTACGTTCGTTACCGTTTCACTTAAAGGAGAGGAGATCGCAAAATATTCGCTTTCGGAGAATATATCCCTCCCCATAAAAAGCTCGGACGGACAAACGCTTCTTATATTTAATATAGAGAACGGCGCTGCCTTCGTTTCACAGCCGATATGTAAGGATCACTCGTGCGAGCGAATGGGCATTATCTCGCGCGCAGGAGAAAGTATAATCTGCCTGCCCTCGCAGATAGTTATTACGGTTGAGGGCGGTGGCTCTGCGGTAGATGCGGTGGCGTGCATTTTCAAGGAGGCGGAGCTTTTATGAGAAATCTCAAGGTAAAAGAAACGGTCATACTCGCCATGCTGACTCTCGTGGCGCTCGGGCTTTCCTATCTTGAAGGGCTTATTCCGCCGCTCACGGCAATACCCGGTATCAAGATCGGACTTGCCAATATCGCCGTAATATTCACACTATACAAGCTCAATTTCAAAAGTGCGAGCACGGTTTCGCTCATGCGAGTTTTTATCTCTTTTCTGCTTTTCGGAAGCGTCCTGTCGCTCGCGTACAGCTTTGCGGGTGCACTCGTGAGCGTTAGTGTTATGGCTATAATGAAAAGAAGCGAAAATTTCTCGACGGTCGGCGTGAGCTGTGCGGGAGCCATCTCTCACAACGTAGCGCAGATACTCGTTGCCGCAGTTATACTCGGCACGTCCGAGATAATATTCTATCTGCCAGTGCTCGTTATCTCGGCTGTGATCTCAGGAATTTTCATCGGATTTGCGGGATCTTTGCTTGTCAGCAAGGTAAATATAAAATAAAAAATTCTGCCTTTCGGCAGAATTTTTGTTTTACAGCGGGCTTTTCTTTATCTTCGCGTACGCACGCGGATATTTTTCGGGAGTATTTGAGGTCTTTCCTATAACAAGCAGCGCTCTTTCGCCGAAATCGGCAAGAGTGCTTTTTTTATTTTCGGTCAAGCTTCCTCCGAGAAGGGATATTCCCTTTTTCGCTTCGGCATATTCCTCATCCGAAAGCGCACCCTTCATTGCGATAAACGTGCCTCCCTTTTTCACAAAGGGAATACATATCTCGTCAAGAATATTGAGCCGCGCGACCGCTCTTGATATGCAAATATCGAATCCTTCGCGATACTCGGGCATCTTGGCGGCATCCTCCGCGCGCATAGCGAGCGTTTCCACGTTAAGACCGAGCTTTTTTGCCACGTCAGAGACGAAAACGAGCTTTTTCGCGGTAGAATCGAGCGCGGTTATAAAGACGTCGGGACGCACGATAGCAAGCGGCAGAGTGGGAAATCCTCCTCCACAGCCGACATCGATAACCCTCGCGCCCTGCGGCAGAAGGTCGGTACCAGCGAGCGAGTCTGCAAAATGCCCGATTATAACGTCCCTTTCCTCGGTGAGCGCCGTAAGATTCATAACCTTATTGGTCTCATTGAGCATCGTATAAAGCGCCTCAAAGCGCTCGACATTATCATCCGATATATATTTTTCAAGTCCGAGTGAGGAAAATATCTCCTCAAACTGCTTTCTGAAGCTACTCATAATTTTCCTTTTTACATTAAAGTGTAACTGCCATTATGATAAACAGCAAAACGCATACGATAAACATTGGAGACAAAAACACCTCTGTAATGAGGTATATCCCCTTACTTCTGCCCTTTTGACGCGTCGCGGGCTTCTTCATGACCGCGTCCCCGACCGCATACTCCCAGTAAACGATCGCCGCCTCTCTGAGCGAGAATGTGAGCGCGAGTAGAAATATCGAAACTACGATAAATATTGAGAGCGACATACTGCCCGATCCGAGTATCATCTGTGATACAAGAGGAACGGCGTATATACTGAACATATTACTGATAAGGTGCAGAAGTATCGTTATAAACAGATTTTGCGTAACGTAATAAGAGATACCGAGCACCATTCCGCAGAAGAAATACGAAAGAAATCCGCTCACGCTGAAATGGAGCATTGCAAAGGCAAGAGATGATACCGTTATCGCACAGAATTTTCCGTACGGAGCATATTCGTGAAGGAGTATTCCGCGGAATACAAACTCCTCACAAACCGCGGGTACAACTCCGAGCGCCAGAAAAATATATACAAACGAGCTTTGCTCGCTTATCTCAAAAAGCTCCTGTCCCGTGGTCGATACGCTGTACTCACTGCCTCCTATGGCGAAAACGACGAACTGTATGAGCATACTGCCGAGCACCAAAACTATGAGAGTATAAATGAGAAATAGCGTTCTGGACGGTATCATTGCGCTTATGGGAATGTTCGAAAAATAATTATCCGAACGCGTTCTGCAGTAAAAAAGACCGGGAAGCGCAAATATCACTATCTGCGAAACTATCGTTCTGGCAAAGATCTCGCTTGCGCTTGGTCCTGACGTCAGGTCAAATACCCTTACCACGATGGTCATTATAAAAACGAAAAGTATAAGTATCGGCGCAACGCCCGAGCTTCTATACTTACTTGCCAATTACCTTCACCTCTTTTTCGGTTATGAGGATATCGACCGCAATATCAAATCTTCCGTGCGGAAGCTTATCGGTGAGGAACTCGGAATAAACGAGTCCCACGGTGGATATTCCCGAACGCCCGAAATATCTGTCGTAAAAGCCCCTTCCGTAGCCGAGACGGTACCCAAGGCGGTCATAGGAAAGCGCGGGAATTACCACTACCGTAGGACCACCGAGACTATCTTTCGAGAAAAGCTCTGCGTCCTCGCGCGGCTCCATTATTCCGAATCTGCCGATTTTGAGATCGTCTATCGAATTTATATAATGAAAGTGCATTACAGAGCCGTGGCTCTCGCATCTCGGAAGAGCTACTCTCTTGCCCGAGCGCAGTGCGTCGTTTATAAGACCGGTAACGTCTATCTCTCCCTGTATGGGATAGTACAGAAGCAGAGTATGAGAGTATCTGTACGTTGCAAGCGCCTTAAATCGCTCTATTATTTTTTTGTCGAGCGACTTTTTGTGCTCTAAGTCCATTTCACTTCGCTTTTTGGAGTACTCCTCGCGAAGTGCCTTTTTTTCTTCTTTTATCTGATACATCTTTGTAAAATGCTCCGTTTACGCGTTTTTTTGCGCGTCTTAAATAAATCTGATCGATCTTGCTATCCTGAATGCTTCCTTTCGGGAGCGTATTTTTTTGACAATTGCAAGTCCAAACTGATTTGCAACGCCCATTCCCGCACCAGTTATAATGTTTCCGTCGGTCACGACTCTGAAAAGTCGGGAAACCTTTGCGCCGATAAGCTCCTTTTCAAACCCGCCATAACAGGTCGCACGCTTGCCCTCCAAAAGTCCGAGCTTTCCGAGTATCATAGGTGCGGCGCATATCGCCGCTATCGGGACGCCCGCCTCCGAAGCGTTCACTATTATCTCGCGAAGCGGACGGCAGGCGAGCAAATTGGTAGTTCCGGGCATTCCGCCGGGAAGCATAATAAGCTCGGGAAGATCGTCCGCAAGCGATATCTCGTTTATTTTCTTGTGTGCCTTAAGAGCTATGCCGTGTGATCCAACGACATTTAGCTCGTCGGACACCGAGATAAGCTCTACCTCTATTCCCGCGCGCATCATTATATCTATCGGGCAAATTGCCTCTGTCTCTTCAAAACCGTTTGCTAAAAAGACGTAAACCATCTTGTTTTTTCCTTTCTTTTTGCGAGAAAACTTTTTTCAAAAAGTTTTCTCGCGCTCTTTCAAAAACTTTACTAAAAACAAAGCCAAATCTATTTTAAGTAAAGTTTTTGGGGAGGTTTGGAACACCTTTTTCCAAAAAGGGGTTCCATAAAGGTTTTGGGGTTCCAAGACCCTTTTCCCAAAAGGGTCTTGGCTAATCGTCGTAAGAGGTTTCGGACATATTCTGTCTTATTCTCATCTCGTAATATTCCTGTTGAGATATGAGCACGGTTCTCGGCTTCTGTCCGTCGGGAGCGCTGACTATACCGCGCTTTTCCATCTCGTCAATGATCTTTGCGGCACGGCCATAACCGAGGGAGAGCTTTCTCTGTATCAGAGAGGTCGATATCTTACCCTCGTCAACTGCAAGCTCAACCGCATCGTAGAATTTCGAGTCGAGCTCGGAATCGTCCGATTCTCCGTCTGCACCCGACATTCCGCCTGCGCCCTTCTTTTTCTTGTCTCCGCAAAGAGCTGCCTGCTCTTCGATCTCCTGTATGATATCCGAATCGTAAACTACCTCACACTGGTCGTTTATAAAGGAAACTACCTTCTCAACCTCGCCGTCGCTGACGAACGAGCCCTGAAGTCTAAGGGGCTTCATTTCCTGAACGGGAGCGTAGAGCATATCTCCGCGTCCGATCAGCTTTTCTGCGCCTGCTACGTCGATTATCGTTCTCGAGTCTGCGTTGGATGCAACGGTAAATGCGATTCTCGAGGGGATATTTGCCTTGATAAGACCGGTAATAACGTCAACCGACGGACGCTGTGTACCGACTATCATGTGCATTCCCGCCGCACGCGCCTTTGCCGCAAGACGGCATATCGAATCCTCAACGTCGTCGTGCGCCTGCATCATAAGGTCGGCAAGCTCGTCTATAACTATGATTATATGGGGAAGATATTCCATTTCGGGATTTTGAGCAACTATCGCGTTATATCCCGCAAGGTTACGAACACCGTACTGCTCTATAAGAGTAAAGCGACGCTCCATCTCAATAACTGCCCAGGCAAGCGCACCCGCCGCCTTTCTCGGCTCGTTGAGCACGGGCACGAGCAGGTGAGGAAGCTTATTATATGTGTTAAGCTCGACCTTCTTCGGGTCAACGAGGATAAGCTTTACCTCGTCCGGCTTTGCTCTGTAAAGAAGACTTACGAGCAGACTGTTTATACATACCGATTTACCCATACCGGTAGCACCCGCGATAAGCAGGTGGGGCATTTTGGCAATATCGAGAAGCACGGGCTCGCCCGCTACGTTCACACCGAGCGCGCAGGTGACCTTGCTCTTGGCATTTCTGAACTGTTCGGTATCAATAAGATTTCTGAGGAATACCGTTGCTCTGCATCTGTTAGGTACCTCTATTCCTACTGCGACCTTGCCCGGAATGGGCTCGATACGAACGCCGCTGGTCTTCATATTAAGGGCAATATCGTCAACGAGTCCCGCTATCGAACGAACCTTTACTCCCGCCTTGGGAGCGACCTCGTATCTGGTTATCGTAGGTCCGTGAGAAATATGTACGACCTCAACGTCCACCTTGAAGCTGCGCAGCACCTCGACCAAACGCTTTGCATTTGCCTCAAGCTCCTCGGGCGAGTCGCCGTCCGAGGTGTCTCCCGTGCTGAGCAGCTCGATGGGAGGAAGCTCGTACGGCTTGTCCGTAACGGGAGAGGTACTCTCAACAACGCCTTCGCGATCGACCTCCATAACCTCGATGGGAAGATCGTCAAACTCGTTGGGAGTTATAACTCTCTCGGGCTCGGTCTTCACGGGCTTTATTTTTTCGGGCTTTGCCTCCTGTTTTCTTATCTGGTTGCCGTCAATATCGTATTCCTTTTCGCCCGCGGGAATATACTCTCCGCGGCGGAGGTCTTCACCGTTTTCGCTGAACACCTCTTTGACTACCTCGTCACCGACGTCCTCGGTCTCCGTGTCATCTACTGCAGGTGCAACGTCGGGAACCGTCTTGTAGTTGTTTACCTTGCGCAGCTTGACGGGAGTAACCTCAACGCCCTTCTTCTCGGGCTTCTCCGATTCTGCACCGTCACCCTTGGCAATATCGCTGAAGGTGGTGATCGGAATGGAAACTGCCGATTTTTCGTTTTCCTCGGGCTCACTCTCGTTTGCCGCCTTCTGCTTTTCTCTTTCACGGCGCTCTCTTTCGAGCTCCTCGTAGTGGCGCGCGCGTTCCTTTTCCTCGGCAATTCTTGCCGCCTCAAGACGCTCGCGTTCCTCTATCTCGCGTGCTTTTGCCTCGGCACGTCTCTCTTTTGCCGCTTCGCGACGCTCCTTTATGCTTCTTACGATCCATTTGAAAAGGCGTACCATCGCCCTCCAAAGCTTGGCGGGAGTTATCTCAAACATAAACATTATCATCGTGAGAAGAAACGCCGCCGCCAGAACGAGAGACACCGTCTTGAATCCCGCAAAGAGCATTCCGCCGATGAATCCGCCCGTTATTCCGCCGCCGCTTCGTCTTGACATAAAGTCGTAATATACGTCAAGATCCCAGAATTTGACCGAAGCGTCAAATCCGCCGACTACGAGTCCAAACGACTGTATGAGAGTGGAGCACGCCACGACCATAAACATACCGATAACTATTTTTTGAAGCACGGTTCCCTTTACGACGCATCTGTTCCAGTAAGCCGCATAAAGCGCGAACACGATCGGTATAAGGTACGCGCCGTATCCGAAGAGACCGTATATTACCTTGCAGGTATTATATCCGACGGGGCCGGATACTGCATCGGTACCCTTGCTCATATTGGTGAGAAGTAGGCAGAACGCGAAAAATATCGCACAGACCGCCATAACGAACACCATCGCTTGATTTCCTATGCTATCCGGATTCGGAGGCGTGGGCGCCTTTTCGGGCGCGCTCTCGGAGACTTGCACCTTCTTTTCGCGCTTTGAACGCTTTATAAATTCATCGTCCGGATTTTTCGCCGGCTTTCTTCTTTCGATAATATCGGGTTCTTTATTATTTTTCTTACTCGTTTTATTTGCCATATCGTTTTGAAAGATCCTTTCTCTAACGTCTTTTTATCTTACATAAAGATGCTCCACGCTATTGCAAACGCGCCTGCCGCAAAGCAATAGTATGAGAAAATTCGGAAATTTGATTTTTTTGACACGTATCCGAGCAGCTTTATCGCGCATATACCAACGATGGCAGATACTACTGCACCGACCAAATATACACCGAGCGTTTTAGCGTCGGGAGTATTTTTGAAAAAATCAGGGAGCTTCAAAACCGAAGCGCCGAGGATCGCGGGGATCGAAAGCAGGAAGGAAAAGCGTACTGCATCGGGACGCTCAAGCGAGTTCAGAAGTCCGCCCGTAATGGTCGAACCCGAACGTGAAATTCCCGGAAGAAGGGCAAACATCTGACAAATGCCTATAAGAAGCGCGTTTTTCGGCTTCATATCGTCGAGCGTTCTGTTTCCTCTTGAGAGCTTATCGGACACTATAAGCACGAGTCCGTTGAAGATAAGCAGTGCTCCGACGAGACCGAGATATCCCGAGACTATATCGAGATAGTCCTCAATGAGCATCATGGGAAACAGGGGCAAGGTTGCAATTATTATGTAAACGACTAGCTTTTCGTGAAGCGAATATTCGGAAAGCTTGAATTTTCCCTTAAAAAGCTTTGCGCAGAGTGTGAAAAAGCTCTTTACAAGTCCTATAACGTCCTTAAAGTAAACTATACAGACCGCAATAAGCGTTCCGAGGTGCAAAAGCACGTTAAACGCCAAGGCATCCATTCCCTCCCCAAAGCCGGTCATATTCTGTATCATAGCAAGATGTCCCGAGCTGGATACGGGAAGAAATTCGGTAAGTCCCTGAATTATTCCGTAGAGTATCGACTCCCATATAGTCATTTTCGCTTTTCTCCTTGTGAAACTTGTAGTATATATAAATATTCATAATAATATTATCATATTACTAAAGAAATTACAAGTAGGAACTGCCAATAAACTTGAATTTATTTTCCTGTTTTTTCTCATTTTTTCTCGCTTTCGCTCTGCTTTTCGGTCTAAAATAACAAAAGCTCCGCTTTTTCAAGGCGGAGCTTGTTTTTTAATTTAGTCGTTACCGTTATATCCCGGAATGTGACTCGAATACTTCTTCTTGATCTCCTCAAGCTTCTTCTCGTCGAGAAGTCCTCCGATAAAGAGCTCGTGCTGTGCATAGCTCGTTGCGTAGATGTTATATCCGTCCGGCAGCGAAATGAAGAATGTGTATTTCGTGCTTGCCGGATAAAGCGCGGCTTTTATAGCAGTAAGGGACGGACTGCATATCGGTCCGGGCGTGTATCCCGCTTTCTTTCTTGTATTATACTGAGAATCGATCAAAAGATCTTCAGCCGTGAGCTCTGCGTGTCTTGCACCTTCAACGTGTCTGAAATAGTACTGGAGCGTTACGTCACACTCAAATTTAGGATAATTCTTTTTGTCCTTGAGACGGTTGTGAAGAACGCTTGAAACGTACTCGTAATCCACGGGGTATTTTGCCTCGCACTGAATTATCGAAGCGAGAATGATCGCCTCGTCTATCGTGATTCCGAGCTCCTCGCATCTGTTTTCATATACCTTTGCAAACTTCTTGTTGAAGTTATCAAGCAGCTTTTTGATGACGGTTCGCTCACTGCTGTTGGTGTAGAAATAATAGGTGTCGGGATAGAGGTATCCGTCAAGGCGGTAAAATCTTTCCTCGTGCGTTTCCTCTTTGAGCGGCTCGAGGAACCAGTAGTTGAATTCTCCGTTGTTTATGACTTCGGTAAATCCCTCTTTGGTGCCTATTCCTCTGGAGACGAAAAGGTCTATTATATCGTCGGTAGTAAATCCCTCGGGTATCGTTATCGAAATAGTCTCGCGCGGAGGCCTCGGATTGACATTGGTCAGTATAACGTCGTAGTTATTTGCCGCCGAGAAGGTGTAGGTATTTGCTTTCAGCCCAAATTTACCGTCGTGCTTGAGCTTAACGTAAAGCTTGAAAAATCCCGGATATCTTATCGCGCCCGCATCGTGGAGAAGCTCTGCCAGCTCGTCAAGCGACATATTTTCGTTCTTGATCTCAACCGTTACCTCTACGTCTTCCTTAACGAAAGCAAATGCATCGTTTCCTCTGGTGATAATAAAATACGCAAGAAGGAATGCGAGCAGGAGTACCGCAATAACGTAAACGATCGTAAAAGCAAGACTTCTCACGCCCACACCGTGATCGTGAACGACCTTCTTTTTTACAACGACTCTGCGTGGTGATTTTTCGGATTTTTTATTATTCTCTTTTTCTTCCTCTACCGTTTCGAGAGTGTCAAACCCGAGTGACGTATCCTCGTTTGAGGACGCGGGAAAAAGAGGCACCTCACTTTCAAACGAAAGATTATCGAGCACGCTGTCGTTACGCGCAAAGATATCCTTGCCGTTATCGGATAATACCTTATTTTTCTCGTTTTCGGGAGTTACGTCAAATTTTTCAGGCATAATCTTTTATCCTTTCGGAACTTTAACTAAACAGTATTTTTTGAAGAAACCGTTTGTTTTATTCGTTGTTTTGAGCGTTTTTGTACGCCTCTATCTTGTCTGTTACGGCTTTTGCACTCTCGTACATATATTTTGCCATTAACGGCATAAATTCCTTTTGTACGAAATTAAACGCGCAGTCCGCCTCGAGAGTAAAGATCCCCTTATAGTCTATATCGGCAAGCGCTTTTGCGACCTCGTCCCAATTTACCTTGCCCATACCGATAGCAAGATGCTGATCGGTAACAAGATCGTTATCGTGAACGTGGAGCGCACCTATGCGGTCGTGACCGAGCATTCTTATTGCATCCTGCGCGCTCGTTCCGACGAGTCCACAGTGTCCGATATCGAGACAGCAGGTAAAGGTGTTACTGCCGAGAGAGTCGAAATAGTCGATAAATCCGCCGTCAAAGCAGCAGACTGACTCTATCCTTCTCTGCGTTTCGGGGTCTCTCTGGAACATATTTTCAAGGCATATCCTCACACCGCAGTTTTCGGCGTAGGGACGGAGTATATTGTAATACTCCATATTCATTTCGCGAAGCTTTTCGCGGTTGTTCTTATAAGAAATATGATGCAGCGGGTGTACTATGACCGTATCTACTCCAAGCGCCGAGCAGACATCAAAGGTATTTAATATTATCGGAACTATCTCGGTCTTGAAATTCTCGCTTTTTTCAAAAGGAAAAGCGAAGGGCGCGTGTGCTTGATTATAGAATATGCCGATAGAGTCGGCATATTTTTTGAGATCCTTTGCCCAGGATATCCTATCGGGAGACGTTACCCTATCAATGCCGTCGCTTCCGTCAAGCGTCATATCGGCACAGTCGTAGCCCGTTTCCTTTATAATGCGAAGCGCTTCCTTATCGCCAAACGCCTTCGCAAGGCGCGAGGTCATAGTTGAAATAAGCATTTTATTTCTCCTTATTTAGCCGTTGTTCTGCTTTTGCTGCTCCTCAAGATACTTTTCCATATCTCTCTGTCTTATCGCGGTGCGGCGGATTTTTCCGCTTGCCGTTTTCGGCAGCGAGTCAACAAACTCGACGACTCTCGGATATTTATACGGTGCCGTGTTCTTCTTAACGTAGTTTTGAAGCTCTTTTACAAGCTCGGGGCTTCCCTCGTATCCCTTCTGGAGAACGATGGTCGCCTTTACGTTAAAGCCCCTCACGGGATCGGGAACACCGGTAACGGCAACCTCAAGCACCGCGGGATGCTCAATGAGTACGCTTTCTATCTCGAAAGGTCCTATTCTGTATCCGGACGATTTGATAATATCATCATTTCTTCCAACGTAGTGGATATATCCGCGCTCGTCCTTATAGGCGGTGTCTCCCGTGTGGAAAAATCCGCCGTAATAAACGCCCTCTGTATCCTCGCGGCTTCTGTTATAGCTGTGGCAAATACCGACAGGTCTCGTCTCATATTCGGTCTTCACGCAGATCTCTCCGACCTGTCCTACCGGGCAGTCGTCTCCGTCGAGATCAACGATATGTACGTCGATATGCGGAGCGGATACTCCTATTGCTCCGAGCATCGGCTTCATATAAGGATAGAAGGTGCCTATTGCGACAGTGGTTTCGGTCTGACCGAAGCCCTCGTAGATCTCAAGTCCTGTATTTTCCTTCCACGTATTGAATATCTCGGGATTGAGCGCCTCACCCGCAGTACAGCAGTGAACGATAGACGAAAGATCGTACTTTGTAACGTCGTTTTGCAGAATAAATCTATACATCGTGGGCGGCACGCAGAAGGTAGTTACCTTGTATTTTTCAATAACGGCAAGTATGTCTGCACCGTTAAATTTATCAAAGTCGTAAACCATTATCGCGCTTTCGCCAAACCACTGACCGTACATCTTTCCCCAAAGGGATTTAAGCCAGCCCGTGTCAGATACGGTAAAATGAAGTCCGCCGTCAACCACTCTGTGCCAGAAAACGCCCGTCATAATATGTCCGAGCGGATATCTGAAATCGTGCGCCACCATTTTCGGATAGCTCGTAGTTCCGGACGAGAACGAATAGAGCATAATATCGGTGGATTTTATCGCATTCTCACCGGTGGGACGAACCCATCCGTCTGCGCTCGTTGCCTCAAACTCCGCCTCAAAATCACGCCAGCCCTCGCCTGCGTCCTTGTGTCCAACGACGAGCTTGTGCTGAACGGTAACGCACTCGTCCGCGCCCTCGTCGTAGTATTTCGTGCAGTCGCCGTGATCGGTAATAACTACCGCCTTGATCTCTGCCTTGTTACAGCGATAGATATAGTCCTTCGCCATAAGCATATCGGTTGCCTGAACGGTTATCGCACCGATCTTGTGAAGTCCCATTATGCAGAACCAGAACAGATAGTGTCGGCGCAGTACAAGCAGTACGCTATCTCCCTTCTTGATACCGAGAGAGGTAAAATAGTTCGCCGCTCTGTCCGATTCTCTTGCCACGTCGGCAAAGGTGAATATCTTTTCTCTTCCGTCGTCACCCAGCCAGACGAGCGCTCTCTTATCGGGCTTTTCCTTGGCGAGAACGTCTATAACGTCGTACGCAAAATTAAAATCGTCGTCATATATAAAGCGGATATTTTCGCGTATATCGTCCATCGACTTAAAGTCGTCTCTATGTTTTCCTATGAATCTTTCATATATTGGCATTGTCTTTGATGATCCTTTCGATAAAAGTCTTGCCTAAGGACTTTATTTCATAACTATCGCAAGAAAGCGTGCTTTCTTTCCGTCGAGCGCTTTTTCGGCGTGCGGTACTCCCGAGTCGAAATAAACGCTGTCGCCCTCTTCAAGCTCGTACGTTATCTCGCCTATCTTGAAGAGCATTTTACCCTCGATGATATAGTTGAACTCCTGTCCCTCGTGAGAGTTGAGAGGAGGAAGCTCCTCGGTGGGCTCTACCGTGACGAGGAAGGGCTCGGCTTTTTTATTTTTGAAGGTGAATGCAAGATGCTTGTAATCGTAAGCTTTGTTACGGGTTACCGCAAAGCCCTGTCCCTTTCTTACCATAGCGCAGGTAGAAAGCTTGGGTGACTCTCCGCTCATAATGTCAAGTACGTCCACACCGAATATCTCGGCGCACTTGTACAGAAAGCTGAAGGAAAAATCTCTTTCTCCTTTTTCGTAGGCGATATATTTTTCAGTCGGAACCTCCACGCGCTCTGCCACCTCTTCGGGCGTCATATCGCAGAGCTCGCGAAGAGTTGCGAGCCGAAGTCCTATTTCTTTTATCTGTTCAGTCATATAACAGCCGTCCTTTCAGTTGTTATTTCGTTTCTCCGCCGAGGAATTTTATCGAGCGCTCGGGAGAATCCTTGGCGTTGCCCCACGGCTCGTTTTCATAGCGGTAGTCGTATTTTTTGCAGAACCAGCTTACGTCGTCGCAAAGAGACGAAAGTATTTCGTCCATTTTTTCGCGCACGGCGGGAGCAAATTCCTTAAATACCTTTTTGGTCATCTCGCTCTTGCCGCAATCAAGCAGCGCAGCGATATGATTTATGCAAAAATAGCTTTGTTTTGAGAATTTTTCCCTAAACTCGCCGTCCGTTTCCCACATATAGACCGCGTTTGAGACGAGATGTCTGAAATTCTCCTCAACGCGCGAGCATACGTAGCAGCTATTTTCAAGCTCGGTAATACGCTTTGCCGCTTTTTCGGGAGATGCGGACGATACCGTATCCCTTAACTCGTTGAGATGGCTCTCGAGCATAAGTGCAAGCGGGAGTCGCTTTCCGTTGGTCAGCATTTTACCGTAATGATGCGGACAAAATCCGAGGCGGTTCGTTTTTATTCTCACGTCGGGCTCCATCATCGAAGCGCCGAGAATTAGCGAGAGCTCGTCGTTCTCGAGCTTTTTGTAAAGGTTACAAAGAGGACACGAGCAGTCGGCAGACTCTATGCGCGCCTCAAATTCCTCGTTTATCGGTATCGTATAGATAGTTTCTGCCATAACTGCCCTTCCCCGTACTTTCGTGTTTTAGAGCTCTACTCCGTTGAGCTTAAGAAGCTCTCTTGCGCTCTCGACCGAGTCAACGCCCGTCTTGTTCTTGATGGGTGCGAACTCCTTCTGTCTGTCAACCTCAAAGGAGAGACATGAATCTACCATGTGGACCATATCGAGAATAAGCGTCTCGAACTTATATCCGTTAGGAGACTCGGGCTTTACGAGCTCTGCGTTTTCGTCGATATAAGGGATCTTCTTTTCAACGATGTGGAGAGGCATTCTCTTGTTCATATTCTCCTTGAGAACGCCGATGTTGAACATATAGTTGAGGATAACTCCGAAGCTGTAAAGAAGCTCTCCGCGCTCGTCGCGAAGGTTGATCATATCGTCGGTTATCTCGTAGTACTCAACGATTGAGGGCTTGCCGTCCTCAAGACAAAGAACACCGATCTTTTCCATCGGCTCGACCTTACGAACGACCTTTGCGCCGCTCTGACGTCCCGATGCGATAGTAGCTCCGACGAATGCGGGGGAGTTTATTCTCTGAAGAACGTTGTCAACGGCAAAGATGGTGAGCCATTCAACGCCCTGCTTCTCGAGCTTTTCAACGAGTCCCGCCTTTTCAAGCGAGGCGAACCAGCCGCCGTTTCCGTTAGGAGAGAGGGACACCTTGTCCTTTGCTTCCATATAGATCTTGCCGTTATAGTCAACCGAAGGTGCCATTTCCTGAACGAAGAAGTTTACGTAGTCCTTGTTATATCCGAAATAGTTCATCTCCTCGAAGAATGCAACGGTGTCGTCGTTGTTCTTCTGGCTGGTCATAATGCAAAGGGGCATCCAAGCGCCTGCCTGCTTAACTACGTCCATCATATTGTTGATAAGGCACTCGAAGATATAAAGGTCGCGGGTAATTCCCACGTTGTACATTCCCTTGGGCTTATCGCTTCCGAGACGGGTTCCCTGTCCGCCTGCGAGAAGCACCGCACATACCTTACCTGCCTTTATTGCCTCGATACCAACCTTTTCAAACTCGTCTTTGCGTGCCTCGATCTCGTCGATCTCGAGTGCGCCGAGAGGAGCAAGCTCGCCTCTGTTACCGATCTCCTCTTTGTTCTTAAGAATGTCGAGGAGCTTCCAGTCGATATTCTCTATCTGCGTAGCAAGGGATGCTTTCGACTCGTCGCTGAGCTCATCCCAGTATTTGAGCAGATGTGTCTGTCCGTGCTTTTCAAGAAGGTTGTAAAGTTCGTTGTAAGTCATTTTAGGTGTCCTCCATAGACTGTAAAATATTTATAATTATACAAATACGATTATAACACATTTTTTTCCTGTTGTAAAGAGAGAATTTACCGTATTATTATCTTTTTTGTGTGCAATTTTTGAACATTTTACACACTCGGCGCAAAAACGAGAAAAAACGGAGCGAGAGTCCTTGACTTTCGCTCCGTTTTCATATCAGTTTTTGTATTCGAGCTTACACGTTACCTTGACGGAAGATCCGCCTTCGTTAACGTACGAAAGCTCAAACGCGGTCAGCTTTTGGCTTTTTGCGTCCTTATCAAAGCTCAGCGCGATATCGCGCGCTTCCTGCCCGCAGGAGCCGTCGGCTATCTTGCCCGTAAGACGGGTATCCGAGATCTCGTAGCTTACAAAGTCCTCTTTTCTGATAAATATCCCGTAAGGAAGCTCCATATTGCCGAAAAGCTCGGATATCTCGCTTTCTCCGCTTGCTGCGATAATCCCGGTTAGTGTGCTTATCATTTCGTCAGACTCGCCTATCTCGTTCAGCTTATCGTACTTATATTCGAGCGTGACCTGTCTCTCTCCGTTTTCTTCGGAGAATATCGCGGTATATTTACCGTTAAGAGTTATTCCCGACTCGGTATAGGTGATAAAGTAGGTGTATTTTTTAACGTCACTCGGATCCGAAAATTCGGTGAAAGCATCGAACGGATCCTTGGGGGTCTCATCGGTGTGATCGTCCTCTTTATCGAAAATGATAACAAAGAGCTCGACTATACACGCAAGGGCAACCAGAGAGCAGGAGACGATCTTGACGATCTTAAGTATTTTATCCTTATTCATCGGACACCTCCGCGCCGCGGCGCTTTTTTATCTCCAGAACTGCAAGAGAGACCGTTTTTATTACCGACATTCTCTCCGAAAAGAAGCTCGCGGAGCTTTCATTTTCGCTGACGAAATTATCGTTTATACTTGATATCTCTTCGTTATATTTCCGAATCTTTTCTTCAAGCGCCGTAATCGCCTCGGCAACTCCGTCATCGCCTTCATATACCGATCTTGACATTTTGAACGCCTTGGAAAGGGCGGCAAAGCGATCCGAAAGAGTCACGCAGGCGTCTATATCTTCAACTGCCTCAATAAACTCCTCCGCCGTGTAATCGTATCTGGGAACTGCTGTAAAAACTGCCGTATATACGGCGTTTTCCGTCACCGCTTCAGGAAGCTCCGGCGACCACTTTTCAAATACGTAATCGTATCTTTCGTCGCTGACGCGCTTGGGACTGTCGGGTATGATAAGCTTATCTCCGTAGTGAAGATCTTCACTGAAGATCACGTTTCCGAGATGGTCCTTAAAGACTATTTCGTATTCGATATAGACCTTTCGATAGGTCGCGTTTACTGTCGAATCCGTCGTCACACGCTTGTACTTTCCGCTCCAGCCCGAGAAAAAGTACTCGTAGGTTTTATCAGCGTATCCGCTCGGATCCTCGGGCGGTGTCGCGCTTTGTCCGTAATAGACCTTTTCGCTCTTAAGAAGATTTCCGTGTGCATCGTAGAAGGAGACGGTGTACTGCGTTACGCCATCGCTGAACATAGCGGTGAACACCATATCGCAGGTGATATTTTCTGTATCCTCGTCCCAACCGACGAAGGTGTATTTTATTCCGTCAACGCCCTCGCGTACGGGCGCATCTCCGACGTATTGCGCGTTTTTGCCGTATTCAACCGGCGTTTCGTAAAGCACGCTTCCGTCGTAATTCTTGAATACGACGCTGTACTTTCTCGGCGCTTCGTTAAATACCGCAACGAATTCCTCGTTGCCCTTTACCGTCATACCCTCCGTAAAGCCATCCCAGTACGCAAAGGTATATACCTTATCTGCGGTGGGCTCTATATGCGGTATTTCGTCGGGCAAAACTACCGTACTTCCGTAATCGAGGACGACCGCGTAAAAGAGCTCGCCCTGCGACCAGAATGCGACCGTGTATCTTGAAAGAGTGTATATAACCGTTATCTCAACGTCGCTGTCGGACATCACGCCGGACACGTCGAATACGCTCGGAGTGTAGCTATCTATTTCCGGAGAATCGATCAGGTAAGATCTTCCGTATTCGATCGTCTCGTTATATTCGGGCGCCGCCTCGGTGAGATCATCGTAAAGGTACTTTATACTCAGCGTATAGCGGTTTGCTGCGTATGAAACGCTATGCTCGACAAGAGTGTTTTCAGCCGCGCCGCCGACCGACTCGGTCTCGGGCGTATGTCCCTTGATCATCGGAGACTCGATAAGGTAATCTTCTCCCCAGTTAACGGTAATTTCTTTGGTCTGAGCAACGCTGCCGTCGGGATAGAGATACTCTACCCTGACCGTGCATTTAATAATAGTATAAACGACCGTTATCTCGGTGTCCTCGCTTATACTTCCGCTCACCTCGGCTATGCTCGGCGTATAGCCCGTAATGCCGGGAGACACCACCGAGTATTCGTGTCCGAACACAAGAGCGCTTGCCGTAAAGGACTCTGCCGCCTTTTCTCCGTTTTCGTAAACGTAGTGTATTTTCAGATCGTACAGAGTGCTCGTATAAGTGACCGTAACGGTGACGCCGTATGCATCCATCGTGCCGCTGACGACGGCTATGCTCGGGCGGTAGGAATTTATCCTTGGAGAGGGTATGCTGTACGTGGCGCCGACCTCAAAAAAGTTGTCGGTATAGCTTGGAGCCGCCTCTTCTCCGTTTTCATAAACGTAGTTTATTTTAAGTGACGCATACGCCTTGTAGAGAACGTCGGAAGAAAATCCTCCGAGGGGCATTTTTCCCTCAACCGCGAGAGTTTCTGCAACGAGCCCGGATACGTTTGGAGACGTTTGCGAAAAGCTTTTTCCCCATCCGACAAGTGATGAATAAGTGTCGATGATCGCGCCGCTCGCTTTGTTTTTATAGCTTATCTCGAGCGGAAATTTTATTTCGGAAGGATCGATGTTTTCAATCACGTCGGCAGCATAATCGTTAGGTTCCTTCGCCACTCTCAGAGCAAGCAGATCGCCTTGATTTTTCATACCGTATATATATCCGTGTTCAAAGGAATACTCTCCGAGCTTAACGAGAGATTTCTGCGGATTATACGCGTAAAGGGTATCTGCGGTGCTTATCACTATCGCGTCGTGATAACTGCCGAGTCCCGCAAAGCTGTCGGTGTAATATCTGCCCGCTTCATCCCAGACGTACCACGTGGCGTCTATAATCTCCTTTTGCGAGTAGGTACCCGCATCAAAGTCAGCAAGGCAGAGGGACACTTTACCCGTTCCGCCGCTTACGGCGATATACCAGTCGTCATAAAGCGGGGCGATTTTTATTCGGCCGACGGTTTTGATAAAATAATCGTCGTATTCGTCCGAAAACTCAAGGTCGCTCGACCAGCCGTAATGTCCGCTTGCGGTGATGCCGCTGTCGGAGCAAAGGAAATTATCGTAGCTTATCTCGTCAAAACGGTCGTGATTTCCGGGCGCGGACGAATCGCTCCACGTTATATCCATGTGATACCATTTTCCGTTAAGCTCAACGCAGTTCCAGACGTGGTTCATAGACGTGCTCGGTACCGCACCGACGCCTATATCGAGCCGTCCGAGAAGTTCAATGCAAAGAAGGGTATATGCCTGACATACTCCTTTGCCGTTTTTGAGCATCGAGTACGAATCGTATATCGAGTACGAGTAATCGTACTCAAAATTTTCAACCAGATAATCGTGAACGAAAAGGACCTTTTCAAAGGCAGACCACGAAGGTCTGATCTCTGCCATTATCTTCGAGACGAGTGCTTCGTACTCGGTCTTCATGTTTTTAAGCTCCTGACCGCTCGCCTTATAGACGGGAACGACGTACTCGACCACGTCGGTTCCGTATCTCGTACCCGTCTGGTACGAGTTTCCTACGTAAAACAGGGACGGTTCGCTGTTCATCAGCTCGGTCATTGCTTCTCTGACCTGTGTTGCCGTTGCCTCTTGTGAGCCAACGTCTATTCTGCTCTCACACGAGAGCAGTCCGTTAAGAAGCAAGGTGTAAAGGTCGTCGCTTTGTGCGGATACCGATACGCCGTTGCCGTTTGCAAGAAGCGCATCCTGAAGCCCCTTTCGGCGAGCTATCACGGTTCTTTCGGGTACGTCACCGAACTGCATAGCACTTACGGAAAAGCTTTCTTTTTCGAGAACTCCCCTGCCGCTGTCAAGCAACAAAACGGTAGTTAAAATCACCGTCAGGATCAAAACGGACAGCGAAAGTTCCGCTATCGCCGATCTTAGTATTCTTTTCACGGTCACTCCCGCCTCCTTTCGCCTCACGGCATAATTATACGTAATTATAATACCACATAAAAATTCGGATGTCAAGCGTCGGACAAAAGTACTCCGCCTTTTTGCTCGTGAGTATCTCGGTGTTTTTCCACCGAAGCACGCCTTCCGGCGTAAAAAGCCGTACAAGTTGCATAAATAATCGTAAAAAAGTGACAAAATCAGCGAAATTTCGGCTCAAATGCGTAGAAATTTCGGTTGAACCCTTGAAATGTAAAATTTTGTATGTTATACTATAAATAAATATATACCGCGTAGCGCAAGTTCAAGGCCAGGGAGGATTTGTTTATGAGCAAAAAGATAAACGTTGACACCGCCGAGGAAAAAGTCCCCGACACCGTGCAGGACCTTGCGCACTATTTTTTTCATCAGGGAACCAATTTCAACTCGTACGATTATCTCGGAGTTCACAAGGTAAGCGTCGGATACGTCTTCAGAGTATGGGCGCCGAACGCGCACGAGATCTTCGTGGTGGGAGATTTTAACTCCTGGGAGAGAAGAAATCCCATGACGCGCATTACCGAGATGGGCGTATGGGAATGTCTTATCGAAACGGAAAATTCCCTTGAGGATCAAAAATATAAGTTCCTTATAATCTCGTCCTCAGGCGAGCATTACAAAGCGGACCCCTATGCAAAGTACAGCGAAACGGGACTAAAGACCGCTTCGATAATACATACGAAAACCGACTTTGACTGGGCGGACTCCACGTGGTTCTCGCACCGAAAAAAGTCAATAGAAAACGGATATTGGGACGTTCCCCTCAACATCTACGAGATGCATCTTGCATCGTGGAGGAAAAAGGACCCAAACAATAGCGAGGACGAGGGTTATTACTCCTATCGCGAGATAGCGGATATGCTCGTCCCCTACGTTAAAGAGCTCGGTTACACGCACGTTGAGCTGCTGCCCATCACCGAATTTCCCTACTACGCATCCTGGGGATATCAAGTGACGGGATATTTTGCACCGACGTCCCGCTTCGGTACCCCCGAGGATTTCAAATATTTCATAAACAAGCTGCATACAAATGGTATAGGGATCATTCTTGACTGGGTTCCCGCCCATTTCCCGAAGGACGAGCACGGTCTTTGCGAATTCGACGGTGCTCCTCTCTACGAGTATCAGGGAGCCGACCGTATGGAGCACAGGGAATGGGGAACGCGCTGCTTCGACGTCGGTCGTAACGAGGTACAGTGCTTCCTTATATCGAGCGCACTCTATTGGCTCAGAGAGTTTCATATAGACGGGCTAAGAGTTGACGCGGTAGCGTCTATGCTCTATCTCGACTATGCAAGAGAGCCGGGCGAGTGGGTGCCTAACGTTTACGGCACTAACCTGAATCTCGAGGCACAGGCGTTTTTCCAAAAGCTCAACAAGGCGGTTTTCGGAGAGCTGCCCGACGTTCTTATGATAGCCGAGGAGTCAACTGCCTTTGCAAAGGTCACAAATCCCGTTCACGAGGGCGGTCTCGGATTTAATTTCAAGTGGAATATGGGCTGGTCGAACGATATGTTCGACTACGTGCAGTGCGATCCCTTCTTCAGAAAGGACAAACACGACAAGCTCACCTTCTCGCTCTGTTACGCGTTTACGGAGAACTACATTCTTCCCGTCTCGCACGACGAGGTGGTTCACGGAAAGAAATCGCTTATAGATAAGATGAGCGGATCCTACGAGCAAAAATTTGCGGGAATGCGTCTTTTTCTTACTTATCAGATGGCGCATCCGGGCAAAAAGATGCTCTTTATGGGACAGGAGTACGGTCAGTTCCGCGAATGGGACTTTGCTACCGAGCTTGAGTGGTTTATGCTCGACTATCCCACGCACAGCGATCTGAAAAAATTCACCTCAAAGCTCAACAATTTCTATCTTGAAACACCGCAGCTTTGGGAGGTCGATTTTTCCTGGGACGGCTTTGAATGGATCTATCCCGATATGAAGGATCAGAACGTAGTTGCCTTCAGAAGATTTGACAAGCAGAAAAACGAGCTTATCGCCGTTATGAATTTCTCGGCGTCCGAGATCGGCGATCTGTGGATACCCGCAAAAGAGAGCTCTTACAAGGTCGCCTTTACTACCGAGGGCGAGAGCGGTGAAACGCTCCGTGCAAGGAAAGAAAAGTGGGGCGAAAGATTTGTTCACTTAAAACTTGCTCCCCTTTCGGCAGTAATGCTCCTGCCAAACAAAAAAAGAACCAAATAACGCGCTATACCCCTTAACTTAATTACACCGCGAAATCGCGGTACGGAGGTGTTATACATTATGAGTATGTACAAAAAGAAAGAATGCGTCGCTATGCTGCTTGCCGGCGGTCAGGGCAGCCGTCTCTACACGCTGACCGAAAAAACGGCCAAGCCCGCAGTGCTTTTCGGAGGAAAGTACCGTATTATCGACTTTCCCCTTTCAAACTGCGTGAACTCGGGCATTGACACCGTAGGTGTCCTTACCCAGTATCAGCCCCTCGTTCTTAACGAATATATAGGTAACGGTCAGCCCTGGGATCTCGACCGCTCGGTAGGAGGAGTTATGGTGCTCCCTCCCTATCAGGGCAACAAGTCGGCAGACTGGTACAAGGGTACTGCAAACGCTATCTATCAGAACTTAAATTTTCTTGACAGATACGATCCTACGTACGTTCTCATCCTTTCTGGAGACCATATCTATAAAATGGATTACGGCGCAATGCTGAGCTTCCACAAGGAAAAGGGTGCGGACTGCACTATCGCAGTACTCGACGTTCCGCTTGAGGAAGCGTCCAGGTTCGGTATCATGAACACCAGAGACAACGGTGAGATATACGAGTTTGAGGAAAAGCCCGCACAGCCCAAAAGCACCAACGCATCAATGGGTATTTATATATTTACATACGAAAAACTCCGTAAATATCTCGTTGAGGATGAGAAAAATCCCGATTCCGACAACGACTTCGGAAAGAATATAATCCCCTCGATGCTCGCAGGCGGAGAAAAGCTCTACGCTTATCCCTTCGAAGGGTACTGGAAGGACGTTGGAACCATATCCTCTCTCTGGGAGGCAAATATGGACCTTCTCGGAAATCCCCCGAACTTCAACATTCACGACAAGAGCTGGAGAATCTTCTCAAGAACTCCCGCACAGCCCGCACAGTATATCGGTAACGGCGCTTCCCTTTCAAACTCCCTTATAACCGAGGGTTGTGAGATATACGGAACGGTTGAAAACTCGATAATCTTCTCGGGAGTCCGCGTGGCTCCCGGAGCGACCGTACGCGACAGCGTTATTATGAGAAACGTTGAGGTGTGCGAGGGCGCTACCGTAGAATACTCGATAATCGACAGCAACGTAAAGGTCGGCAGCGGCGCAAAGATTGGCGAAAGCAAGGAAAGCGCCGACGGAATCGCAGTTATCGGCGTCGGTCTCGAGATCCCCGAAAACACGCAGATAAAGGGCGGTCTTATGGTGAACAAGTCAACTCTTAAAGATATCATAAACGGCAAGGAGGAAAAGTAATATGTCTGTTTCCGGAATTATTTTTGCAAATCTTCACGATCAGTACATACCTCAGCTGACCACAACGCGTACTCTTGCATCCGTTCCGTTCGGTTGCAGATACCGTCTTATCGACTTTCCGCTTTCTAATTTCGCAAACTCGGGCATTTCCGACGTTCACGTTATAACGCAGACAAATTACCATTCGCTTATGGACCATCTCGGCTCCGGTAAGGACTGGGATCTTGCAAGACGCGTGGGCGGACTCAAGCTCTATCCCCCGTTCATCACTGCATATTCCTCAAACGAGGCACAGATGTATTCTACCCGCCTCAACGCGCTTAAGAATCTTTCGATGCTTATAAACCGCTCAAGTGACGATTATATCGTTCTTGCAGACTGTGACGGAATATGTAATATCGACATAAACGCACTCGTTGAGGATCATATCAAAAACGGCGCGGACATAACCTTTGCCATAAAGAGGGTTTTCCTTACTCCCGAAAAGGCAAAGCACAACTCGATAGTCACCTCCAGCCCCGACGGTGAGCTTCTCGATATGATAAGAGAGCCCAAGAACATCTCGGGCGAGGTAGATATAAACATCCACATCTGGGTGGCAACGAGAACGTACCTGCAGAGAGTTATTGCAGAGGCGATCGCAAGAGATTACGAGAGCTTTATCAAGGACATCATTGCACGTAATATCGGCAGAGATAATTACAGAGTTTACCGTTATGACGGCTACTACGCAAAGATAACCTCGATAGTTGACTATTTCGACTGCAACATGACTCTTCTCAACGACAAGAACGTACGTGACGCTCTTTTCCACGTGCCCAACCGTCCGATAGTAACCAAGGTAAGAAACTCCACGCCCACCGAATATCTCCCCGGCTCGTCTGCAGTCAACTCTATGATCGCTGACGGATGCGTTATCGAGGGACACGTTGAAAACTCGATCATCTTCCGCGGAGTTAAGATCGGCAAGGGTGCGGTAGTTAAAAACTCTATCCTTTTCCAGGATACGCAGATCGGAAGAAGCGCAAGCGTTAACTGCGTTATCACCGATAAGAGCGTTTATATCCGTGACGGCGTTTCGATCGCGGGACATCCGTCCATCCCCTTCTGCATAGAAAAGGAAAAGGTGCTTTAAGTTATGGAAAACAAGACCAAGATTCTCATAGTAGGCGCAGAGGCGCTTCCCTTTGCCGCAACCGGCGGTCTCGGGGACGTGCTCGGCTCTCTCCCCGCCGCACTCGCACGCGAGGCAAGTGATATTGACGTTCGCGTTATAATGCCCCTTTACGAAAAGGTTGGCGCTGCTTATCGCGAAAAGATGACGAAGGTTGCCGAGATCAGCGTTTCTCTTGCGTGGAGACAGCAGTACTGCGGTCTTTACTCGCTTGAAAAGGACGGCGTTACCTACTATTTCATAGACAACGAGTATTATTTTAAGCGCGACGGTCTTTACGGCTTCTTCGACGACGGCGAAAGATACGCATTCTTCTGCCGCGCGGTAATGGATCTTATCCCCGTTATAGATTTCTACCCCGACGTTCTCCACGCAAACGACTGGCAGAGCGCCCTGACCGTCATCTATAACAAGCTCTATTACCATTACCCTATGAAGACGGTATATACGATACACAATATCGAATATCAGGGAAAATACGACAACTTTATTCTCGGAGACGTTTTTGCGATCGCAAACGAGCATCTCTCGATAGTTGAATACGACGGATGCATCAACCTCACCAAGGGTGCTATCGTCTGCTGTGACCGTCTCACAACGGTAAGCAGCCGCTACGCCGACGAGATAAAGGACGCGTTCTTCGCGCACGGACTTGAGAACATCATCCGCATAAACGCAGAAAAGCTCTCCGGAATCGTAAACGGTATCGACTACGATTACTACGATCCTATGGCGCTTGAAGAAAAATTCGGACCGTCCTACCGCCTCTATTCGGGCAAGACAAAGAACAAGGCAGCGCTTCAGAAGATGCTCGGACTCCCCGAAAACGGCGCTCCGATAGTCTCTATGATCTCCCGTCTTGCATCTCACAAGGGATTTGACCTCGTTAAGTGCGTTCTTGAGGAAGCACTTAACACGACCGATATGCAGTTCGTTCTTCTCGGAACCGGCGAAAAGGAATTTGAAGACTTCTTCCGCGACCTTGCAAACAGATATCCCGACAAGGTACGCTCACTTTTCGAGTTCAACAAGGAGCTTTCCAAGAAGATCTACGCGGGCTCGGATATATTCCTTATGCCCTCAAAGAGCGAGCCGTGCGGACTTTCGCAAATGATCGCATCGCGTTATGCAAGCGTTCCCGTAGTTCGTGAAACGGGCGGACTTTACGACACCATAAAGCCCTTTAATCCCGAAACTCTCGAAGGAAACGGAATCACCTTCTGCACCTATAACGCGCACGATATGCTTGACGCTATAAAGCGTACGCTTGACCTATACTCAAACAAGGAGCTTTGGAAAAAGCTCGTCAGAAACGCCGCGGAAAAGGATTTTTCGTGGAACGCTTCCGCAAGAGCTTATCTGAATATGTACGCAGCACTTTAAGATTGCAGCGAGCTATTTGAAAAGTCCTGCCAAAACGAATAAAATAACGCAAAATATACAAATTCCCTAAACTTTACTTATAAGCTTCCTTTTAAGTGAAGTTTTAGGAGGTTTGGAACCCTTTTTCAAAAGTAAAACTCAATCAAATAAACGCAACACACAAATTCCCGAAAGGTTACCTATCATTCTTCTTTTAAGTAAAGTTTTGGGAGGTTTGGAACCCTTTTTCAAAAGGGTTCCAAAAAAAAGAAAGAAAGGCACAAATGAAGAAAACAGAAACCCTCAGCACAGAAAAATTCACCAAAGCCGAGCTTTCGGCGGCGCTCAACGACAAGCTCTCCAGAGTTTTCGGAACGACCGCAGCCGAAGCAACGGCAGACCAGATCTACAAGGCGACTCTTATATCCATAAGAGATATTCTCGCGCAGAAGCGTACCGAGTTCAAGAAGAACGTTACGGCGCAGCAGGGCAAAAAGCTCTATTACGTCTGTATGGAATTCCTTATCGGAAAGAGTCTTAAGAACAACCTTTGCAATCTCGGAATCGAAAATCAGTACAGAGAGATACTTGCCGAGCTCGGCTACGATCTCGACTGGCTGTACGCTCACGAAACGGACGCAGCTCTCGGAAACGGCGGTCTCGGACGTCTTGCGGCGTGCTTTATGGACTCTCTTACCACCCTCGATTACTCTGCGACCGGATTTTCCTTGCTCTACGAGTACGGACTCTTCCGTCAGAAGATAATCGACGGCGAGCAGATAGAGATGCCCGACACCTGGATGCCTACCGGCGAGAGCTGGCTCGTTCCCCGTACCGACAAGGCGTGCATCGTACGCTTCGGCGGTCACGTTACCGAATCGTGGAACAACGGCAAGTGCGACATTATACACACCGATTATACCGAGGTCCGCGCTGTTCCTTACGACCTGCTTATATCGGGTGCCGACAGTGAGGCGGTAAACAGTCTCCGTCTTTGGAAGGCAACCTCGGCAAGCGGTCAGTTCAATATGAATCTTTTCTCGCAGGGCGACTACGTAAAGGCAATGGAGGAGAACACTCAGGCAGAGATAATCTCCAAGGTCCTCTACCCCTCCGATAACCACGAGGAGGGTAAGCTTCTCCGTCTCAGCCAGCAGTATTTCCTCGTATGTGCTTCTCTTCAGAGCATTATCGCAGACCACCTCAGAACCTACGGAAATCTCGCTAATTTTGCAGATAAGGTTGCAATACACATCAACGATACTCACCCCGCGCTCGTAGTTCCCGAGCTTATGCGTATCCTTCTCGATACCTATTCTTATTCTTGGGAGGACGCTTGGGATATCGTTACAAGGACGGTAAGCTATACCAACCACACCGTACTTCCCGAGGCGCTTGAGACCTGGAACGAGGATCTCTTCAAATATAAGCTCCCGAGAATATATATGATAATCTCCGAGATAAACAGACGCTTCTGCGCCGATCTTTGGAATATGTATCCCGGAGACTGGGATCGCATTACCGATCTGTCTATACTCTCTCACGGCAGAGTTAAGATGGCAAACCTCAGCGTTGTCGGCTCGCATACCGTAAACGGAGTTTCAAAGCTTCACTCGGACATTCTCACCGAAACGATATTCAAAAACTTCTATCACCACACTCCCGAAAAGTTCACTAACGTAACTAACGGAGTGGCTCACAGAAGATGGCTGTGCGCGTCCAACCCCGGGCTTGCAAAGCTCCTTTCCGAGACCATCGGAGACGCTTATCGCAAGGAGCCCGAAAGAATCGCAGATCTCGCAAAATTTGCAGACGACAAGGCGGTTCTTGAGCAGATCGGAAAGATAAAGTACGAAAACAAGGTTCGCTTCTCGAATCTTATAAAGGCGAGAAACGGCGTTTCACTTGACCCTAACACCCTCTTTGACGTACAGATCAAGCGTATGCACGAGTACAAGAGACAGCTTCTTAACACGCTCCGCATAATTGAGCTGTACGCAGAGCTTCTCGAGGATCCCGACAAGGATATCCTCCCGCAGACCTTCATCTTCGGCGCAAAGGCAGCTCCCGGATACTATATGGCAAAGGAGCTTATCCGCCTTATCTGTTCTCTCTCCGCAGAGATAGAAAAGCATCCCAAGATACGTGAAAAGATCCGCGTGCTCTTCGCAGAGGACTACAACGTATCTCTTGCAGAGGTGCTCATTCCCTCGGCAGAGGTCTCCGAACAGATCTCTCTTGCCGGCAAGGAAGCGTCGGGTACGGGTAATATGAAGCTTATGTACAACGGCGCTATGACTATCGGTACGCTCGACGGTGCAAACGTTGAGATCAACGAGGCGCTCGGCGGCGAGAACATCTACATCTTCGGTCTTACCACTCCCGAGGTTGACGATCTCTGGAGACGCGGCTACCGCTCTTACGAGTACTACGTAAACAGCGAGAGAATAAGACGCGCGGTCGATACCCTCAAGAAGGGCTTCAACGGCAACGACTTCACGATGATCTTCAACTACCTGCTGACAGGTCCCGGAGTGCCCGACCCGTATATGTGCCTTGCAGATTTCGACAGCTACTACGCTGCACACGAAAAGATCTGCCGCGACTATACAAACAGAGAGCTCTGGAATCGTATGTCCCTTCTCAACACGGCAAGCGCAGGCATCTTTGCCGCAGACCGTTCGATCCGCGACTACGCAGACGGCATCTGGAACATCAAGCCGATAAAGAAGGCAAACAATCCGAAGAAATAAACCCAAACAAGCATAAAACGAAAGGCATCGTAGCTTTTGCGATGCCTTTTATACCTTTTATAAAATAATCATACGGAGTATCTTTATGATACCTTTCAGCTTAAAAAAACTTGTAAAAATCACCAAAAGTGCGAAAAAGACGAAAAACGCAGATCTCCTCGGCGCTTTTCCCGAAAACGATATTTTAACTATCTCCTTAAGCGTTCCGAGAACGCTGGGAGCAGTCGATCCGACACTTGAGATATATGCCGACGATACGGGAGAAAAAACGTTTTTGCCCCTTTCGTGGAGCACTCTGTCGGGAAGCAGCGAGTACTACCGAGCCGAGCTTGTACTGAGTGATCTTTGCGGCAACGAGCACAGCGGACTTTTCTTCTGGAGCATAGTTACAGACAGCGTTTACGGAAGGATCCGTTTTTCGTGCGACAGCTCGTCCTATCTTCCGAATATAACCCCCGAAAACTGCGATCACGACTCATTCGTCCTCACGGTTTACGAAAAGGATTTCAAAACGCCCGACTGGATAAAGGGTGGCGTTATGTACCACATATTCGTTGACCGCTTTGCAAAGGGAGGCAGTGTTTCGGTACGCTCTGACGCCATAATGAACGAGGACTGGGAAAACTATATGCCGCAGTACGCACAGTTTCCCGGCGGCGAAGTAGCCAACAATATGTTTTTCGGCGGTACGCTGGACGGCGTTACCTTAAAGCTCGACTATCTCGCATCTCTCGGTGTAAGCTGTATCTACCTTTCCCCGATATTCGAGGCGTATTCCAACCACAAATACGATACGGGCGACTACGAGAAGGTTGACGAGATGTTCGGCGGCAACGAGGCGCTTGAAAATCTTATATCGGCAGCAAAAAAGCGCGGTATCAGAATAATTCTTGACGGCGTATTCAACCACACGGGAGACGACAGCAAGTATTTCAACCGCAGAGTAAGATATAAGGATCTCGGTGCTTATAACAGCCCCGATTCGCCCTATTTTAAGTGGTTTGACTTCGAAAATTATCCCGATAAATACCGCTGTTGGTGGGATATCAAGATACTGCCTGCGGTAAATTCCAAAAATCCCGAATATAACGCTTACATAAACGGCAAGGACGGTATCGTACAGAAATATCTGAAAAAAGGCACGTCCGGTTGGCGCCTTGACGTCGCCGACGAGCTTTATGAGCCCTTTCTGCAAGATCTGCGCGCGGCGGCAAAAAATGCCGATCCTGACGCGATAGTTATAGGCGAAGTCTGGGAGGATGCCTCCATAAAGATCGCCTACACGAGCCGCAGAAAATATTTCAGAGGCAAAGAGCTTGACTCGGTAATGAACTATCCTCTGCGTACGGGAATTATTGATTTTATCAGAACGGGTGACAGCAAAAATCTCTTTTCCGCATCTGCGGGACTGTACGCACGCTACCCTAAAGAGGTCAGCGATGCGCTTATGAATTTCCTCGGTACACACGATACCGAGCGAATTCTGACCGTTCTCGGTGTTGGTGTTCCTTCCCTCTCAATGGAGGAAAAGGCGCATTTCAAGATGTCCGAGGGAGAGAGAAAAAGGGCGAGATCTCTACTGAAGCTCGCATACACTATCCTCTCGTTTATGCCCGGTATCCCCTGCATTTTTTACGGTGACGAAGCGGGAATCGAAGGACTCGGAGATCCCTTCAACAGAGTTACGTATCCTTGGGGACGCGAGGATAACGAGCTTGTCAACTTTTACCGTGAGCTCGGCATTTTGAGAAGATCGCAGAGCGTTCTTGCAAACGGATATCTGAAGGTTTTTGAGGACACTCCTTACGGAGTTTTCGCATTCGAGCGTTTTTCCAAGGACGGACGCATTTCGGTAGTCGTCAACCGCTCGGATAAGCCGTACGAGGTAAAAACGAAAAAAGAAAACCTCGTCGCCCACCTGTTCGGTATCGACGAAAAAAGCCCCTCCCTTCCGCCGATGTGTGCGGGAGTTTGGGTGAAATAAATAGCAAAAAAGCACTTATGACCTTAAAGATCATAAGTGCTTTCGTTTTATCAGAAGCTATCGTAAAACACCGTCTCGTCTATCGGACGTGTCTTGAAATGCAGATCAAGCGGCTTTGCGTCCTCTGAAGGGTAGCCCATAACGAGGAGAGCGACCGGCTCGATATCCTCGGGAATATTAAAGGTCTCTCGCATAGCACTCGGATTAAAGTGCATCACCCAGCAGCATCCCACCCCGATCTCGTGTGCGGCAAGCATCATGTGTGTTGCAACTATCACGGCATCAACGGGAGAGGAAAGTGCACCGTCGTACGGTCTTTTCCAGCTTTCCGCCTTGTTGTGGCAAACGAGCATTGCGCTCGGTGCATTAAAATGCGATCGCGTGCAGGTACGCAGCTTTTCTATCGAGGGATCCGTGTTAAGCACGAGGATCCTCTGCGGCTGATAATTGCACCCGGTCGGCGCTAAATGTCCCGCCTCGAGAATTTTACTTATAATTTCTTCGGGCAAATGCTCGCTTTTGAAGCTCCTTACCGAATATCTTTGAGAAATAAGCTCTCTGAATTCCATTGCTTTTTCCTATCTGTTTAACTTGATTTATTCGTCTCTTTTCAGCTTGGCAAAGGTGCCCATAAGCTTTTTGGTACCCTCGCTGTCAAAGGCGACCTCGTACAGAACGTCGGCGCCCATCGGAGTTGCCGAAAGCACTATGCCGCGTCCGAATTTTGCATGGATCACGCCGTCTCCCGCCGAAAAACGCTCGCTCGGAGCTTTGACCTGCGCTTTTGGTGCTGTGGTTCTGTCAAAGGTCTTTCTTGCCTCAAACACCGATCTTGCCTGCGCTTCGCTGATCTTCTCGGTCGCGCTGACGGCGTTTTCCATAAGATATGCGGGTATCTCCTTAACGAATTGCGAAACGGGTGAGAACTGCGTTCTTCCGAAAAGCATTCTATTTTTAACGTACGTTATATACAGCTTTTGCTTTGCCCTGGTTATCGCAACGTATGCAAGACGTCTTTCCTCCTCAAGCTCTGCCATATCGGTCTGCGAACGGTATCCGGGGAATATGTCCTGCTCCATTCCCGTAAGGAAAACTACGGGAAATTCAAGTCCCTTTGCACTGTGCACGGTCATAAGAACGACCGCTTTTGCGCCGTCCTCAAGCTTGTCAACGTCCGAAACGAGTGCAATATCCTCCAAAAATCCGCCGAGAAGCTCGGACGCCTTGGCGTTTTCCGCCTCCTCAGAGACGAATCTTACTCCCTTTGCGCCCGGCTCGTCCGAAAGAGGATCGAGGACTACGCCCTCACCGAGAGTTTCGTTTGCATACTCGAGCGCGTTGGTCACAAGCTCGCGCGCGTTATCGTAGCGCTCGACCTCGGCCTCGCCCGCGTCCTTCAGCATTTGCAGATATCCGGTGGCTTCGAGCAGATATTCAACGAAATCGGGGAGATTTTTGTTTTCGGTCTGTCTCTGAAGATCGTCTATCATATCGGCAAACACCGAAAGTACTTTTGCCGATTTTGAGAGCGCGGTGTACTTATCGGCATCCTTTATTACAGAGAACATAGAGCGCCCCTCTGCGGCGGCGATCTGTGCAAGGGCATCGACCGTCGTATCGCCGATCTTACGTCTCGGGACGTTTATTATTCGCATAAGACGGATATTATCGTGCGGATTGACTACGAGCTGAAGATATGCAAGAATATCCTTTATCTCCTTGCGGTCGTAGAATCGGGTATCACCCACGATACAGTACTTGACTCCTGCTCGAACGAGCGCTTTTTCTATCGCGTTCGACTGCGCGCGGGTGCGGTACAAAACGGCGAAATCACCGAAATCTCTGTTTTGCTTTTTGCAAAGATCGTTTATCGTATCGGCAACGAAATATCCTTCGGCATTCTGATCGTCAAGCTTTGCGAGAGTTATCTTATCTCCGCCGTCCTTGTCGGTCCAGAGCTCCTTGCCCTTGCGTCCCGTATTGTTTCTGATCACCTCGTTAGCGGCGCCGAGTATGACGCCCGTAGAGCGGTAATTCTGCTCAAGCTTTATAACCTTTGCATCGGCGTAATTACGGTCAAAATTAAGTATATTTTCGATAGTTGCGCCTCTGAAACGGTAAATACTCTGATCGTCGTCACCAACGACCATAAGGTTTCGTCTTGCGCCCGAAATAAGGGATGCAAGCATAAACTGCGCGTAGTTGGTGTCCTGATACTCGTCCACCGATATATAGCGGAATCTGTTGCCCAAAAACTCGCGTACGTCGGGGGCTACCGTCAAAAGCTCGACGGTTCGCATTATTATATCGTCAAAATCGACGGCGTTTGCCGCCTTAAGACGCTTTTCATACTCGGTGTAAAGCTCGGAAGCGCGCCTTAGATTAAAGTCGCGACTTGCATCTGCCTGTACCGCAAATTCGCGCGCAGTCGTGAGCTTATCCTTGAGACGGCCGATAATGGCAAGCGCGTTTTTTACGGGGAAGGTCTTGTCGTCGATACGAAGATCCTTCATTATCGTACTCATAAGCTTCTGAGCGTCGCTCTCGTCGTATATGGTGAAATTCTTATCCAGACCTATCTTATCTCCGAAGCGTCTCAAAATACGTACGCATACCGAGTGGAAGGTTCCCGCCCAAACGTCGTTTGCGGACGGACCGAGCATCCTTTCAAGTCGCTCCTTCATCTCGCCTGCCGCCTTCTTGGTAAAGGTGATGGCGAGCACTGCCCACGGGGGACATGGCGAGACCGCACATTCTTCGAGAAGTACTGCTATTTCTTCCTTGGGCGCATCAATTGCTCGCTCGAGGCGCATTATCATATCTTCTGTTATCGCACTTGCGGGAGTCTCGTAATGATACGCATTTCCGTATCTTATTATGTAGCCAATACGCTCTACCAGCACGGTAGTTTTTCCGCTTCCCGCGCCTGCAAGAACGAGCAAAGGCCCGTTTACGGTATATACCGCCTCTCTCTGACGGCCGTTAAGTGAAGAATAAAGTTTATCAAAAAGAGCACGCTTGGCAGAGTTATATCTGCGCTCGCGATCAAGCTCGTGTATAGTAGCCATATAGCCGCCGTTTCTCCTTCGTTTTATCTTTTAGTACTCATAATTATAACAGTACGAAGGTCTTTTGTCAAGGAAATATTGTACTGACAACCTTCGCGAAATTATAAATTTTTTCCATTGACAGCGTCAGCAGTTGACAAAATCCGACGCAAGTGATACAATATACAGTAATATATATAATATATAATTTCGATCTTACTTACCATAAATCATTTTGGAGGAAAAGTAATATGACGGCTACCAACCGTTTTTCTCTCAAGACAAAAAGAATTTTCGGTATTTTTACCGTAGCTATTGCTATAATACTCACTTTGTCGGCGACAACGCTTCTCTCGTACGCAAAGGACGAACAGAGCACCGTTTCCGGGCTTGACGTTGAAATAACGCTTGACAAGGAGAGCTATGCTCCCGGCGAGAGCGTTACTATCATGCTGTCCGTTACCAACAACACGGGCAAGAAGGTGGAGAACGTATCCGCAAGATACTATATTCCAGACTGCTTTGAGGTAAGCGACACCTCTCTCGGCGAGATAGGTGAGCTCAACTCAAGACAGACCGTTCGCACCCAGATACAGGCAACTGCCAAAACCGCGGTAGGAAGCTCGTTTGAAAACTCGGGTGCAAAAAAGGATAACACCTCCCTTTACATAGCTCTTATCGTTATAAGCGCGGCAGTATTTATTCTCTGCGTTTCCCTTCTGTTTATCAGAGAGAGAAATCGCAGAAAGATAGCGGCAACGATCTCCTTCGTGCTTGCGCTTATATTCTGTATATCTCCGTTTGCTACGTTGCAAAGCTCGGTATCGGCAGACACCTCCGAGCTCGTCTTTGCCGACAGCTTGACCTACGAAAACGCAAAATCCGTGATGAGCAAGCTCATTGCAAGCGATTATGCAAAAATAAATCCCATAATTGCCTCGGGCAACACTCTCACAAGAGAGGGTGCGGCTGTCATGTGTGCAATAATGGTGCTCGGTAAAAATTCGCTTCCCGTAATAGAGGAAGATCCGTTTTTGGACGTCAGCGCAGACTCGGCGTCCGCTCCTTACGTTCAGCTCAGCGCCAAGGCGGGACTCGTTCCGTCAATATCCGCAAAGAGATTCGATCCGAGCGCCGCAGTATCGGGTTACGACTTTGTAAAATACGTTCTTCGCGCCGCCGGCTTCGGTGCAGACGGTGAATATCTCGGTCAAAACGCACGCGCAAGAGTTATCTCCGATGCGCTCGGTCTTCCCTATGCCGACGCCTCCGAGCTTCTCACCGAGGACTCTATTCCCTGCTCTAAGGCACTTTGCTTTGCGCTCAGCGTTATGCTGAACCCGTCAGTCGAAAAGACCGAGGACGGAAGTTATACCTTCACGGGCGCTTCTCTCATTTCCGAGTTTGACGGCGTTACAGAGAAAAAAGCTCTTGCAATAAGCCGAAGCTCCCTCGTTATGCAGGATGGCGAAAAAGTTGACGTCCGCACGCAGACTCTTGACGACGGCGCGTACACCGTGACCTTCCTTGACACAAATGCGCTTACAATAATAAAGAATTTTGCAAACCTCGGACAGTCGTCCGCTTCGGTATATTCTAACGGCCAGAGCTACGTTCTCGGTGCAGGCATTGAGTACACCGTACCTTCCCCGAAAAACGAGTACAAGATATACAAGGGTCTTTTCCGCTTTGACGAAAGCACGGGCGCAAGAGTATTTGCGTGCGGTAATATAACCTATACAATCTCCGAAAAAGCTCTTGACGGAGCCACCTATATGCTTGATGCAAAAATTGCGGACAAGTCCCTGATAGATTATTCCAAGACGGTAACCTTTATAGCAAAGGTTGAAAAGAATACCGCTATTCAGAACATGAGCAGCGTGCTGTACGTTTATCAGCTCAGCACCGAGGTAAGCGCAAGCTACGACGCTTACAACACCGAGCTTGCCAAGGCACAGGCGATAAACAACGACGATAATACCTTCTTACCCTCAGCTTACAAAAAGTTCCTTGAGACCGTAAGCTATATTGACGCTTCCCTGCCGAAGGACCTCACCGATACACAGGAGAGCCGCGACGTTATCGCGCAGGCAACGCTTGATCTTACCGATGCGATCAACTCGCTTGATGGCTATATACTTGAATCGTACGAGGAGCTTGACAAGGAGCTCGAGCGTGCCGACGCCGAGCTTGCAAAGGAGGGCGAGTACAGCGACGATACCTTCGCCGCTCTGAAAAAAGCGGTAGAGGATGCACGTTCGCTTTCAAGAGAGCTTCTTCGCGGCGATGAAAACCGCGCACAGATAAAAGCAGCAAAAGACGCCGTTTCCGATGCGATAGCAAAGCTCAAGCCGAGCTCGATCTGTAACTACGTCAAATACGACGAAACGCTCAAGATCGCCGAGAGTATAACCAACGACGACGGAAAGTACGACGCTGCCGAGTTCGCAAGCTTCAAGAAAAAGATAGATAAGATCAAAAAAGGACTCGTCCGCGATCTTCCGAAAAACACAGCAAACCAAAAGATCGTTGACGATGCCCGCGCCTCTCTCCAGGATGCGATCGAGCTTCTCAATGCGAAGCTCCCTTGCGACTACGATGCGCTTGACAGCGCAATAAAAGAAGCGGAAAAGCTCGTTGAGGACGATCCCGAAAACAAGGATCACTCGTGGAGAGGCAGTGTATTTACCACGTTTTCAACGGCACTCAAGGATGCAAAGGGCATAAAGAGAGGTATGAATCTCGGGTACGGAAGCACCAATCAGCAGACCATAGACGGTGCGGCTACCGCCCTCTTTAACGCAACCGCCGATCTTATAAAGAATCCCAACGTCGCCGATACAGATACTAAAACCAAGTTCAAGGACGCTCTTGAAGCGGCACGCGCCATCAAAAACGAAAACGGCGAATATACGGCCGAAGCGTACACGCTTTTCCTTGCAACGCTCACCAAGCTTGAGGAAAACGTAAACGCTCTCGGAGAGATATACGTTTGCACCGGCGGAGATAAGTGTACCTGTAAGACCAAGGCAGTAGAGAATGCAAGCAAGACCGTAGATGCAGCTATCGAGCGGCTCAAAGCACCTCAAAACTGTGATTACAGCGCTCTTGACGCAAAGCTGGACGAAATAAGAGCCATTGACAGAACGCTCTACACGCCGAAGTCGCTCGCCGCACTCGACGCGGCACTCGGCACCGCAGATGCCATTTCTCGTACTCTGCTTGCGGACGTTCTCGGTGACAACCAGAAGATGATAAACGATGCCGTAAAGGCACTTGACGAGGCGAAAAAGGCACTCGTTGAAATAAAGCGGGCGATGTGCGAGGTCCTCTCTGCTCCCACAAAGAAAGAGGTAGCATCCGAGAGTGGCGCCATTGCCGAGCACTATTTCATAAAGGTATTCTTTGACGGCAAGGAAAAAGAATTTATGCTCGACGCTTCTATCGCAGAAGCAGATTTCCCGTCCGAAAACGATATAATCGTTATAAGATACGGAGATCAGGACATAATCGGCATTGAAAAGGCAAAAATAACGGTAGGAGAGTATGTCGAGGGTACTACTGTCAAGGAGCTTCCCAAATACGTATCCACATACAAGGCGGCAACACCCAAGGCGGGCGATAAGGTAGTATTCTTCAAAAACTCGGCAGACGAGGTCATCTTTATAATACTGCCCACCGAAAAGATAGCCGAGATCGTATATAGCGAGTCGAAGCTCACCGTCGCAGGGAAGGAAACACCGATAGCAGAGTCGTGCGACTTCTCTGCGTTTACCGAAAAAACGCTTGCTAAGATAATATTTGCGGGAAAATACGCTTTCTCTGCCGAGGCGATGACGTCTATTGACGTTACCCTTTCCCTGAATGCGGACAATAAGCCGGTATATAAGGAAAGCGCAGAGAGCGAGGCAAAGGTGCTTGAAGCATCCAAAACGACATTTGAAGCAGACGAAACGAGCACCCTTCTTACACTTGACAAGCTCACCAAAGCACTCCAAGCCGAAAAATCTTATACCGCTAAAATATATCTCGATGCCGAAGGTAAGCTGATCGCATCGGGCGCTATAACCGAAGTTTCCGAAGCTCCCGCACCGGATCAGAGCGGCGAAACTACTTGAATTTTTATCGGAGATCAAAATGAAATCAATAAGAGAGATCTACAAAATAGGCATAGGACCGTCAAGCTCGCACACTATGGGTCCCGAGCGCGCCTGCAAATATATGATGGCTGAAAATCCCGATGCAAACAGTTTTAAGGTCATTCTTTACGGCTCGCTTGCATCGACCGGCAAAGGACACCGCACCGATCACGCTATCGAGTGCACGCTTGCGCCGTACCCCGTCGAGATAATCTTCGACACTGAAAAGAGAGACCTTCCGCACGCTAATACGATGGACTTTTTCGCATACCGTGACGATGCCCTTCTTATGCAAAAAAGAATACTGTCGGTAGGCGGAGGAGATATAAAAGTAGAAGGTCATCCCGAAGCGGAAAAGCCCGAAATATACGACAAAAATTCCTTCAAGGAGATCGCAGATCACTGCCGATCGGAAAACATACGCCTCAGCGATTACGTTTTTGCTCACGAGGACGAGGATTTCAAGAAATTCCTCTTTAACGTCTGGCAGGTAATGAAGGACGAGATCGAAAGCGGACTCAAAGCAGACGGCTATCTCCCCGGCGAGCTTCACGTTCAGAGAGTAGCTCAGATAATATTCAACAAGCGCCATATAGACGAGCGCCCCGAGACGAGAGAAAACCGTATCGTGTGCGCGTACGCCTTTGCGGCGAGCGAGCAGAACGCTGACGGACAAAGGATCGTCACCGCGCCCACCTGCGGAGCGTGTGCAGTGGTTCCCTCGGTACTCAAATATATGCAGGAGAAAAAGGGATTTTCTGACGAGGACGTAATAAAAGCCCTCGCAGTCGGAGGACTTATCGGAAATCTCGTCAAGCAGAACGCGTCCATTTCGGGTGCGGAATGCGGATGTCAGGCAGAGGTCGGAACGGCTTGCGCTATGGCGGCGGCAGCCCTTGCAGAGCTTTTTGAAATGGGTATCGACCAGATCGAATATGCGGCGGAGGTATCGCTCGAGCACCACCTCGGACTGACCTGCGACCCCATTTGCGGACTCGTGCAGATACCCTGCATCGAGCGAAACGCGGTAGCGGCAATGAGAGCACTCAACTCGCTCTCGCTTGCGAATTTCCTTACGGGAACGCGCAAGATATCCTTTGATATGGTCGTCAAAACGATGTACGAGACCGGTCGCGACCTTTCGCACCATTACCGCGAGACCTCGATCGGCGGACTCGCAAAGCTGTTTGGGTGATATATAATAAAAATGAAAGCGGAGTGAAAATTCACTCCGCTTTTTATTACGCCTTTTTGGGGGATTACTCAACGACCGTAACGCTGTCTCCGATAACCTCTATAAGCTTATCGTTTTTGAAGGATATTTCAAGCGTTTCTTTCGAGAAATATTCTATAAACGCCTCGGTGGAAACGATACCGTAATAGGTATAGTAATCCTTGTTTGCCTCCCATATCTCGTTAGCTCGTGTTTTAAGCTCTTCCTCGGTGAGAGTAATATTAAATTTCTCAAAGAGATAGTCGGAGATCATATAGCTCTTCATCTCTTCCCTTGCCGCGTTACTTGCTGCCTCTTTTGCGGTGTTTACCGTCTCTGCATACGCCGCATCGTACTCGCTCTGTGTAATCTCCTCTCCTTTGGTAGCTATTACGTACTCGTGCACGTAAAGGTCAAAGAAGACGTCGAAAAGCTCTTTGCACTCGCCGCTGAGCTCTATTGCAGGATAGATAACCTCATACGCAAAAAATCCCTTGTAGTAATTTTCAAGGTGCGCTTTGTACTCCTCGGTAGTTTCATACTCACCGTTCGTGCCTTTTTTACACTGATCGTCGGTAGGGACGAAGCTCTCTACCTGCGCGCGCTGAAGAGAGTTTATCTTTACGGTAAAAATGACCTCAACGCCCTGAAGCTCGGTGCTCTGGTATTTATCGGGGAACGTGACCGTTATATCCTTTGTCTCGCCGACCGCCATTCCTATAAGCTGCTCCTCAAAGCCCTTGTTGGGATTTCCTTTACCGCCGAAATATTCGCCGATAAAGCCGCCCGAGCCGATTATGAGATCGTACCCGGTCGTAGCGGACGAGTTATCCATACCCGCCATAGTTTCTTCGCTGATCTCTAAACTCTCGTCCTTGGGACGTCCCTTATAGGTAATATTGGCCGTATCAAAAAGAGCAACCTGTGCACTGCCCTCTTCCTTGAAGGTATCGAATTTGGCTCCGTCCAGCGCAATGCGGGCAAGATCGTATGCAACGTATTTGTCTATTTCAGACTTGTATATCTTAAGCTCCGAAAAATTCGGCTCCTTGATATAGTCAAGCACGTTATAGCTAACACTCGAGGGATCTTTAAGCTCCTTTTTGAAATATTCGACCGGACCGGTCGGGGAGCCGGAATCACTATCCTCGCGGAATTCACATCCGGTAAGCGCAAGCGATGCAAGAAGTATCGCCGAGATTACTGTACAAAAAAGTTTTTTCATTAGTTTTTACCCCAAAACGAGAGTTACTCCTCGTTTTTTATCTTGTTTTTTATTTTTTTGATCGTTTTATCAATTTTCTTTTTGGTATTTTCGCTTTTTCCGAGACGTACGAGCACTCCCGATACGATGGGTGCCAAAATACATATAAGCACCGCAGGAAGAAGCGTCTTAACGGATGCAGCGCTCTCGGAAAGCGTAATAGCGCGTGTGAAATTGCCCGCAATCGAGCAGGTGATCGCAAACGCGCTCACCGCCACGAGATAGAAAAGCTGAAGCTTTCCGATACGGAGCTCGTTCTTTACAGGGCGTCCCTCGAGCAAGGTATGCATCATTATCGAAGCGGACATAGCCACGAGCGACAAAAACGCGCAAGCAGGAAGAGCCGCCTTTGGAACAATCGAAAGCGCAGTCGATAGGTAGATAAGAATTATAGCCACGACTCCGCAAACGGCCCCGTTTTCAAAGCACTGTTTTCCCGTTTTAAGCATACTTTTTTCGGAAATATCCATATCCTTTTCGGCAAGTATGCGAGCAGACGGGCGTCTGAACGCCATTATCAGTGCCGCAGAAAAATCGAGAACGAGTCCCGATATAAGTATCGCCGTGGGGCTGAGCAGAAGACTGCCCGACATAAGGAACCAAAGGACCATAACAAAGCGAACGCTCTGCATACTTATAAGGTACTTAAGCATCCTATATATATTATTGTTTATGTTTTTAGCGTTTCCGATAACCTCAACTGCCGAGTTGAGTCCGCCGCTCGAGTCCATATCGACCATAGTAACGACGGCATCTGCAACGAATCGGAGCGCCTCGCATCCATCTACCTCGGGCTTCTCCTCGTCCTCGCCCGTAAGACTCAGACTTTCGGTCATACCGACGTCCGCCTCGCGAAGCAGAGGAAGCTCCCTGAGCTTATCTCCGAGGAACGCGACCGTTCTTCCGCTTTCGCGGAGCATTTTTATCGCAAGCTGCTTGTCCGAGATACTCATACCCTCAAACATCGTGTATTTCGCTATCGTTTCGGGTAAATTTTCCCCTCCCGATGCGGCAAGTGCGCGAAGCTCCTCGCCCTTTATAACGTCACGCCGTGAGGAAAGCAGACCGACCGCGCGTGCTATCTGATAATTTTTTTCTCCCTTTTCATCGCTGAAAAGCATTACCTTGACGCCTGCGGCGCGGCATCTTGCAATAGTCTGTGAAACACCGGGGAGAATCGGCTCCATAAGTGCTATAAAGCCGTCGAAGATAAGCTGGTTCTGACTGTCACTGAGCTTTGCCAGAGAATTATATCTCGACGTTTTTGAGGCGACCGCGATTACTCTGTACGCCTGTCTCATAAGCTGTACCGCCGCAACCTCGATCTTGCTTCGCTCTATCGGATCAAGACGAAGTACTCTGCCGTTTTCGTAGTAGTGTGTGCATCGCGACAGTATCTCGTCGGCTTCTCCGCGGATAACTACCGTATTATCCCCGTTAAAGCGCACGAGCGCGGTATCAAACTCGTTTATGTCATTTTTTCTCTTGAACTCTATTAAAGGATATTCACTCTCAAGCGAGGAATTATATACTCCGCACTCAAAGGCGTATCGCAGTATTGCATCCTCTTCGAAGGTGTAGAAATCTCCGCCCTCGTCCGTGGACACACCCACCTTGTTTTGTCCGTAAAGACCGGTAGTAACCACGGCGTATTTAAGAAGTCGCGTACAGGTATCTGCAAAGCCCCTTTCGGAAACGTCGTGGAGCTTGCCCGAAACGTACGCCTTTTCAACCGACATTCTTCGCTTTGAATATATCGCCTCGGGCGGTATTATTACCGTATCCACCTTTTTTATCGTATCTATTCGGTCTGCGTTCTTTATAAGCGCGCCCTTTTTATATTGCTTTCTCTTGCTGAGCGACTCAAAAAGTCCGCACGCGACTATGATATATCCAAAAAGCACCAAAAATTCGGACAGTCCTGCCGCGCCCAGCGAAAGAGCAACAAGCAGATTCATAAGGGACGAATCTGCCCCGAACGGAGGCAACAGTCCCAAAAACGCAATTACGAACGCCGCGGCAATATAGAAAAGACTCATCTTTCCGCCGATACGGCGCAAAGTATCAAGAAACGCAAGCTTATTGTACTCAGCGGCGGGGCGGTTTCGTCCCAGACGGCAGACCAGCGTATTTCGTCCCGTTTCGCAGGCGATCGCAAGTCCGCTGCCCTTGGTTACTATCGTGGACGCCCACGCCATATTGTGGCAAAGGTGAGGAGGCACGTTTCGGTATTCTATGAAGTCACTCTTTTTTGCGATACTTCCAACACCGTTTGTGATACCCGTTTCAAGTATGTAAAGACTGCTGTCCTTTACTATTCTCGCATCACACGGGACTATATCTCCCGCAGAAAGCTGCAAAAGATCACCCACTACTATCTCATCCTGCTTTACCGTGCAAAGACGTCCCGAGCGAATTACCTTTGCGCTCGGGAGCGAGTTCCGAGCCGCTCTGTCAAGCACCACGCGCGAGCTGTAATATGCAACGAATACGGTAAGGTAGCTGACGGCAATCAATGCCAAAGAGAAGATAGAAAGCAAATATTCCTTAAAAAACAGTGAAATTATCGCAACGAGTACGAGAAGCAGCGCAATTCCGTTAGTTGAAAAATCCGAAATACACTCGGATGCACTTTTCTGCTCTATCGGGAAAATATCGTTTTTTCCGTTCTTTTCGAGCCGTTCCTCGGCATTTTCGCTTGAAAGTCCGTTGAGCAGGTCGCCACCCGTCAGCTCGACTACCTCGTCGATCGTTTTATCGTACCATCTTCCGGCCACTGTCCGTCGCCTCCTTTCTTTTTTTCGCAGAAACCCTTTTTGAAAAAAGGGTTTCCGCACCTTACCAAAAACTTTACTTGTGTGAGATTTATGTGAGACAACTTTTTGAAAAAAGTTTTCTCACACTCTTTCAAAAACTTTACTAAAAACAGTCAACTTTTGAAAAAGATCTTCTCGCGCTCTTTCAAAAACTTTACTTAAAACAGTCAACTTTTGAAAAAGATCTTCTCGCGCTCTTTCAAAAACTTTACTAAAAACAGTCAACTTTTTGAAAAGGATCTTCTCACACTCTTTCAAAAACTTTACTTAAAACAGTCAACTTTTGAAAAGGATCTTCTCGCGCTCTTTCAAAACTCTGCTTAAAATAGTGTTTTAGTTGCAAAGTATGATAAGGTCCTCCCCGTTTGCGTCCATACTTATATAGGAAATATTCTTATCGTAATCGCCTATAAGCTTACTTGCGAGAGTGTCCTCAACCTCTCTCTGTATCGTACGGCGCAGATTTCTTGCCCCGTATTTGCGCGAGAACGAGCGCTTTGCAAGCAGCTTTACAGCCGCCTCGCTATACGCGAGAGTTATCTCCTTTTCTCTGAGCGTTTTCACGAGATCTCCGAGCATTATCTTCGCAATTTCAACGAAATCGTCCTCGTCGAGCGAGCGGAAGGTTATTATCTCGTCAACTCTGTTGATAAATTCGGGACGCAGGAACTGTGCAAGCGCCTTTTCGGTCTTGCCCTCTGCACCTGATACCGAATTGTCCGAGAAACCGAGCGGTGCATCTACACCGACGGCACCCGCGTTCGTCGTCATAACGATAACGGTATTTTCAAAATTGACCTTTTTACCTCTTGCATCGGTTATATGCCCGTCGTCAAGTATTTGAAGAAGGATGTTCATAACGTCGGGATGTGCCTTCTCGATCTCGTCGAAAAGTATTACCGAATAGGGCTTTCTGCGTATCTTCTCGGTGAGCTGTCCCGCATCGTCGTATCCGACGTATCCGGGAGGCGCTCCGATAATTCTCGATACCGAGTGCTTTTCCATAAACTCGGACATGTCGAGGCGGATAAGCGTTTCGGGAGAGTCAAACAGATCTGCGGCGAGCAGCTTTACGAGCTCGGTCTTACCCACGCCGGTAGGACCTGCGAAAATAAAGGATACCGGCTTACGCTTATACGCGATTCCCGCACGGTTACGCTTTATAGCGCGAGCTACCGCATCCACCGCCTCATTTTGACCTATAAGGCGCTCACGCAGACGGTCTGCGAGCTTATCGACTCTCTTAAACTCGTTTTCGGTTATATTGCTTGCGGGAATACCCGTCCAAAGCTCTACCACAGATGCAAGATGCGAGGTTGTGAGTACGACGTTTCTGCGTGCGCTTTCCGCCTCGTCGTATTCCTGCTGTGCGGAAATGAGCGCGGTCTTTATCTCGGCGACCTTGCGGTATTTTTCGTTTACCTCGCCGTCCCCGACCTCTTTTGCCTCCTCGGTCTCAAGCTCTGCCGTCAGCTTATCGAGCGACGCTTTAGCATTTGCCGCGCGTTCGATCTCGGGACTGTGCAGTGCTAGATTGGACGATGCCTCGTCAAGCAGGTCAATAGCTTTATCCGGCAAAAATCTGTCGGTTATATATCTTTCCGAGAGAGTTACCGTTCTTTCTATTACGACGTCGGGAATGATGATTCCGTGGAAATTCTCGTAATATCCCTTGATACCGCGAAGAATTTCAATAGTATCCTCAATAGACGGCTCCTCTACGATTATCGGCTGGAAGCGGCGTTCCAGCGCCGAATCGCTCTCTATATATTTTCTGTATTCCGCAAGAGTGGTGGCTCCGATGACCTGAACGTCTCCTCTTGAAAGAGCCGGCTTCAGAATGTTGGCTGCGCTCATGCTTCCCTCGGAATCTCCCGCGCCAACGATACTGTGGACCTCGTCGATAACGAGAATGACGTTACCCTTTGCCTTGACCTCCTCTATAAGTCCCTTTATTCTCGACTCAAACTGACCTCTGAACTGCGTTCCTGCAACCAGAGCGGTAAGGTCAACTACTCTTATTTCCTTGTCCATAAGCTTTCTCGGAGCTTTTTTATCGGCAATAAGCTGCGCAAGTGCCTCGGCTATTGCAGTCTTACCGACACCCGGCTCTCCTATGAGACAGGGATTATTCTTCTGGCGGCGGCAGAGTATCTGCATCATACGCTCCATCTCTGCATCGCGACCGATAACTCTGTCAAGCTTACCCTCACGCGCCTTAGCGGTTATATCGGTACAGTAGGTATCAAGAAACTGGGTACCGCTCTTCTGATTTTTACCCTTTTTCTGTCCTTTCGCAGTCGCGTCGCCCTCGCTTTTCGCACCGAGATTTCCCATAGAGCCAAAAAGCTTTGAGAAATTGATTGGGGGAGTTTTACCCATATCGTCTCCGTCGAAGCTGTCCTCCTGAGACTGGATTATCCCCTCCATTTCCATATCCATACGGTCTATATCCTCGTCGGTAATACCCATATTTCCCAAAATATTATTTATAGGTCCGATGCCGAGCTCCTTTGCACATTTAATGCAAATTCCCTCGTTTGTGGTCTTATCTCCCTCCATACGGGAGATAAATATGACCGCAACTCTCTTTTTACATCTTGCACACATTTCCATAGATCAAAACCACGCTTTCAAATTAAGGATTCACCTTCACGAAGCAAATATTGCACGGAAGATATTATGTTCAAAGAACCATCTCGTTACCTTCAGTCCGGCAAAAGCTTCTTCGGGGAAGGACGGGAGAATATTTGCAAATATCTCAAGAACGGCAAATATCACGATAGCCGCTATCTCTGCCCACGCAAGACCGAGAATGAGACCGAGAATACCGCCAAGGAGCTTGTTTACGCTCGAAACGATCGGTATTTTTATATTCTTCGTGAGATGCACGATAAACTTTACCACGAGCATACACACGATAAATACGAGCGAGAAGGCGATCGCACGCGCAAGCACGTCGGACGTGAGCGCACTCTCAAGTATGCCCTCCCCCTCGGGAACGCTCTTTCGTGTGAGCTTTGAAATATATCCGCCGATCATAGGCGAGAAATACCAAGCAACGAGTGCGGAAAGAATAAATCCCGCAATATCTATTATAACGCCAACGAGTCCGCGTTTTACGTAAACTATAACGCTTATCGCTATTATTGCCAAAATCGCAAAATCAATGATAAAAGCCATAACTGTAATAAAATCCTTTCAAAACTCTTTACCGTGCAGTAAAACTACACATCTCAAGCGTATCGGCATAAGCGACGTACTCCTTTTCGTCGATCACGAGCAGGGCGTACACTTTTCTTTCTCCGGCAAGTGTTGCAGGATTTTTAAGACCGCCGTCTATATCAAGGCGAAGGACTACGTTTTCCGATACGATATAGACCTTTTCGTTGTAGCAGTAAAGACCGGAAGGTCTGTCGTCCAGATCATACTGATATTTTTTAACTCCGTTTTCCTCCACTCGAAGCAGAGTGAAAGCGAACTCCTTCGAGGAGCTGTACGAGCCGGTGAAATAACCGAGATCGCCGTTTTCAAAAAGAGCATATTCAAACGCCGACGAGGTATCAACGGCTATCGACGTAAGCTCATTACCGTCCGAGTCGAGCAGCATTATCATACCGTCGAAAAGAAGAATTATCCGCCCGTTATCGAGATATTTACACTCAAGAGGCATTCCCTCGTTAAAAGTAAGCAGCTTTCTCGGCGCGTCCGAGCGTACCTCAAGCAGCATAAGCTCGCTTTCCACCTCACCCGCAGGAGAGACGTTATAAGAAAGCACCATAACTTCACTGCCGTCCGACTCCATATCGAGCGAGGCAACTCTGTTATTCTTCTTTATTAGGTTAAGAATCTCAAAATTGGGGGTGTATATAGATATTTCGCTGTTATATTCAGCCCCCTTGCGGGCAACGGCAAACGTACCGTTATCCGAAACGGATGCGTCTATAACACGTCCGCCAGAATTTTCAATATACCGCAGTCCGAAAGCATCGTATATTCCGACTGTGTTTCCGTTTTCATCGTATATGAGCAGATATTTTTCGGAGGATTCGACGCTCGGCGTATCGTAAGGAGATTCGTCCGAATACTGATGACTGCCATCGGGTGCAAAGATCACTACTCGGTCCTGACCTGCAATAACGGGAACTCCCGAAAATTCGGTAAATACTGCATTGTCGTTTACACTAAAGCCGTATCCGGATACCGTCTGACCGCCTCCGCCGTGACCGAGCATATCTCTGAAAACGTACTGCATACTTCCCGTAGTTATTGAATCGCTGAAAAACGCGAAATATGAGACCACGAAAACGATAAGTACTATCCACAAAATACTGTAAGCGAGTCCGTAGCGCTCAGATATCTTTTTCGCCTCGGGATCGACCGTTGCGCGCTCGTCGCTATCGCTTGAAAGCTCAAACGCCTTATTTTTCTTAAAAAGCGACTTAAAAACGTTCGTTTTTTTCTTTTTCGGCTTTTCGGGAGCAAATTTTTTGAAATCTATCCTTTTCGATAGCTCCTCACCGGGAATATCGTTTCTGTTTTTTTCGTTATCCTTCAAGGTGACCGATCTTCCCCCTTTCGTAAGACGGCGAGAATACGTCCTGTCGATATACTACCTTTGAAAGGCAAAGTCCCTCGGGAACGAGTGTCGTGCCCGAGCGCTTGCGATCGCACGAGAGTATTATTTCGGGAATATCCTTTTCGTCTATCTTGCCGTCAGATACCGAAACGAGCGTTCCGCAGAGTATCCTGACCATATTGTAAAGAAATCCGTTTGCCGCAACGCGCATAATAACGAGGTCTCCCTCGCGTCGCACGTCAAAATATTTTATATCGCGGACTGTATCCTTGACTGCAGAGCCCTGCGCCATAAATGCGGCAAAGTCGTGCTTACCTATAAAATATTTTGCCGCAGCGTTCATTTTGTCAACGTCAAGCGGTTTGGGATGGTGATACGCCCTGTCCTTATAAAAGGGATCTGCAAGGCGGGTGTTGAGCACGGTGTATTCGTACTCCTTATATTCAACGTCGTATCTTACGTGAAACGAGTCGCTTACGTATCTGGCGGAGCGCACCGATATATCGCTCGGCAAAAAGCTTGCAATAGCAAGGGGGATTTTATCTGCGGGAATCATCTCGCCCTCAACGCCGTCCGCCGTACAGAAAAACTGTCTTGCGTGGACGCCCGCATCGGTGCGACTGCAACCGCTCAGGCAAAATCTTTTACCGAAAAGTCCTTCAACTGCGTCCTGCACCGCCTTTTGTACGGTGGGAAGCTCACTGCCGTTCTGAACCTGATAGCCGTGATAGGCAGTTCCGAGATAAGACAGCTCAAAAAGAATCTTCATATATGCGCTCCTTTCCCGAGAAGCTCTCGCTTCCCGAAATTTCAGTATCTGAATTTAAGTTAAAACGTCGGACCGGGAATAAATCTGCTGATCAGAACCACGCCCGCGCAAAGTCCGACGAATGCGATAAGAACAGCAAAATCGCGGGGAGAATACTTTAGTTTATTCATAGACGTGCGTCCGTTATCACCAACGTAGCAACGGCACTCCATCGCAATGGCAAGCTCGTCCGCCCGCCTTATAAGAGATGCAAAAAGGGGTATAAAGATCGGAACGAGCGCTTTTGCGCGTTTTATAAGCGATCCGCTCGAAAAATCCGCGCCGCGCGAACGCTGTGCGCTCATTATTCTGTCCGTTTCCTCAATGAGAGTGGGGATAAAGCGGAGGGCTATCGTCATTATCATCGAAAAATCGTGAACGGGTACCTTTATCTTCTTGAGCGGCGAAAGAAGCTGCTCAAGTCCGTCGGTAAGGGCTATCGGGGAGGTAGTATAGGATAGCAGCACGCTCGTTCCCATAACCAGAACTATTATACGAAGCGCGATCAATATCGCGTAGATAATACCCTCAAGGTAAATGCGTATCTTCCAAAATTCAAATATAAGATTTTCGCCCGTGCGCCAGAAAATACTGATCACCGAGGTGAATATGACGACAAAAATTATCGGTTTCAGAGTTTTTACTATCATTTTCGCCTTAAGTCCCGCCGCAAAGACGAGGATAAAGGATAAAACGGTAAGCGCAAGCATCGCCCAAATGTTTTTTGCAAGAAAGACAGCTACGATAAAGAGTATCGAAATGATAAGCTTCATTCGCGGATCGGTTTTGTGAAGCAGAGTATTTCCCGGAATGTACTGACCGAGTGTAACGTCACGCAGCATATTACCTATCACCTCCGCAAAGCTTATTTATCTCAGCAAAGGCGTCCTCTACCGTATAGACGTCGCTCGGCAGATCAAGTCCCATTTTTCTGAGGCGACGCACGAGACGGCTTATCTGGGGTAGCTCGAGACCGATCTTTTGTAGCTCGTCCTCTCTTGAAAAGACCTCCTGCTTGCTTCCCTGCATAACGACGCGACCGTTTTCAAAAACCACGAGGTCGTCTGCATATCTCGCCATATCCTCCATAGAGTGGCTGACTATTATCATAGTCGTTCCCGTAGCGCGGCGGTATCTTTCAAGTCCGCCGAATATCTCGCGCCTGCCGATAGGATCAAGTCCCGATGCGGGCTCGTCAAGAACTATTATATCGGGCTTCATTGCAAGTATTCCCGCAATGGCGGCTCTTCTCTTCTGTCCGCCCGAAAGGTCGAACGGAGATTTTTCAAGCACCTCACCGTCAAGACCGACAAAGGACGCCGCCTGAATTACTCTTTCTTCCGTTTCCTCGGGAGAAAGTCCCATATTTTTAGGACCGAATGCGATGTCCTTTTTCACGGTATCCTCAAAAAGCTGGTATTCGGGATACTGAAAAACGAGACCGACCTTGAAGCACGCCTTACTTCTTTTCTTCTTATCGGCATAAATATCATCACCCTCAACGAGGATCCTGCCGCTGTCCGGCTTAACGAGACCGTTAAGCATTTGGAGCAGGGTGGATTTTCCTGAGCCGGTATGACCGATTATACCGGTCAGTTTTCCTTTTTTGATGTTCAGTGAAACGCCGTCGAGCGCAAGCACGCGAAAGGGTGTTCCCTCTCCGTAAACGTACGACACGTTTTCAACCGTTAATGCATTTTGCATATTTTTCGCTCTTTCTTTTTCCTATAATGCAACTTTTAAGCTCTCCTGAGCTTTACCGCGCGCTCTATTGCAGATGCGCAGTTCTCTTCTCCTATAATTCCGCGTCCGATATCGAAGCCGCTACGGGCAAGCATATCGCAAAGCTCGGTTGCCTGCGGTGCCTCGAGTCCGAGCTCTTTAAGAGTTTGTACGTCCGAAAAGACCTCTTTGGGACTGCCGTCGAGACGGATGCCCACGTCGTCGATAACTATTATACGGTCTGCCATCTCGGCTTCGTTCATATTGTGCGTTATGTGAATGACCGTTTTTCCCTTTTCCTTGTTGAGCTTTCGCATGACCTCACATATCTCTGCGCGTCCGCGCGGATCGAGCATCGAGGTTGACTCGTCAAAGACGATACACTCACCGTCCATAGCAAGAACTCCCGCTATCGCAACTCTCTGCTTCTGTCCGCCCGAGAGCTTGTGCGGTGCGTGGCGGGCGTACTCGGTCATATCGACCGTTGCAAGCGCCTCATCCACCCGTCTTCTTATCTCCGAGCTCTCAACGCCGAGATTTTCGGGGCCGAAGGCAACGTCCTCCTCAACTATCGTGGCAAAGATCTGGTTGTCCGGATTTTGGAACACCATTCCGATCTTCTTGCGAACTGCGAGCATCGCCTCGTCACTCATATCCTCACATATATTCACGCCGTCTATGATTATCTCGCCCGAGCAAGGGGTGAGTATCATATTAAGCAGCTTGGCAAGTGTCGATTTTCCCGATCCGTTTCGTCCGAGAACGGCAACGAATTCGCCCTTTTCGATATTAAGGGATACGTTATCGAGCACTGCCTTGTTTTCACACGTGTCGTCCTCATAGGAAAAACACACGTTTCTCATTTCAATGTATGACATATTTTTTCCTTCGCGATATTTACTGCTTCATTGCCGTCCAACGCGCTGCCGCTCCGCACGGGAGGACTATTTTGGAGGCATGTATCGGTATTCCGACCTCGCCCGCCTCAACGAATCCGCCGAAACGCTCCTTAACTGCAAGCGACAGAACTGCGCCCATCGTTGACGCCGAAAGTCCCGTTGTATATGAGTTCACCAGAACGAAAAGCGGGGTGTCCGATATAACGTTTGCACACAGCTTGACGAAATCGTAGATGTTGTCCTCAAGCTTCCATAGCTCCCCGCTCGGACCTCTGCCGTAGGACGGGGGATCCATTATGATAGCATCGTATTTGTTTCCGCGGCGTATTTCGCGTTCAACGAATTTTTTGCAGTCGTCCACTATATATCTGATGGGCGCATCCGCAAGACCTGAGAGCGCGGCGTTTTCCTTTGCCTGCTCTACCATTCCGCGTGAAGCGTCAACGTGACACACCGAAGCACCTGCCGCAGCCGCCGCAACGGTTGCTCCGCCCGTATATGCAAAGAGATTCAGCAGCTTTATCTTTCTGCCCGAATTCTTTATAAGATCGTAGCTCCACTCCCAGTTTGCCGCCTGCTCGGGAAAGAGTCCCGTGTGCTTGAATCCGGTCGGACGGACTACGAATTTGAGTCCGAGACGCTGATATTCTATCTGCCATTTTTCGGGCATTTTCGCGCCCTCGTCCCAAGCGCCGCCTCCGTTTTTGGAGCGCGTGTATTTTGCGTCCGCGCTTCTCCAGAGCTTTTCGGAAGCACAGCCCTTCCATATTACCTGCGGATCGGGACGGACGAGAGTGTATTTTCCCCAGCGTTCAAGACGCTTTCCGCTGTCCGCGTCAAGCAGCTCGTAATCCTGCCATTTATCTGCAACGTACATTGTTTTTTGTCCTTTCTTTTTAGGAAACGTTGCCAAGGGACGCTGTCCCTTGGAACCCTGCAAAGAAACTTTTTGAAAAAAGTTTCTTTGATCTTCAAAAAACTTTACTGAATATTCCCTTTTAAGTTTAAGTAAAGTTTTTGGGATTCTTAAACCCTTTTTCCAAAAAAGGGTCTGGGTGAGAAACACTGTTCCTTGGAGCCCCGTAAAGAAACCCTGCTGAACATTTCCCTTTTAAGTTTAAGTAAAGTTTTTGGGATTCTTAAACCCTTTTTCCAAAAAGGGTTTAAGTGGGGTCATAGGGGCAACGCCCCTAAAAAATCAACGCCCCTAAAAATCAACGCCCCTAAATAATCGACGTCTGCGTGTTGTTGCCGCCGAACGGTATTCCAAGATGATCGTACGCGAGCTTCGTCACGCATCTTCCTCTCGGAGTACGGCTTAAAAATCCTATCTGCATAAGATAGGGCTCGTAAACGTCCTCTATCGTGATCGCTTCCTCGCCGATGGTTGCGGCAAGAGTATCGAGTCCGACGGGACCGCCGCCGTAAAACTTTATTATTGCCTCGAGCATACGTCTGTCAACGTTGTCAAGTCCGAGCTGATCGATCTCAAGCGCCTCGAGGGCGATCTTTGCTATTTTGGAATCTATAACTCCGGTACCCTTGACCTGCGCAAAGTCGCGTGCTCTCTTAAGCAGTCGGTTGGCAATTCTCGGCGTTCCGCGCGAGCAGGACGCTATCTGTAGCGCTCCACCTCTGTCGATATCAAATCCGAGTATGCGTGCGCTTCTCTCAACTATCGTTGCAAGCTCGTCGGTCGAATAAAGCTCGAGCTTGAAAAGTACGCCGAAACGGTCGCGAAGCGGAGTTGAAAGCTGTCCTGCGCGGGTGGTCGCGCCGATAAGCGTAAACTTGGGAAGCTTCATACGAAGCGAGCGCGCCGAAGGACCTTTTCCGATTATGATATCTATCTCATAGTCCTCCATTGCGGGGTAAAGTATCTCCTCAACCGTGCGAGCAAGACGGTGGATCTCGTCGATAAAGAGTATGTCGTTGTCGCTGAGGTTGGTAAGAAGCGCAACGAGATCTCCCGGCTTTTCAATGGCGGGACCTGAGGTTATTCTGATATTTACGTTCATTTCGTTTGCGATTATACCCGCAAGCGTGGTCTTTCCGAGACCGGGAGGTCCGTAAAGCAGAACGTGGTCGAGCATTTCCCCTCTCTGCTTTGCCGCCTCTATATATACTTTAAGGTTTTCCTTGACCTTGGTCTGTCCTATATAGTCGTCAAGGACTTTCGGACGCAGAGTTATCTCGGTGTCAACGTCGTTTTCCGAATACTCGGCGTCGATTATGCGATTTTCCGCCTCGTAAGAATCAAGCTCAAAATCAAAATCTATTGCCATTTCAATTCTCCTTTACGACTTATTTCATAAGGTTGCGAAGGGCAAGTCTTATCATTTCCTCGGTATCAAGACCGGCATCAACTCCGCGCATAGCGTAAGCTATTTCGGGACGTGAGTAACCGAGAACGGTGAGTGCCGCCTCTACGTCGGCAAGCTTTCCGCCGGACGGCACGTCAAAGGTGTCGGGAGCATAGGAAACGTCTCCACCCGCAAGAGCTCCGACCTTGTCCTTAAGCTCAAGAACGACTCTTGCCGCCGTTTTCGCTCCAACGCCCTGCGCCTTTGCGATCGCCTTGGCATCCCCGGATGAGATCGCCACCGAAAGTCTTTCGGGAGTGAGCACCGAAAGTATGGCGATTGCCGCCTTCGGTCCTATTCCCGATACGCCGATAAGCATCGTGAAGGCGATCTGCTCCTCCTCGGTGGAAAATCCGTAAAGCTCCTGTGCATCCTCCCTTACCGAAAAGTACGTAAAGAGCTTGACCTTGGTGTTTTCCTTTCCTGCAAGCGCCGAAAGGGTATTTGCACTGATAGTAAGCTTATATCCGACACCCGAACAGTCAATGACCGCCATGGTGGGCGTGCAGATCGCAAGTGTTCCCGAAAGATAGTAAAACATATTTTTTTCTCCGTTTATTTAAGATTGTAAAACTGCCTTACCGCCGAGCCGCTCGTGTGCGCGTGACAGATGGCGGCAGCAAGTGCGTCGTTGGTGTCGTCGAGCTTTGGCGGATCTTTCAGCGAGAGTATCGTGCCGACCATGTGAATGACCTGCTTTTTCTCTGCTTTTCCGTATCCGACGACCGACTGCTTTATCTGAAGCGGTGTGTATTCGCTTATTTTAAGTCCCTTTTCCGCGGCGGTCAGAAGAATAACTCCTCTTGCCTCGGCGACCACTATCGCAGTAGTGGTGTTGTTGTTGAAGAACAGCTCCTCTATCGACATCTCGTCGGGTGAGAACTTGTCTATTATTTCTGAAAGCTGCTCGTGTATCATTTTGAGACGATCCTCGACCGGAGTGTGCGCGGGCGTTCTTATCGCTCCGTACGCTATCGGACGGAATTTTGAATTTTTGTATTCGATAACGCCGTATCCGACGATGGCTATGCCCGGGTCTATTCCAAGAATTATCAAATTTTCCCGCCTCCTTTTTTTACCGAAAAGGATACCCCTCCACGGTAATCGTTTTATTATAACATAAAGCAGTGTATATGTCAAAGGTTTTTTGTAAATTTTTATTATATTATATATTCTAATGCGAGATCAGGCATTCTGCGTTTTTTATCCGTTTCTTTTTGTCCAAAACGGTTGACAAAATAAATAATATATGTTAAAATTACAGAATAATCGGAAAATATTGCTTTATTGCAACCGAAGATATATAAAGTCACCGAAAGGAAAGATCAAAGCAAATGAAAAAAGAACTTGCCAAGACTTATGCTCCGTCCGAGCTTGAGGACCGCCTGTATAAGTTCTGGAATGAAAACGGCTATTTCACGCCCGACGCGAAAAACGATAACGAGTCCTTCTCGATAGTAATTCCGCCGCCTAACGTAACCGGTCAGCTCCACATGGGACACGCACTCGACGAGACCCTTCAGGACATTCTCGTAAGATACAAGAGAATGCAGGGCTTTAACACCCTTTGGGTACCCGGTACCGACCATGCGGGAATCGCTACTCAGATAAAGGTCGAGGAGCGTCTCAGAGTAGATGAGCACCTCACGAGATACGATCTCGGAAGAGAAAAATTCCTTGAAAGAGTCTGGGACTGGAAGGATACTTACGAAAACCGCATCACGAGTCAGCTCAAAAAGCTGGGCGCGTCCTGCGACTGGAGCCGTCAGCGCTTCACTATGGACGAGGGCTGCTCGAAGGCAGTACGCGAGGTATTCGTAAACCTTTACGATAAGGGACTTATCTACCGTGGAAACAGAATAATCAACTGGTGTCCTCACTGTCTCACCGCACTCTCTGACGCAGAGGTAGAATACAAGGATCAGCCCGGATTTTTCTGGCACATCAAGTATCCGATCAAGGGCGAGGACAACTACGTTGAGATAGCAACCACCCGTCCCGAGACTATGTTCGGAGACACCGCGGTTGCAGTAAACCCCGAGGACGAAAACACGAAGCATCTTATCGGAAAAACTCTCATTCTTCCGATAGTTGGCAGAGAAATTCCCGTAGTTGCCGACGATTACGTTGAGATCGGATTTGGTACGGGATGCGTTAAGATCACCCCTGCACACGACCCCAACGACTTTCTTGTCGGTCAGAGACACGGTCTCGAGCAGATCAAGGTCATGAACGACGACGCCACTATGAACCACTACGCAGGCAAGTACGAGGGCATGGACCGCTACGCTTGCCGCAAGGCACTCGTCAGCGATCTCGAAGCTGAAGGGTTCCTCGTAAAGACCGAGCCGCACGATCACAACGTAGGCGTTTGCTACCGTTGCGGCACGACCGTCGAGCCCCTCACGTCTGATCAGTGGTTCGTAAAAATGAAGCCCCTCGCGGAGCCCGCGATCGAGGCAGTTGAGAACGGCTCGATAAAGTTCGTTCCCGAGCGTTTCTCCAAAAACTATTTCAACTGGATGAACAACATCCTTGACTGGTGTATCTCCCGTCAGCTCTGGTGGGGACACAGAATTCCCGCATTCTACTGCGACGACTGCGGCGAGATGACCGTATCAAAAGAGGACGTCACCGTATGTCCGAAGTGCGGAGGCAAGGTACATCAGGACAGCGACGTGCTTGACACCTGGTTCTCGTCTGCACTCTGGCCCTTCTCTACTCTCGGATGGCCCGAGACGACCGAGGATCTTAAGAAATACTACCCCACGAGCGTACTCGTAACGGGTTACGACATCATCACCTTCTGGGTATCGAGAATGATCTTCTCCGGACTCGAGCACATGGGTGAAAAGCCCTTCTCTACCGTATTTATCCACGGTCTCGTACGCGACGCGCAGGGCAGAAAGATGTCGAAATCTCTCGGCAACGGAATCGATCCGCTCGAGATAATCTCGCAGTACGGTGCAGACGCACTCCGCTTTGCTCTTGCGACCGGAAACAGCCCCGGAAACGATATGAGATTTTCTCCCGAAAAGATCGAGGCGGCGCGTAACTTCAACAACAAGATCTGGAATGCAGCAAGATTCGTTCTTATGAATCTGACCATCGACGAGGCAAAGCTTCCGTGCGAGTGTGAGCTCGAGCTTGAAGACAAGTGGATAATCTCGAAGTTCAACACCCTCTGTAAGGAGGTCACGGTCAACCTCGACCACTTTGAGCTCGGCGTTTCCCTTTCCAAGCTGTACGACTTCATCTGGGACGTATTCTGCGACTGGTATATCGAGCTTGTAAAGCCCCGTCTTAACGATAAGGGCTCAAAGAGCAACGAGGTCGCACAGAACGTGCTCGTTTACGTTCTCTCCGAAACTCTCAAGCTTCTGCATCCCTTTATGCCCTTCATTACCGAAGAGATCTGGCAGTCCCTGCCTCACTCGGGCGAGAGCATTATGATAAGCGAGTATCCGAAGTTTGACGAAAAGCTTTCCTTTGCAGAGGACGAGGAGCGTATGGCAGCTCTTATCGCAACCATCCGTTCCATTCGTAACGTAAGAAACGAGATGAACGTACCTCCGTCGAAGAAGGCGGCGCTCACGATAGTCTCCGACAGACGCGATATATATAATGAAAAGACCGAAGCGTTCTTTGTAAAGCTTGCGTCCGCTTCCTCTGTCACCGTAGTTTCCGAGTATCACGACGAAAATTCGGTCCAGACGGTCAGCGAAAACGCAGTCGTTTATATTCCGCTCGCAGAGATGATCGATTTTGAAAAGGAGATCGCGCGTCTTGAGGGCGAGAAAAAGAATACGCTTTTCGAGATCGAGCGTCTTGAAAAGAAGCTCTCAAACGAGGGATTTGTGGCGAAAGCTCCTGCCGCGGTTGTCGAAGGCGAGAGAGCAAAGCTGGCAAAATATCGCGATACTCTTGAAAAAATAGAGAGTGCTATCGAAAAATTTAAGAACTGACCTTATTTTGACAAATTTTTCAACTTGAATGCAGTATCCTTATCCTGAAGGGGTAAGGATACTGCTTTTTCTTTTCCCTTTCGCGAAAAGCAAAGAAAAAGAAAGGACAAGCTTAATATGGAAATAGCAAGTGTAAAATGCGTGATGAACAAGGACACCTTAAATATCGAGATCGAAGGGGACGTTGACCACCACACTGCAAAATTTATCAGAAGCGAGATAGACAAGGCGATATTTTATTACCGACCGAAGGTCGCGCTCCTCAACGTGGGCAAGGTGGACTTTATGGACTCCTCGGGACTCGGGCTGATTTTGGGAAGATACACGAACGTAAAAGAGGTCGGCGGAGTACTCAAGATACTGAATCCGTCAAAGGACACCGAAAAGATACTCTCGCTTGCGGGTATCGAGCGTCTCATTCCCATAATCAAAATCACAAAAAACGCAAACTGATATTAAAAGAAAGGAAATTTTGAAATGAAAAAGGTACTGACTAACTCTCTTTCACTGAAGCTGACAGCTCTCTCGCAAAACGAGAGCTTTGCCCGTCAGAGCGTGTGCGCCTTTATAGCACAGCTCGATCCCACGCTCGAGGAGCTTTCAAACGTACGGATAATAGTCTCCGAGGCGGTAACGAACTGCGTCGTACACGCTTACAAAAAAACTTCGGGAGATATATTTATTTCGGTTAAATGCTACTCGGACAGAAGTGTCCGAATTAAAATAAAGGACCGTGGCTGCGGAATAGACGATATCGAGCAGGCGATGGCGCCCTTTTATACTACCGACACTTTGGGTGAGCGAAGCGGTATGGGCTTTGCCATAATGCAGTCCCTCTCGAAAAAGCTGACGGTGCGCTCGGAAAAATCAAAGGGTACCTCCGTTGATATTTACATAAAGCTCGGAGAATAAAGCTCCGTGCGATAAAAAGCGGAGGTTTTAGTATATGTCACAGGACAATAATACCCTGATAAAAAAGCTCAGCGAGGGAGACGAGAGCGTACTTGAGGAGATAGTCTCTCAAAATATGGGACTCGTGAAAAGCATAGCGATCAGATTTTGCGGGCGGGGTACCGACTACGAGGATCTCGTCCAGATCGGTTCTATCGGTCTGCTTCGCGCGGCGCGAAGCTTCGACTTTTCGTTCGGATGTATGTTCTCGACCTACGCCGTTCCTCTTATAATAGGAGAGATCCGCAGGTTTTTGCGTGACGACGGTCTTATCAAGGTCTCCCGTACGACGAAACAAACGGCGGGAGCTTTAATGCGTGAGCGCGAGTCGTTCATTTTCGAGCACCAAAGAGAGCCGAGCGTAAGCGAGCTTGCCGAAAGGTGTCAGATGAGCGTTGAAGAGGTGGTCTATGCACTCGATGCCGCGGGTCCGATACGCTCTCTCAGTGAGAGCGTAGGGAGCGAGGGCGACGGCGCCTCTCTTGAATATTTTATTGCAGACAAGGACGATCTCCTTGAGAAGCTCACCGACAGTATCGCTCTGCGCGAGGCGATCTCCACCCTTTCGGTGCGCCAGCAGGAGATCGTTGATCTGCGGTATTTCAAGGAAATGTCACAGCAGCAGACGGGCGATGCCCTCGGGATAACGCAGGTAAAGGTATCGCGCGAGGAAAAGAAAATAATGGAAATTCTGCGAAAAGCTCTGTGAATAATAACGATTTTGACCATTTTTCACCCGAAACGACTTGCATTTATGCCATTTTCGACGAAATTTTACAAAATCCGTTTTTTACGCTTGACAAATTCCGCCTTATGTGTATAATATACTTTGCGCCTTTTCGCGCACTAAAATAAGACGTTTCGGAGATATTATGATACTTGACGTAAGTCCCGTTTTAAGAGGCGAGACCTCTCTTCTTGAATTTGAATACAAAATGTCCGAGCTTCCCGCACTTGACGGTGTGAATTTTGAAAAGGATTCTCTTATCAAGGGAGTCGTCGATAACCGCGCGGGATATATGACGCTTCGTCTTAAGGCGTCCCTCGGATACACCTCGAGCTGTGCAAGATGCCTTGACGATATTTCGGGCGCATTTGAGCTCAGTGTTGAAATGCCGCTTGCGGTTTCGGGAACTCTTGCGGACGAGGACACGGACGACTATATTATAATAGTAAACAACTGTATAGACTGTGATGCTCTGGTAAACGAGACAGTAATGCTTGAATTTCCGATGCGCCTTCTTTGCAGTGAGGACTGCAAGGGCCTTTGCGATATGTGCGGATGCAACTTAAACCGAGAAAAATGCTCGTGCACGAAAAAAGAAATCGATCCTCGACTCGAAATTCTCGCAAAACTACTTGACAAATAAAAACATTTAGTATATAATACAATTTAGGTAATTTTAGAAAAACGTCCGGGAGGTGTTTATAGATGGCAGTACCGAAGAAAAAAGTATCCAGTGCAAGACGTGACAAGAGACGCTCGAACAATTCCAAGCTCGAGGCGCCCGCGCTCCAGATATGCCCCAAGTGTGGCGAATACAAGGCACCGCACAAGGTTTGCAGCAACTGCGGCACATACAACGGCAAGACTATCATTGACGTAAACAAGGATAGCGCTGATGCTTAATGCAAAATGAGGGTATGTTCGCGTTAAACGGACATACCCTATCGTTTTTGTATGCGGTCTTTTCCGTATAAAACGGATCAAAGCGGACTGATATGAAAAACAATATCCACCGCTTTCGTTGCGGTGTGTTTTATTTTTTAGGGATAGCTTAAAGCTACCCAAGGGAGGGAGAACTTAATTATGGTAAAGATAGCTTCTGTCAAAAAAGGTTCTCTTTCCGACAAGGCGGGAATAAAAGCGGGAGATATTCTTATCTCTGTAAACGAAAACGATATAGCAGACGTTCTCGACTACCGTTTTTATATATCGGACGGCGAGATAGCACTTCTTATCCATCGCGGTCCCGAGCTTTTCACCGTCAATATCAAAAAAGGCGAGTACGAGGATATCGGACTCGATTTTGAAACTTATCTTATGGACGAAAAGCGTTCCTGCCGAAACGGCTGTGTTTTCTGCTTTATCGACCAAAATCCGAGCGGTATGCGCGAGTCTATATATTTCAAGGACGACGACTCCCGTCTCTCCTTCCTTTCGGGCAATTATATAACTCTTACCAATTTGAAGGAAAGCGATATCGACCGCATAATAAAAATGCGTATGTCCCCGATAAATGTTTCGGTACATACCACAAACCCCGAGCTTCGTTGCAAGATGATGAAAAACCGCTTTGCGGGAAGCTCGCTGTCATACCTCAAAAAGCTCTCCGATGCGGGCATCACGATAAACGCGCAGATCGTTCTCTGCAAGGGACTCAACGACGGCGCCGAGCTTGACAGGACCATGAGAGATCTTTACGCTCTCTACCCTGCTCTCAGCAGTGTCTCGGTAGTACCCGCAGGTCTTACCAAGCACAGAGACGGACTTTATCCTCTCGAGAGCTTCAGCCCTGCCGAGTGCGCGCAGATAATCTCACAGGTAAACGCCTTTGGAGACAAATGCCTTGGCGAGGTGGGCTCCAGAATATTCTGCTGTGCGGACGAGCTATATCTGAAGGCAGGGATCCCTTTCCCCGACGCTTCCTATTACGGAGACTATCCGCAGTTTGAAAACGGCGTTGGAATGATAGTTTCAATGAAAAGCGAGTTCGACGGTGAGATGGAATATCTTTCCGAGGACTACGACCTCTCACTTGAAAAGAAATACTCGATAGCGACCGGCGAGGCGGCGTTTGAATTTATCTCGTCGCTAAGCGATACACTTTGTAAAAAATGCCCGAAGCTGTCGGGAAACGTTTATAAGATCGAAAACGAGTTTTTCGGAAAAAGCATAACCGTTGCGGGACTTATCTGCGGCTGTGACCTCATATCCCAGCTTGAAGACAAGCCCCTCGGAGATACCCTTTATATTTCAAAAAATATGCTTCGTGCGGAAGGCGATCTTTTCCTTGACGGCACCTCGGTCGAGGACGCGCAAAAGGCACTTAACGTAAGGATAGTGACCGTTCCTACCGACGGATATGAATTTATAAAGGCAATTCTCGATAAATAATTTTTGAAAGAAAGGCGGACGGAAGATGTCAAAACCCGTAATAGCAATAGTCGGACGCCCCAACGTGGGAAAATCGACTCTTTTCAACAAGCTCGCGGGCGAGCGTATAGCTATCGTTGAGGATACACCCGGTGTAACTCGCGACCGTATTTATCACGATATAGAATGGCGCGGAAAGTCCTGCCTTATGATAGACACGGGCGGTATCGAGCCGACTACCGACGATATAATCCTTAAACACATGCGCACTCAGGCGGAGCTTGCCATTGAGAGCGCGGACGTTATTATATTTATGTGTGACATCCACTCGGGAGTTACCGCAAGCGACAGAGATATTGCCAATATGCTTCTTCGTGCGCGCACACCCGTTGTCGTTGCGGTAAATAAAATTGATAAGATCGGACCTCCCCCGCCTGAATTTTACGAATTCTACGAGCTCGGCTTCGACGGCGATCCCATACCGATCTCCTCGGTACACGGAAGCGGCACGGGTGATCTTCTCGACGCAGTTTACGACCGTCTTCCCGATTTTGAGGACGAGCAGGACGATGACGACAGAATTAAGGTTGCCGTTATCGGTAAACCGAACGCGGGCAAGAGTTCGATAATCAACAAGATTCTCGGCGAGGACCGTCTTATCGTGTCAAACATCGCGGGCACCACCCGTGACGCCATTGATACCCTCGTTGACAACGATCACGGAAAGTACGTTTTCGTTGACACCGCGGGAATAAGAAGACAGAGCCGAGTTGACGATAAGATCGAAAAATACAGCGTACTTCGCGCAAAAATGGCGGTAGAAAAGGCGGACGTCTGCCTTATCGTCATAGACGCCGAAGAGGGCATCACAGAGCAGGACGAAAAGATCGCGGGCATCGCTCACGAAGCGGGAAAAGCATCCATTATCGTCGTAAACAAGTGGGATCTTATCGAAAAAGACAACTCCACCACAAGAAAATTTACCGAAAAGATATATCAGGCGCTTTCGTATATGACCTACGCACCGCTTATATTCGTTTCGGCTAAAACGGGTCAGCGTCTCGATAAGCTTTTTGAGCATATAAATTACGTTCACAATCAGTCGTGCACCCGAATCACCACGGGAATGCTCAACGATATGCTCGCAGACGCTATGGCGAGAGTTCAGCCCCCGTCGGACAAGGGACGCCGCCTGAAGATCTATTATATGACGCAAACGTCTATAAAGCCCCCGTCCTTCGTTATATTCTGTAACGATCTTCGACTTTTCCACTATTCCTATCAGCGATATATTGAAAATCAGCTCCGTGAGGTATTCGGGTTCAAGGGTACCCCGATAAGATTCGTGCTTCGCCAGAAGGGAGACGAGACGTAAGTCTCATTTGAGGTATTTATGTACAACGCTCTTTATTCTATGTCTGAAATAAAATTTCTCGGTGGTCTTTTGGGACTTTCCGGAGTATCCACCGTTCTCTGGTGGTCTGTTGCCGCGCTCCTCGTTATCGCAGCGTATTTTTTAGGCAGTATAAATTTTGCAATATATATTTCCAAAGCGGCATATCACAAGGATATACGCGAGTACGGAAGTAAAAACGCGGGTATGACCAATATGATGCGTACCTTCGGTACCAAAGCCGCCGCGCTCGTCCTTTTCGGAGACATTATGAAAGCTATCGTAAGCGTTGCCCTTTCTATGCTCCTTTGCGGAATAGATATCGCGTACGTTGCGGGAATATTTTGTATAATAGGACATTGCTTTCCCGTTTACTATAAGTTCAAAGGCGGAAAGGGCTTTGCCACCGCCGCGGGAATGGTACTTGCCGCAGAGCCGCTCGTATTTCTGTTTTGTCTTATTATCTTTCTTCTCGTAGTTCTCGCAACGAAATTCATTTCCGCGGGATCTATAATGTCGGCGCTGTTCTTCCCTCTCATTCTCAATATGGTACACAGAGCGCCCTTCGGTATCTCGCTCACTATGGCGATATGCTCGGTATTTCTTGCGCTTTTCATTCTTTTTAATCACAGAGAGAACATAGCAAGGATCTTAAGCGGAACCGAAAAGAAGTTCAGCTTCAAGAAAAGCGTACCTTCCGACGCCGAAAAGGAGTCAAAAAAGGACGAAAAAGACTCCTGAGCGTCAAAACGGCTATTAAAAATGACGGGGAAACGAAAAAAAATACAAGTTTTTTTGTATTTTTTTTCTGTTTTTTATAAAATCCTCTTGCATTTTTGAAAGTATTGTGCTATAATCTTATTCGCTGACTTTTCGAAAGTCGCAAATTACTTAAAATAATAATTATTTGTATATAAAATTGGAGGTGCAGAATATGGCAAAGTGTGATATCTGCGGAAAAGGTGTAACGTTCGGACTCAAAGTTTCTCACTCTAACCGCAAGACCAACAGACAGTGGAAACCCAACATCAGAACAGTCAAGGCAGACGTAAACGGAACTCATAAGACTCTTCACGTATGCTCGCGTTGCCTGCGTTCCGGCAAGGTTACCCGCGTTTAATTAAAAGCGTATAATGTCAACAGCAAACGATAAAATGGACGAAGTATTTCGTCCATATTTGCTTTGTAGCGAAAATATCGGCAAGTCAGACGAGGATTTTCTGAAAAAGATCTTCACGCTTGTAAAGCTTCCGCCCTTCAGCGCGCTTTCAAGCTGCGTGGCGTCGCACGCCGATATGCTCTTCTTTGCAGATGCGGGACGTCTTTTAACTCACCGCGGCTATATCGAAGAAAACCGCTCCCTTTTCGCAAAATCAAAGCTTATTGACAAAATGACGGCAATAGACGAGTCCGCAAGTGAAAAATATCCGAACGATATTCTTCTGAGCGGGCTGTTTTTGTCAGGACGTCTTTACGGGCGCACGGATAAGCTATCCCGATCACTCACAGAAATGTGCTCGGAGCACGTCTTCGTAAGGCAGGGATATGCAAGATGCAGTGTGTGTAAGCTCAAAGAAAACGCGATAATCACCGCTGATAAGGGCATTGCCTCTGCCGCGAGAGACAACGGGGTGGATGTTCTGCAAATATCCGAGGGAAATATACTGCTCGAAGGATGCAGTTACGGCTTTATCGGTGGAGCGTCATTTACGTGCAGTGATACCGTATTTTTCTTTGGAAGAATTGAGGATCACCCCGACTTTGAAAAAATGTCCGCTTTCGCAAAAAAACACTCTGTAAAGCTCGTGTCCACGTCAGATTCTCCGCTACACGATATCGGAGGTGCGGTTATTTATGAATGAAGTAAAAAAGCACAGTAGGATAAAAAAATTCTGCCGCGTTGCACTTTTATGCGCCGCGGCTGTCCTCGTTGGAGTACTTATTTTTTCTGCCGCGATAAATATCTTTATGACGTCAAGATATAAAGATCTGATAAGCGATCCGAGCGATATCGGCAATATGGAAAATGCCGAGTATGCGATCGTTCTCGGATGCGCGGTTTACAAAAACGGCGAGCCGTGCGATATGCTCCGACACCGTCTTGATATAGGCGCAGAGCTTTATCTTACGGGCAAGGTACAAAAGATAATAGTAAGCGGAAATCCAAGTGAGAGCCATAACAACGAGCCGTTGGCCATGAAAGAGTATCTTATAAAAAAAGAGGTCCCTCAGGACGATATTTTTGTCGATAACGGCGGCATTTCTACATACGATACGATGTCGCGCGCCGCGGACCTTTTCGGTGTTAAAAGCGCTATCGTGGTATCGCAAAAATACCATCTTTCGAGGGCTATGTATATCGGCGAGCAAAACGGAATAAGTGTTAGCGGTGCATCGGCGACCTTCGGTAAATACGACGACCAGCTGAAATACAGCGTACGCGAATATCTTGCACGCTGCAAGGACTTTTTCATGGTCCTTTTCACCCTTTCCTATAACGGTACAGAGGTGTCTCTGCCGTCTCCCGATACACAGCCGAGCCCGATCCCCGAGCCAACACCGACTCCCGATGATCTTCCTACGGTAGAGCCGACTCCCGAACCGGAGCCCGAACCCGAACCGGAGCCCGAACCCGAACCAAAAGCGGAAACGGTTGATGGAATCGTGATCCCCGACACACTCAACGTTCACCAAGGTGCAGGAAGCAAGCACCCAAAAATCGGAGAGCTTAAAAAGGGTGATCTCGTCACCATCGTCGGCACTTCGGGTGGCTGGCACAGAATACAGTATAACGGCGGCGAGGGATACGTTTCGACCGACTATATCGAGCTTAAATACACGGTCGATGCCTCAAAGCACGTAATATACGAGGGCGCTGTAAACGATCTTTTCCCGATAGCAAAGAGCTATTCTCTGCCTCGCACGAGCGTTCCCGAATACGTAATGCTCCACTTTTCAAGCGCGATAATGATAGACTTTGACGATCCTTACAATATGGATCTCGTGCGCGATATATTTATAGACGGCGGAGTTGACGCACACTATATTATCGACCGTGAAGGCACGATATACTGTTACGTCCCCGAGGACAGGGTAGCGTATCACGCGGGCTCAATGAATCAGCTTGCGATAGGGATCGAGATACTCGCCATCGGATCGAAAAGCGATATGTCGATATATATGTCGGGATCAAAGTACGATAAGATAGATCCCTCGCTTATCGGATATACCGACGCACAGTATGAGGCGCTCGGCGAGCTCGTTTCGGATATTTGCGAGAGATACGATATTCCTACCGACAGAGAGCATATCGTCGGTCACGACGAATATAATGCAAACAAAAACGATCCCGGCGAGCTTTTCGACTGGGATAAGATGATAGATATTTTGAATCCTTAAAAAAAACAAAACTCAGAAGCTGTGGCTTCTGAGTTTTTATTTATTTTGGAAATCCCGCGGTTGCCGACGTTTTTCCGTCATCGTATATCCAAAATGCCTCTGCACCAACGCTTTCGCAAAGCTCTCTTCCCCGTTCCTCATTCATAAGAAATAGGGCAGTCGAGAGCGCGTCTGCGAGTCCGCTGTCACGTAAGCATACCGAGACCGATACGAAATACTCGGACGGAAACAGCGTTTCGGGATCGATTATGTGATGATATTTCTTGCCATCTGCCGTGTAAAAGCGTTGATAAGATCCGCTCGTCACGACCGATGCGTCCGATATTTCGCATATCGCGGGATAGGCATTCCCGCCGTTCGGATCGCTTATTCCGACCTTCCATTTTTCGCCGCCCGGCTTCGTTCCGACAGCACGCACGTTTCCGCCGGCGGAGATCAAAACGCTTTTATATCCCGCCTCCTCAAGTGCCTTTGCCACCTTTTCTACCGCAAATCCCTTTGCGATAGCACCAACGTCAAGAGAAACGTTTTCGTCGTTTATATAGACCGAAAGCTCTTCTGTGTTCAGCTCTACGGCGTTAATACCTATGTGCTTTGCCGCTTCCGAAAGCTCTTCCTTTGACGGAATTTCGGCTTTTTCACTATCTTCAAGTCCCGCCTCGCGGTAAGAGTGCCAAATTTTCAGAACGCTGCCCATAGCAACGTTGACCTTTCCGTTTGTGACGGAGTAGATCTCTTTTGAATACTCAAGGAGCTCAAAAAGATCTTTTTCCACAACTACGGGCGCCTTGCCTGCGTTTTTGTTGACCGTACAGACGTTATTTACGCCGTCATATTCGTTATAAATATCGAAAAGCTTGTCGTATTTTTCAAACATCTCGGAGCATATTTTCCATACATCTTCAAAATCGCTTTTCGGCGCGCTGACGGTCGTTACCGTATCGAACCAATCGAGCGCGGTCTCGCTCTTAAGCTCTTTTTTTGCACACGACGAAAGAGACGCAGTAAAAAGCGAAATAAGAAGAACAAAAGATATTATTTTTGCCGTAAATTTACGCATAATTTCCTGTTTCCTTTTGGTTTATACCGAAATTATAACATTTACAGAGTTATATGTCAAGTAAAAAAGGTACGGTGAGCCGTACCTTTTTAGTTATCAAGTCCAATCGAGCTTTTGTCCGCAGTTATTGCATCGCTCTGATTGATGTGCTACTTTGGCATCGCACGACGGACAAAAATATTCAACTTTGCTTGCTTTTTCACTATCTTCGCTATCTTTTATGTTATCTTCATAAAAACTTTCCGAATCAAGCTTTTTGGTTATGATCTGAGCATCGTCAACAAGTTCGCCAAATGCGTAAATGAGCCACGTTGCTACGAATTCCAAAACGATCGAAACAAGTATATAAATGGGAATAAAAAATATACCCAAAATCCAAACGATGTCGTCAGTAAACACTCGTGTTATTGAAACAAAGAACATTACTATTCCGCTCACAATAATAAAAATTGCACCAACAAGAAAAATCCACATGGCAAGTTGTTTTACTTTTTTACCTATTTTACCGTACCATTTTTGTAAACTGGAAAAATTAACACCATTTTTTATGATTTTCTTTATAAATCGATAACACAAAATAAAGGCAACAATGCACAATACAGCAGTTATACTCACCAGAATAATTTTCAAAAATTCCATAAGTGACCCTCCAAAACATAAAATAAAAAGTGCGCCAACCGAAGTCAGCGCACAAAAAATACGTCGCTCCGATTGTCGCCAAACAAACCACTTCCCTACACCACAAGTATGCAGAAATGAGCGTGTATTTTTATCAAAATAAAAAATACACACTTATGGCGTGGAATATTCGGTTCGTTTGGCAAAAACATTCTATCATGTTTTGAGTGTTTTGTCAAGTGGCACCGAAAATCCGCAAACCAAAAAGCCTTCTCTTGCGAGAGAAGGTGGCGGCGAAGCCAATTTGAAGAAAGAGTCCGTGCGAACACGAAAACGCTTTTATTTATTATTTTCCGACTTTCTGTGTTGACAGAAAGTCTCGCAAAGAACAATTAAGGAAAGGAGTGGAAGCGGCGAAATCGCCCCTCCCTTCCTTAAAATCCAACCCTCCCCCGCGCCACAACGCGAAACAACAGAGATATAATTATCTGTGCCTTATCGTTTCGGGTCGGCGCGGCGCGGATGGGCGCCTCTGTTAGCTCCTGCGAATGCGGTTTGCAATTATCAAAATTCACAAGAACTTAAATTCTCCCCGTTGGGGCGGATTCTATATCCGCCCGCTCTTTTTCCAATATTCTATTGACAGACAAAATCCTTCGTGATATAATTATTTTGTTATTTTATGTTTAATCGAAAGGCAGACTTTTAAGATGGTAAAACTCACAAATAGCGGCGTTTTCTATCAAAACGGAAAATTCTCGGACAAAGGCGAGCTTTCCGTAAACGAAGCGCGCAAAAACACTATGGCGTACTCGATACTCACATCTCACAACGTATCGGGAAACGACTCTTTTCTTAACATCAAATTCGATGCTATGGCATCGCACGACATAACCTACGTCGGTATCATTCAGACCGCAAAGGCGAGCGGACTTAAAAAGTTCCCTCTTCCTTACGTTCTCACCAACTGCCACAACTCGCTTTGTGCGGTTGGCGGAACGATCAACGAGGACGACCACGTTTTCGGTCTTTCGGCGGCTAAAAAATACGGCGGAATCTACGTCCCCGCGCATCAGGCGGTCATTCACTCCTTTATGCGTGAGAATTTCGCGGGATGCGGAAAAATGATCCTCGGATCGGACAGTCACACCAGATACGGCGCTATCGGATGTATGGCTATCGGCGAGGGCGGTCCCGAGCTTGTAAAGCAGCTTCTTAACCGTACTTACGATATAAAATATCCCGAGGTCATCTGCGTACATCTCACGGGTGCTCCCCGCAAGGGTGTAGGCCCTCAGGACGTTGCGCTCGCTCTTATCGGCGCGACCTTCAAGTCGGGATTTGTCAAGAACAAGGTGCTTGAATTCGTAGGAGACGGCATTGCAAATCTTCCTATGGAATTCCGTAACGGCATCGACGTTATGACCACCGAGACCACTTGTCTTTCCTCCATCTGGGAAACGGACGGCGAGACCGAAAAGTATCTGAGCGGTCACAAGAGACCTGACGACTACAAAAAGCTCTCTCCCAAGGACGGCGCGTACTACGACGGACTCGTTGAGATCGACCTCTCGGCAGTCGAGCCGATGATAGCTCTTCCCTTCCATCCGAGCAACACCTATACGATAAGAGAATTCCTCGCAAACGCCCCCAAGATCCTCGCGGAGGTTGAAAAGACTGCCGTCGAGCAGCTCGGCGTTCCCGAAGGTCGCCTTGATCTTGTCAGCAAGTTCTACGACGGCAAGATGCACGTCGATCAGGGCGTTATAGCGGGATGCGCGGGCGGTACGTTTGACAACCTCACCGCGGCGGCTGATATACTTAAAAACAAAAGCACGGGCAACGGTGCGTTCTCGCTTTCGGTATATCCCGCAAGCCAGCCCGTACTGCTTGAGCTTATGAAGCAGGGTGTTGCCGAGACTCTCGTTTCGGCGGGTGCAACCCTCCGTACCGCTTTCTGCGGACCTTGCTTCGGTGCGGGAGACGTTCCTGCGTGCGGCGGACTCTCGATAAGACACTCGACGAGAAACTTCCCCAACCGTGAGGGCTCAAAGCCGAACGACAATCAGATCGCAGCGGTAGCTCTTATGGACTCGCGTTCGATCGCAGCAACCGCGGCAAACGGCGGCATCCTCACTCCCGCAGACGAATTTGAGGGAGAATTCACTACCTACGATTATAATTTCGACAACGCGGTTTACGACAACCGTATCTACAACGGCTACGGAAATCCCATTCCCGAGACCGAGCTCGTTCTCGGCCCGAACATCACCGACTGGCCCGAGATGCCCGCTCTTGCAGAGGATCTGCTCATAAAGGCAGTCTCGATAATTAACGATCCCGTTACCACTACCGACGAGCTTATCCCTTCGGGAGACACGTCCTCCTACCGCTCGAATCCTCTACGTCTTGCACAGTTCACTCTGTCGAGAAAGGATCCGCAGTACGTTAGCGAGGCAAAAAAGGCACTTGAGGAGCCCGACGCGGCAATACTGGAAAAGATCTCCGAGATCAAGGGAGTTAAGGTCAGCGCGGGCGATCTTCAGATAGGAAGCACTATATGTGCTCTGCGTCCCGGAGACGGAAGCGCAAGAGAGCAGGCAGCGTCCTGCCAGAGAGTACTCGGCGGAAGCGCAAATATCGCTCTTGAGTACGCAACCAAGCGTTATCGATCCAACCTTATCAACTGGGGTATGCTCCCCTTTACGTACAAAGGCGAGCTTAAGGTCGAAAAGGGCGACTATCTTTTCATTACCGGTGCAAGAAGCGCGGTAATGTCGGGTGCAGAAAAGCTCGACGCTTACGTTATAAACGAAGGTAAGTGCGAAAAGATAGAGCTTCTTCTTGAAAACCTCTCGAGCGGTGAGCGCGAGATCCTCGCAGACGGATGTCTTATCAACCACTACGCAAAATAATTTCAACAAATGTCAATTTTGTGCAAGTTTTCGTCAATATCAACGTTGAATCATTTTTCAGCATTTCTTATAATCACAAATACAAAAATAAATAATATAAATTGATTGCAAAACAAGGGGGTAATCAAAAATGATCAGAGTAACCGTATGGAATGAATTTTTCCACGAACAGCACCACGAATCCGCGAAGGCGGTATATCCCGAGGGTATCCACAAGGTGATTGCAGACTTTCTCGGCGCAGAGGAAGATATTACCGTTCGTACCGCAACTCTCGGCGAGCCGAATTGCGGACTTTCCGAGGAGATCTTAAACGAGACCGACGTTCTTCTCTGGTGGGGACATATGAAGCACAAAGACGTTCCCGACGAGGTAGCTGAAATGGTCCAGGACGCCGTTCTTAAAGGCATGGGAATCATTTTCCTCCACTCGGGACATCACTCGAAGCCGTTCAAGCGTCTTATGGGTACTCCTGCAAATCTTTGCTGGAGAGAGGACGGCGACCTTGAAAGAGTTTGGGTAGTAAATCCCGCTCACCCGATAGCAAAGGGTCTTCCTATGTATTTCGATCTTGAGCACGAGGAGACCTACGGCGAGCCCTTTGACATTCCCGAGCCCGACGAGCTCGTATTTATCGGCTGGTTCGAGGGCGGCGAGGTATTCCGTTCGGGCTGCTGCTACCGCAGAGGTCAAGGCAAGATATTCTATTTCCAGCCCGGTCACGAGACTTTCCCGACGTACTACAACGAGCACGTCCGTACGGTTATTAAAAACGGTGTAAGATGGGCATATCCCGACCGCCGTGTTGACGCTCTCGTTGCTCCGCACGTAAGAAAAATTGGCACAGGTAACGAATATATCATTAAAAAGTAACGATCTCATGCTGACAAATCCGTTACAAGCACTTGAAATAAAGTTGTAATCATAGAGATAGTAAAAACGGTATATGGCGAGCGCGATGCTTGATATAACGATAGCGTTCGGATTTTCAAACGTATTATCACCTCTGTTTTATTATACAATACTGTACAATGCTGTTTCGATTTCGTCAAGTGCTTCGGTTTGTTTATTTACAAAACAAATGCAAAAACGTATAATAACATAGGAGACATTGATATGAGAAGGTTTTTACTCCCCGAAAGCGGTGACTTTTACAAGGCCAATCTACACTGCCACACTACCTATTCGGACGGAAAATTCACTCCCGAAGAGGTAAAAAAGATCTACAAGGACCACGGATATTCGATAGTTGCCTATACCGATCACGATATTATGATTGACCATAACGATCTTGCCGACGACGATTTTCTCCCCCTGCGCGGCTACGAAATGGAGATCACCGAACCGAGCAACGGACGAGAGAATAAATTTCTAAAGACCTGCCATCTATGTCTCATCGCGCTTGAGAGCGATAATTTCAGGCAGGTATGCTATCACAGATCGAAATACGTTTTTAAGGGCGCTTTAGAGCATCTTGACGAGGTGAAATTCTATGAGGACGAGCCCGATTTCGAGAGGTACTACACTCCCGAAAGAATAAACGAAATGATAAAGATAGCGCGAGACAAGGGCTTTTTCGTTACCTACAATCATCCATCGTGGTCGCTCGAAAGCTATCCGGAATACATAAAATACGAGGGTATGAACGCTCTTGAAATATATAATTCCACAGAGGTTCACGGTTTCGGCGATTACAACCCTCGCGTTTATGACGACATTTTAAGAGCCGGTCGCAGGATATACTGCATCGCAGCAGACGACAATCACAACGGTGGTGTTCCCGGAAGAAAGTCGGATACGGCTTTCAAGGGATTTACAATGATAAAGGCAGATAAGCTGCAATACGAAAGTATTACAACGGCGCTTAAGGACGGACATTTTTACGCGTCCACAGGTCCCGAAATATATTCGCTATACATTGAAAAGGACGAAAACGGTCTGCGTGTGCATATCGAGTGCTCGGACGCCGAGTGCATTATGCTCCACACAGGCATTCGCAAAGCAGGGGCAGCTTGGGCTCCCAACGGAGAAGCTCTTACAAAAGCAAGCTTTCCTATTGATCCCGACTGCAATTACATACGCCTTTCGGTCAGAGATGCAAGCGGCAAGGTTGCAAACACAAATGCTTATTTTGTCGATGAATTTTTTGAAAACTGACAAAACGCTACAAAAGCTACATTTTTAAGTGAAATTCCCATATTATATCCGCTTTATTTCTGCTACAATAAATAAAACACGTTCCCAAAAGGAGATTCCGTATGAAAACCTGCAAAAAAATTTTGGCATCGCTTTTGCTGATCGCTATGACACTCACTCTTCTCGTAGCGTGTAAGGATCAGCCGGACGACGTTCCAGCCCTTCCCGAAGAAGGCACACCCGAGATCGACATCAGCGAGTACGTTATCGTCAGAAGCGAAGACGCCTCCCTCGACCTCAAAGAGTACTTTTTACTTTTCAAAAACGAGCTCTTCAGACTTACCGGTGCGTCTCTTACCGTCAAAACCGACTATGACGGCGCCGGAGAGGGCAAGCGCGAGATACTTCTCGGAGAAACCAACCGCGCAGAGAGCAAAAGCGCTATGTCCGCTCTTGAAAAAGCCCCCGAAAACGCATTTACCGTAAGAAGCACGAGTGACAAGATCGTTGTTGCAGCAAAAAACGACCAAGGTCTTATCCGTGCCATGAAATTCTTCCTTATGACATACGCAAAACCGGCGAAAACCGATAACTGCGTAGCTATGGCAGAAAACACGGTGCATAACGGTACCGTTAATCTTGACTCGATAATTTTTGATAACTTTGCCGAATTCAGCGTAGAGACCACCTCTACTATCGCAATAAGCGGCAAAGACTTTGACGGTCTCTGTGCATACGAAACTCTTATAGAGCTTGAGCACAACGGTGATAAAAACGGAACGCTCTTCGCATCATTTGCTACATACGATGAAGCGGGTTACAGAATATATAAGAGTACCAACGGCGGAAAGAGCTGGGATTACATTTCCACTGCCGAAGATAAGTACAACACCGATATGACCGATATCAACAATCCTACAAGACACCTGGTAAACAACTACTGCTTACAGCCCTGCCTCTACGAGCTTCCCAAAGATATGGGTGACTTCAAGGAAGGAACGCTCTTCCTCGGTGCTTGTTCCAAAGGAACAGGATATTACAATGGTTTTGTTACGCAAACGTCAAGTATGACTCTTTATTACAGTACCGATCTCGGCGAAAGCTGGACGGCTTACTGCAACGTTGACCTTGCGGGTAACGCCGATGACACTAACGGCTTGTGGGAGCCATATTTCGTGTTTGAAGAAGAGACCGGAAGAGTTTACTGCTTCTACTCGGACGAGAGTGATGAGGCAAACGACAAGCACGGTCCCAAGGCACAGAAGCTCGTTTACAAGTATTCAACCGATATGAAGACCTGGATCGGAGCAGACGGCGGGACCAGAGTTACCGATGAACCCATTATCGTAGCAAACTGCACTGAGTATAACGCCCGTCCCGGAATGATCTCGATAGCAAAGATGGGTAACGGCGAATACTTTATGGTTTACGAGATATGCGGCATTGGCGGCGGCTGTCCTATATATTACAGAAAGACAACAAACCTCGCAGACTGGCCCGACAAGGATAAGCTCGGAACCGAAATAAAGGATCAAAACGGCAAGACCCTTGGAAGCGCTCCCTGGTGCGCTTGGACTCCCGAAGGCGGAGAATGCGGAACTCTCTTCGTTATCGGCGAGCACAGGACTCTTTTCCTCAGCTTTGACTACGGCGAGACGTTTATAAGCATAACAAACCCGATGTATCATGGCAAAAACGGCGTCGAGAAGGAATCTTACAGCCCTTATCTCGGATTCGGCTCGGACAAAACGCTTCTTTACTACGTGGACAACCCGGTGTCCGCCAAGTATGACTATCAGACCATCTGCTTCCAGGCGATAAAGATCTGGTAATTTCAAAAATTAAAATCGGCAAGTGAAGATCTTACTTGCCGATTTGTTTTTTAGCTGCAATTATTATACTATAAAAAACGCAAGGACTTTTCGTCCTTGCCTTTTTTCTTATTTAACCACTTCTACTTTTATAATATTTGTGTTTCCGGGCTCACCGTTTATCTGACCGCCGGTAAGTACTACGTTGTCCCCTTTAGAGAGTCCGAACACCTTTTTCGCCTGTCTCATTGCCTGATAGAATATGACCTCGATCGAGGTAAATTCTTCGCTGAGAACGGGAGTTACGCCCCAGCTGAGATTGAGCTTTCTCCAAGCTCTTTCCTCGGTAGTCATACCGATTATGTCAACGGGAGAACGGAAGCGGCTGACCATTCGCGCGGTCTGCCCGCTTTTGGTGCTTATTACCATCGCCTTGGCATTGACGTCTATTGCCATAGCGCAGGTCGCGTGGGAAATAGCGTCAAGGTTGTTTCTGATTCTGAACTCTGTCGAAAGGAACCAGTGCTTATAGTCTATTCTCTTTTCGGTAAACGCCGCGATCTCCGCCATGTTTCTTACCGCATCTACGGGATATTTTCCCGCTGCAGTCTCTCCCGAGAGCATTATTGCGGACGAGCCGTCGTAAACCGCGTTTGCAACGTCCGATATTTCGGCGCGCGTAGGACGGGGGTTGTTTATCATAGACTCGAGCATCTCGGTTGCCGTGATAACTCTCTTGCCGAGAAGACGGCACTTGTTTATAAGATATTTCTGGACGGAAGGGACCTCAACGAAAGGAATCTCGACACCGAGATCACCGCGGGCGACCATAATTCCGTCGGCGACGTCGCATATCTCTTCGATATTGTCAACTCCCGCGCGGTTCTCTATCTTTGCGATTATATCAACATCTTTTCCGCCATTTTCGTTAAGAAATTCTCTTATAGACCAAATGTCACTCTTTGTGGATACGAAGGACGCCGCTACGAAATCTATATCGTTTTCGATACCGAAGATAAGGTCTGCCTTGTCCTGCTCGCTGAGATATTCGTTATCAAGAAGCTTGTTCGGGAAATTCATGCTCTTTCTGTCGGAAAGAACTCCGCCGTGAATTACCTTACAGTGAGCATTCGTGCCCTCAAGGGACTCAACCTCAAAGCTGACGAGTCCATTGTTTACGAGTATGGTGTCTCCAACGCTAAGCTCCTCGATAAGATGCTTGTACGTTACAGAAACGCGTGTCTCGTCGCCTATTATATCGTCCGTGGTGAACGTGAATTCATCACCGTCGTTAAGCATTATCTTTTTGTCCTTAAAGGTCTTGATACGGTACTCGGGACCCTTGGTATCGAGCATTATCGCAATGGGCATAGAAAGCTCGTTCCTTACCTTTTTGATAAGCTCTATCGTCTTTTTATGCTCCTCGTGCGTGCCGTGAGAAAAGTTGAGACGGGCAACGTTCATACCCTCCTGACACATTTTCACAAGCGTCTTTTCGTCGTTGCATGCAGGTCCTATCGTGCATATTATTTTAGTCTTACGCATTTTGAGTTTTCTCCATTATAATTTTATCAAAAGAATATCTCTTAATGACGATTTGTCTTTCGGGATAATTCATACCCGCTGCGGCATATAGCCATTCGCTTGTAACATAAAGAGAATTCCACTTTGCGAAATATCCTTCCGGTATGCCAAACACCTTTTCGGGTGAGGAAAAATTTTTCTTTGAAATACGATCAATCGAGGTGCCATCAGACACAACAGACTTCATAACGGCACAGGTACTTAAATCTTTGTCAGGGCAGTCCTCTGCGGTTTGAAATGAAACCACGATTCGCCCGTCGGGAAGCTCTGCTACCGCAGGTGCTCCTGCGTTCACACCATCTGCGGCATAAACGTCTATCGGCTCGCTCCATTCTTTACCGTCTTTTGAATACACGAGCTTGATCATAAGCTGACGTGTTCCGAGGATCCAACCTTCGATAGCGCAAACATATTCCCCGCTCGAAAGACGTATTACGTACGGCATACCGTCGCGCGAGCGATGATCGTTGCCGTTTGAAACCACCGTACGATTCGTCCACTTTCCGTCAACGTATTGCTTGTATTCGACGTGCTGATATGGCGTTTGTACGTACCCTTCGTCTGCATTCGCGTAAAACACGGTAAGTGTATCTTCCATCATAATAAAGTGCGGCTCATAAACAGCGGAATTGGGTTCACTTTCGTTACAAGTAACTATCACGTCAGAATGCTTCTGCCAGCTCTTTCCTCCATCAAGACTTGAGGAAACGTGTATTGCTCCGTAATGCTTACCGTTTATATATCCGAGAGCTCTGTAAGCAAGAAGTATCTCACCGCTGTCAAGCTGTATGATAGCCGGATTTGCACAAGCAAACTCCGAATGAAACGTGGTTTGTGCCTTGCTTTCCTCCCAGCTTTCACCGCCGTCCGAACTGTAACTTATGAGTATCGTCTTGCCGTTATCTCTGGCACACATAAGTCTGCCATCATTTAGTTGATAAAGTCTGGGATATGCACCCTTGTCGGAAACCTTGACGGTATCCACAGCGTCTTTCCACGAAAAGTTGGTAAAAGTCGCTTTCTGAGGATCTTGCGTACCTTGCGAATGGTCACTTTCACTGCACGCCCCCACGCTCGCCGCAAGGAAGACGGCAAGGAAAGCTGACGTTATTTTTTTAATAAGCAAACGCATAAACACCTCTCACAAAAATATTAGTTTCCTGAATTCTTGAGCTTTGCCTGTGCTTTGAGTCGATTTGCCGTATTGAGTATCTGCTTTCTTATTCTTATAGTGCTCGGGGTTACCTCTATAAGCTCATCGGCGTTGATGAACTCGATTGCCTCCTCGAGCGACATAATTTTAGCGGGAGTGAGAATAAGCTTCTCGTCCGCGCCCTTCGAGCGAACTGCGGTAAGATGCTTTTCCTTACACGGATTTATCGTAATATCGCCAAGCTTCGGATTTTCTCCGATAACCATACCCTCGTAAACGGGAGTCTGAACACCGATAAAGAGCTGACCGCGGTCCTGCGTGTTGTAAAGACCGTAGGAGGTCGTAACTCCATTTTCGGATGCAACGAGAGAGCCCGTAAAGCGAGCGGTGATCTCGCCCTTGTACGGCTGATAGCCGTCAAAAACGGTATTGAGTATTCCCTCTCCTCTGGTATCGGTCATAAACTTGCTTCTGTAACCGAAGAGACAACGGGTGGGAATTACGTACTCGAGCTTTGTTCTCGTTCCGTTGGAGTTGACCGACATATCAACGAATTCTCCCTTGCGTGCGCCAAGCTTTTCCATAACCGCGCCCGCAAACTCGCTTCCGACGTCGATATAAACTCTCTCCATCGGCTCGCATTTTACGCCGTCTATTTCCTTATAAATAACTCTCGGTGCGGATACCGCGACCTCAAATCCCTCTCGACGCATATTCTCGATAAGTATCGAAAGGTGCATCTCTCCGCGTCCCGCAACCTTGAAGCTGTCGGTCGTATCGCCATCGGATACTCTGAGAGAAACGTCCTTAAGAAGCTCGTCGTAAAGGCGTTTTCTTATCTGACGGGAGGTTACGAACTTTCCTTCTCTGCCCGCAAACGGACTGTCGTTGACCGAAATGGTCATCTCGAGCGTGGGCTCGCTTATCTTAACGAAGGGAAGGGGTGTGGGATCGGCTGTGTCACAAATGGTATCTCCGATATTGAGCTCGGCGGCGCCGGAGAAACAAACGATATCTCCGGGGTACGCCTTTTCAACCGACACCTTACCGAGTCCGTCAAACTGCTGAAGAGAAACGACTCTCGTTTTTACGGGAGGCGTGTCCTTATGATAGTTGCATACGGCAACCTCGTCGCCTACCTTGATAACTCCGCGCTCGATTCGTCCGACACCGATTCGTCCGACGTACTCGTTATAGTCTATCGAAGAAACGAGGAGCTGAAGTCCGTCGTTCTCGTCGCCCTCGGGCGCCTTGATGTATTCGAGTATGGTATCGAAAAGGGGGGTAAGGTCCGTTCCCTGCTCTTCGGGAGAGAAAGACGCCGTGCCCGCTCTTCCCGAGCAGAAGAGCATCGGGGAGTCAAGCTGTTCCTCGGTCGCCTCAAGATCTATAAGAAGCTCAAGTACCTCGTCGATTACCTCGTGGATTCGGGCGTCCGGCTTATCCACCTTATTTACGACTACGATCACCCTATGGTTAAGCTCAAGTGCTCTCTGAAGAACGAAGCGAGTCTGAGGCATAGGTCCCTCCGCCGCGTCAACGAGAAGAAGAACTCCGTTTACCATTTTGAGAATTCTCTCTACCTCGCCGCCGAAGTCTGCGTGTCCGGGGGTATCGATTATATTGATCTTTGCGTCCTTGTAGTGGACGGCGGTATTTTTTGCGAGAATCGTTATTCCGCGCTCTCTTTCAAGATCGTTAGAGTCCATAACTCTCTCGGTGGTGGACTGATTGTCACGGTATATACCGCCCTGTCTGAGCATCTCGTCCACAAGAGTGGTCTTGCCGTGGTCAACGTGCGCGATTATTGCTATGTTTCTTAATTCGTTGCGTACCAAATTCTTTTACCTCTTATACTTTAGAATTTCCTTAATTTTATTCAAACAAGTTATTATAACATATTTACTTGAAAATTAAAATAGATTTTGTGAATTTTTTTAAGTTTTTATTACACTTTCCGCATTTTGAACTTTTGGCACTTGAAATGGGCGAAAAAAAAATGTATAATTAGAATAGATATAGAGTAAGTAATATTTCAAGCAAAGTTTTTGAAAGAGCGCGAGAAAACTTTTTCCAAAAAGTTGTCTCGCAAAAAAGTTTTTGAAAGAGCGCGAGAAAACTTTTTCCAAAAAGTTGTCTCGCAAAAAAGTTGTCCCGCAAAAAGTTTTGAAAGGTATGGAAAACTTTTCGAAAAAGTTTTCCACGCAATAAAAATGTCGATTTTCAAGAAAAAGATGCCAAAGAATACAAACAGTAAAGCATACCGTCTGAAAATGGCGGAATTCTTAAACGGACGCGCCATCAAGTACTGCTCGGAGCGGATCGACGGAGTTGAAAACGTCGTCGGCAAAGCGGGCAGTCTTACCGTGAGAAACGGGGAATTTCTCGTCTTTTCTTCGGGAGATATCGTGATGCGCGCAAAGATCGAGGAGCTGAACGCCTCCGAGCTTTTGTCACTTGAAGGAGTGATCCTGACTGCTCCCGACTACGAGCACGGCGGCATCGAAAGAACGATAATTGCTTATTATACTTATTACAGGAAATAAAAATGTACTCAAGAGTTTACGTTGAAATAACCAATATCTGCAACAAAAGCTGCTCGTTCTGTCACGGCACGAAAAGAGCGCCGCGGTCTATGACTATGGACGAATTTTCGCTCGTATGCGAAAAGCTCTCCGGTGTCAGCGAGTATCTTTATCTGCACGTTATGGGCGAGCCGCTCACCCACCCGCTTCTTTGCGACTTTGTGCGATACGCCACAGAAAAGGGCTTCAAGGTCGCCATCACGACCAACGGCACTCTGCTCGATAAATGCGGTGACGCGCTTATTGCCGCAGGTGTTTACAAGGTAAATATTTCACTTCACAGCTTCGAATTCGGCGAGGACGACAAACACTCCTCTTACGTACAAAAGTTCCTTAATTTCGCCGATATTTCCTCAAAAAGCGGTGTTTTGACCGTTCTTAGACTGTGGAACGGCGGAGTTTCGGATACGAAAAACGAAGAAACGCTATCCCTGCTTCACAAAAAATTCCCCGGTCAGTGGCATCTCGGAAGTCGAGGCGCACGAATACGGGACAAGCTGCATCTTGAGTACGGCGAGCGCTTCGTCTGGCCCGATATCGACTCTGAAAATATCGGTTGTGCGCTTTTCTGCCACGGTCTCGGAGACCATTTCGGTATCCTTTCGGACGGTACGGTAATTCCCTGCTGTCTTGACAGCGACGGGGTGATAGATCTCGGAAACGTCTATACCGAAAATATAGAAGAAATACTGTCCTCCGAGCGCGCAAAAAATATTAAAAACGGATTTCAAAACAAAACGGCCGTAGAGGAGCTTTGCCAAAGATGCCCGTACGCACGGCGATTTAAGATATAAAGGAACGAAAAATGCTAAAAAGATTCATTTCATACTACAAGCCCCACAAGTTGATATTTTCGCTTGATATGCTTGCATCTCTCGCAGTCGCTCTTATCGGTATTTTGTATCCGATAGTAACGAGAGAAATGCTGAACGATTTTATTCCCAACAGAAACTACCGTATGATAGTCCTTGCGGGAATTCTCGTTCTCGCCATCTATGTGATACGAATGTTTCTCAACTATTTCATTCAGTATTACGGACACGTTATGGGCGTGCGTATGCAGGCGCAGATGCGATCGGATATGTTCTCGCATCTCGAAAAGCTTCCCTACTCGTTTTACGATAACAACGAGACCGGAAAAATAATGTCCCGTATGACCAGCGACCTTATGGACATTTCCGAGCTTGCGCATCACGGTCCCGAAAATCTGATAATCTCAAGCATCTCGATAATTACCTCGTTCGTTTATCTCTGTACGATAGACCACTGGCTGACGCTTATCGTTTTCTCGTGCGTTCCCTTTCTTTTCATCGTTGCATTCACCCTTCGCAAAAGAATGAGAAATGCGTTTATGGAAAGCCGCGTCTCGACGGCGCAGATAAACGCTTCGCTCGAAAGCAGTATCTCGGGCATCAGGGTAACCAAAGCATTCACTAATTCGGACAAGGAAAAAGAAAAATTCGAGGACGGTAACGGCGCATTCGTCTCCGCACGCAGAAAAGCGTACAAGGCAATGGGACAATTTCACTCCGCAAACTCCTTTATTACCGACGTTTTCAACGTAATAGTTCTTATTGCGGGCGGTCTTTTCCTCTATAACGGATCTATAAATTTCGCAGATTATTCGGCGTTCGTCGTCTCTGTAAATCTCTTCATTTCGCCCGTTATGACGCTCATAAACTTTATGGAACAGTATCAAAGCGGTGTCACCGGATTTGAGCGCTTTATTGAAATTATGGACGCGGAGCCGGAAAAAGATGCCGAAGGTGCAGTCGATATCGGAGAGGTTGACGGCAAGATCGAATTTAAGAACGTCGTCTGCTCGTACGACGACACCAAGGAAGTGCTTTGTGGCGTTGATCTTGTAATTGAAAAAGGTAAAAAGTTTGCTTTAGTTGGACCTTCGGGCGGCGGAAAGACCACCATCTGCCATCTTATTCCCCGCTTTTACGGTATAAATTCGGGAGAGATACTCATAGACGGCAAGAACGTGAATACGCTCACGGCAGAGTCGATACGCAAAAATATCGGTATCGTTCAGCAGGACATCTATCTTTTCAACGCTTCAATAAGGGAAAACATCCTTTACGGTCGCCTCGACGCCACCGAAGAAGAGATAATCGAGGCAGCAAAGCGCGCCAACATCCACGACTATATAATGACGCTTGAAAAGGGATACGACACGCAGATAGGCGAGCGCGGCGTACGTCTTTCAGGCGGACAGAAGCAGCGTCTTTCGATTGCCCGCGTATTTCTCAAAAATCCGCCAATCCTTATTCTCGACGAGGCGACGAGCGCTCTCGACAATACCACCGAGATACTTATTCAGGACGCTCTCGACGAGCTCTGCAAGGGCAGAACCACTCTCGTCGTAGCGCACCGCCTCTCAACCATAAAGAATGCGGACGAGATCGCCGTGGTGGCGGACGGCAAAATTATCGAGCAGGGCACGCACGACGCCCTCGTTGCTCTTGGCGGTCAGTACGCAGAGCTCTACCGCCTCCAGTTCAAAGCCAACGCCGTTGAGTAATGTATAAATAATTTTCACAACCCCCTTTTCAAAAGTGGGTTGTGTCTTTTTTCTCACACGCTTCCCTCCCCTTTCATATTATATATCAGCGAAGATACGTCTTCGCGGAAAGGAAGTAAAGAAAATGGCAGTATTCACAAATCAGGCAACCCTGTCCTATAACGGCATCGTGACGAGCTCAAACATCGTAACGGGCGAGCTCGTACAAGTCCTGTCCGTTACCAAAACGGCAGTAAATGACACTTACGGTGCGGGCGATACCGTAAGCTACGCCGTAAGTATCGTCAACTCCGGAAACGTGGCTTTCACCGATATAACCCTCACCGACGACCTCGGTGCATACGAGTTCGGCGAGACCGCCCTAACTCCCTTGACCTTCACGGGAGACGTTCTCCTTTACGTTGACGGAGTTCTCCAAAGCGAGCCGAGCGCTCAGCCGGGACCTCCTCTCGTAATCAGCGGAATAGATATCCCTGCAGGTGCAAATGCGGTAGTTATCTATCGCGCGGCAGTCAACCCCTTTGCGCCTCCTGCGGGAAGTATAACGAACACGGTAACGCTCAGCGGCGCGGGTATCACCACTCCGACGAGCGCCCAGGAGACGGTAAGCGCATCCTCCGAAAGCGTTCTTTCTATCAGCAAGGCAATATCCCCGTCAACAGTTGCGGAAAACGGCGAGCTGACCTACACCTTTATAATAGAAAACACGGGAAGCACTCCCGTGGGCGCGGATGCAAACGCAGTAGTTACCGATCTGTTTGATCCCAGACTTTCTGATATAGTAGTAACTCTTAACGGAGCAGTCCTTTCTTCGCCCGACGATTACACCTACAACGAGGCGAGCGGACTCTTTAGCACGTCGGAAGGTCTTATCACCGTACCGGCGGCAAGCTACGTTCAGGACGCAGAGAGCGGCGTTTGGGATATAATTCCCGGAACGGCGGTCCTCACCGTGCGCGGCACCCTGTAAAAAACAAAAACACCGACTGTGTCGGTGTTTTTTCGTTTTATTCATCGTCTTTTTCTTCTTCGCCGTCCTCTGAAATTTCAAGTAGCTTGACGGTAGCACTCTTTATCTGGTGCTCGTCAACCTCGGTGACCTTGATGTCCAGACGTCCTATCTCGATCTCAAACTCGCTTCCGTCTTCGGGAATCGATCCGAGTTCGCTGAACACGAGTCCGCTGAAGGTATCATAGTCCTCCTTGGAAAGCTCTATCTCAAGCGCTTCCTCAAGCTCCTCAAGTGCAACGTTTCCTCTTATAGCCCAAAGATCTTCTCCGATCTTTTCGATCGAAAGCTCTTCCTTTTCCTCGTTTTCGGCCCCCTCAACGTTGAAATCGCCGACGAGACGCTCGATAAGGTCGTTCATAGTAACGATACCGGTAACTCCGCCGTACTCGTCAAGAACTACTGCAAACGAGTTGTGCGTATTCTTCATATTTCTGAAAAGAACGTCCGCTTTGACCGTTTCGGGAACGAAATACGCAGGTTTGACTGCATTCTTCATTATATCGTCGCGGTCACCGACCTCGAGACGGAAATAGTCTCTTTCGCTGAGAACTCCGACTACGTTGTCAACCGTTTCGCTGCAGATGGGGTATCTGGTGTGACGGCTCTGACGGATAGTCTCGTCCCACACCTTCGTATCCTCCTCGAGCCAAAGAAGCTCGATATCGGTACGGTGCGTTGCTATCTCGCCCGCGGTCAGATCGTCAAACTCGAATATGTTCTCAATAAATTCTTTTTCGTCGTCGTCGATAGTTCCCTTTTCGCTTCCCACGTCAACCATCATCTTGATATCCTCCTCGCTGACGTTTTCAACGTCTGCGTTAGGATCTATTCCGAATATGCGGAGAACAAGATTTGTCGATGCGGTAAGAAACCACACGAAAGGACGGAAAAGTGCCGCGGTAAAGCAGATAAAGCCCGCCATTTTAAGCGCCTGCTTTTCGGGATCTTTCATCGCCATTCTCTTGGGGACGAGCTCTCCGAAAACGATAGTAGCATAAGAGAGCACGAGAGTAATAAGTACGAGTACGATCTTGTCGAGCACCGATACGGGAATATCAGCACCGAGATCTATCAGCCACGCGGCGATCTTGCCCGAAAAGGCGTCTGCCGCAAAGGCACTTCCCAAAAATCCCGCAAGGGTTATGGCTACCTGTATGGTAGCAAGGAATTTCGACGGCTTTGACGTAAGCTTTGCAAGCTTTTTGGCGCGTTTGTCGCCATCCTCCGCCAGCTTCGCTATACGGCTGTCGTTCATTCCGATAATTGCAGTCTCTGCGCCTGCAAAGAGTGCGTTAAGTGCTATAAGCACGACCTGGAGCAAAAGTATTGCCCATAAATAACTGTCCACAGTTACCTCCAAAATTATTTTACTTACTGAGAAAAACAACAAAAGGCCGGCCTGTATAAAAAGCTATACAGACCATGCCCTAAATTTCATATATTCACGATATAAACAGTGGTACTTCGCCCTAAAGTTTCGCGTTTCCCGCCACCTTCGTCCATAACTAAACTGTGCTTTTCCTTTCGGCATTTTTACGTGTACAATACACATATATGAGCATTATACAGTAAATTGTTTCTTTTGTCAAGTCCCATTTTCTCCGAAAATATACCATTATAACGAAAAAAAGATCATTTTTGTTGCATTTTAGTGCTACTCACCTATTGAATATAGCTTTTTTTCGTGTTATAATATATTGTTATCATTATTTAACTTTAACGTAAGGAAAGATAAAAATGCAGAACTTAAAAGCAAACATCGCAAAACAGCTTGCGGAAACGATCGGCGCAGACTCCTTTGAGAGCACCTATACCGACGTTTTAACCTCGCTTGAATATCCGCCCGACAGCTCTATGGGCGACCTTGCTCTTCCCTGCTTCAAATTTGCAAAGCTTCTTCGCAAGTCCCCCGTTATGATAGCCGAGGAGCTTGCCTCCAAGCTTCGTATCAACGGCATTGAAAAGATCGAGGCAGTCAAGGGATACCTCAATTTCTTTATCTCAAACGACTATCTCGCAAAAGAACTCCTTCCCGAGATCCTCGAAAAGAAGGATATGTACGGAAGCTCGGACGAGGGTAAGGGAAAGACAGTCGTTCTCGACTATTCCTCCCCTAACGTCGCAAAGCCCTTCCACATCGGACACCTCGGCACGACGGTCATCGGACATTCCTTAAAGCTTCTCCACACCTTCTGCGGATATAACTGCGTAGGAATCAACCACCTCGGCGACTGGGGAACGCAGTTCGGTAAGCTCATTACCGCGTTTAACCTCTGGGGCAATAAGGACGAGATCGAAAAGGGCGGAATCGACGCACTCGTTGCTCTTTACGTCAAATTCCACGAAGAAGCGGAAAAGGACTCATCTCTTAACGATAAAGCAAGAGAAGAGTTCCACAAGCTCGAGCTTGGCGACGAAAAGAACACCGCACTCTGGAAATGGTTTATCGACATCTCGATAGCCGAATATAAAAAGACCTACGCACAGCTCGGTATTGAGTTTGACTCGTACAAGGGCGAGGCGTTTTACAGCGATAAAATGATGCCCGAGGTCGAAAAGATCCGCGCCAAGGGACTTCTCAAAATAGACGACGGCGCATCAATCGTAGACCTTTCCGATTACAATATGCCTCCCTGCCTCATCTTGAAGCGTGACGGCTCTACTCTTTATCCCACCCGTGATATCGCGGCGGCGGTTTACAGAAAAGCCACCTACGACTTCGACAAGGTGATCTACGTCACCTCGGCAGGACAGAGTCTCCACTTCGCACAGTGGTTCAAGGTAGTTGAGCTTATGGGCTACGACTGGGCAAAGGATCTCGTTCACGTTCCTTACGGCACGGTAAGCATCGGCGGAGCAAAGCTCGCAACGAGAACGGGTAACGTAATCCTTCTGCGCGACCTCTTTGCAAGCGCCATTGATAAGGTACGCGAGATAATCGACGAAAAGAGCCCCGACCTTGAAAACAAGGACGAGACCGCAGAGGCGGTCGGCGTTGGCGCTATCGTATTTTACTATCTCTTAAACACGATAATCAAGGATATAAACTTTAGTATGGAGGATGCACTCTCGTTCGAGGGTAACACAGGTCCTTACGCGCAGTACACCTACGCTCGTACCTGCTCGCTTCTTGCAAAGGCAGAAAACACCGACGGTAGCGAAATAAAGATCACAGCCCCCGAAGAAGCGGCAATGCTTAAAGTTCTCGCACGCTTCCCCGAGACCGTTCTTCGTGCAACGCACGAGTACGAGCCCTCGTACATCACGCGCTATATTCTCGATATATGCACCGGATTTAACCGCTTCTATCATTCTTGCCCGATAAACTCGGCGGAAGACGAAAGCGTCCGCGCATCGCGTATAAAGATAACCGAGGCAACAAATTACGTTCTCGGCAGAGCGCTTGGACTTATCTGTCTCAAAACACCCCGTAAGATATAATTAAAGGAGATATAATTTTATGTCAGGACATAGCAAATGGAGTAACATTAAGCACAAAAAAGAAAAGACCGACGCGCAGAAGGCAAAGGTCTTCACCAAGATAGGCAAGGAAATGGCTATCGCCATCAGAGCGGGCGGCGCTGATCCTTCGGTCAACGGCAAGCTTCGCGACCTTATCGCAAAGGCAAAGGGGCTCAACGTGCCTAACGATAATATAAAGAGAATAATCGACAAGGCGACCTCTGCCGATGCGGCGAACTACGAGGAGATCGTTTACGAGGGCTACGGACCGTCGGGTATCGCGGTTATCGTAACCACCGCTACCGACAACCGCAACCGTACCGCAGGCGACGTCCGTCACTTCTTTGATAAGTTCGGCGGAAATCTCGGACAGACCGGATGCGTATCCTATATGTTCACCGACACGGGCATCATCGTTATCGAAAACGACGGCTCTATCGACGAAGAAAAGCTTATGGAGGACGCACTCGAGGCAGGCGCAAGTGATTTCAGCGCAGACGAGGACGTTTTCGAGATAAGCACCGAGCCGAGTGATCTTAACGCCGTAAAGGAAGCTCTTGAGGCGGCAGGATACACGATCGTTTCCGCAGAGGAGGACAAGATCCCCTCGTCCTACGTTACCCTTACCGACGAGGACGATATCAAGAAGATGAATCTTCTCATCCAGAACCTGGAGGATCACGACGACGTTCAGGACATTTACCACAACTGGGAAAATGCTGACGAATAATTAAACGTAAAATAAAAAAAGACCTTGCAAACACACGGGCATACCGCGTACTTTTGCAAGGTCCTTTTTACACTTTACAAGGTGTTTCAAAAATTAAGACCGTAGGTGTAAGTCCTGCTCTCCGGGAAAGGAGAGATACGAACGTTTTCCCCGCTTTCCTTTTCGTCGCTTCTTGCGCGAAGGGAGGAGGACATTCTCAGCTCCGCGTTTGACCATTGGTCATTACCCGCCGGCTTTTTAGGATCTTTTCTTTTGTTTTTGCCGTTAATAAACGAATACTTATCCATCTTTTTTCTATCCCGTTTGTATAAAATTCAGGCGGCAAATATAGTATTTGCCGCCTTGAACAAATTATTCGTTTATTTTTAGACTCTTTCGTCGAGCTGAACGACGTATTTTTTGTAAAACTGATCAAAATTTTCCTCGTCAAGCGCCTGGCGTATCTTTTCCATAAGTTCATTGTAAAAATGAAGATTATGAAGCACACAAAGACGCATTCCGAGAATCTCGTCCACCTTCAGAAGATGGCGTATATACGCTCTCGAATAGCTTCTGCAAGCAGGACAGGTGCATCCCTCGGATATCGGAGAGCTGTCCTCCTTAAACTTTTCATTTTTAAGAGTCAGCTTACCCTGCCATGTAAAAAGGTTTCCGTGTCTTGCGTTTCTACTCGGCATAACGCAGTCAAAAAAGTCAACTCCTCTGTAAACTGCCTCAAGGATATTGACCGGTGTTCCTACACCCATTAAGTATCTCGGCTTATCAGCAGGCATATACGGCTCAACTACGTCAATAGTCTCGTACATAACGCTCGCCTCCTCGCCGACTGCAAGACCGCCGATAGCGTATCCGGGCAGATCAAGCTCGGCTATCTGCTGCATATGACGGATTCGCAGGTCAGCGTAGGTGCTTCCCTGATTTATACCGAACAGAAGCTGCTCTTTGTTGATAGTGCGCTCGAGCGAGTTGAGACGGTTCATTTCCGCCTTGCAGCGCTCAAGCCATCTCGTTGTGCGCGCTATCGACTGCTCAACGTATTTATATTCTGCGGGATTTGCAATACACTCGTCAAACGCCATTGCAATAGTCGATGCAAGATTTGACTGTATCTGCATACTCTGCTCGGGCCCCATAAATATACGCGCGCCGTCAAGGTGAGACTGGAAATAAACTCCCTCTTCCTTTATTCTGCGCAGCTTCGCAAGAGAAAATACCTGAAATCCGCCGCTGTCGGTAAGGATCGGCTTATCCCAATTCATAAACTTATGAAGTCCGCCCTGTCTATATATAAGATCGTCTCCCGGACGAATGTGGAGATGATACGTGTTTGAGAGCTCAACCTGACATTTTACGTCACGCAGGTCGTCCGTCGATGCGCCTCCGCGTATTGCCGCGCAGGTTCCCACGTTCATAAACACGGGAGTTTCTATCGTACCGTGAACGGTAGTCATTCGTCCGCGTCTTGCTCTTCCTTGTGTCTTTAGTACTGTAAACATTTTTGATTCCATTTCAACAAATTAACTTATGTCTGCATCCTTAACGTATTTGCTCGAATTTTCGGTGATAAAGCGCTTTCTTTCGGCAAGATTGTCTCCGAGAAGTATGTCGAGAAGCTCGGCAGTTTCCTGCGCGTCCGCCTCACAAACTCTTATAAGACGTCTGCTTGCGGGATTCATCGTGGTCTTCCACATCATCTCGGGCTCGTTCTCACCGAGTCCTTTCGAGCGCTGAAGGGTGTATTTTTTTCCCTCATCGTCAAGCTTTTTGATTATATCCGCCTTTTCCTTTTCGTCGTACGCGAAATAGGTATCGTCCTTTGCGGTGATCTCAAACAGCGGTGACTCCGCTATATATATCCTGCCCATCTTAAGAAGGGTGGGAAGAAGTCGGTAAAAGAGTGTGAGTATCAGCGCTCTTATCTGGAAGCCGTCCTCGTCCGCGTCGGTACAAATGATTATCTTGCTCCACTTGAGAGCGTTTATATCAAAAGCGGTAACGTCCTTGCTCTTGCTCTTTATCTCTGCGCCGCAGCCGATAACCTTGAGAAGGTCAACGATTATCTCGTTTTTGAAAATCTTATCGTAGGTACTCTTAAGACAGTTGAGCGTTTTACCTCTTACGGGAATTATCGCCTGAAATTCAGCGTCGCGTCCAAGCTTACAGGACGACAGTGCGGAATCTCCCTCAACTATATAAAGCTCACGTCTTTCAGGATCCTTTGAACGGCAGCTTACGAATTTTTCAACTCTGTTGGTAACGTCCGTGTTTCCGCTGAGCTTTTTCTTAATATCGAGCTTGGTTGTCTCCGCCGTCTCTCTTGCGCGCTTGTTGAGAAGCACCTGTGCGGAAATTGCTTCGGCATCCACCGGATTTTCTGCAAAATATATCTCAAGCGATTTCTTGAAGAAATCGGTCATAGCGGACGCTATGAACTGGTTTGTGATCGCTTTTTTGGTCTGGTTTGCATAGCTTGCCTCGGTCGAGAAGCAGTTGGTTACGAGAACGAGACTATCCTCAACGTCCGAGAAGGTTATCTTGCTTTCATTCTTTTTATATTTTCCCGCATCCTTGATATATTTATCAATAGCGGAGACGAAAGCGCTTCTGGTCGCCTTATCGGGCGCGCCGCCGTGCTCAAGCCAGCTGGAGTTATGGTAGTACTCGATGTTTTGTACGTAGTTGGAGAAGCAGAACGCCGCTTCCATCTTGAGCTTGTATTCAGGAAGGTCCTCTCTGTCACGTCCGGACGTTTCAGATGTGATAAAATACGGCATAGTTATCGACTTTTCGCCAACGAGTCCTGCAACTCTTTCAACTATACCCTTCTCGTAATAGAAGTCCTTTTCCTCAAAGCCCTTGTCCGCCTCAACGCGAAGGATAAAATGGATTCCCGCGTTTGCGATCGCCTGACGCTCTAAAACGTCGGCATAGTGTGCGGGAGAAATGGCTATATCTCTGAAAACGTCAAGATCGGGAAGCCATCTGATTATCGTTCCGTGCTTCTTTTCTCCGCGTTTCAGCTCTCTTTTTATAAGCTCGCCCTCGGGCTCGCCGCGCGAGAAGTTCATCTCGTAGTAGTTCTGACCGTTATGAGATTTTACGACCATATATCTCGAAGCGCACTGGGTAGCACACGCGCCCAGACCGTTCGTTCCGAGAGAATAGCTATATGAAGCGTTTTTGTTATTGTTTTCGTATTTTCCGCCCGCGTAAAGCTCGCAGAAAACGAGCTCCCAGTTATATTTTCCCTCTCTCTCGTTGTAGTCCATCGGGACTCCTCGTCCGTCGTCCTCAACTTCGATAGAGTTATCCTTAAACACGGTGGTTATGATCCTGTTACCATGACCTTCTCTTGCCTCGTCAACCGAGTTTGAGAGTATTTCAAAGAATGCGTGCTCGCATCCGTCAAGTCCGTCCGAACCGAAAATTACCGCGGGCTTTTTTCTTACTCTGTCCGCGCCCTTCAGCGAGGTTATACTTTGATCGCCGTATTCTTTCTTAGCCAAGTTCGTTTTCTCCTTACTGTTTTTTAGGGGTTTACATCCTTATAATTATAACATTTTTGTCGAAAGTTGTCAATATGAGTGATTTTGATTTGAAAATCGGGGCTTGGGCGTGACGTTTACGTAACCGAAATTCTTTTAAGTAAAGTTTTTGAAAGAGTGTGAGAAAACTTTTTTCAAAAAGTTGTCTCACAAAAATGTCTCACACAAGTTTTCCAAATAGCTCTTTTGCATTTTTCTCCACCTGCTCTGCCATCTCGTCGGGGGAAACTCCCTTGATTTCGGCAAGCTTTTCAACTATAAGCGAAACGTAGTGTGAATCGTTTCTTTGCCCTCTGAAGGGGTGCGGTGTAAGATAAGGCGCGTCGGTCTCGGTGAGGATTCTGTCTATTGGCACGACCTGTGCCGCCTCGACCGTCTTTCGAGCGTTCTTGAAGGTCACAACACCCGAAAATGATATGTACCACCCGAGATCTACAAGCTCTCTTGCCATCTCGGCGCTTCCGCTGAAGCTGTGAAAAACGCCCTTTACGCCTCTGTACTCCCTTGCGATCTCAAGGCAGTCTCCGTGTGCCTCTCTATCGTGAACAACTACCGGATATCCCGTTTTCATTGCAAGAGAGAGCTGTGCTCTGAAATACGCCTTTTGCGTCTCGCGGTCGGGATAGTCCTCCCAATAATAATCGAGTCCTATTTCTCCGATAGCGACCGTTTTCGGGTGCAAAAGCATTTTTTCCAGTTCGTTTACAGTGTTTTCTATATCTTCGATTTTTTTCGCATTTTCGGGATGTATTCCGACGCAGGCGTAAAATCGGTCGTACCTTTCGGCAAGAGCGATCTGCCTTTTACACGACTCTATGCTCGTTGCCGCGCCTATTATCGTGTTTGCGTATTTATCGAAAAGCTCGGGGAGTATCTCGTGTACGTCGTTTTCAAATCGCGCATCGTCGTAGTGCGCGTGAATATCGGTTATTTTCATAATTTCCTAATTTATTTAAGAGTTAATTTTCCGAGAAGATCGGTAAAATATTTCGGAAGCTCGCTTTCAAATCGCATTCTTTCTCCGCTCGTCGGATGAGTAAATGAGAGAGTGCGCGCGTGCAGGCACTGTCCGTTGATTTTAGAGGCGTTTATCAACTCGGTCTTGGTATGAAGTCCACCGTAAACTCCGTCGCAGAATACGGGATGTCCGATAGAGGACATATGTACTCTTATCTGATGCGTTCTTCCCGTTTCAAGACGCAGTCTAAGATGGGTATAGCCCTCGTAAGAATTTACAACAGACCAATGAGTGACCGCCTCGCGTCCGCCCTTGACTATCGCCATTTTCTTGCGATCATACGGGTGGCGCGCTATCGGAGCGTCAACCTTTCCCTCAAATTCCTTCATATTGCCGACGACTACCGCCTCGTAAGTACGCTCACAGCTGTGCTCCTTTATCTGCGCGGCGAGCGAGTTGTGCGCCTTGTCGTTTTTGGCAACCACGAGAAGTCCGCTGGTGTCCTTATCAATACGGTGGACGATACCGGGACGGATCTCGCCGTTTATTCCCGAAAGCGAGTCCTTACAGTGAAAAAGGAGCGCGTTTACGAGAGTACCCGAATAATTTCCGGGTGCGGGATGAACTACCATTCCCTTGGGCTTATTGACAACGATAAGATCGTCGTCCTCGTAAACGATATCAAGGGGGATGTCCTCGGGGGACACCGATATCTCCTCGGGCTCGGGAATATCTATCTCGATAACGTCGAGCGCCTCAACCTTGTAGCTTTTCTTGACGGGTCGGTCGTTTACCTTGATATTTCCCTTTTCTATAAGTTTTTGAATGGCGGAACGCGTGATTTCCTCGCGTTCCGCCACAAAAGCGTCAATTCTCAAACCGATTTCTTTTTCGGTCGGTATATGAGTCATTTACTTATCCTCTTTTATCTGAGTTTCGGCACTACTTATCTTTTCTGCCTTCTCGGTCTTGTATCTTCTTACCTCTTCGAGTATTATATCGAGAACGGCAAGTCCGACACCAACGCACACGAATGCGTCGGCGCCGTTGAAGATCCACTTCCACAGCTCGGGAAAGGCGCAAAAATCGATAAAGTCGATAACCACGCCGTCACCGAAAACTTCTCCGTTGAATATTCGGTCTATCATATTGCCGATACCGCCACCCACGACCATCGAAAAGGCGATGCCCGAAAGCTTTGATATCTTTTTATGACACAAGAAGATCCAAACGGATATTCCGATAAGCGCTACGGTCGATACCGACATAAACACCCATCTGTAATCATCCATCATACCCATTGCGGCGCCGTCGTTGGTTATATAGGTGAGGTGCAGGACGTTCTCAATAAGAGGTATCGACTGTCCTTCGACCATATTTGCAACTACCGCGTATTTGGTGAGCTGATCGATCAAAACCGAAAGGACTATTATCCCGGCGTAGATATAAAGCATCATAAGCTGTCTATTATTCTCTTGCAGCGCGGGCAGAGAATTCCTTCTCCGTCGCTGATGGGCTCTTTAGTGTACATCCAGCAACGGTCGCACTTTTCGCCTTCGGCATTCTCAACGAGAACGCCTATGCCGCTGTCGGTCTCGGTGTATGCGCCTGCGGGTGCATTTTCAGAGGAAAGGACAACGTCCGAAACGATAAATACGGTGGGAAGCATATCGCCGAAGGATTTTACGAAATCCATTGTCTCGCCGGTAAGATAAAGGGTGATCTTTGCATCAAGCGACTTACCTACGAGCTTTTCGGCACGTGCAAGCTCGAGCGCCTTCATAACGTCATCGCGGAGATCGAAGAGCTTGTTCCATCTTGCCTCAAGCTCGCTGAAATCCCACTCTTCGTTAAAGGACGGCATATCGCAAAGGAATACGCTTTCCTTCTTGTCGCTCGAAAGGTGAGGCATTTCCTGCCAGATCTCCTCTGCAGTAAAGGAGATAAGGGGTGCGATAAGTCTGGTAAGGGCGGAGAGAATGTACCACATAGCACTCTGTGCCGAACGGCGCGCCGCGCTGTCGGGACGCTCGGTGTAAACTCTGTCCTTGGTTATGTCAACGTAAAGCTTGGACATATCGGTGGTGCAGAAATTGTTTACGCCGTGATAGATAATGTGGAATTCGTAGTTATCGTAAGCTTCTCTTGCCGCCTTAACGAGTCCGTTCATACGGGAGAGCGCCCACTTGTCTATATCCTGAAGCGCCTCTGCGGGAAGAAGATCTCTGTCGGGATCAAATCCGTTAAGGTTAGCCATAAGGATTCTCGCGGTATTTCTGATCTTACGGTAGGTCTCGGAGAGCTGCTTGAAAATATTATCCGAAACGCGAACGTCCACTCTGTAATCACTCGAAGCAACCCAGAGACGAACGAGCTCTGCGCCGTATTTCTTAACGATCTCGTCGGGAGCTATCGTGTTTCCGAGAGACTTGTGCATTGCCTTTCCTTCGCCGTCAACAGTCCAGCCGTGAGTAAGGACGGTCTTAAAGGGCGCACCCTCGCCGCCTGCAGCAACCGACGTAAGGAGAGAGGACTGGAACCAACCTCTGTACTGGTCAGCGCCCTCAAGGTAAAGGTCTGCGGGCCATTTTCCCTTCTTATCATTCTCAAGAACGGCAAAGTGGCTCGATCCCGAGTCAAACCAACCGTCAAGCGTATTGGTCTCTTTTATAAATTTCTTGGATCCGCAGTGCGGGCAGGTGTAATTCTCGGGGAGAAGCGCTTCCACGCTGTCCTCGTACCAGCTGTTAGAGCCCTTTTCGCCAAAGCGCTTTGCTACCGAGTTTATGGTATCCTCGTCACAGATCGCCTTGCCGCAGTCCTCACAGTAGAATACGGGAATGGGAAGTCCCCAATGACGCTGACGGGAAATACACCAGTCTGCTCTCTCTCGTACCATCTGCGAGATACGGTCTCCGCCCCAAGCGGGGATCCACTCAACGTCCTCGCACGCCTTTTCAGCTTCCTTCTTGAAGGCATCTACCGAGCAGAACCACTGGGGCGTTGCGCGGAAGATGATAGGATGCTTACATCTCCAGCAGTGAGGATATTCGTGCTCAATGACCTCGGACGCAAAGAGTGCTCCGCTCTCGGTCATATCGTCAAGTATCGCCTTGTTGGATTCCTCGTAGTACATTCCCGCAAACTTGCCTGCATCAGCAGTCTGATAACCTCTGTCGTCAACGGGAACGATTATGTCCATATTGTATTTCTTGCAGGTGATATAGTCGTCTGCACCGAAGCCGGGAGCGGTGTGAACGCAGCCCGTACCGCTGTCCATAGTGACGTAGTCTGCAAGAAGAAGTACGCTTTCTCTGTCAAGGAAGGGATGCTTTGCCTTCATAAGCTCAAGGTCTCTGCCCTTAAACTCGGCAACTATCTCGTAGTTTTCAACTCCGCCGTCCTTCATCGTCTTTTCGGCAAGCGCCTTTGCAACGATGTAGTCCTCGTCCTTGTCGATATTTCTGACTACTGCGTATATCTCGTCGGGATTTACCGCGATAGCAAGGTTTCCGGGGAGAGTCCACGGGGTAGTCGTCCAGATTATGAAATAGGTCTTGTCAAGACGCGCACCGTCGAGCTTGCCGAGAGCGTCGCAGACCTTGAATTTCACGTAGATAGAGGTGCACTTGTCGGTTTGATACTCGATCTCTGCCTCTGCAAGTGCGGTCTCGTCGTGCGGGCACCAGTAAACGGGCTTAAGTCCCTTGTAGATATATCCCTTGCGGAACATCTCGCCGAATACCTTTACCTCGCGCTCCTCGAATTTAGGATCCATAGTAAGATAAGGATTATCCCAGTCGGCAACTATTCCAAGGCGAATAAACTGGTCGCGCTGAATATTGACGAAGTCCTGTGCAAACGCCTGACAAGCGTTTCTGAACTCGGGAATAGACATTCTCTTTCTGTCGAGCTTGTTTTTCTTGATTATTGCGCTCTCGATAGGCATACCGTGGTTATCCCAACCGGGAATGAAGGATATGCGGTATCCGCCCATAACCTTGGACTTGTTGATAAAGTCTTTAAGTATTTTGTTGAGCGCGTGACCCATGTGAAGACGTCCGTTCGAGAAGGGAGGGCCGTCGTGAAGCTCAAAAAGGGGCTTGTCTGCGCCGTTTTTGTCAAGAAGCTCGTAAAGTCCGATATCGTTCCAGTATTTTATCGTCTCGGGCTCTCTCTGGGGAAGATTTGCGCGCATCGAAAAATTCGTCTGCGGCAGATTAAGTGTACTCGTGTAATCCTTTGCCATTGTCGTATGGAACTCCTTTATAATGATGTTCTTTGATTATCTTAAATTATCTTTTAGCATTCAACCGTCTTTTTTCATACGGCGAACGTCTATAAGCGGTTCATTTTCAAAATCGTATCCGAGCGCCGCCTGACCGAGCGTGCCGAAGCTGTCTCTTTCACTCACAAGACGTTCAAGCAGCTCGTCGCTGATATGCTCTCTCTCTCGGGAGGTATGCGCGGTATCCGAGTGCTTGTCCGCAACGTCAAGCTGTATCTGGTGAACTGCCATCGTGACGTATTCGTTGTCGGGCAGACTCCAGTCGTCCTCTTCCTGATGTTCTATTTCGGGAACTATCGACTCAAGAAGCTCTATGTGCTGATGATACTGACTGTATATGTTGTCCCTGAACTCGGCAATTCGTGCCTGAAGTATCCTCAGGGCGTCCTTTTCTATCTTTATCTGTTTTTTGAACTCGATAAGTATCTTGTCGGTCTCTTCCTTGGATGCCTCGCGGATATCGTCCGCGCGCGCCTCGGCTTCCTCGATTATCTTCTGCGCCTGCTCTCTTGCTCGTGCAAGAGTTGCAGAGCTTTCCTCTTCCTTCTTCTTATAGACGGCAAGCTCTGCCTCTGATTTTTTGAGGCGTCTTTCAAGCTCGTTATACGCGTTATAAAGCTCGGTGTATTTTTCGGTAACGAACACAAGATGCTCGTCAACCTCTGCACTGCTGTATCCCTTTATAGCTTTCGTAAATTTTTTGTTTTCAAGTTCATAAGGCGGAAGCATTTCGTCGCCCCTTTCTTTTTCGCATCTCGCGAATCGTTCAAACGTACCGTTTAACTGAAATTCTCTGTCTGCCGCTTCTCGTTTCGCCGCAGATATCACCTATTATAAATTTTCCGACGCCTCTTACCGAAAGAACGTCACCCGCGCTTATCTGTGCACTCGGCGAAAATTCTTCTTTGTACCGAAGACGTACGTCTCCCGAAGTTATCTTATCCTGCGCCACAGCCCTCGATACGTTTGAAAGAGCGGCTACCGCGCAGTCAAGACGCAGAGATGCCATAATAACGCTCATTTCCTCGTATTCCCTGCTGAAATTCGCGCAAATATCTTTGTCAGCGTAGAAAACGCTGACCTTATCCCTGCCGACCCGTTCAAGGGGACACTCGTGTCCGCACAGCATATCGGCAACGGGCAGAGTGCAGAAAACCACCGCACCCTCGGGAATAAGAACTATATCTCCGATCGTTTCGCGCTTCACGGACAAACCCATAAGGGATCCGAGATACGCCTTGTGATCAAGCTCCACGTGTCCGGACGCTTTTATCATCACCGCGCGAAACACCTCGTCCGTATCGAAATATTCGGGCAAAATATAGTCGGGAAATATCACGAGCATCTTGCGCTCCGCGTCCTCGTATCCACCGAGGAATGCGTAGTCAAATTCTTTGACGGAGCGTCGCAGATATTCGGAAGCGAGAAATATCTCGCTCGGCGTCAGAAAAGCGCTCGCCGCCGTACGTCCGCGGCGAGCTTTTTCCTTCATATCGTCTATTTTTGCATAAAGCAGCTTTTCTTCGGAAGCGCTGCCCTTGTCCGTACCCCTCATCAAAACGATACCGCGGGGAGAAAGATCTGTACCAGTGAAAGAAGTATAACGGTCACCAGAAACGAAATATCTATCATCATTGAGTCTCCGGAAAGTCCGAACTTACCGAGCAGCCATCTTACAGGATAGACCGCCGGCTCGGTTGCGTAGTACAGAAAATCGTAGATCTTCGAGCCCTCGTCCCGAACGAACCACGACATTACCGCCCTCGCCAACATAAGAAACTGGAGAAGCGATAATATTATGCGGACAAAATAAACTATAAAATAAACAAAGTAGCTCAAATTCTTACTCCGGGACAGATTAGAATCCGCCAAATCCCGAATCGTCGGGTGCCTGAGTTACAGAAGCTGCCGGCTTGCTCTCTGCGAGAGACTCGCCCGATATATCAACGTGGCTCGGGGTAATAACGTAAGTATTGTTAGCAACCGCCTTGATCTGTCCGTCAAGAGTATATGCAACTCCGTTAAGGAAGTCGATAATTCTTCTTGCGGTATCCTTAGAGGTGGATTCAAGGTTGAGAACTACCGTTCTGCGGTTGATAAGATGGTCTGCTATCTGTCCTACCGAAGCAAAGTTCTCGGGCTTTACTACCTTAAGCTCGAACGCCGCGTCGATAGTCTTTGCGCTTGCTTTGGGAGCGCTGCTCTCTGCATTATATGCGGGAGCTGCTGCGGGCTCGGTCTTTGCCTGATATTCTGCTGCGGGCTCCTCCTGCTCAAAATCAGAAGAAGAATAGCTCTGCATCTCCTCGTCGTCCTCGGGCGAGAATATCTTCCCTATCATACTTTTAAATCCTGCCATGGTATCCTCCAAAAAAGTTTTTATTTTATCTTGCGACTTACGCAAAAATATTCGTGTGTTATTTTATTTCCTGCGGATAAGACCGCGCTCCGAAGAGACACCGTCCCGGCCTTATGACGTTTGCTCCGCATTTTATTGCCGCCCCGTAGGAATCCGACATTCCCATTGAAAGGATCGGACTCTCTATATTATGACCGTTTTCGGGCAGCTTGTCAAGAAAAATTTCAGAAAAAAGTCGGTAAGTCTTGCCGAAATATTCTTCATATTCTTCGGAGCTCTCACATCTCGGTCCTATCGTCATCATTCCGCGAAGATTCAGGTGCGGAAGGGTGAGCACCTTTTTTGCAAGCTCCTCAACGTCGGAGGCATCTGCCCCGCTCTTGTTTTCCTCTGCACCGATATTAACCTCGATCAGAACGTCGGTTACGACGTCCATCTTTGCAGACTGCTTTTCGATCTCGAGTGCAAGTGCCTCCGAGTCGAGCGAATGTATCATAGCCACCTTGCCGACTATATATTTTACCTTGTTTTTCTGCAGATGTCCTATAAAGTGTATCTTCAGCTTGTCTTTGTTAATATCGTCGTATTTGGAGAGAAGCTCCTGCACTCTGTTTTCGCCTATATCGGTAAGTCCGAAATTTTCAGCGGCGTAGTTGAGAACTTCCGCGTCCACCGTTTTTGACGCCGCGACCACGAGGACCTCCCGCCCGCTCTGCCTTATGTTTTCGTAAAGCTTGTCAAAATTCTCGGCAAGCGACTTTTTATACTGCTCCGTCATTTTCTCTGTTCGCCTTATATTATTACTTTTCTGTCGTAGAGATTGTGTCCGCGCACGATAACCCTGTCGTATCTGTTGAGCGCGGTAAGACCTTCTTTGACCTCGGAAACGGTGGGCGAAAGGACGACGTATCCGTCGAAAGCCCCCACTATCTCCACCTGTCTGAATCTTACCAAGCTTCCGCGGAGAACGTAAACTCCCGCAACTCCGTTTTCGTATCTTACGGCGCCTGTGGGTATCTTGTAGCCCTTAGCGGTACCAAGTGATATTTTTACCGTCTGAAAATGGGTATAATCGTCACACTCGAGCATTAGAGAGGACTTGAAGATCACTATCGCCTCGTCCCTTTCTCTTTCGGAAACGACTCGGTCAACCGTCATTTTACAAACCTTGCCCGAGCTTTCGAGCGTTACGTTCAGCACGTTTCCTTTTACCATACGAAGAGACGTTTCTCTGTCGGTGCGGCAAACGAGATACCATGTGTTCATCTCGACCACCTTACCGAGCGCGGGAATGGTTTCCGCCTGCTTTTTCTCGCTGAGCGCTCCGTAAAGCTCGTCAAGAGTTCCGTCGAGATTACTCGGCGTTATCATTCCCTCGTATCCGTCGCACTGCGAGAAATACGCGCCGTTTACGTCAGATTTGTATTCTGCCTTGACTTTGCCCAGAGAAGTGCGCGCCTTATTTATCTCGCTCTCGCAGTCCTTGATGAGCTTCTGAAAATTAACGGTCGCATCCATCTTTGCCGAATACGCGGCAAGCAGGACGCGAAGCTCCTCGCGAAGCGCCGTTTCCTCTTTTTGCGAGGATGCGATCGGAATATTCTTTTCGCATTTTTCAATACCCTGCTTTAACTGCTCGACACTGCGGCGCGAGGAATACTCGTCCGCTTTTTTGTAAAAGGCAATATTTTTTTCAAGTGCATCTATCTTGTCAAGCGTGGCAGGATCGTTTTCACCCGAATACGCTCTTACAACCGTATCTCCGATAGAAACGTACGCCTTATCTCCGTAAACGTACTCTATAAGCGCTCCGTCGCTACCCGATTTGGAAGTTATCGAATGCTCGCTCGTACAAAGATACGCCTCCATCTCCACGTCGTTTGAGACCTCGACCGATTTCAGAAAGGTAAGCTCAAGATCGTCCGAAATTCCTTCGAACGCGTGATAAACGATGCTTGCGATAAGAGCAAGAGCGGAAATAGCAAGAAGCAGGTAAAGTCCGATACGTTTTATGTATGATACGTCCAAAGCACTTACCTCCTTGCTTTCATTTGCTCTCGCCCGTTTATTAGAGTATTATAACATATATTTCTCTATATATCAATCACTTTTCGCAAGAGAAATTACAAAATTTACAATATTTTCAAAGTTTTCGGTGCAAACGTCCACGTTAATAGCGCTTTCGCAACGTCTCCACCAGGTCTGTTGACGCTTTGCGTAGTTTCTGCTTGCCTGCTTGATCTTGTCTATCGCCTCGTCAAAGGTGCATTTTCCGTCGAAATATTCGATAAGCTCCTTGTATCCTATCGCCTGAAGCGCGGTAGGCGAAACGGTGTGCGAAAGCTCTCTGACCTCTCTTTCAAGTCCCGCCTCTACCATAGCGTCAACGCGCTCGTTTATTCTTTTGTAAAGGAGCTCTCTGTCCGAGGCGTACAGCACCACGATCTTTGGATCGTACTCCGATTTTTTCTGCTTTGAAAGTGTGTCCCAATAGGTCTTGGTCATACCCGTCGTCTCGTATATTTCAAGCGCGCGTATCACCCTTATTCTGTTGTTTATATGAGTCTTTGACGCCGCCTCCGGATCTATCTCTACAAGGCGCGCCCAGTTCTCCTCAGGGCTCTTTGCAGACAGCTTTTCGCGTATGCTTTTATCAGCGGGCGCTTCCGAAAATCCCCCGTTGTAGAGGACACTTTCAAGATAAAGCCCCGTGCCTCCGCAGAAGATGGGGAGCTTACCTCTTGATAATATATCCTCGAGCGCTTCGGTCGCCATTTTCTTATAGTCCGCACAGGAGAATTGTGCGTCCGGCGGAACTATATCTATCATGTGATGGCGAACGAGCGAAAGCTCCTCTTTCGTCGGCTTGGCGGTGCCTATATCCATACCTTTGTATATCTGCATGGAGTCGCACGAGATTATCTCGCCGTCAAGCTCCCTTGCCACCCGAAGTGCAAGCGCGGTCTTGCCGACTGCCGTCGGTCCGCTTATCGCAATTACTCTTTTGTTCACTTTCTACGTTTCTCTCTGCTTTCAGTTTATTTTATCGTACGAGCTCTCGAGCGCAAAGCCCTGACCGAGCACCTCTTTGGTGTCGTTCACAACTATAAACGCGCTTTTGTCTATCTTTCTGACTCTGTTGATTATTATCGGCAGCTGCTTCGGGGGAACTACGCAAAGAAGCATCATTCCCTCTCTGTCAGAATACATACCCCTGCAGTGGACTCCCGTAATTCCTCTGTTCAGATCGTGAAGTATCATCTGCGCGATCTCCTCGTTTTTCTCGGAGAATATCTGAACGGTCTTTGCCGCGTTACCGAGAGTGCATATCGCGTCGGCTACGCGCGTTGCAACGAACAGCGTAATTGCCGAGTAAAAAGTAACTTCAATACTTTTGAAAACAATTCCCGCAACGGTGATTATAACTCCGTCTATTACCATAATGAGCTTTGCGGTAGAGATGTGCGGGAAAAACCTGTTGAGTATGAGTGCGGCGAAATCGCTTCCGCCCGTCGAGCCCTCGCGTCTTATGACGAGTCCAACTCCGACGCCCATAAGTATTCCGCCTGTAATCGACGAGATTATCACGTCTCCCGTGTAGGACGTTATAAGTGACGCAACCTCTAAAAATACGGAAAGGGCAACTATTCCGTAAACGGTCTTGATCACCGCATTTTTTCCGAGGTATCTGTAACCCAATATGAAAAGGATCGCGTTTATAACGAGGTTGGTTATGGAAAGGCGTATCTTAAAAAGATGTAAAAGTACCGTGCCTACCGCGGTAACTCCTCCCGGAGAAAGCTTGTTGGGAGCCAAAAATACGCTTATTCCGAGTGCCACCATAAAGGTGCCGAGCGTTATGAGTACATAGTCAAAAAGCACTCTTTTTACACTTTCCTTTTCTGTGATCTTTCCTTTTTTCATAAAAATATCTCCTTATTTTTCAGAAACGTCATATTCGAGCGTGACGTCCGCGAAGGTGCAATTTTCAAGAATCGGTGCAGAAATATCGGGGCCTTTGTCATGTATAAGTACTCCGATAGGACAAGCTTTTCCGACGCACTCAAAAAAGCGGATCTTTTTCTTGGACTCGGGCATATTATCCGCCCCGTCAACTGCAAAGCACGCCTCTTTCGCATTTGTACTTTCTCCTCGGTTTACTTGACACGAAAACGAATTTTCAAAGAAAAATCCGAAACGCTTTGCGTTTTGCGAAACGCAGTCACTGTAATCAACGCAAAGCGCGTTTATTCCGCCAAATCCAAAAAGATCTCCGTCCGAAAAGCAGTTTTTAACCGTAAAACCATCGAAATCCTCGGCACTGTATTTCTCGCCGTCAAAGCGTCCCTGATGCTCGAAAAAGAATCCGAATTTCTTGTTATCTGAAGAAACACAGTCCGAAATAACGATATTTTCTTCGCTGCTATACCCAAAACCTATACCAAATCCCGAAGCACCCATTGAATCGACACCTGCCGCCTTTCCGCATCCGATAGCAGAGCAGCCGAAAACAGAGCTGTCGATCGGGCAGTCCACGCCAAATCCGGTAGCGTCCGTGTTTTTAACGGTAATATTTTTGAAATGACAGTTCCTGAAAAGATTGAACATAAAGCCCTTACCCGCCGAGGTATAAGTCTCGCACGAGGTATTAAGGGCGTCTATAACGAAATTCTCAAAACGGCAGTTTTCAAGATATACCGCACTGCCCGTATCCAGATAATCGTTAAAATAGAACATATCAAGCCCGTAGCTTGTGTACCCGGTAGGCATCAGCACGGTATTCTCGCCGTCCCCGACGATCGAAACTCCCGACCTCATTTTTATACAATGCGCTCCGATGGTTTGAGTTCCGTTTGCTGCAAATTGATACGATCCCTCAGGAATATATACACTCTTTCCGTCAAGTGACGCCTCGTCTATCAGCGCCTGAAGGATCCTGCTGTTGTCTTCTCCCGAAGCGTAGGGGGATAGTCCGTGCTCGGCGGCGTTTATAACGTTTTTGCTTTGATCTTCGGAAACGCCGTCGGTACACCCAAGCGTAAGCGCCGAAATCACGGCAAAAACGAGCATTACGCGCACTTTTGCTTTTAACGTACGGTTTTTATGAAGCAGTCTCATTTTATAAACATCGCGTCTCCGAAGGAGAAGAAACGGTATTTTCTCTCTACCGCCTGCTTGTACGCATCCATTACAAACTCGCGTCCCGCAAGTGCACTGACCAGCATTATGAGCGTGCTCTCGGGGAGGTGGAAATTGGTTATAAGCGCGTCAACTACCTTAAATTTGTATCCGGGATAAATGAATATTCCCGTATCGTCCGACAGCGCGCGTACCGTTCCGTCGTCGTCCGAGACGCTCTCAAGCGTACGGCAGGAGGTGGTTCCAACGGCAACCACGCGTCCGCCGTTCTTTTTTGCCTCGTTTATTATTTTTGCGCTCTCGGGGGAAACGCTTATAAACTCGCTGTGCATCGTATGGTCGGCTATCTTCTCGACCTTGACGGGACGGAAGGTGCCGAGTCCGACGTGAAGCATAACGGGTGCTATCTTCACACCCTTTTCTCTTATTTTCTCGAGAAGCTCGGGGGTAAAGTGAAGTCCCGCAGTCGGCGCCGCCGCGCTTCCGCGCTCGCTTGCATATACGGTCTGATAGCGATCCTTGTCCTCAAGCGGCTTTTTTATATACGGAGGCAAGGGCATAGAGCCGAGCTTATCGATGAGCGAGAAGAAGTCCTCTTTAGTTTTGTCGTATTCAAAGCGAAGTATTCTATTTCCGCCCTCAACTACCTCCTCAACGTGAGCACGAAGCTCGCTCGAGAATATAATATCAGTACCGGGCTTTGCTTTTTTGCCGGGACGGGTGAGCGCTTCCCAAAGGTCGGTTCCGCGCCTGCGCAGAAGTACTATCTCAATGGGCGCTCCGCTCCCCTCTTTCTCTCCGAAAATGCGGGCCGGTATGACCTTTGAATCGTTTATTACGAGAACGTCACCCGCACTTAAGTAATCTATTATATCGGAAAAGGTCTTGTCCGTAACCGTTTTTTCATCACGGTCAAGCACCATAAGACGTGAACTGTCGCGCGGCTCCACCGGCTCCTGTGCTATAAGCTCCTCGGGGAGCTCGTACGAAAAATCGTGCACGCTGAGGTCGGTGAATGTCTTTTCGTTTGATATCATATTTGCTCTATCTCCTTGATAACGCCCAAAATCAGTCAAAATAGTTGAATAAAATAATTCAAAACTTCTTGACATAAAAGTACGTTTGTGATATTATATTATATGGCGAATTTTGTTGTCGGAAATTTTATTTTCAACCGGCAGCTTCTATTATACAATAGTATGTATGATTTTTCAACCCAATTTCACATTTTTTTGAAAACTGACGCACCCGTTTTGCGATGCAGTCTTATAGAGAAAGGAATGTCATTACAATGAAAAAAACACTCTTTACAGGGTCGGGAGTAGCTATCATCACTCCTTTTAAGGATTATCACGTAGATTACGAAGCTCTCGGCAATATAATAGAGTATCAGATAGCTAACAACACAGACGCTATTATAATCTGCGGCACCACGGGCGAGTGCGCTACTCTCTCGGACGCAGAGCATAAAAAGTGTCTCGAATATACTCTTGAAAAGGTAAACGGACGCATACCCGTTATCGCGGGTACCGGAAGCAACGACACGAGCTACGCAGTTGAGCTCTCCCGCTTTGCAAGCCGGGCGGGCGCAGACGGACTTCTTACCGTTACCCCTTACTACAACAAGGCAACCACGACAGGTCTTATCAGACACTACAATCTTATTGCAGATGCGGTTGATTGTCCCATTATCGTTTACAACGTACCCTCTCGTACCGGTTGCAACATCACCGCTCCCGTTTACAGAGAGCTTGCAAAGCACCCGAATATCGTTGGTATCAAGGAAGCATCGGGCAACTTCTCGCAGGTAGTTGACACCTTCCACGAGTTTGGCGACGTTTTCGATATTTACAGTGGAGACGACGATCAGATAGTTCCTATGCTCTCTCTCGGAGGCAAGGGCGTTATCTCGGTAATGGCAAATGCTATGCCGCAGGAAACCCACGACATCTGCCAGCTTTATTTCGACGGCAAGGTAAAGGAGAGCGCAGCGCTTCAGCTCAAGCTTCACTCCTTTGCAAGAGCGATCTTCTGTGAGGTCAACCCCGTACCGATCAAGGCGGTTATGGAAGAGCTCGGATTCTGCTCGGGCGAGCTTCGTCTTCCCCTTTCCGAGGTAGAGCCCCAGAATCGTGCAAAGCTTCTTGCAATAATGAAGGATCTCGGACTCAAAAAATAAATAACCAAACGGCCTCGGGCGCTTTTGCGTTCTCGGGGCTGATAAATTATAATTTGCACGGAGGATTTTACGGCAAATGACCAAGATAACCAACATAATTTTTTGCGGAATAAACGGCAGAATGGGACAAGCCGTTGAAGAGCTTATATCCGAAAAAGAAAATTTCAGAATAGTTGCGGGAGTAGATGTGAACACGACACGGCGCGGTGACTATCCTGTTTATAAAAACATATCCGACGTTAAAGAAAAAGCCGACGTCATCGTGGATTTTTCCTTTCACGCGGCAATCGGCTCATATCTTGAATATGCAAAGGCGCAGCGCCTGCCGATAGTGGTTTCCACCACGGGACATACTCCCGAGGAGACCGCACTCATGCACGAGTATTCTAAATTTATCCCCGTATTTTTCTCGCGCAATATGTCTCTCGGAATCAACCTTTTAATAGAGCTTGCCAAAAAGGCGGCTGTAATGCTCGGCGATGATTTCGATATTGAGATAATCGAAGCGCACCACAACAAAAAGCTGGACGCGCCCAGCGGAACGGCACTTATGATCGCAGACGCCATATCCGAAACTCTTGAAAATAAGCCCGAATACGTTTACGACAGAAGCGAAAGACGTCAGGAAAGACCGAAAAACGAGATCGGCATCCACGCAGTACGCGCGGGCGGGATCGTAGGTGAGCATTCGGTCCTTTTCGGAGCAAAGAACGAGTCGGTGACCATTTCACACTCGGCATACTCGCGCTCCGTATTTGCTCTCGGAGCACTCCGCGCCGCAGAGTTTATGGTGGGAATGCCCGCGGGAATGTACTCTATGTCCGATCTTATCGGAGAGATGAACTGATCTTAATACAACAAAAACGCCGACAAAGTCGGCGTTTTTTAATTTTCCTTTTCTTTTTTTCTCTTTTCGCGAAGCTCTGCAAAAAAGCCGCTGATAAGCGCCGAGCATTCGTCCTCGCAGATGCCTCCCACGACGTTCGGGTGATGGTTGAGCGCAAAAGAATTCATATCGAAAAGTCCGCCGAGCGCTCCTGCTTTGCGGTCGGCGGCGCCGTAATAGACGTTTCGTATGCGTGCGTTTATTATCGCTCCCATACACATCGGGCAGGGCTCGAGGGTAACGTAAAGATCACACTTGTGAAGTCGCCATCCGCCCAGTGCTTTGCACGCCTTATCTATCGCCTCGATCTCCGCGTGGAGGATCGCGTTCTTCTCCCCTTCTCTTCTGTTGTATCCCCAAGAGACTATCTCGCCGTCACAAACCACGACGGCACCGATGGGTACGTCCTCACTTTTAAGAGCAAGCTTGGCATATTCCAGCGCTTTTTTCATAAAATTTATATGTATGTCCGAACGTGTATCGGGAAACGTATTAAGCTCCATAAAAATCCCCTGAAATTAAAAATTTTCCTTTTCGTGAATATTTTACCATATTCTCGCAGTATTTTCAATATGGAAGATATATAAATAACGTAAAAAAACGATATTTTTCACTGAGATAAGACAAAAAATGAAAAAAACTCTTGACAATTTAATGACAAAGTGGTATAATGACAGAGCATGTGGTCTGATGTTGGAGCCATTCTCGATATCTCTGTAAGGCATCGAATCGGACAAAAAATCACATTCAAACGAAAACAGGAGAGGTATTTATGCTGAAAAACTTACGTATATTCAGCGCTTTACTTTTAATGCTAACAGTCTCCCTGGTGCTCGGCGTAACTCTCGTCGGTTGCGATCTTGAGAAGGAAGACGAGGAGCTACATATTGAGGAAGGCGTCGTTTCGGGACTTCTTTACGAGGTCACCCTGAACGGTGAAACGCTTTTTACCACCGAAAGTCTTGAAGGATATTTCGCAGTCCTTGCCAAGGTCGAGGAAACGATGACCGAGGCACTCGGATATCCCCACTCGGTCGAAAACGATCTTGACATCAAGCTCGTCGCGATAGAGACCACGGCAACGGTAGCGTCATCCGACGATATGTACTCAACCATCCTTAGCAAAACCAAAGCGCTCTACAGCGACTGCTACGCGATCTATCTTGACGGAAACGTGCTTGGACACTGTCCCCTTTCCGAAAAGGATCACCTTTCTTCGGTAGTTGCTGATATAGTTGCATACGTATCCGAAAAGGATAACAACCGTAACGAAAAGTCCACGGTTTACGCCACCCTCGGATATGCAAAGACCAGCACCATCGTTAAGGCAAACGACCTTAAGGACGCATTTCTTTCAATTAAAGATGACAGCTCGGCTACGATGGACGCTCTCGACGGCAACATCGTTGACATAATCGAAAGCATAGATTCCGCTCTTCTTTTCGGAAGCAGCAGTATTCCCGAGGATCTTGACGCGGCGATAACGTCAACCACCGAGAGAGTAGTCAGAACCGAGACCGAGGCGGTCGCGTACGGCCACGTTCGCCGTCCCGATACCGATTTCGGACTGAAATACGGTGACGACGATCCCGAATTCGTTCATATAAAAGGAAAAGACGGTCAGTGTACGGTAGAGTATGAAGACGTTTACATAGACGGAGTATATTCTCACACCGTAAGAATTGACAGCAGCGTTGAGATCACCGTTGCTCCCGTTGACGAGGTCACCGTTTACGGAACGCAGTCCACGACGTGGGACGGAGGCAAGTTCTCATGGCCTACTGTCGGCTGGGTAACGTCCGAATACGGACCGAGAAAAGCCCCCGTAGCCGGAGCATCAACCTATCATAAGGGTATCGACATCGCAAGAAGCGGAAACCCCAAGATCGTTGCGGCAGCCGCGGGCGAGGTAATCAAAGCGGGCTGGAGCGATTCGTACGGCTGGCACCTTAAGATCGATCACGGTAACGGCGTTATAACCCTTTACGCTCACATGAATAAGCGACCGGTAGTTACGGTAGGCGAAAGAGTATATGAGGGCGAATATATCGGAAATATGGGAAGAACGGGACGCGTTTCGGGCGCACACCTTCATTTCGAGGTGTACGTAAACGAAAATCGCATAAATCCCAGAAAGTATCTTTCAGGCAATCCTAAGCCCCAATGGTAAAATATAATCGAAGCGCTGTCACGGCGCTTCGATTTTTTTATTGACAATGTAAGCAAATAATGATATAATTCGCATATAACGTTAAGGAGATTTGCCTAATGGATAGTGCTTATATATTTAACGTACAAAGATTTTCGGTGAACGACGGACCGGGAATAAGAACCACCGTGTTTATGAAGGGTTGCCCTCTAAACTGCGTGTGGTGTCACAATCCCGAGTCGAAATCGGCACGCGTGGAGATCTTTTTCGATGCAAAAAAATGCCTCAACTGTCGGGCTTGTGAGAACATCTGCCCGAACGGTCGGCACGATTTTCAAAGCGGCGCTCACGAGTATATGAGAGAGGGCTGTGCGCTTTGTCACGCCTGCACGGGCGTCTGTGTCACGGGAGCACTTGAGACGGTTGGTACGCTTCGCACCGTTGACGAGGTAATGAAAGAGGTCCTGCGCGACAAGATCTTTTACGAGACCTCGGGCGGAGGAATTACTCTGTCGGGCGGAGAGCCGATGTGCCAGTTCGATTTTACCCTTTCTCTGCTCAAGGCGGCAAAACGCGAGGGGCTTCACACCTGCATCGAGACCTGCGGATTTTCAAGCCGCGAAAATTTTGAGAAAATAGTCCCCTACGTTGATATTTTCCTTTTTGACTGCAAGGAGACCGACCCTGAAAAGCACGGGGAATATACGGGTGTTTCAAACGAAAAAATTCTCGAAAATCTTCACTTTATAGATTCGCTCGGCGCAAAAACGATGCTGCGATGCCCCATTATTCCGGGATTTAACGATCGCCGTGATCATTTTGAAAAAATAGCCGAGATAGCAAATTCTCTTACGAATATTCTTGAAATAAACGTAGAGCCGTACCATCCGCTCGGGAGCGGAAAATCCGAGCTTTTAGGAAAGATCTATCCTCTTGCAGATCTTTCGTTCCCTGCCGAGGAGACGGTCGGCGAGTGGATCAAATGCATCGCATCAAACACCGAGATTCCCGTGAAAAAAGCATAATAAACAAAAACCACTTCTTTACGAAGTGGTTTTTTTACACCCGAGCATTCTATAATCGAACCGATCGCCCTTCTTCGCCCTATTGACATGTTTTCTTTTTTGCTGTATACTACAATAAAGCTTAAATCCTACCGTATCGGAAATGGTTGAAGGAGATTATCTTTTTTAGAGGAGTTAAATATGACAAACTTATTAAACAAGTTACGAGAATCTAAAACGGAAGCAGTCAAGCGCATTGGCGCTCTTGCTGTAGTCGGAGCATTACTTGTTGGGGGCCTAATAGGATGCACCAATAACACAACAAACAACCCAAATGACCCTACCATTGGCGGAACCGAATCTTCTGAAGGAACTGAAGAAACAGGAAAATATTCAAATTTATTAATGAGCGTTATTAACGATGAATACTATAACTCTTTAATGTCAAGCACAAAAGTTGAAGATTACTACATCCCAGCATTTGATGCTCACCCTTATGCTTTCCTAGAAGATCAAGGCATTGATGTAAATAAAATTTTAGATGGCACGTACAAAGCGGAAACTATGACTTTTGTGTATGATGACGAACCTAATAACCTATACATAAATACAAGAGTTTTAGTTGATGATAGTTATTGGCACTCTTTCCTAATCACCTACGCCTTAACCGATAAAGAAATGGCTGATTATAAACTTGTACACGGCGATAAAACCGAATATTCATATAGCTGGCCGGCATTCTTCATGAATGATAAAATTTCAGAAACCAAACAACCAACCAATGTACTCTCAACACAATACACAAAGAAAACCCACGAAGTCTTCGATAAAAAAGCCTCATCAGGAATAAACAACGCTAGAGATTATGTTTTACCATCAATAGACATGAGCTCTGGAACATATGTTTACTTACAATATCCTAAGCATTATCACAACGATATACCTACAGAAAATAAGGATATATGGACAGCAACCTTCAAATATAATTATACAGAAAATTTTGATGGCATATATGAAATTGCTGAAAATTTTAGCCAAGCAGGAGTTTTAGAAAAAGAGACAAAACAAGCAACAACCTTTGACTTAAGCAGTGCCACAATATTTAGAGGCACAGATTTAGAAAATCTTGACACTTAATAATACAAAAAACTTATGTGATATCCTTTAAGAAAACAACAAACCCGAACGTTTCACCGATTGGTAAAATGTTCGGGTTTGAATGCTTTTATGCCGGCGACCGGGGTCGAACCGGTACGGTGTTTCCACCGAGGGATTTTAAGTCCCTTGCGTCTGCCTATTTCGCCACGCCGGCGTGCCATGTTACTTTGACATTATAGCATAACAAAATGCGAATGTCAAGGCGGATCAAACGCGCTTTTAACAAACTTTTTTCCTTTTATTATTGATTTTACATTTTGCGTATGCTATAATTTGGGTAAGCGAAGCTTTATGCACGTATAATCGATCTTAAAAGTGAGGTAAATAATATGAGCAATTACAAAAAGCCCTTTATCGGCGCAGCTTACTACCCCGAGGACTGGGACGAGTCCGAAATGGACTACGATATTCAGAAAATGAACGAAGCGGGTGTTACCTGCGCAAGAATTGCCGAGTTTGCTTGGTCGAGAATTGAGCCGCAGCCCGGTGAGTACGACTTTGGATGGATACACACCGCCATCGACAAGCTCTCGGCGGCAGGAATCTCTGTAATTCTCTGTACTCCGACTGCAACTCCCCCGATCTGGCTCTCAAAACTTCACCCGGACGTCACCTTTGTTCCCGAAAACGGCATTCCGCGCGTGCACGGCGGAAGACGTCACTGCTGCTCTAACAATCCTCACTATATCGAATATTCAAAGCGCATCGTCAAAAAAATGGGAGAGGAATTCGGCTCGGACGAGCGTATAATCGGCTGGCAGCTCGACAACGAGATCAACGCGCAGAACTGCACCTGTCCCGACTGTGTTGCCCTCTTTCGCGAGCATCTGAGAAAGAAATACGGCACTATTGAGAATATGAACAAAGCTTGGAACCTTACTCTTTGGAGTCAGGAATATTCGAGCTTCAGTGACGTAAATATTCCCGTCAACGCTTGGCATAATCCTCATATAAAGCTTGAGTACCGCCTCTTCCAGAGCGATTCTCATTCAAATTACATCGGTATGCAGGCGGATATACTCAAAAAGTACACTAAAGCACCCATCGGTACCGACACGATGCCCGTCAACACGGTCGACTATGAAACGCTTACCGAAAAGTGCGATATTATTCAGTACAATCACTACGACAAGCCAAAGGATCTCCACGGTCAGAGATTTTGGTTTGACTTTATGAGGTCGCTCAAAGACCGTCCCTTCTGGAACACCGAGACCTCGACCTGCTGGAACGGCTCGGAAATGACCTCGCACGACCTTAAGCCCTACGGCTTCTGCCGTGTAAATACCTGGCTTCCCGTTATGCTCGGCGGCGAGGCGGCGATGTACTGGCTCTGGCGTACTCACTGGGCGGGCCACGAGCTTATGCACGGCGCAGTCCTTGCGCCCTCGGGCAGACCTCTTCACATTTTCGAGGAAGTTCAGCGTACGGCAGACGAATTTGAAAAGTGCGCGGATTTCATAAACAACACCAAGGTCGATACCGAGGTTGCCCTACATTTCACCTCGCTCAACTGGAATCTTTTCTTAACGCAGGGCGTTATTACCGAAAACGATTACAGAGGACGCCTTTACAATAAGATCTATACTCCCATAGTGAACGCAGGACTACGTCCCGACGTTATCGGCGCAAGAAAGGATCTTTCCTCCTATAAGCTTCTCTTCTCCTCGTATATGATGAGCATAGATCAAGGCGATCTGACCGAGCGTATCCACAAATGGGTAGAGGACGGCGGCGTTTGGGTGGTCGGTCCTATGAGCGATATCAGAAGCGGTATCGGAACACGCTTCACCAACCGTCCGTACAATTCTCTCGAGGAGTTTGCGGGCGTGCGTCAGGCATACGAGGCACCCGACAGAGATAAGCTCATAAAATCGGTATGGAAAAACGGCGAGGAATTTGTCGGAAACGAATGGTACGAGCTTTTTGAAGCAGACGAGGACGCGCTCGTTACCGTCACCGAGGGTTATCCCACGCTCGTTGGCAAGGCAAGCATCATTCGCAAGAAGGTCGGAAAGGGCGTAGTTTATATTATCGGAACCGTTCCCTCCGAAGCTGACATGAGAAAGATTATCGATATGGCGTGCGCGGACGCGGGCGTGACCGGCTACGAGATCAGCGGAACGCTCGTCGTTGCTCCCAGAAAGGGCGAAAAGGACGAGGGTCTTATCGTTGCCGAATGCAAGAACGAAAGCGGCTCTATCGTTCTGAAGGACGAAATGACCGATATAATCACAGGAAAGAAATACTCGGGCAAGGTAGAGCTTTCTCCCTACGATGTTCTCGTTCTGAAAAAATGACCGACAAGATCTTTATAAGAAAGGCGCGAGCCGAGGATTTTGACACGGTAATGCTCATATACTCGCAGGCGCGGGAATTTATGAAAAAAAGCGGAAATCCCGATCAGTGGGGGGACTTTTATCCCCCCGCCGAGACGGTAAGATCCGATCTTTCGGAAAATGGCGGCGGATACGTTGCAACGGACGGCGAAAATATACTCGCTGCATTCTATTTCGAGCAAAACGCCGACGATCCGACGTACAGAAAAATATTTGACGGCGCCTGGATAAGCTCAGCTCCTTACGGAGTTGTCCACAGAGTGGGCGTCGGAGACCTCGGCAGAGGCAAAAAAATAGGACGACTGTGTCTTGAATGGGCACTGAAAACGGCGGGAAATATTAAAATAGACACCCACAAAAATAACCTGCCTATGCAAAAGCTGCTTGAAACGCTCGGTTTCGTTCGTTGCGGTTCAATATATCTTGAGGACGGCAGTCATCGCATAGCATACCAACATTTTGCCGAAAGAAGATGATGACACTTGGCAAACCTTTTTGATTATCTCAAATGGAGGGGCGATATCGACCTTTGCGTTTCCCCCCTTAACGAGATCGACGCTCTGATACTGAGCGAGATATCTTATCTTGACTTTTCGGATCTTATACCCGAAGACGGGATCTCGCTCAAGGATCTGGCAAAAAAATTCTTTTCGGACGCGCGGCGTGTAATAAAACCGCTCGGACTGATAATTCCCGATTCAATACCCGTGATCTTCAAATTTGCGGCAAGGACGCGACGTTTTGAAAAGATAAAGGTCATCGCTTTTGAAAGTGATACAGACCCGTCTCTTTCAAAGCAGTTTTCAGCCACCGCCTTTGACACCTCGGACAGATGTGTTTTCGTGGCGTACCGCGGCACGGACGATTCGATAGTCGGATGGAAGGAAAACTTCCGTATGAGCTATTTTAAGACCGTCCCCGCGCAGCTCGACGCGAAAAGCTTTCTTGAAAAGGTTGCGCTTGAATATCCGAGCGCTCCGATAAGGATCGCAGGTCACTCAAAAGGCGGAAATCTTGCAACCTTCGCCGCTCTTTCGGCAAGTAGGGAGATACGCGAGCGCATTATGACGATATACTGCTTCGACGGTCCCGGTCTTCTGGGTCCGATCGCGGATAACGAAAACTACAAGGCGCTCGGAGACCGAATACGAACCTTCGTCCCCGAAAATTCGGTGGTCGGACTGCTTCTGTCGTACGACGAAAAGCTTATCACCGTACGCTCGGGCGGAAAGGGACTCTATCAGCACGATGCGTTCAACTGGAAGGTAAACGTCAACCGATTCGAAACGCTCCCCGAAAATTCGCAGAGCAATCTCAAGACCGCAAAGGTAATAAAAAAATGGCTTGCATCAAGCGATCTTGAAACGCGCAGAGAATTTTGCGAGACCTTTTTTGACATTCTTCAGTCAACGGGTGCAAAAACTCTCACAGACCTATCGGCAGACCGCTTCGTCAAGGCGCGCGAGGTGCTCAGCGCGATAAACCGCCTCGACAAGGAAAAGAAGCGAATGATGGCGGACGTACTTTCCGTACTGATAAAGGAATCGCTCAAAAGCACGAGCAAGACGTATTTAAGTAACGACTAACAATAAAAGGCAGAGAAAAATCTCTGCCTTTTACTTATTTAAGCTCATTTTTCAAAAATTCTACCGCCTTACGGTATCCCTCAAAGCCGAGTCCTATAAAGCGTGCCTTTGCAGCGGCGGCAATATAGGAGTGGTGTCTGAACGCTTCCCTTTCGTCAACGTTCGATATATGCACCTCAACGGTCGGTATGCCGACTGCTTTTACAGCGTCAAGTATCGCAACGCTCGTGTGCGTATATGCCGCGGGATTTATAACGATTCCGTCAAAAACGCCGTACGCTTCCTGTATTTTATCTACTATCGCGCCCTCGTGGTTGGACTGATATATCTCACATTCCACACAAAGCTCCGCGCACGCGTTTTCTATAAATTCACAAAGATCGGCGTACGTTTTATTTCCGTATATTTCGGGTTCTCTTATACCGAGAAAATTAAGATTCGGTCCGTTTATAACGAGTATTTTCATATTTCAGATCACGTTCCTTTCATTCCGAGCGCATTTATCAGATTTTCGTACGTCTCTTCGGCGTCGTCCGAAACCTTGACGGTAACGTCCGCGAAAGCGCGGTAAAGACCTATACGCTCGCTGTAAAGCTTTTCAACTCCGTCCCTTTGGGAAAGCGGACGGCCTTTCGTATCGAGCGAATCGATATCTCTGTCGAGAAATACTATTTTTCCGTTTCGGTGGAGCGGCAGGTAATTTTCTTCTCTTTTAACCGCACCGCCGCCCGTTGCGATCACAGCGCCCGAGAGCTTTCCGAGCGCGGCTATCGCCCTTGATTCATACGCTCTGAACACGTCCTCGCCGTCCTGCGCAAAGATGCTCGGGATATCCTTTCCGGCAAGCTTTACGATCTCCTCGTCGGTATCGGCGAGAGTTCGGTTAAGTCGCTCGGCGGCGATCCTTCCGATCGTGCTCTTGCCGCATCCCGGCATTCCGATAAGAACTATATTTTCTTGCATTTTTTCAATCTTATCGGTAATTTCGGGGATTTTTGAGTCGTCTATCTCACTGCCCGTGAATATTTCGCACGCGCGTTTTGCCTGCGCCACGAGCATCGAAAGTCCGGTGGCGGTCTTGATGTTTCTCTTCTCTGCCGCGCAGATCAGCGTAGTTCTCGCGGGATTATATACGATATCGAGCACGCACTTGCAGTCCTCAAAAAGCGAAAGGTCTATCGGACAGCCGTCACAGTCGGGATACATTCCGACCGGGGTTGCGTTTACTATTATCTCAGCGTCCTTGCAGCGCATTACGTTTTCGAGCGTATTGTCGCGACTGCCGAAAACGGTGACCTCACCAGCACCTCTCTCCGAAAGCACCGCGCAAACGGTAGCGGACGCTCCGCCTGCACCGAGAACGAGCACCTTTTTGCCCGAAACGTCCGTTTTTGCAAGATCGAGCATATAGGAAAATCCGTAAAAGTCGGTATTATCGCCGTAAAGAGTTCCGTCCTTACGACGCACTACGGTATTGACCGCACCGAGCTTTTTCGCCTTATCGGACAGCTCGTCCAGATACGGTATGACCGTCTTTTTGTACGGAACGGTTACGTTTATCGCATCAAAAGGTCCGTTTTTTATGAAACTTTCGACTTCGTTTTCCTCGCACTCAAACATCTCGTAGCTGTACGGCGCAAGAAAGGAATGTATTATTTTAGAATAGCTATGTCCGAGCTTCCTTCCGAGAAGCCCCGCTTTGATGTTTTTCATTTTTTTCCGGGAAAACTTACGTGAGGCAACTTTTTGAAAAAAGTTTTCTCACACTCTTTCAAAAACTTTACTTATGTGAGACAACTTTTTGAAAAAAGTTTTCTCACGCTCTTTCAAAAACTTTACTTAAAAATTTTTGAAAAAGGTTTTCCGAGACCTTTCCAAAAACTTTACTTACGTGAGGCAACTTTTTTGAAAAAAGTTTTCTCACACTCTTTCAAAAACTTTACTTACGTGAGACAACTTTTTGAAAAAAGTTTTCTCACGCTCTTTCAAAAACTTTACTTAAAAGTTAACGGTCGAGTAAAAGATCGAGTATGGCAATAGCGGTCGCGCCCTCTATTGCCGCCGCCGCGCGCGGAACTATACACGGATCGTGTCTGCCGACTATCGACAGCTTCACGTTCTCCATCCTTGACAGAGAAACGCTGTCCTGCTCTTTTGCTATCGACGGAGTGGGCTTTATAGCCACTCTGAACACGACCGGCATTGAATTCGTCATTCCTCCGAGTATTCCGCCGCAGTTATTAGTTCTCGTTTTTATAATTTTTCCGTCCGTATAAAAGGGATCGTTGTTCTGCGATCCGAAAATGTCGCTCGACTCAAATCCGAGACCGAACTCTATTCCTTTTACCGCAGGTACGGCAAATATCATTTCGCAAATACGCGCTTCAACACTGCTGAACATGTGCTCTCCGAGTCCTGCCGGCAGTCCCGTGACCGCGCACTCTATAACGCCTCCCACCGAATCACCGTTAGCTCTCGCATCCGAGATAGCTTTTTTCATTTCGTCTCCCGACGCGGCGTCAAGAACGGGAAAAAGCGATCCGCAGAGCTTGTTTTTTTCCTTTTCTCCCACCTCTGCAAGTGAAAACGGAGTGTCCTTTATGCCGTGTACCGAATACACGTGCGAAAATACAGACACGCATCTCTGTTCAAGATACTGAATACAAATTCCGCCGAACGCGCAGAAAAGCGCAGTCAGACGTCCCGAAAAGTGTCCGCCGCCGCGAAGGTCAACCTCTTTTCCGTACTTCATGATCGCGCAGTAATCTGCGTGAGAGGGTCTCGGAATATCGCAGTTATAGTCCTTTGAACGCGTGTTTTTGCTGTATATTCTTATTTTTATCTCGTTTCCGTCTGTTACGAGATCTTTGTCAACACCTGAAATAAATACCGGCTCGTCGCTTTCTTTTCTCGGGGTTGCAAACTCCGAATTTCCGGGTGCGCGACGCGCCATAAATTCAAGAAGCTTGACTTTATCTATGGCAAGTCCGGAAGGAAATCCGGTCATTTTTCCTTCTATGAACTCATCGTGCGAGCCGCCCGACGTTTCAAATCTTATATTTTTTCCAAAACTGTTCATCATATTTTGCCGATTTTATTTTTCGGTTCCCTTTCGGAATATTTCACAGAGCTCATCTATCTTGGTAGGGCAAATTCGTGCATCGCCGACACCGTACGAAAGTATAAGATCTATTCTATCACCCGACCGCTTTTTATCTCCGAGCGCCGCCTTTGCCATATCCTCGGCACCAAACTCGGTATCCTTGGGCAGAGAAAATTTATCAAGCAGCTTTTCAAGCGTTTCGGGAACGTCCGCGTTGCAAAGACCAAGCTTTGCCGATGCACGCGATATTATCATCATTCCGACAGCCACCGCACTTCCGTGCGTTACGGTATAGTTTGAAAGGCGCTCGATAGCGTGCGCCGGAGTATGTCCGAAATTGAGCAGCGCTCTTTCTCCGCGATCAAATTCGTCTCTTGAAACGATATCTCTTTTATCCTCTATGCAAAGGGCTATTATCTCGTCAAGCAAAGCGCTGTCCGACTCCGTGTATAAAAAGAGCTTGTCTATTATTACGGGGTTATTTATCATTGCGTATTTTATGACCTCTGCCATACCGTCGCTGAAGGTCTCGCGGCGCAAAGTGGCAAGCGTATCGGGATCGCATACGACCGCGCACGGCTGATAAAACGCACCCGCAAGATTTTTGCCTGCTTTGAGGTCAACCGCCGTTTTGCCGCCCACCGAGGAATCGGTCATAGCAAGCAGCGTGGTCGGCACCTGAATATATTTTATCCCGCGAAGATATGTAGCTGCGGCAAAACCCGCAAGGTCGCCAACGACGCCGCCTCCGAGAGCAACGATGACGTCACTTCGCGTTAGCGCATTTTCGGCAAGCGTTTCCCAAAGCTTTATAAGATTTCCGGTAGATTTGGAAGTTTCTCCCGATGGTATAACGAATTCCAGAACCTCGATACCAACACTCTCAAGTGATCTTGCAGCACGCTCGAAATACAGCGCATATACCGTCTCGTCGGTAACGATCATTGCTTTTTTTGCCTTGGTCAGCGCGCGCACCTTGTCTCCGAGTGAGTCGAGCAGTCCCCTGCCTATCTCTATTCGGTACGGTGCGCCTGTTTTTACCTCTACTGTTTCCATAAGAGTACGCCTCTTTTCCTTAAAGCTTATCCATACCGTTTATTTTATCACTACCACGAACGTATGTCAAGTCCCGAAAACACAAAAGATCCCCTCCGGGCGGAAGGGATCTCGGCATTTTTGAAATTACATTCTCGACATAATGTGATCTCTTTTGTGGATAATATTCTCGGGGAACACCTCAATATCGTAGTTGCTCTCCGAAATGTACGCGTCAAGAAGAGTCTTATCGGCAGTCTTGATAAGTATTCTGATAACGTCCAGATCCTCGCCGAGCTTTTCGGTAAGGTACTCTGCGCTGCTGATAGAACTGAAATGTACGTCGTACTCCTTATCCTCAACAAACTCCTCGGTAAACGAGAAGGTACGGCTGAGTACGTAGAACTTTTCTTTTCTTGCATAAACGTAGCAAACTCTGCCAAGAGGAGAAACGTTTTTGTTACCAAGCTTTTTAGCTACGCCCGCATTGTCCTTATCGATAACGAAGCCCTCGAACATAACGGCGTTTTTGAGATCGTCCGCATAACCGAACTTGGACTCGCACTGCTCTTTCATATCGCGCGAGACTCTGTAAAATACGTCTTCAAACTCGAAATCCTTAACTATTCTTCCCGAGCCCATTCCCCAGCATACTACACCTGCTACACCGATTGCTATAAAAAGCATTCTCCAATCGTAAAATCCGGGAACCTTTGCAAATCCGAGAAGTGCGGGAATAATTCCCACTGCCGCAACGATCATTCCGACGGTTATCATAAGTTTTGTAACCTTTGCGTAATCGTTTTTGAAGAAGGTCACAAAGCGCTTGTATTCAATAAAATCCATAATTTCCTCCAGATGTGAGTTGTTTACCTTTTGATTATACTATATTTATTTTCTTTTTTCAATATATTTTTGATCTTTTTTGAAAATTTACATTTATTTTATCCTTTTAGCCCAAGATAACGGCAAATGGATGCAAATTTTAAGCGAAAGCCCTTGACAAAATATCTCTTTGCGGATATAATAATACGGTAAGAGACTCCGCTTTTGTGGAAATCCCGTCAGAGAGTCCGCGCCATGGGCTGTAAGCGCGGTCGGGAGAGTAGTAAGCTTGGGGAACACTCTGAAGATCACGCTTAATATTTTTTGAAAGTGGATATCTTTTTATGGGTATCAAATGCGGGTGGCACCGCGGACTAAAAATTAGTTCGTCCCGGATTCGTTTTAAGACGTTTCCGAGACGTTTTTTATTTTCAGTGCATTGCCGTGAGTGCTATCAGCTTTTTGATGCTGTCGGGCTGTACCGAGGCGTCGTGCGCCGCGCGGTTTCTGTGTATTTCGCCGCATTTGGTGCATTTATATATGATAATATATCCCTTTCGCGGATCGGTAACGGCGGACACGGGCTCCATTGGTCCTTGGCACTCGTTTGCCCTGTCGCCCGGATTTATATCAACGTGTATAGACCAGAGACAAAACGGACAGTGATCGCGCGAGCTTTTGCCGAGAGGCAGGACCTCCTTGCCGCAGTTCTGACAAATAAATCCGCTGTCATTTTTGGAAAATCTTTTTACTTCCATAGTGAAAATCCTTATAAAAATCCTTTTTATAGGGCTATTATAACATAAAGATAAATAATTTGCAACATTTAATATCAGGAGAAAAGAAATGAAAAGAACGGAAATCACAAAGATCTTTGCAGATCCCGCGTCATTTGACGGGAAAACGATAACGGTGGGCGGTTGGTGCAGAACCATCCGCGCAAGCAACGTATTCGGATTTATCGAGCTTAACGACGGCTCGTGCTTCAAAAATCTTCAGGTAGTTTTCGAGGCAGATAAGCTTGAAAACTATAAGACCATCGCAAAGCAGAACGTAGGCGCATCCTTCTGCATCACGGGAACTCTCGTGCTCACGCCCGAGGCAAAGCAGCCCTTCGAGCTCAAGGCAGAGATGATCGAGATAGAGGGAACCTCCACTCCCGATTACCCTATGCAGAAAAAGGGACAGTCGCTCGAATTCCTGCGCACCAAGCCCCACCTTCGTCCGAGAACCAATCTTTTCTCGGCAGTATTCCGCGTTCGCAGTATGGCGGCACAGATCCTTCACAGATTCTTCTACGAGAACGGATTTATCTACGTTCACACTCCCCTTATCACCACCTCGGACTGCGAGGGCGCAGGTGATATGTTCAAGGTAACTACCCTTGATTTTGACAACATTCCCAGAAACCCCGACGGAAGCGTTGATTACAGTCAGGACTTCTTCTGCAAGAGCGCAAACCTCACCGTTTCGGGACAGCTCAACGTTGAGTCCTACGCTATGGCATTCGGAAAGGTATATACCTTCGGTCCTACCTTCCGCGCAGAGCGCTCGAACACTCCGAGACACGCGGCAGAGTTCTGGATGCTCGAGCCCGAGATCGCGTTTGCTGATCTCTCCGACGATATGGAGCTTGCCGAGAAGATGCTCAAATACGTCATCAGCGCACTTCTTACCGAGTGCCGCGACGAGCTTGAGTTCTTCAATCTTCGCGTTGACAAAGGCCTTATCGAGCGCCTTGAGAGCATTGTAAGCTCGGATTTTGCAGTTTGCACCTACGAGCAGGCCATTGAGATCCTCAAAAACAGCGGAGAGAGCTTCGAATACCCCGTCGGATGGGGCGAAGACCTCCAGACCGAGCACGAAAGATACCTCACCGAGAAATATTTCAAACGTCCCGTATTCGTTACCAACTGGCCGAAGGAGATCAAGGCGTTCTATATGCGCCTCAACGACGACGGCAAGACGGTAGCCGCTATGGACCTTCTCGTTCCCGGCGTCGGAGAGCTTATCGGCGGATCCCAGCGTGAAGAGAGAGTTGACTATCTCGAAGAGGCGTTCGACCGCTTCGGTCTTGATAAAGAGACCTATTCCTGGTACACCGAGCTTCGTCGCTACGGCGGAACGAAGCACGCGGGCTTCGGTCTCGGATTTGAGCGCCTTATTATGTACGTTACCGGTATGTCCAACATCCGCGACGTAGAAAGCTTCCCGAGAACCACCGGAAACGCAGAATTTTAACTCAAAACAGACACCTTTTAATGGAGAATAAAATGAACTATTCTGATATGTCGCATATAGAGCTCATAGCCGAGCTCGAAAAGCAACGCAAAATATACGAAAGCTATCTTGACAAAAAGCTCAACCTCAATATGGCAAGAGGAAAACCGGGCGCAGACCAGCTTGAGATATCGGTAGATATGCAGGTTGACGTATCCTCGCCCTTTGCAGAGGACGGCACGGACTGCCGCAATTACGGTCTTCTTGACGGTATTCCCGAGGCGAAGCGTCTTTTCGGCACTATCCTCGAGGCACCGTCCGAGAACGTCATCGTTTGCGGAAACTCGAGTCTTAACCTTATGTTTGACACCATCGCACGCTCTATGATCTTCGGATCCTACAAGGGCGCAACCCCTTGGTGCAAGCAGGAAAAGATCAAATTTCTCTGCCCCGTTCCCGGTTATGACCGTCATTTTGCGATAACCGAGACCTTCGGCATCGAAATGATAAATATTCCCATGACTCCCGAAGGCCCGGATATGGATCTCGTTGAAAAATACGTAGAAAACGATAGCACGGTCAAGGGAATCTGGTGCGTGCCGAAATATTCCAATCCCGACGGATACACCTATTCAGACGAGACCGTCCGCCGCTTTGCAAATCTTAAACCCGCCGCAGACGATTTCAGAATCTTCTGGGACAACGCGTACGTGGTCCACGATCTTTACGACGAGGGCGACAAGCTGCTCAGCATCTACGACGAGGCGAAAAAAGCGGGAAATGAGAACATCTTTATAATGTTCGCATCGACCTCCAAGGTGACCTTCCCCGGCTCGGGAATCTCGGCGATCGTTTCGGGAAAAGAAAACATCGAGTTTATCAAATCCATTCTCACCGTGCAGACTATCGGCTTTGACAAGATGAATATGCTCCGCCACGTTGAGTTCTTAAAGGATTTTGACAGCTTAAAGGCACACATGAAGCGTCACGCGGAGATACTCCGTCCCAAGTTTGAGACGGTTCTCGACGCATTCGAGAGCGAGCTCTCGTGCCTGCCCAACACACGTTGGACGCGTCCGAGAGGCGGATATTTCATAACTCTTTATCTCGACAAAAACTGTGCGAGCCGTACCTTTGAACTCTGCAAAAAGGCAGGAGTTACGCTCACAAATGCGGGTGCAACCTTCCCTTACGGTAAGGATCCCGACGACAGCGTTCTCCGTATTGCTCCCACCTTCCCGCCAGTTGATGAGCTGAAGGTCGCAGTTGCGGTACTCGTGTGCGCTGCAAAAATAGCAACTCTCGAGAAACTCGTTTGAAACAAAATTCAAAAAACAAATAGCTTTTCTTTCAGAAAAGTTTTTGAAGGTCTTAGGAAACTTTTTTCAAAAAGTTTCCTAAAATTAGAATAAAATGATAAAATACAGTGCAGGAAAAGCAGATATTGCCGTTATCGGTGCGGGACACGCGGGCGTTGAAGCCGCGCTTTCTGCCGCCCGTCTCGGACTCAGCGTACTCCTTTTCACGATAAACCTCGACGCAGTCGGAAATATGCCCTGCAATCCGTCCATCGGAGGCACGGGCAAGGGACATCTCGTTTACGAGATAGACGCGCTGGGCGGAGAAATGGGACGCGCCGCAGATGCGGTAACTCTGCAAAGCAGGACGCTTAATCTCGGTAAGGGCGCGGCAGTCCACTCTAAAAGAGTGCAGGCAGACCGTCAGAAATATCGCAGCGAGATAAAAAAAGTCCTTGAAAACACGAAAAATCTTTCTTTAATACAAGCCGAAATAATCTCCATTGAGACCGAAAAAGACGAAAACGGAGCTGTTTGCGTAAAATCGGTCACGACCTCAATGGGCGCCGTGTGGGAGATAAAAGCGGTGATAATATGCAGCGGAACATTCCTTGACTCGCGCACGATCACGGGAGAAGCAGTATGCTCCTCGGGTCCCGATGGACTGCTTCCTTCTATCGGACTTTCCGACTGTCTGAGAGATCTCGGAATAACGCTTATGCGCTTTAAGACGGGAACTCCACCGCGTATTCACGCAGACAGCATTGATTTCAGCGTGCTCGAGATCCAAAACGGCGAGACGGGAGACGAGTGTATTCCCTTTTCGTTCTATACAAATCAGGACGCGTACGCCGATATGAAGCAGATCCCCTGCCATATCGCTTATACAAACGAGGAAACGCATCGCATCATAAGAGAAAATCTGTCACGCTCGCCTCTTTATTCGGGTGTTATCGAGGGTACGGGTCCCCGCTACTGCCCAAGTATTGAGGACAAGGTAGTCCGCTTCTCGGACAAGAGCCGCCATCAGCTTTTCGTTGAGCCGTGCGGACTTGACACAAAAGAGATATATCTTCAGGGCTTCTCGTCTTCCCTGCCCGAAGAGGTGCAAATGCAGATGCTTCATAGCATAAAGGGCTTTGAAAGCGCAAAAGTGATGCGTACCGCATACGCCATAGAATACGACTGCATCGATCCGACACAGCTTTATGCAACTCTTGAATTCAAGAGCATAAAGGGACTTTACGGCGCGGGACAGTTTAACGGAAGCTCGGGCTACGAGGAGGCGGCGGCGCAGGGACTTATTGCCGGAATAAACGCTTCCCTTTCGATAAAGGGCGAAAAACCGCTCGTACTCTCGCGCGATTCCTCTTATATCGGAACGCTTATCGACGATCTCGTAACAAAAGGCACCAACGAGCCGTACAGAATGATGACCTCGCGAAGTGAGTACAGACTGCTTCTGAGACAGGACAACGCAGACGAGCGTCTCACGCCAACAGGTAGGCGCGTAGGACTTATTGACGACGCAAGATACACACGCTACCTTAATAAAAGAAAGCTCGTAGAGGACGAAATTTTCCGTCTTGAGCACACCTTCCTTTCGCCTGAAAAGGTAAATCCCTTCCTTGCAGAGCGCGGACTCTCGGTCTCTGTCTCGGGAATATCACTTGCCGAGCTGCTCAGAAGACCGCAACTCACATACCGCGATATCGAGGTACTTGATGCCGACAGACCGAAGATTTCGGACAGAGGTGCTCTGCTCAGCATACAGACTGCAGTAAAATACGAGGGTTACATCAAGAAACAGCTCGCAGAGGTCGCGAGAAAAGCGAAGCTTGAAGCTATGGAAATTCCCTCCGGTATAGACTATTCGGACGTTTCGGGAATACGCATAGAGGCACGTCAGAAGCTCGAAAAATTCCGTCCGCTCACTATCGGGCAGGCGTCGAGGATCTCGGGCATCTCGCCCGCCGACGTCTCGGTCTTGCTTATTTATCTTTCTCAGAATCCTCTGTGAGACAACTTTTTGAAAAAAGTTTTCTCACACTCTTTCAAAAACTTTACTTAAAATTATATTAAAGGAGATAGAAAAATGATCATCGACACCTTAAACCGTTCATCCATCTATAGCGGCGCACATCCCTATTTTGAAGGCGCATTTGCTCTTGCAAACAAGCTCATCGCCGAAAACGCTCCCGCAGGAAAATACTTCGGTGAAAACGGCGTTTACGCATCGGTTTCCGAGTACGATTCCAAGATCAAGGAAAATCCGAACTACGAAAACCATCACGATTACATCGACATTCAGATAATCGTTTCGGGCAAGGAGACGCTCCTCGCAGGTGATACCGCGGACACCTCTATCGCAGTTGAGTATAAACCCGATATCGAGTTCTACTACGCTCCCGAGTGCTTCCAGAGCATCACGCTTGACGGCGGAAAGTTCGCTATCTTCTACCCCGGAGACGCTCACGCTCCCGGACTTGCATTTAACGGAGTTTCCTCTCCGATCAAGAAGATCGTAGTCAAGGTTCCGGTTATTAAATAAAAAGAAAACCGCCTCACACGAGGCGGTTTGTTTTATACGTTTACTTCTTCGTTTTCTTCGAGTATCTCGTTTACAACTATCTCGACCTCGGTAACTCGGTGGCTTTCGGTCGCAATTACGCGAAGCGAAAGATTAAGATAGTCAAAGCTGTCTCCAACGTCGGGGATCTTTGCAAGCTGCTCGGTCACCCATCCGCTTAGCGAGATCGTTTCTGTCTCGATCTCTACCTCAAACTGCGTGCAGAAATCGTCAACCGACATAGCACAGTTTACTCTATAAACGTTTTCTCCGACACTGCGGTAATTTTCGGTAACCTCGTCGTGCTCGTCCCAGATGTCTCCAACAAGCTCCTCGAGAATATCCTCCATTGTTACGAGTCCGTACGTTCCGCCGTACTCGTCAAGAACGACGGCAACGTGCGATTTGTTTTTTTGAAGAAGGCGAAGTAGCTCGTCTATTTTCTTGGACGGAAGAACGAAGATGGGGGCAGTCATTACGTCGCGGATGTCTTTTTGGGTAACGCCCGTTCCCGTATAGAAATCCTTCTGGTGAACGACTCCGACGATGTTGTCTATATTCTCTTCGTAAACGAGAAGACGAGAATATTTCGACTGAGAGAACGCCTCGGCGATTTCTTCCTTGGTCGCATCTACGGGGAACGCCTCTATGTCTATTCTGTGGGTGAGTATGTCCTCGGCTTTAAGATCGGAAAACTCTATTGCGTTCTGCACGAGAGTACTTTCCTCGCTGTTAAGTGTTCCCTCCTCGGTCACTTCCTCAACCATCATTATAAGCTCTTCCTGCGACGTCTTTTCGCTGTCCTTGACCTTGAGCATTTTCGAGAGTCCCTTTTTAAGAAGGGAGAAAAGGAAGTTTATCGGAGAAAGCACCCACGCGAAAACGCGTATGATCGGCGCGGAAAAGACCGCGAACGCTTCTGGCATATCTTTTGCGATGCTTTTGGGGCACACTTCACCGAAAATGAGGACTATGATCGTTATAACAACGGTCGAGATAGTTGCACCCGCGTCGTCAAAGTGATAGATAAAAAACACGGTACCAATCGAGGAAAGCGAGATATTTACGATATTGTTTCCGATAAGTATTGACGAAATGAGCTTATCGTAGTTTTCGGAAAGCTTAAGCGCGAGACGCGCTTTTTTGCTTTTTTCGCCCATTACCTTGAGGCGCGCCTTGTTAAGTGAGGAAAAGGCAGTCTCGGTTGCCGAAAAATATGCTGACATAAGCACGAGACAAGCCATAATAATTATGTATAAGGGGGTGTTCATTTTATTTAATATCTCCTGAAAAGTAATTTGAAATTATCGTTAAAGCACAAAAAGGCATACCCGAAAGATGGTATCAATTCGGATATACCTGATTTATATATATGAAGTTTCGATAGTTGACCGAGATAAAATTGTTATAGTTACAGTCTCCGGTACTGTCGCCGTCCATTAAAAGATCCTCCAAAATTATTTGTACTACATATTATACACGAAAAATAAAAAAAATCAAGTGCTTTTGATAAAATATGTGTCACGAGCTGTATTTTGACAATTTTTCGTGTTGACACAGGCGTTTTTTTGTGTTATAATACTTTGGCACGAAAATGGTCAAAATGGAGCTTGGCTGTGCCAAGCAAACGTTTTTGCGTAGTTTTCGGAAGGGGTCAATATATATATTTCAAAAATAAACTAAATGCTATCGGGATGTAGCGCAGTTGGTAGCGCGCCTGGTTTGGGACCAGGATGTCGCAGGTTCGAATCCTGTCATTCCGACTAAAAATGCCGATTTGACTGCTGTTTTACAGTCAAATCGGCTCAAAATTAATATGTCACCGGAGGCTGTGTACCGTAGTACCGTAATGCCGGATTAGGTGTCCAAGTGAGCTT
>SVSI01000014.1 GCA_015064385.1 Oscillospiraceae bacterium | reverse complement strand
ACCGGAGGCTGTGTACCGTAGTACCGTAATGCCGGATTAGGTGTCCAAGTGAGCTTGGGTTATTGCATTTGCAAGACCTTAGCTCTATTTTTATTTTCGGAGGTAATTTATGAAAAACACAAAGGTTGCTCTTGTTCCGCTTACGGCAGACGACCGCGAGCAATTCATTCTTGACAATCAGTGGGCATTCAAGTACGGTGCGATCGAGGAATTCGGCAAGCGTGACGACCACATGGATTTTGACGGCGAGATCATCTCTCGCAAAACCATCGAGCGTTGTATCGACTCGCCCGATAGCGAGACCTACCGCATCGTTGTTGACGGTAGACGAGTTGGAGGTCTTATTCTGAAAATCAACAAAGAAACGCATCACAACGAGCTGGAGATCTTATTCGTTTCTCCCGAGGAGCACACCAAAGGAATCGGCTACGGTGCGTGGCTTGCGGTAGAGGCTCTGCACCCCGAAACGAAAGTGTGGGAAACCTGCACTCCCTATTTTGAGAAGCGCAACATTCATTTTTACGTAAACAAGTGCGGCTTTCAGATCGACCAATTTTGGTGCAAGTATTTTCAACCCGAGCACGAAATGTTCGAAGATGAAAAGCACGATCCCGACGAAGGTCCTGATGAAATGTTCCGTTTTATCAAGGTGATGAAATAAGAAAAGCCGACGAGGATTCAAGTGACTCTTCGTCGGCTTTTGATCATACGTTCAGAATATTGATTTTTTCTTTTTTGAGAAGGTATGCGAATGCGCCGAGGGAGACGATACTATCGAAGGCGTTGCCGATGCCGAAGAGGAGAGCGATGCTGATGAGCGTCGGCGTCCACACGCCCGTCGCATAAAGAACGAAGGCAATGCCGTAATAGATCGTGTTCGTTACCACGGATTCGAACAGCATATAGTTCGTCTTTCCGAGCCCGTAGAAGACCGAATCGAAGACGTTCTGGATGGCGTACAAGATGTAGAATCCGAGGAGAACGAGCACCAGCTCGAACAGCTTATCCACGTCGGTAAACTGCAGAACATTCGTCATAAAGGGCTTCCAGAGGGGGATGCTCGCGCACCACAGAACCGAAACGATAGCGGTGATGCCGAAGTAGCCAAGCGTGTTTTTGCGAACGTTTTCCTTGTCGGTGGCGGTTTCCTGCTTGATGAGTTCGCCGAGCTGCAGGACGGGAAGAAGCAGCCAGCCCCAGATGAAGTTGTTTGCCACCCAATAGGTTCCTTGCTCACCCACGACGTTGACCATTCGGGAGATCATTACCATATACGCCACGTTGCGAACGAGGGATTCCACGCCTGAGATCCCGCCGATCTTAACGAATTCTTTTGTCCAAGCGAAATCGAGCTTGGTTTTAGCAAACACCTTAATGTGCTCTTTTGCAAGAAGTATCAGAGATACGGCGAGAAGCAGAGCGTTGACGATGATGTTGGAATAACCGATTCCGTTGACGCCGAGGTTTGCGGAGATGGGCAAGGTAGAAACGAGGAAGGTGTCGGACACGAGGCACAGCACGAGTCTTGCGCCTGTGAGAGCGTAAAGATATTTGCTCTTATTGACCGTTACCAGAGCAACGAGGGCAAACTGCGTGAGGATGGAGAAGATGTTTGCAATGCTCTCAATGCGTATGTAGGATGCGGAAGCGTTGAGGATGCTCGTATCGGTTGCCATCAGGTTCAAAAGCGGCTCTGCGAAGATCATAATGACGGCAGAGAGGACGGCGTAAATACCGAGGGAGAGGAGCATACCGGTTCGCACGCGGTTTGAGAAAGCGCTCTTGTCATCCTTGACCTTGCCGATAAAGTAGAACAACGGTAGGATGATGGCTTCGTTTATGATCTCGTAAATGAGGTTCACCCAAGAGAGCTGACCTGCAATGGAAAATGACCATTCGCCGGGAAGCTGCCCGAGGAAGAAGACGCGCACGGTGGTGTAAACGGTTGGCGCGAGCCCAAGAACGAGAAGCGCGAGAAATAGCTTGTAGTTGATTCTGCCAAGCGACAGTTTGAGTTTGGAAAACATAGTTGTTCCTCCTATTTCAAATTAGTAAATAGGACAAAAAGAGCGTCTGCGATAAAATGATCACAGACGCAAAAATAACGACACAATCTCGTTTGACGAGTCTGTGACCATAAGAACGTTTCCGCCAGAAGTTACCGTGAGCCTGTCAGTTTCACAGTAAGTATCTCTAAGCTTAAGGTCACTATTTACTTGTATTCATTGTAACAGATTTTCCCTGTTTTGTCAACAACGTAAACTCGATCATTTCTGTGAAGTCTATTCTTTGTCTACTGCGGGGCAAAATTTGTTCTGCGAAAGGCCTTGACTTTTGGGGCGGACAGAGTTAACATACACACGACAAAGCTCCCCCGAGATGAAATTCATCGTTTCGGGGGAGTATTTTTTTGACCACTGTTTATCCCACTTTGCCGACCGAAGCACACGGAAGCAGTGGAGATAAAAGTGCCGAAAAGCATCAGTTTCCGAGCAGAAAGGTCGGAAATGCTTAGACACGAGCGGAGACCGGTACTCCCATCTTTTATTTTAATTTCATAGACAAAGAACCTCGCAAATTCAAAAAAATGCCGAGCCACGGGCTTTTATTATATAAAACAAAGCATAAAAACCATAGCAACACTTATTTATAATTCCGTCCCGTGTAAAAACATATTGACAGAAACGGCAAAATGTGATATGATTATGGAAAAGAACACTTATAAATGGAACCAGCTGACTGCAGAGGAAGTTGATTCTTTTTGCTTTTAGAGGAAAATCTTATGGTTAGAAAAAAGAAATTCGTATTCTCTACCACGCAGATCATACTACTCAGCTTTCTCGTGACAATTCTCACAGGGAGCGTTCTGCTGGCTTTGCCAATAAGTTCCGTAAACGGTGAAGCGGTCCCATATCTTGACGCTCTTTTCACGGCAACTACCTCTACCTGCGTGACCGGACTCGTTACGCTTCCCACAGTATCTACGTGGAGCGTATTCGGGCAGATCGTCATACTATTTCTGATACAGATCGGCGGTCTTGGTATCATCACAATTATGTCAGGACTGATGCTACTTTTGAACAGAAAAATGGGTATCAGCGACCGACTGCTCATTCAGGATGCCTTTAATCTCAATACGATGTCGGGGCTTGCCAAGTTCGTTAAGAACGTGCTGTTTGGTACGCTTATAATCGAAGGAATAGGCGCCGTTCTGTATATGCTTGTCTTTATCCCTGAATTTGGCGCTAGGGGCATCTGGATATCGGTATTCAATTCTATTTCCGCCTTCTGCAACGCGGGTATTGACATTATTGCGGAAAACAGTCTTTGCAATTACGCCACTAATCCCTTGATCAATATCGTTACATCCGCGCTTATCATTCTCGGAGGTCTCGGCTATATCGTATGGTGGGATGTGCTTCGTGTGATCAAGAGCCGTTCGCAAAAGAACCGTAAAATATTCAGGCATCTGACCTTGCACTCAAAGATTGCCATTACAGTTACAGCCGGACTCATTCTTTTCGGTACTATTTTAATTTTTGTTTTTGAATACGCAAACCCCTTGACCATTGGCGAAATGTCTCTATTTGATAAAATTCAGGTATCCTTCTTTCAATCGGTCACCACTCGAACTGCGGGCTTTGCCTCCGTACCTCAAGAAAATCTGACAAACGCCTCTGCTGCGATATCTATTATCTTGATGCTCATCGGTGGCTCCCCCGTCGGAACAGCAGGTGGTATGAAAACCGTAACCGTTGCCGTACTTATTTGCTCGGCATTTGCTACCATCAGAAACAAAAACAGCACAACCTCGTTCGGTCGCCGTATTTCTGAGCAGTCTGTGAAAAAGGCAGTCGCAGTAGCGGTAGCATTCTTTGCGATATGCTCTGCATCAACTATACTCTTAATGGCGACAAGCAACGCCTCTGCACTTGATGCGGTATATGAAACTGTCAGCGCGACGGCAACAGTTGGACTTTCAAGAAACTTAACGGCAACTCTAAACACCTTTGGAAAACTTATTATCATTGTTACCATGTATTTCGGAAGAGTTGGTCCCATCTCGCTTGCGGTGGCACTTGGAAGTAAAAGCGAGAGTCAAAACGTCATTCACGAGCCAACGGAAGATATCAGTATAGGATAAGGAGAAAAATATGAAATCAAAGAAAACATACGCAGTCTTTGGACTTGGAAGATACGGCATGGCCGTAGCAAGAGAGCTTGTGGAAAATGGTATGGAGGTCATTGCCGTCGATACAGAAGAAAGGATCGTCAACGATGCGGCAGCATATCTGCCGGTATGTAAGTGTGCAGACATAACCGATGCAGAGGTCATTTCTCGACTTGGTATCGGGAATATTGACACTGTTATCGTCTGTATGGCGAGCAATCTTGAAGCAAGCGTTATGGCAGTTACGCTTTGTAAGGAGGCGGGAGTAAAGACGGTCATAGCGAAGTGCGCCAACGGAATGCACCAAAAAATACTGCTTCGTGTAGGTGCAGATCAGGTAGTCTTTCCCGAGAACGAGTCGGGCATACGCCTTGCCAAGAATCTGCTCAGCTCGGGCTTTATTGATATGATATCTCTGTCAAAGGACGTATCCATGGTCGAGATTGACGTAAAGAACGAATGGTGCGGTAAAAATCTGATCGAACTTAACCTACGCAAAAAGTACGGCTTCAACATCGTCGCCATCAAGAAGGGCGAAACGGTCAACGTAAACATCAATCCCGAGCAAGTGCTTGACGCGGAAAGCTCGCTGATCGTTATTGCGAATACGTCAAAATTGGGAAAATTAAAATAAACGGTAAAACCCGACATATTGACGAGCTTTGTGACAATGCAACAAAGCTCTATTCCCGTTTGATTGAGTTTAGTCTCTACAAACTTTACCAAATTTCCCTCACACACAAAATATACTGTATATCTTGACTTATACCCCAAAATGTGTTAAAATAGTTTAAAATAGAGCTATGGAGGATATTTTTATGCGTAAAAGACCTACTATTGCGCTGATGTACGATTTTGATAAAACGCTTTGCGATCAGGATATGCAAAACTATACGCTTATTCCCGACCTCGGAATGACCAGCGGTGAGTTCTGGGGTGAGGTAGAAGAGTTCAGAATGAAGAACTATATGGAAGGCATTCTCGGTTATATGTACTACACTATGATCAAGTGCCGCGAGAAGAACATTCCTTTCACAAAGGAATATCTCCTTTCAACCGGAAAGAACATCCGCTTTTTCAAGGGCGTTCTCAACTGGTTTGAGCGTATAAATCAGTTCGGAGAATCACTTGGCGTAAATATTGAGCACTACGTTATCTCGAGCGGCTTTAAGGACACCATTGAGGGTAGCGCTATAAGAGACAAATTCAAGAACGTATTTGCCTGCCAGTACTATTTCGACGAAAAGACGGGCGAAGCGGTATGGCCGAAGATCGCCATCAACTACACCCAGAAGATCCAGTACGTATTCCGTATTTCGAAGGGCGCTTATGACGAGACAGACAACAAAAAGGTAAACGACAAGATGCGTGAGCGAGTCGTTCCTTACAACAATATGATCTATTTCGGTGATGGAATTACAGATATCCCATGTATGACCTTTATCAAAAAGCAGGGCGGTATCTCGATAGCCGTTTATCCGAAGGGACAGAAAAATAAGGTTACGGGACTGCTTCTTGACGATAGAGTAAACTACATCTGCCCTGCCGATTATCAGGAAGGCAGCGAGCTTGACAGTCTTATAAAGTGCATAATTCAAGAAATGAAGATATCGCACACACTGATGCTGAAGCAGAGACAGCAGCGTCACAGAGAATCCAAGCAGAGCGGTAACTGAATTACGATAAAAAAACAGACCTCAAAAGCAGGATGTTCTTATCTGAGAATTTATAAAATATCTTGCCTTATTTGCTCCGCAGTAAACAAATAATTAACCCCGACAGATTTACGAAGTCTGTCGGGGATTATCTATTTGCGCTTTAAAATTCGAGTTAGAACAAAAGTTTCAACAATTATCAAGAGAACAAAAAACGATCCGTATACTATTCTTCCTTTTTCAATTTGTTCTACAGTAGGAAAAGTTTCTAAAGAACCGACAGCAAACAGAAAAATATCCAATAAAATGATGATAGCAACAACAATTGAAAGCATGATCCAAAATGCTTTTTTCATATATTATTCTCCTTTTATCGCAAGTTTCGCCTTTGTATTACAAAGGCAAATACCCCTACTCTTACTTTGCTTTGATTGTATTTAACGAGGATATTAGCATTCTGCGTATAGCACCGCAATCATTTTGAATTGATTTATAAATAGGTTCTTCTATACAACCTGTTTCAAACAAAAGTTCAAGCCAATACTCGGTTTCATAGCATTCTTTTTGCGCAATTTCAAGCTTTGATATAAAATCCTTTGTACCTTGTGCATAATGCGCCTCGTGAATATTGGCTCCAATAGACGTGCCCGAACGCAATAATTGATTGATCAGTACAGATTCTCTGTGTTCGGATTTCATATTACGGCAGAGAAAAACAATATTTTTTGCAAAAGCTTTCGCCTTATCTCTTAAAATGCTATTTGACACAACATCACCTCTACCAATATTATACAATAAAATTGACGGTTAGTCAAGTTATATTCCGACTTCGTCGGAGTGATATTATTGCTACCGCAATAGTGATATTGAATCCTGCGGCTTCAGTGATATTCTATTCGCCCCTAAAACTCGCGAAGCGAATATCACTCGGCGTAAGCCGAATATCACTGCAAAGCAATAAAACTCGCCAAGAGGCGAATAGAACTGGCGTGATACTCTTAACGGAGTATCACGCCAATGAGGTCTGTTTTTATTTCGCTTTATTCGTGGTAGTATTCCATAAATACTCCCATTCCCGCGTAATAGAGACTCATAGTATCTCCCTGGAAGAAGGATGCATCGGGTGCGGTCATCGAGGGGGAGAAGATCTGAGTTCCATCGGAAGCTGCGATTCCACCGCCTGCAGACTGGAATATCGGAACATCTACTCCGGGCATTTGCTGTGCAAGTCCCGCCTGAACGGCTTGGATAGTGGGATCCTCCATATTAATATATCCCTTGCCCTCGATGGTCATACTTCCGCGAGGTCCGCGGTTTGCAAAAATGAGGTTTGCCGAGGGAACGCCTACCATTCCGGGGTTATTTGCGGAGGTAATTGCCGCCGTAGTACCGTATGCCGTTGCAGTATTGGCTATCGGCTGGTTCATAGCGAGGATCTGAGTTGCGAGCTGCGAAACTCCGTTCGCGCTGAACCAGACCTCCTGTCCGGTTACGTACGTGTAGAGTTTGGACGATGCGTCAACGTTAACGTCAACACCGCACTTGGAGTTATAAGCATATTCCTGATCCGGGTAATCGGCAACTATGACCGGTCCTCCGCACTTGGTAAGCTCGGAATTCTGAATATCTACCGTAAGGGGCTTGTAATTAGCTATGGGAGCTTCGTTCTCCATATCAAGATCAGACTGAAGCTTGTTGGTACCCCAGAGATAGAGATGTCCCTGCCATGCGTTGTGATAGATGCTGTTCTTTATAGTTACCTTCTGCTGGTCGCCTTCTATTACCATACCGAGCATGAACGCCTCGATACGAACGTTGTCCATAGTGGTATCCTGCATAAAGGTCTTAAAGGTAATAAGTCCGAGAAGGTGCTTGGTAACGTCTGTCTGCTCGTTACTGTTGGGGTCGTCTCCTCTGAGGTAGAGGTTTTCAACCGTACTCTTATACTTGGTATAGTCGTAGTTGACGCCACCTGCCTGTATTGCTTCTTCGGCAACGTCAAATCTGAAGAGCTCGGACGAGGAGTGCTTGTCGTCGTTATCGCCATAGCCCTCTTCACAAACACCGGGAAGCGCATAGGAGTAGATCGAGAAATAGTTACCGTGCATCGTAAAGGTGGGGTTAGCGTCATCAAGCATGTGGGGGAATATACTAATAAAATCGTAAAATCCCTTTTTTGCCTGTCCGCCTGCGGGAGTGTAGCTGTAAAGATATCCTGCGGGGATATCGTCGGTCGTAATATTGATATCGTTATGAATAACGATACCTGCAAGCTTATCGGGGCGCTTTATATTGTTGTTTGCAAGGAACTCGTTGCAAAGCTCGAGCTGTCCCTTGGTGGTCTGACCGAGGTCGGGGAGCCAATCGTCGCCCGTGTTGGTCATAACGTTAAGCTCTTTAGCAGTATATACGTTATACGCATCTACAACGGTGATATCAAGCGATCTGGTATAAGAAGCCGCCTTGCTCTCGTCGATGTTATAACGGGGACGAGTCTCAATACGGAAATTCTTTCCGACTGCCGCATCGGTGAAATCGAAGGTGTTGTCGTCGTTATTGATCGTTACCATATCGGTAAGAGCTTTGCCGGTAAGAAGAGTCTCGCCGCCAACGCCCACGAGATATACGTTAGAAACGCCTATATAGCTCGTAACGTCAGGGAGGGGCTTGTCGTTGACGGGATCCCATACCATAAGATTAAGCGCAAAACGGAAGGGATTATCGTCTCCTACCTTGTAGCGCGCAGATGCGTTCTGGACCTTGAACTTGCTGGAAGTTTTATTAACCGCGAATGCAGAAAGCGATGCAGGAAGCTCTACGTCGTCGATCTCGTAAGGAGGAGTGTTGACGGTTATATTAAGAGTACCCTCTACGCCCTTATACTTGACCTTAAGAGTCTGTTTGCCCGTAGCATAGGTGTCAACGCTGCCTATTTCAAGACCGTTTGCCGCGCTGACGGTATCCTTGGAATCGTCGGTGTAAGTGACTATTGCCTTCACCTTGGTAAAATCGATCTTCGTTCCAACGAGAACACTGACCTTTCCGCCGTTAACGCTGCTCTGGTCGATAGTTACAGACTTGATTCCGAGAACAGTAACGGTAACCGAGTCGGTCATACCCTCAAAAGTAACACTGAGAGTGATCTCGCCCGCTACCGAGGTATCAACTGCCGATACGGTAAGTGAACTTGCCTCGATCTGCTTGGTCGTATTATTGCTGTAGCTTGCCGTTGCGGTGATGGTGGAGAGATCGTACTTTCCGCCGATCGGAACCTTAGCTGCGTAGCTGTTTGCATTGATCTTAATTCCGATGAGTGTCGGGGGGACCGAGGAAACGGGGAGACGCGCCTCGAAAGATTCGTACGCTATAACGAGCTCCTTATCGCCTTCGGTAGTCGTATCGGGCTTCGTTATAGTGAGCTTGCTGTTGTCAAGTACGACGCGAACGTCGTTTCCGTAAACTGCGTAAACCTTGAGGTTGGTGAGGTCTATTTCCTCGCCTATCTCGACGGTAGTATCGATCGAATCACCGTCAACCTCTATTGCCGTAATACCGTAAACGGTAATTATAATAGTATCGCTGAACTCGCCGTAGGTAACGGTGAGAGTTTTTTCGCCTGCCGTGGTAGTATCGATCTCCGAGAAGGTGAGGTTCTCTGCGTCAATGGTGCCGTTCGAACCGTCCGAAAGATCGGAGGTTGCCTTTATAGCCGAGGTGTCGAGCGTCTCTCCAATGATAAGAGAGGTCTTGACGGTGCTTGCCATAATCTCAATTCCCGTAACCGTGGGAGTATCGTCAACGATAACTGCGTCCTTTACGGTGACCTCAACGTCAATGGAAAATCCCTTGTATGTTATGGTAAGCTTCTTGGTGCCTGCCACCGAGGTATCGAGAGTACTGAAGGTAAGGTCGCTTGCAGTAACGTTTTCGGTGGTGTTATCGTTATAGGTTATCTCTGCCGTAACTTTCGAGAAGTCGGGCGTTTTGCCGGTCTCATACGTATATTCGAGTCCGCCTGTGATCTTAATGCCGCTTATTGCCTTATCTCCTCCGCAGGCGGTGAGGAAGGTGCTTAAAATAAGCAGCACAGCTGTAATAATTGATAATTTACGTTTCATATGGTTTCATTCCTTTCTTTTGTTTTCCTTTTTTGCGGAAAACAGTTTGTCCGGTTTGTTACATAGAATCGGTCTTTCTCCTTTTTAAGGAGTGGCTGAAACATGATGTCGTGTGCTAAAATATGTATTTATCTTGCACGCAGTGTAACGGTTGCGGAAATATCCGTGCCGTCTTTCGGTTTTATGGTTACCTTTAAGGCCCCCCTTTCTTCAAAAGTTACAACGCCTGTTGTGGTGTCAACGGTAACACCGGGCTTTTGTGTATCATAAATATATTCGACCTCGCTGTTCGTAGCGTTGTCGGGATAGACGCGGTACTTTATCTGATAAACCCAGAGTCCGGTACTTTCGTCCTGTTTGACAACGGCGTAAAGGGAGCCGTCGTCCATCGTTTTTATATCATCATTGAGGAATTCGATCTTTTCTGTGTATATTATCTCGTCAAAGGTCTTATACTGGAGTCCGAAAAAGCTTACCAGTGCAACGGAGGCAAGATAAATGACGAGAATTAGTATAACGACTGATTTTTTCATTTATTTCTCCTTATAGTAAACTCTTATTTTTGAATTAAACAGATATGCTCGCCAGATCAGCGCGCCAAGCCCGATGAGGAATATCTTGACGAATACCGCCGTACTGAATTTTTCCAGCATAAGAAGGAATACGATCGCGGCAACGAGAAAGGCGATTATAAACGCACTTGCCGTAGCTTTGGATTCGTTGGGGTTGTTTTCACTGCTTCCCATACTTGCGTAAAGCTCGTTCTGAGGATTCATAATGTCGAGCTCCGCGCAGAAAATGAGGTGAGCAATATAAATAAACGCAATACCGAACATCAGTAAGGTGGTGTTGAGTCCACCTACAGACGACGTGGTATAGAGTATCACGAAGGTTGCTGCAAGCGACAGTATTCCGAACACGGTGTTCGGTATAAGCTTCGCGTTAAGAAGCATACTGTACTTTGCCGGCTGTGTTTTTATAAGATACGAGCTTCGTCCGTCGCGCGAGAAAACGCTTGCGGCGTACGTATTTGCATTGAGAAGCACGAGAAGTATGATAAGCACGTTGAACGCTACTACCATATAGTTTCCCATATCTCGCGTTTTCATTGCAAGGAATATTTTGGTCTGAAGGAATATAAGGAGCGGCACAGCGATAAGTATCGCAAAATTGAAGAATATGCGATTTGCGCTCTTCATTGCGCCGAGTGTTTCCGCCCATATAGCCGAAACTCTGCGAGGCAGAACGTGGTTGCGGTGAGGACGTACGCGGCGCTTCATGTGCTCAAAGGGCTTACTTGCCATCTTGTAGAAGAGCGGACGTACGATAAGAAGACTTATTCCGAAACAGAGTACAGAAACGCCGAGTACTGCAAGCGTTCTTACGGCAGTTGCTCCTATCGGGAAAATTATAGCCGCGTTACGCGTTTCGCCGAGTATCATCATAGCAACGTTGTGCAGTACGGAAAACTTATTTGCATAAGCGGAAAGAACGTCCTGTATCTGCCAATAGGTGGTTCCCCAGGTTGCAATAAGGTCTATATCCTCGGGTATGAGCGATATCGCCTTGAACACCGCGAGCGTTACCGAGCCGACGAGAACGAACAGCGTGAGCGCCTGAAGCGATCTTCTTCTGCGGAAGATACCGCTTATATACATAGCGGGTATCGAGAGAAGAGCGCCGATTCCGACGGTCATAAGGGCTATAAGAAGGATACAAAGTATCATCCAAAAATATGCCCCGACATTATATTTGTTGATTATAAAATAAGCAACGAAAAGGGGTACTATAAAGGTGAAGCTTCTTCTGAGCTCATTTACAAAGAATATGATCAGCTTGGAAAGATATACCTGTATTGGTTTGCACGGGAAGGTAAGGAGCACCGCGTTGTCGCTTGCAAAATAGAGCGAACGGGTAAGTCCCACGGTACACGATATGACCGATGCCGCGAGCATTACCGAGAACACGATTGATATTACCTCGGTAGGTATTCGGCTTGTAAACGAGAACAACTGCAGATAGTTTGATACCCACAGAAATGCAAAGCAAAGAGCGGCAACGAAAGCAAATTTCAAAAGCGCGACCAATACGGAAAGGAAGATCTTGAACGGACTGATGCCGTCAAGCTCCATACGCTTGAAATTCATTTGCTCCTTGACCTGCATCTTTACAAGAATTATCAGGTTTTTCATACAAGGAGTGCCTCCTCGGCGGACATAATGGGCTTGAAGTCCTCTTTGTCTGCGGCGTCTATGACGCTGAGATAGAAGTTTTCGAGATCTATTCCCTTCTCCTCAAGGTCGGCAACGCTCACGCACGCGCGAAGCTTTCCGCCCTTGATGATCGCTATGCGATCGCATATCTTTTCAACGACGTCTATAATGTGAGACGAGAAGAATACGATGTTTCCTGCTGCCGCGTGATCCTTCATACATTCCTTGACCTCGTGAATACTGGTGGGGTCAAGTCCTGTCAGCGGCTCGTCAAGGATCCATACCTTGGGATTGTGAACGAGTGCCGCCATAATGGTTATCTTCTGCTTCATACCGTGAGAATACGTCTTCATCTGGTTGTCAAACGAATGACTCAGCTGGAAACGCTCAACGTATTTTTCAATAGTTGCGTCACGAGTCTCGATATCAACACGGTAAAGGTCTGCTATGTAGTTGATATATTCGCGTCCAGTAAGGTTTTCGTAAAGTGCATAGTGGTCGGGAACGAAGCCAAGGCGGAGCTTTGACTCTATTGCCTGCCTGTCAACGTCGTATCCGCAGACCTCTATATTACCCTCGGTAATAGTCTGCATACCGACGATACTCTTTATTATGGTCGATTTTCCCGCACCGTTAGGTCCGAGGAATCCGAACACCTCGCCCGGATTTACCTTAAAGGAAACGTCGTGCACCGAATAGTGCTTGTTAGCATCGTATTTTTTGGAAAAATGCTTGAGCTCTATGCACGGCTCGGAATTGCCCGAAACGGGCTCGGTGACCGGCTTACCGCCGAGAAACTCGTTAAGTTCTTTTTTCATCATCTTGTAGCTACGCTCTCTTTCTCGTCTGTTTTCCGCATTATCCCAAGCACGGAAAAGCAGCTCGTAAATGAATCTTATGCCAACGGTGAATACACCGACGTACACGATAAAGAATATCGTCTGATATACGGGGTAGAAGGTAAATTTCAGGTCTTTTATATTAAATGTAACGACAAGCTCTCGCGTGCGTTCTGCCCATTTTCCGAGCTTATCTACGATAAAATCACTGTTGAGGAAGAAGAAGTCAACACCCGTATCGTAATTCGTGAACCACGCATTGACGATAAGCATAGCAAAGAAATATACGGCAAATGCAATGACCGCCCATATCCATTCCTTAAATCCGGGACGCTTAAATATCTTCAGCGCCACGAGGAGAACGGGCATAAAGAAGGCAGCGTAATGGTTTATCCAGTAAGAAATACGCTCGGTCGCTATTGCGTTGACCATTCCGAGCTCCTCTGCCATTATCATTGCAAGCAGCGCGCCCATAACGTTTATAAACAAACAGAAATTGAAAAGGCGGCGCATACGGAAAATAAGGCAAAGAGGGATCAGGAACATTGCCGTGTTACAAAGGTGGAGCGGCCAATTCCACGGAACCGCGAGATCGGTAAAGGTCCAGCGTCCGAGATATACCCACATCCATGCAAGCGAGAGGAAGATCATAAGGAAACGCTTCGTTTCCACGTCCTTGTCGCGTATTGCGAAGAATATGAGCATAGGAAGGATTATCGAGCCGTACAGAACGTATCTGTGCGCCTCAGTAAGACCGTAAAGCTGAATGGACGCATCCGTGAATCTGAATCCGATAAGCGCTTGGGGAACGAACGACGGCATGATGCAAAGCAGTGCAAACGGCAAAGCGTACAAAAAGCTAAGCCAGGCACGACCGCTCGGGAAAAGCTTATCGCTCGTGCAAAAATGATAAACGGATATCGAAAGTATAAGCGCAAGCTGGAGCGCCATAAAAACGTACGTAGTGTTAAACGAGGTGAATACGCTCTCCCCCACGATACCCTGAAGGTGCAGTCTCGATGCAACGACAGCCACGAGAGCCATCGGTCCGGCAAAGAAGCGGGCAAGATTCTTTAAGGTCTCATAATTAAAGAAAACCGAAAGTATCGCCACAAGGGTTGCCGCGTGAGTGAACCAATAAATAAGGATAGATAAAACGGTTTTTGCGGTGTCAGATCCAAAGGGCGAGAACATATCGCGGCCCTGCACGTCGTAAATCGCCGGCTCTGCCTTCATATAAGCGGCAAATGCAACTGCGGCGAGGACGAGTCCGACTGCCTTGAAAAGCCGATCAAGCTTTGCTCCGCGGCGGCGAAGACATTCGGTTATTACTGAAAATCCAACTGTAAAAAGTAAAATGGATAATACGTAGATAGTTTGTATCATAAAAACTCCAAATAGGCAATGTCGCCAAAATAATTAGTCAATTATGAAATTCTGGTAGCTCAAAAACGGGAAAGACAAAATGACCATTCCTTTGTCGATTATACTACAAAAAGCGCAAAAATGCAATAGAGCGCCGCTATAATTGTCGTTTTGACCAAAATAGACACTATTATTTTGTAGTTTTTTAACAAATTTTCAAGAATTTTTTCACATTTTCTTCATATTTTTGGAAACGGATACATTTACTGCCTTTTAATAAAAAATGCAAAGCTCCGACACTTTGACACAAAATTATATTCTGCCTTACGGGAGATGGCTGCAGGACGTGGCGCACCGCACTATCATCCCGAGCGGAGTGGGACGGAACAATGGCTCGTAAAACAAAAAACGGCAGACTCACGTCTGCCGTTTAATAGTTATGTTTTAATTAGTCAGCGAGGGTGCGCTTCTTGGTGAAGTAAACGCCTGCGAGAGTTACGGTAGCAACTGCCGCTACGATAAGAGCGATAGCAGTAGCGTCGCCGGTCGAAGCCGAGCCGCCGCCCTGATTGCCGCCCTGGTTGCCGCCGGTAGCGAGGGTAATGTCAGACGCGCTTGCAACTCTGAGCTGGTAGCCGTTGTAATCACTTACAACTGCGTTGATAGTAACGGTGTCGCCTTCCTCGATTCCGGTGAGTGCGGGAATCTTGTAAATGTTGATGGTGTTGCCGTTTGCATCGGTAACTGCGGTATTTCCGCTGGTGTTGATCTCGCCGATAACTACGTTTTCGAGTTTAACGGGAGTCGATTCGAGAGCGCCCGTGGAAACATCTGCAAGGATAGCTGCGATGGTAGATGCGCTGTAAGTGATAGCGTTGTTCGAGGTGCCCTTTTCTTCGATCGAGGTGGGATTGAGCTGCTCAAGTCCGTTGTATGCGCCGCGAGTTCCCTTAACCTTTACCTTGTCGCCAACTGCGAGAGTGCTGTCGGCAGCAGAAAGACGTGCGCAAATACCTGCGGTACCGTCGTAAATGTAAAGGTTCGAACCGTCGATAAGTATGATAACGCCTTCGGTGTAAACGATGTCTCCCGAATTTGCTGCACGAGCTTCGCTGATCGAAACGTAGGTGGGAGCTGCTACCGATCCGTCCGCAACGAACTCGATGTCGGAAGCAGAGTTAACTCTGATCTGATAGTTGTTATAGATACCGATTACTGCTTTGTTAATATTGATAGTGTCGCCTGCATCTATTCCGGTAAGCTCGGGGCATTTATATATCTGCATAGAGTTAGTGCCGTCGGTAACGGTAACGGTGGTGCCCGAGATGTCGGAAACCTGTACGCCGGTGATCTTAACGGGCTTCAGAAGGAGCGACTTTGAGGTGTCTGCCGCGAGAGCTGCGAGAGTGGTGGTCGTGTAGGAAATCGAGTTGTTCGAAGAAGAATTTTCCTCAACGGTAGCGCTTGCAACCTCAGGAAGTCCTTTATACTCGTCGCGGCTTCCCGAAACCTTTATCTTGTCGCCAACTGCAAGAGTGCTGTCGGCCGGGTTAAAGTATGCGCAGATGCCTGCGGTGCCGTCGTGAATAAATACGTTTCCGCCATCGATGAAGGTTATAACGCCTTCGGTATATATGTTAGCACCGTCCGTTGCAGCGAGTGCTTCGGTGATAGATACGTAGGTAGGAGTAGGGGGAGGTGTGGGGGTCGTTCCGCCCGAAGCTGTGCCCGTGTAGAACTCGATCGTGTTGATCATGCATCTGCATTTGCCCGAGACGGTAGCAAACGTTACTGTTTTGTTAGTAGTAGTATCAACGGTTACAGGGGTATAACTTCCATCATTCGACGAGGTGGAAATTACGGTCTGGGTTCCGTTAATGTCTATGGTAGTATCCTTCGCCTTGTACTTTGCAACGTAAATAATTACCTGAGTAACATCATTTGCAACGATAAACGAGAATGTTCCGACCGTGCTGCTCGTTCCGAGCTTGAGGCAAGACTTTCCGGTCTCGTCTTTAGCTCCCGAGAACACCTTGGAAGCACCGGTAAGTGCGAGCGTATAACCACCCTCTGTGTACGATTTAGAAGTACCAACATCCGAGCCATCTGCGTGACCAGTTGCACCGTCTGCACCAAACTCAAAGGTTGCTACTTTTGTCGCGGCCGCCGACACCGCTGCGGGTACCATAGCGAGGATCATTACTGCTACGAGCAGTACGGAAAGAAGTGTGCTGAAATGTCTTTTCATTTTGCCCTCCTGTGCCTTTTTGGCATAAATATTTTGTTAATTTAATTATACAATAAAGAAAAATAATAATCAAGTCATTTTTCGGCTTTTTTGAAATTTTTTTAACTTTTTTATTTACTTTTTTCGGATATCTTTATAAAAACAAATAAATGCCGCAAGTTCTTTCGTACAAAATAGAAATGACCCTTGACTGTGGTTTCTTTACACCTCAGCCAAGGGTCACTTCTGTTCACTCTTGATATCTAACATCTTTTTTATTCCTCGCTTTCGTTATCTGTCTTAACTCCCTTTAACTCCGAAACTTAAAATTCTCTTCTTCACTTTCTTTAACAAGAATACCGTTTATTTTCTTCAGATCATTAAACGAGCGATAAGACGAATTTCCTATGCTTAATATACGCTCTCCGCAAAACCGAACTTTTTTCTTCCTTATTATATATAAAGCGTACACGATCTTTCTTCTCTTCTTCTCGTTTTCTTATCGTGTTTTACACCGCCGTGTTTTTCATTGCCTACACAGTTCGGATCTTTTTCACACTACACTTTCACACACACTCTGCGGATACTTCGTATTTAAGCGAGTCTTAACTTGCCATTGGACCGTACCTTCCTTTCCTTTCTTCACTTGTATTATATCACAAGTTTTTGCATTTTGCAATTGGTAATTTGTACAAATGTTACAATTGTTTTTTGTTTAATACGGAGATTTTGTACATTATGCCCTTTCAATATATTGACAAGACAAAAAATATATGATATAATATTTATGTTGTTTTGTTAAAAAGAAGGACACGTTATGAAATATCTGATTTTTCTCGACATAGACGAAACGGTAATGAGCCGCGGCGAGATCCATCCGCGCACGGTGGAGGGAATCAGCCGTGCCAAGGAAGCAGGGCACAAGGTCTTTATAAATACCGGCAGAACGCTTAGCATAATGCCGCAAAAGATCATAAGCGAGCTTCGCCCGGACGGATACGTTTGCGGAATCGGCAGTAACGTCATTATAGACGGCAAGGTGGAATTCTCCCGTACCTTTGATAATGATCTTGCCCGCCACGTAATAAATTTTTGCCTTGAAAAAGGGATAAAAACTATAATAGAGGGAGAGAACGTATCAGTCTCCATCCTCGGCACGAGCTACCATACGGGGCCCGATCTGGTGGTGTCCTCTTTCGACGATATGATGGAGCGCTTCCCAAATATCGCTATCGGGAAATTCACCGTTATGCGTCCTATCACAGACTCGGAAATTACCGAGCTCTCCGACAAGGTGTCGGTTATAAATCACCCACACTACTCAGAGATCGCTCTTGCGGGCTGCTCAAAATCGAGCGGTATGGAGATAGTCCGAGAAAAGCTGGGCATAGACAAGGATCACGTTATCGCAATGGGTGACAGCTATAATGACTACGATATGCTGCGCGCCGCGGGAATTGCCGTTGCGATGGGAAATTCGCTTGACGAGATCAAGAATATCGCCGATTTCGTCTCCATTCCCTGCAGTGAGGGCGGTGTCGGATACGCAATTGAGAAGATAATTTTCAAGGAATAAAATAAAAAAGTGCGTTTTGGCGCACTTTTTATTTATTTATAGCATCTCTGATCCGTACGGCAACGTCGTACGCCTTTTTCAAATAGTCATATTTCGACATTTTCTCTGCGTAGCTTTCATAGTTTAATTCAAGCGTGATATTTCCCTTATACGAGCACGCGCGTATATCGTTTACGACCCTATCAAATCCGATCTCGCCGTCGTACGGGATAAGGTGAAGGTCAGATCTGTTATCGTTATCGTGCAGATGCGTACACATCAAGCGATCTCCGAGCTTCTCGAGGTGGCGATATCCGTTCGTGCAGCACGCCTCGTGACCGCTATCGTAGCAAAATCCGACATTGCTATCCTGAAAAGCATCCAGCGTGCGATACAGGAAGCTTGGCATTCCGATGTTCTCGAACGCAATATTTATTCCCTTTTCTTTCGCGTACTTAACGAGCGTATCAAAGCGCTTTACGCCGATCTCAAACTGCGGATCCTCGGGCTTTTTGGGTTGGATATGTACAACGAGGGTATCTATCCCGAGCGCGTTGCAGTTATCGGTATTTTGCTTCATAAGGTCGATGAAATCGTCACCGTCTCTGCCGGGGATCCAGACGGTATTACTGCCGGGAATCACCGCATGCGAGGTCTCGCAGTCAAGCCCGAGCTTTTCGCCCATATTTTTATAGTATCTCATTTTTTCAAGATCGGTTGCATACTCCCAATTTGTAAAAAAGCCATCAAAACCGACCTCTTTTATAATAGGAAGCATTTCGTCGTACGTCATTCCATTAAACACTTCTACGTAAACGCCCATACAACACCTCAATATATAATATTTACGGTAAAATTATAGCATTTTTTATTATTTATGTCAATATAAAAATCAAAAGAGCAAACGCAAATGCGTTTGCTCTTTTAGTTTATTTAGATCCGAGTTACAGAATGATCTTACCGTTTTCGTCGGTCTTGTACCATCCGCCCTTAAACTGACCCTTGGTCGAGCTCTCGGTGATGTAGAACTTTTCGGTGTTTATAACAACTACTCCGTCCCACTCGATCATATAGTAGTCGCCGTCGATCTCGGTTACTCTGGTGTATGCTCCCTGTCCGTTAACGATGTAACGCTTAACGTTTCCGTCCATATAGAAGGTCTCGTTAAGGAAGTTTCCGTTCTCGTCTGCATAGTACCAGCCGCTCTTAACGTGTCCGTTGGTTGCTTCTTCGGTTACGTAGAACTTATCGGTCTTAACTTCGCCGTCAAAATCGATCATATAGAACTGTCCGTTTATCTTGGTGATTCCGGTATATACGGTCATTCCGTTTCTTACGTAGCGGATAACCTCTCCGTCTGTGAAGAAGCCGTCAACGATGAACGATCCGTCGGGATTGGTGTAGTGCCAGCCCTCTTCGGTGAGTCCCTGTGCAGAATCTGCAGTTATATAGAACTTTCCGGTGAGCACAACGCCGTCCCAATCTACCATGTAGAGCTTTCCGCCAATTTCGGTAACTCTGGTATATACGGTCTTTCCGTCAACAACGTAACGAATGGTTCCGTTATCGTCGAAGAAGTCTGCCTTTATAAACTTACCGGTGTTGTCTGCATAATACCAGCCCTCGGTAACGTGTCCGTTAGTGAAGTCCTCACTTACGTAGATCTTGCCGGTTGCGTGTCTTCCGGTGGACTCAATATAATAGAGATCCTCGCCGTTCTTATATACACCAACGGTCTTATTTCCGCAGATAGTGCAGTCGAGACCGTCGTGTGCGCCCTTGTTGAGCTCTGCTCCGCAAGTACATGCCTTCCAGTGGTTGTTAGCGTCGCTGATCCAAGGAGCAGTTTCGATGTCTATAACGTGGTTCTCGGGATCTACTCCGAGCTCTACGTCGCCTGCTATTTCGGTGCATGCCTCGTCAAGATACTTTGCTCCGCACTCGCAGGTCCAGTACTCAACGTTTCCGCCTTCAATACAGGTAGGAACCTTAGGAGCAACGTGATCGTTAGCTACGCAGACGTGATCCTTGGTGTATCCGCATCCTGCGGTACATGCGCCGTCCTTGCCGTTTGCATAGGTGTGCGCTACCTTTTCAGATACAGTGGCTCCGCACTCACAAACGTCCCAGTGATACTCGCCGTCATAGTCGGTGGTATTGTTTCCGGTGTGTGCATTTGCGTCTTTTGCGATAATGAGATCGCTTTCGTCAACCACTTCGCCGTCAAGAAGGAGAGCGCCGCACGCGCACTTGTCGTGTGCAAGCTTTCCCTCTGCCATACAGGTTGCATCAACCTGTGCAACAGGAGTAGTATTTACGTGTCCGGTTGCGGGGATAACAAGGTCCGCATCGTTTTCAAGTATTGCCCAAGTACCGTCATCCTTCAGGTAAAGGGTTATTTTACAGGTGGGGCAGGTTACGTAGGAACGAGTTCCCTCGGTGGTGCAGTCGGGCTCTACCTTTTCGGTAGCGCCGGTCTTGTCGTGCGCGCCAAGCTCAATCTGCTCGCCGCAACCGCAGTCGATCCAGTGGTTGTCGTTGTCACCGTCGAATTCACCGGTGTGCTCGTGTGCAACGAACTCCTGAGTGTGGCTTGCGGTGAGAGTGCCGTAAATGTGGTTGTCAACCGAGAACTGTGCGGTTGCCTCGCCGGTAGCAGTGGTCTTGAACTGAACGGTGTAAACGCCGTTGCCAAGATCGGTCATTTCGCCGATCTGCTCAAGGTTTGCGCCGGTGACCTTAATATAGTCGCCCGAGTTGATTACCGAACCTGCGGGGAACGTCGTAAGAGTTGCGGTGTAAACGCCGGTGGTCTCGTTGAATGCGATACCGGTGAAGTCGATATCCATTGCCTCAACCTCGTTGTTTACAGCGTGGAGAGTATACGTGGTATTTGCAGCTGCTTCGCTGTAAACACCGTAGTATCCACCGTTGATAGGCGCGTTATCGGTGAACGCTTTCTTACCGGTAGAAATCGAAGCGATGTCAGAACCAATGTTAAAGTTAATTATAACATTAGTATCTTCACCGTACTGAGCGTACGCTCCGGTACCCGATCCGAACATCCAACCGGTCTTACTGCTTGCGTTATAACCAAACGTATATCCGGTAAATCTATTAGTTACGTAGCTGTTATAAGTGGTCTCATCGGTAATGGAATTTTCTATTGTCGGTCCATAGTCCACTACGATAAATCTGTACTGAGTGGTTCTTGCATCAACCATATAGAACGCACGGTGCGTCGTGTTATTGTTGTTACCTGCGTTCGTTCCGTCATTGTACATTCCGAAAACAGGACCGCCACATGAGTTGGGGTGGCTGCTCGAAGGAACGGTATAAACGATGTAACCGTTCTTAATGTTACGGTTCGAGAAATGTGCAACAGTCTTGTTTCCACTTATAGTAAAGGTGTAACTATCTGCATCGTAGGTTGCATTTTGGCTTCCGGTGTTTACAAGCTTAAGTCCGCCAACGATAGCAAAGTCGGTAGCTTCATTATCATAAGCTATCTGAGTACCGTAAGGCGTGCAGCCCGAAAGATCGAGCGTTCTGTCATCGTTTATCCAGCAGGATACTGCGCCCTTCAGGGAGTACGCAACGGAAAGGATAACGTCTCCGTTAACGCCGATAGACTTCTCGCCAACGTTTCCGACAAGAGCACCGTTTTCGTACTTATCAACCTTGAGTACCGAGTTTTCGATATAAGCGTGATAGTAGGATGCAGCGTTCAGATGTCCTGCAACGTCGATTCCGTTTGCTGCGAAATATACGCCGTACGACGCGGACGTGTCAAGCTTAACGCTGAATTTACCTTCGTAAAGGAGTCCGTCCCATCTCGTTATGCCGGTATCGGGCAGTTCTATGTCAGCCGTAGTGGCATCAGAAAGAGTTCCGTAAATGTGGTTGTCAACAGAAGCGGTAATAGCGGTCTCGCCACTCGCTATTGCTTCATAGGTAAGAGTATAGGTTCCGTCTCCATTATCAACAGCTTCGCCTACCTGGCTAATGCCGTTGCCCGCGATCTCGATAGAGTCGCCCGAGTTGATAACAGAGCCGGCAGGAACTGTCTTTACTACTACAGTTCCGGTCTCGCCAACCTTGATACCGGTAGATGCAGAAACAATGTCAATATCCATTGCCTCAACTTCATTGTTTACTACATAGTATCCAACTTTAGTACCGGAGTTAGGTGCTCTAAGACCGTAATATCCACCCTGAATAGGATCGGAGTCGGTTGCTGTAACAGTCTTGCTAGCTCCATTAAGAACTATAGTAGCCAATGTAGTTCCGATATTAAAATCAACAGTGTTAATCGCTTCACCTAAGTTAGAACCAAATACCCACTGACCATTATTATTGGTTTGGAATTTCGTTCCACTTGTGGTAGTAAGAGCAGACACATCAGTTCTTCCGTCCTTGTCGGTTAAGCAAATTCTGTTGCCGTTAATATCCACAAGATAGTAAGATACTCCTGCACCCTCCCAGGTCGTTTTACCGGAAGTGTGTGTTACGCCGATTATAGGACCTCTTATTCCGGAACCGGCCTTGGAAGTAAATATAAGCTTTCCGTTTGTGACATAACGGTTGGTGAAATATCCCCAAGAGTTTGCCGCACTGGTGGAAATCTCATATTTTTTGCTATCGTAGGTAACAGTGCCGGCAACTTGCTTCCACTCAAGCCCTCCTACAATAGCAAAGCCGGAGGTTGCATCGTCATAAGCGATCTCTGCACCGTAAGGTGTGCAGCCCGAAAGCTCAATAACTCTTTCGCCGTTGATCCAGCAGTATATTGCACCCTTCAACGAGTACGCAACGGAAAGCGTAACGCTTCCGGTAGCCGTAACCACAGCAGTGCCGAGCGTTTCGACGTATTCCCCTCCTGTGTACTTATCGACCGTAAGAGTCGATCCGCTTATGTAAGCGTGGTAGTAGGATGCCGAAGAAAGATCTCCGTCATCACCGATTCCGCTTCCTGCGAAGAATACGTCCGGCTCAGCCGATACATCAGCCGTAACACTGAACTTACCTTCGTAGAGAAGACCGCTCCATTTTGTGATCGTATCAGTATCATTAGCGAGCACACCAAAAGGTATGACACTGAGCACGAATGACAAAACGAGAAGCATGCTAAGTAATCTCTTTTTCATAATTTCCTCCTTTAATTGTTTTTGAAATTAGGGATACTTTTAGACATTACTATACAATATAGATTATACACCGAAATGTACACCTTTGTCAAGCAAGAATCTATCATTTTTTCCACTTTTGGCGTTTTAGCCAAAATATCTTGGATATTATAAACATTTTGCACAAAAATGATGGTAAACTTTGTCATTTTATGCAAAAACAAGGTCTCCCGCAAGCGCGGTTTCTTCCTTATATTATATAGAGACGGTCATTTTGACAAAAAAGATGGGTGAATTTGAACACGTAAGGAGTCGTGTTTGTGCAAACCACCCCTTCGTGCGACGGGGTACTACTCATCCGCCACTACGATTATATGTATAAATAAAAAAAGAAAATCCCACGAGAGAGATTTTCTTCCTTGTTTGCATTTATCGTTAAATATATCCCTTCTGGCAGAGAAGCTCTGCAATAAGAACTGCACCGCCTGCCGCGCCGCGGATAGTGTTGTGCGAGAGTCCGACGAACTTATAGTCGAACACGCTGTCCTCACGAAGACGTCCGACCGTTACACCCATTCCGCCGTAAATATCGCGGTCAAGCTTTGCCTGAGGACGCGCGGGATCTTCGAAATAGGTGATAAACTGCTCGGGTGCGCTCGGAAGCTCCTTGACGGGCGATCCGAAATCCACCCACGCCTGTTTGATCTCGTCGATGGTGGGCTTATTTTCAAAGTTTACGAATACCGCCGCGGTATGTCCGTCCGTAACCGGAACTCTGATGCACTGCGTGGTGATCTGCGGGCCTTCGGCGGGAACGATCTCTCCGTCAACTACGCTTCCCCAGATACGAAGGGGCTCTTTTTCGCTCTTCTCTTCCTCGCCTCCGATATAAGGAATTACGTTATCTATCATTTCGGGCCACTCGTTGAAGGTCTTGCCTGCACCCGAAATTGCCTGATAAGTGGTAGCAACAACGAGAGTCGGCTTAAACTTCATAAGAGGGGTGAGCGCGGGAACGTAAGACTGTATCGAGCAGTTGGGTTTTACCGCAATAAAGCCCTTTTTCGTGCCGAGGCGCTTCTTCTGTGCCTCGATCGCCTCGAGGTGAGCTGCGTTTATCTCGGGAATTACCATCGGAACGTCGGGCGTCCAGCGGTTAGCCGAGTTATTGGAAACTACCGGTATCTCCGCCTTTGCGTACGCTTCCTCAAGCGCCTTGATCTCGTCCTTTTTCATATCGACCGCGCAGAACACGAAGTCAACCAGGGGCTTTACGTCCTCGATCTTCGATGCGTCCATAACGACCATCTTCTTATATTTTTCGGGCATCGGAGCCGCGAGCTTCCAACGAGAGCCGACCGCCTCCTCGTACGTCTTTCCCGCAGAGCGTGCCGAAGCAACGAGAGCGGTGACCTCGAACCAGGGATGGTTCTCAAGGAGTGTTAAAAATCTCTGTCCTACCATACCGGTAGCACCGATTACGCCTACTTTATAATTCTTGTTTTGCATTTTTATCTTCCTTCCTATCATAAATGCCTTACAAATCGATTACTAATCATTATACACCGCACTTTCCCTTTTGTCAAGGGATTTTTGGGGAATTTGATATTTTAAGAAAAAGTGCGCTTACGTCGAAAAATCCACAGTTTGGAATTGCATCTTGTTTTATGTTCATAAGCGCAAACATAAGTGCAAAATCGGATTTTTTGAGGTTTTTCAAAAAAATCTTCGTGTTTTTCTTCTTTTTCTATTGACTAAAGCGCTTTGTCGGTATATAATGAGTGACAAAGTGCGCTTTACAGCGCAAATTTTCCAAAAGAGGTAAAAAAGAGTGGCAAATCTCAACTCACTCTTCGGAAGTCGCGTTTTTAACGATTCTATAATGAAGGAACGCCTTCCGAAAGAAACTTACGTATCACTTCGAAACACTATATCCGAGGGCAAAGAGCTTGACATCTCGGTTGCAAATATCGTTGCAAACGCGATGAAGGACTGGGCTATCGACAACGGTGCTACCCACTACACTCACTGGTTCCAGCCGATGACGGGCATCACCGCCGAAAAGCACGATTCCTTTATGACCGTCCAGAGCGACGGAACGGTGCTGACCAAATTCTCGGGCAAAAATCTCATAAAGGGCGAGTCGGACGCGTCGTCCTTCCCTTCGGGCGGACTTCGTGCGACCTTTGAAGCGCGCGGATACACCGCTTGGGACCCGACGTCCTACGCCTTTATAAAGGACGATACCCTCTGCATTCCGACGGTATTCTGCTCGCACGGAGGCGAGGTCCTTGATAAGAAAACTCCCCTTCTGCGTTCCGCAGAGGCGCTTTCGCACCAGGCACTCCGCATAATGCGCGTACTCGGAGACAACGAGTCAACGAGAGTTACCCCTATGGTAGGCGCAGAGCAGGAATATTTTCTGGTTGACAAGGAAATGTATGAAAGGCGCAGCGACCTTATTTTTACCGGTAAAACGCTTTTCGGAGCGCGTCCTCCCAAAACGCAGGAGCTTAACGACCAGTACTACGGAACGATAAGCCCCAAGGTCAAGGAATACATGGCAGACCTCGACCGAGAGCTCTGGGCGCTCGGCGTATATGCAAAGACCGAGCATAACGAGGCGGCTCCCGCACAGCACGAGCTTGCCCCCACCTATTCGAACGCGAACACGGCAACAGACCACAACCAGCTCACGATGGAAACTATGAAAACGGTAGCTCTCCGTCACGGATTCGTGTGTCTGCTCGGAGAAAAGCCGTTTGACGGCATAAACGGAAGCGGAAAGCACAACAACTGGTCTATGGAGACCAACACGGGAGTTGCCCTTTTCAAGCCGGGCAAGGAACCGTACGAAAACACCCGTTTTCTGCTCTTCCTCGCGGCTATGATAAAGGCGGTTGACGAATATCAGGATCTTCTGAGAATTTCAGTCGCATCCGCGTCCAACGACCGCCGTCTCGGAGGCCACGAGGCGCCTCCCGCGATACTTTCGATCTTCCTCGGCGAGGAGCTCACTGACATAATAGATGCCATAATTACGGGAAGAAAGTACGGCGGAAGCAAGAAAATGAATATGGAAACGGGCGTAAATACACTGCCCGAATTCGTACGCGACAACACCGACAGAAACCGTACCTCCCCCTTCGCTTTTACCGGAAACAAGTTCGAGTTCCGTATGCCGGGCGCATCCCAGTCGATAGCAGACCCGAACATCGTGCTCAACACGATAATGGCAGAGGCGCTTTGCCAGTTTGCCGACAAGCTCGAGAAGAAAACGGACGACGTTGAGGGCGCATGCCGCCGTCTCATCCGCGACACGTTCAAAAAGCACCGCCGCATCCTCTTTGACGGCAACGGCTACGCAGACGAGTGGATAAAGGAAGCGGAGTCCCGCGGACTGTGCAACTACCGCACCACCGCAGACGCAGTTCCTCATCTTACCGACACGAAAAACGTCTCCCTTTTTGCCCGCCACAAGGTCTATACCGAAGCGGAGCTGATCTCTCGCCGCGAAATAATGTACGGCGACTACGTAAAGATCACCCACATCGAAGCATCCACTATGATAGATATGGTGAAAAAGGAGATCCTTCCCGCCGCTCTCTCCTACGTTAAGGAGATCTCGGAAACCGTGGTCAACTTTAACGAGATCGGCATAGATTCTCGAGTTTACAAGGAAACGGCATCGAAGATCGCTACCATCGTTTCTTCGCTCAGCTTCTCGCTTGCCGACCTTGAAAAGCTTATCGAAAAGCTGGACGGCACTCGCGCAGTATCCGCACAGGCAGAGTTTGCCCGAGACGAGGTAATACCTAAAATGAACGAGATCAGACGCTCGGCAGACGAGCTTGAAATGCTCGTTGCAAAGAAATATTGGCCCTTCCCTACTTACGGTGATATGCTGTTCGTGTAAAACAAAAAAATAAACGCCTCAAATCGCACGATTTGAGGCGTTTTTATTTTTTATCAGACGCTGTGGATCTTTGCGTCCTTGTCAGCATTCTCGGTATCGAGAGCGAGCTGCATTTCACGACGCTTATCGAAGAACTTCTCTGCTACCTGTTCAAAAAGTGCGTAAGAGAGAACGTCCTCGTCCTGCTGGATATAATCGGACGCCTTATTCTTGAGATTTTCAAGCTCGGGTGCGATATTATCTGCGGGACGGCAGGTGATCGGCTCTTCGTCTCCGATTATCTGCTTTCTGAATTCGGGATCGATCTCCATGGGTGCCTGACCGTATTCTCCCTTGATAAGTCCCTTAAACTCCTTGGTGACAGTCTTGTATCTGCCGTTGATAACGTTGAAAACCGCCTGAGTTCCGACGATCTGTGAGGAGGGAGTAACGAGCGGAGGATATCCCGCGTCCGCACGGACTCTCGGTACCTCTTCGAGCACCTCGGTAAGCTTGTCGCTCTTTCCGAGATTTTTGAGCTGCGAAATAAGGTTGGAGAGCATTCCGCCGGGAACCTGATAAAGAAGCGCGTTTACGTCAACCTTGAGTACCTTAGGATTCAGAAGTCCGTTCTCGAGGTACTTTTCGCGGAGCGTTTCGAAATATTTTCCGACGACGTTGAGCTTTTCAAGATCAAGCCCGGTATCGTAGGGAGTTCCCTGAAGTGCGGCAACGATCGGCTCTGTCGGGGGCTGAGACGTTCCGAGTGCAAGGGGAGAAATTGCGGTATCGATGATATCGCATCCCGCCTCGATTGCCTTAAGCACGGTCATAGACGCAAGTCCTGCGGTATAGTGGGTGTGAAGCTCAACGGGAAGATCGGGGATCTCGCTCTTGAGCGCCTTAACGAGCTCCTCTGCCGCGTAGGGCTTAAGAAGTCCCGCCATATCCTTGATACAGATCGAGTCAACGCCCATATCAACGAGACGCTTGGTATAATCTACGAAATACTCGGTGGTGTAGCAGGGACCGGTGGTATAGGAGAATGCAACCTGAACGTGTCCCTTTTCCTTCTTGGTCGCGTTTATTGCGGTGCGAAGGTTTCTCTCGTCGTTGAGAGCGTCGAAAATACGAATGATGTCAATACCGTTTGCTATCGACTTCTGAACGAAGTATTCAACAACGTCGTCTGCATAGTGGCGGTATCCGAGTATATTCTGTCCTCTGAAAAGCATCTGAAGCTTGGTGTTCTTTACGTTATCACGGATAACGCGAAGACGCTGCCACGGATCCTCGTTAAGAAAACGGAGACAGGAGTCAAAGGTTGCTCCGCCCCACGCCTCGAGAGAGTGGTATCCGACCTCGTCGAGTGCCTTGAGTATGGGAAGCATCTCCTCGGTGGTCATACGGGTAGCGATAAGAGACTGATGCGAGTCACGAAGGACTGTTTCACAAATTTTTACTTTTGCCATTTTATATCTCACTTTCCGATTTTATGTAAGAAATCTAAACTGTGTTAACGTGCGAACATCGAAAGGAACACGCCTGCCGCAACCGCCGAGCCGATAACTCCGGCAACGTTCGGTCCCATAGCGTGCATAAGAAGGAAGTTCGAGGGATCCTCCTTCTGTCCCTGTATCTGCGAAACTCTTGCCGCCATAGGAACGGCAGAAACGCCTGCAGATCCGATAAGAGGGTTGATAGTTCCACCCGAGATGACGTTCATTATCTTTGCGGTAATGAGTCCGCCGCAGGTGGATATCATAAACGCGAGGAGTCCGAGGCAGATAATGAGTATCGTCTCAAGACGCAGGAAATTATCTGCGCTTGCAGTTGCTCCGACGCTGATACCGAGGCAAATCGTAACTATATTCATAAGCTCGTTCTGCGCCGTCTTTGAAAGACGGTCGGTAACTCCGCATACGTTAAGTATGTTACCGAACATAAGACATCCGATAAGTGTGAGCGCATCGGGGATTATAAGCCCGACGACTACGGTAACGACTATCGGGAAGAGGATCTTTTCGGTAAATGAGACCTGACGAAGGGTGGTCATCTTTATACGGCGTTCCTTCTTGGTCGTAAGAAGGTTCATAAGCGGGGGCTGGATCATAGGGATAAGTGCCATATAGCTGTACGCCGCTATCGCTATTGCACCGAGAAGTGCGGGAGCAAGAGTTTTGGTAACGAGTATTGCCGTAGGACCGTCCGCTCCGCCGATTATACCGATCGAAGCCGCCTCGGAAAGAGAGAACATTCCCGAAATAAGCGCGCCCGAAAAGGCAACGAATACTCCGAACTGTGCGCCCGCTCCGATAAGCAAGCTCTTGGGATTTGCAATAAGGGGTGAAAAGTCGGTCATCGCGCCTATTCCGATAAAGATCATACACGGATATATACCGAGCTTTACGCCCATATAGAGCAGATCAAGGAATCCGCCCTTGTTTACTACCATTTTTATAGACTCGGCGACCGTCATCGTGCCTGTCTCGTCTATCCACATTTCAAGATGGAACATTCCTGCCCCGGGAATGTTGGTAAGAAGCATTCCGATTGCTATCGGGAGCAGAAGAAGGGGCTCGTACTTCTTGACTATCGCAAGATATATGAGCACGAAGGAAATTGCGAGCATTATGAGCGTTTTCCACCATTCCGTGCCGGCGCTTTCGCCAAACATCTGTGCAATGCCCGTAGTTCCCAAAAAGTTTTTAATACTATCAAGCATATTCAGTAAAGTCCTTTCGTTAAGTTACAGATCGCGACTTTATTTATGCAATCGTGAGAAGTATATCGTCGGTATTTACAGAGTCGCCGCTCTTAACTATAACGGAGCTTACGCTTCCGTCGCAAGGAGCACAGATGTCACTTTCCATCTTCATTGCCTCGATAACGCAAACGACGTCTCCGCTCTTTACCGACTGACCTGCCGAAACCTTTACCTTTACGATAGTGCCGGGCATCGGTGCCTTTACGGGAGTTCCGTTGCCGGGTACTGCTGCGGGTGCGGGAGCTGCTGCGGGTGCAGGAGCCGCTGCAGGTGCTGCTACAGGTGCGGGAGCCGCTACGGGTGCTGCTACGGGTGCGGGAGCCGCTACGGGCGCGCTTACTGCTCCGCCGATCTCCTCAACTGCTACTTCATATACTTTTCCGTTTACGGTAACGTTAAATTTTCTCATCTTATTAAACCTTCTCTTTCTGAATTTTAGTTTTTGTTAATGTTGTTTCTGCGGAACGCTTCACGCGAGGTCTGTTTGAACGATACTACGCGGAATGCACTCTGCGGCTTTCCGAGTGTGACCGAGATCGCCGCCGTTATTGCCGCAACTATCTCTGCCTCGTCCTCCTGCAGCTGTACGGGTACCGCCGTAGGTGCGGGAGCCGCTATCGGAGTCGCTGCGCTTTTTGCCTCTTCTGCCGTTTCCTTTTTGGGAGCGGTCTCAAACCATCTGCCCATAAAAGCAAGCACGAGCCAAAGAATAGCGAGAACCGAAAATACCGCGAGCATTCCGACGACGAGTGTCTGTCCTGCCGCCGAAAGACGGTCTGCCATACTTTTAAGCGGAGTGTTTATGTCCGCGTTTGCCATGTCTATCAGTACGGGAATATTCATTCTGTTTTACCCTTTCTTGTGTTTTATTGTTTTTCCGAGAAAACTCAGAAAGGAAGTTTGGAGTGTTTCTTTGCGGGATGTCCCGAGATCTTCGCAAAGAGCATTTCAACTGCCGAAATGATTCTTGCTCTTACCTCACCGTACGCTACGATGTCGTCAATAGCGCCGTGGGATGCCGCCTTCTTGGGAGATGCCTTCTCGGTCTTCCACTCGTTTTCAAGCTCTGCCCTCTTTGCCGCGCCGTCCTCTGCCGCCTTGATGTCGTCTGCATAGAAGAACTGCACCGACGCCTCGGGAGAAAGAACGCTGACAGTTGCCTTTTCGGACGCATAAACTATATCTGCGCCGAGCGCCTTGGAGCCAACGAGTGTAAACGATGCGCCGTAAGCGGCACCGAATATATAGGTTATCTTGGGGCAGGACGCTCCTGCGTACGCACCTGCAAGACGTGCAAGCGCACCTGCAAGCTTTTCGTCGCCTTCGTGAGCTGCCCCGCAGCTATCAACGATGGTGATAACGGGCATCGAGAAGTTGTCACAGAGCGAAATGAAGGATGCGAGCTTGTCTGCCTCGTCCTTACCGAGAGCTCCGCCGAGTCCGCAGATACCTACGGTTATCTGTCCGAGAGATGCAATGGCGGTAAGTGCGTTCGGTGCAAACTCCGCCTTAAGCTCGGTGTAGTGACCGTTATCCGAGATGATCGTTGCCGCCTCGCGGATATCCTTTGCGTTTTCAAGATCGAGACTTGCTCTCATAGAATCGTCGAACGCTTCTGCGTAAGCATATCCCTGAGACGAGTTCTGAGGAAGAACGGTAACGATCTCACGCGCCTTTGCAAGAGCCGCTTCTGCGCTGTCGCAAAGAACGTCTATATTTCCGTTTTCAAAAGCACACTTTGCACTGCCCGCCTCACTATTGCCGTTTGCCTTGGCAACGCTGGGAGGAGTGATGTAGAATTTCGATGCGTCGGAGGCGATAACGAGGTCAAACGATGCCGCCGCTACTGCCGAAAGGCCCGAACAGATCTCATCCACTACCGCGATCTGCGGAATAACGCCCGAAGCGGCGTTGATCTTTGCAAGAAGCTTGCCGTACGCGGCAAGAACCTTGGATCCCTCCGCAACTCTTACGCCTGCGCTGCTGAAAACTCCGATAATGGGAGCTCCGTTGCTGATCGCCATATCGTAGAGCGCGCAAATTTTTTCTGCCTGTGCTCTGCCGAGCGCGCCCTTTTCAACCGAAAAGTCTTGCGCGAACGCATATACGAGCGCACCGTTTATCGAGCCGTATCCGCAGAACGCTCCGGACGATTTTGCGTCCTCGCCGCACACGGTAACGTAGGCGCCGGTTTCAACGAAAGTACCTTCGTCGAAAAGCAGGGTGATGCTTTTGTTTGTGTTACTCATAGAAATAACCCTTTCTCTTTTTATTCTTAATTTTCATAAAATCATTGTATAATAAGCGGGTTTCAGATTCGTTTGCGATCTCCTTTTTATCGCAAACTCACATCCTACCCCATTCTAAATTTGATTATATCATATTTTTATAAAATTTCAAGTGGAATTTGATATTTTCTTGCCTTTCCGTTATTTTTTTATCATACGCTCCGCAGGTATTGAAAAAAGCCGAAAAGGGGTGTATAATGAAAAAGACTTTTCGCACAAAGGAGAAAATAAAATGCAAAAAATACTTCTGGTAATCGATATGCAAAACGATTTTATAGACGGTGCACTCGGAACTGCCGAGGCGCTTGCCATCGTTGAAAAGGTAAAAAACAAGATAAAAGATTTTGACGGCAAGGTCTTTTTCACACGCGATACACACGAGGAAAATTATATGGAAACGCAGGAAGGCAAAAATCTTCCCGTTCCCCACTGCATCCGCGGCACGAATGGCTGGCAGATACACCCCGAGCTCGACGCACTTCGCAGGACCGACGTTATCGACAAGCCCACCTTCGGCTCAAGAGAGCTTGCAGAGCTCCTCGAAAAGATGCACCAAAAGGAGGAGATAAGCGAAATAACGCTTATCGGTCTTTGTACCGATATATGCGTGATCTCAAACGCGCTCACGATAAAGGCGTTTTTGCCCGAGGTAAAGGTCAAGGTTGACTCGTCCTGCTGTGCCGGAGTCACCCCGGAAAGCCACGAAAACGCCATGAACGCCATGAAAATGTGCCAGATAGAGATAATTTGACAAAAAAGAACGCCCCTGCGGAGCTACCGCAGGGGTGTATTTATTTGAATTTACGAGTTGTGCAGATTTTCGAATATTTCGGCAAAAATCGCATTGTTGGGTTCGGATGCCACATAAAATATCCGTTCGTTTGCATCATCGTACATTATAATAGAGCATTCGCCGTCAACGATATACAGATCAAACGCTCGATTCTTGAAAAGAAGATCTTCACTGCAACGGCTGACCTCGATAATATCGTCCCAGGATACCGTCGTGCCGCTCGGCACGGTGAGTGGCTCGCTCGCGAGCGTTTCGTTTATCGCATCTATCTCGCGCTGTGAGAACTCATATACACGTTCTTGTTCGATCGTGGAATCGTAATAAACATAGCAGTAGCCGTTCAGCGCAGCGCCCTTTTCTATTCGTGCCAATATCTCGTTATATTTATCCTCACGGCAGTAGCAGAATGTGTTTTCGCCGTATCCGTACGTATAATCCATGATAAACAGCCCGTCGTTACTGACATAGCACAAGTTTCCGTACATTTCCGAAAGAAGAACGGGAACGTCCTTTTCGGTGACGTGTATATTCTTGCTTTTCGTTGGACTCAGATCCTTGCAGTACGGCAGTGCCTTATAAATGTTTCCGTTATACTCAATAGACCCATCTTCGTTATAAAAGCACTGAAGCTCTCGCATTTCATTGAGATCAACGCATCCGACGAGCGAGCATACGATCAGTACGAGAGAGATGACTAGGGAAACTATTCTAACAGATTTCTTCACTTGTGTCTTCCCCCTTTACTCAAGGTTGAGCTTGTTTTTCATAGTGTTTCTTACTATGAAGAAGAACAGCGTTCCGAGTGCCGCCATAAAGAGATCATAAGCGATAAGTAAGATATGAACGGAAGCATACGGGTGCAAAACGAAGAAGTTAGCAAAGTTCTCAAGAACTCCCGCCGAACCGAGTATCATAACCACTATCATAAATACGGTAGCAACTATCTGGGTTATCATATAATACGCAAAATACGCAAGAACTGCCATAAATATGCGGTTTTTGCGAGAACGCTGACCGAGCGAGATGCAAGCGTACCAAAGAAGGTAAGCGTACGCTCCCGCGATCAGTATTCCGATCAGTACCTCGATAAAGTAGAAAACGGCGTGAGGACTTGAGAAAAGGTCCTTAAGGAGATATCCGAGCGCCTTGAGTATCTCAACGAAAAGCTCTCCCGAGATAAATATCGTCATCGAGAGAATTATATTAACTATCGCGATCACCTCAAAGAGCATTGCGGTAAGGAGCTTGACAAAAATATGCTGAGTAGGAGTTACCGGCAAAGTGAACATAAGGTACCCTTCTGCGGTAAAAAGATTTTTGTAGAAGCGCACTATTGACACTATAAAGGTCATGTATATGCAGGCAATGATTCCGACAAAGAGCATAACGATCGAAGAGCCGGCGACCAAGCCGTATATTATACTGTCATTTTCAAAAAACAGCACCACTCTCGTCATTATCGCAATGGCGAGTACGATAAGATTAACGGGTAAAAGCGTACGCAAATAGGATACTATTTCGTGCTTAAACAGCTTCTTTACCATCTGAACACCTCCCTGAAGAGCTCGTCAACGCTCTTGGCGTGCTCTTCTCTTATCTCGTCGATCGACTTGTGCAGAACGACGCTTCCGTCCCTTATGAATATTACCTCGTCAAGCACCTGCTCGATGTCCGATATAAGATGCGTTGAGATAAGAACGGTCGCCTCGGGATTGTAGTTGTTTATTATCGTGCGTATGACATAATCTCTTGCCGCAGGATCAACTCCGGCAATCGGCTCGTCAAGCACGTAAAGCTTGGCATTTCTGCTCATAGTCAGAATAAGGCAGACCTTTTCCTTGTTACCCTTGGAAAGAGTTTTCAGCTTGGTATCGGGAGAAATCCCGAGCTTTTCGAGCATTTCGTACGCAAGATTTTCCCTGAAATCGTCATAAAAGTCCTTAAAGAAGTTCACGATCTGACGAACGGTCATATAAGAGTTCAGATAGTTGTTGTCGGGAAGATAGGCAACTATCTTTTTGGTCTCAACGCCGGGTGCAAGCCCGTTTATCTCAACCTTCCCCGAGTCGGCGGTCAGAAGTCCGTTGAGTATTTTTATAAGTGTCGTCTTGCCCGAACCGTTAGGTCCGAGAAGTCCGACTATTTTTCCGCTGTCAAGAGAAAAGGTAGCATTATTTAATGCAAGGACGTTTGAATATCTCTTGACTACGTTTTCAAGACAAAGCAGTTTTTCACTCATAGCTTAAATTCCTTTCTTAAAGTTTCAGTCTTCTTTCTGTGCGATCCACTCGGAGACGTATTTTTTAGTCTGCTCGTGATCCATTCCGAGAGCACGCATTGCCGAAAAATACTCTGCCGTCTTTTCGTTTAATATTTCAGAGTACATTTCGCGTGCCGAGGCGACGTCCTCCGATACGAACCAGCCCGAGCCCCTTTGAGAATAGAGTATTCCCTTCTCCTCGAGAATATCAAAGGATTTTTGCACGGTATTCGGGTTCACTCCCGCCGCAAGCGCTACGTCTCTTACCGAGAGTAACCTTTCGCCCGCTTGGAATTCACCGAGCACTATCCTCAGACAGACCTGCTCGCATATCTGCGGACATATAGGACGGCTTTTGTCAAGTGTCCATTCCATTTTCGGTATCTTCACCCCCTCTTTTCATTAAAAAGTGTATTACCTCACTAACACAATAATACAATATTTCTTTCGATTTGTCAAGTCCTTTTTTGTTTAATACTGAAAATCACACTTCAAAAAGTCAAATTTCTTTACAATATATTTGCTTTACCCTTGACAAAGCGAAAAAAATGTAGTATTATAGTGATACTTAATCGCTTTATCTCGCTAAAGCAAAAAAGAAAGGAATTTTTATTATGAAACGCATTTTAACATTTATTCTCGCACTTACACTCGCACTCACCTCGGTAATCGGATTTTCCTCCTGCACCGCAGAGAAGAAGACCGACTGGGAAACCATTGAAGAAAAGGGATATTTCGTTTGCGGAATTACCCTTTACGAGCCCATGAACTATTTCGATGCTGACGGCAACCTCACCGGCTTCGACACCGAATTTGCAAACGCAGTTGCGGCAAAGCTCGGACTTGAGGCAAAGTTCCAAGTCATCAAATGGCCCAACAAATATCTTGAGCTTAACAGCGGCGCTATCGACCTTATCTGGAACGGATTTACTTACGGTATGGAGAAGGACGGCGTTTCGCGTACCGAGTACGTTGACTTCACCTACTCTTACCTCGAAAACCGCCAGTGCATCGTGACCAAGGCAGACGCACTCGCAACTCTTAACACCAAGGAAGCGTTTGCAGGCAAGAAGGGCGTTGCAGAGGGCGGCTCCTCGGGTGAAGGCGTTGCAGTTGAGCTTTCGGGCAATGCTGAAAACGTTACTCTCTTTGATTCGCAGGCAGCTGCGCTTATGGAAGTCGTTTCGGGCAACGCTGAATTTGCGGTTATCGACTACCAGATGGCACGCGCTATGGTAGGTCAGGGTGACTACGCTTCCCTTGCCACCAACAGTGCTTACGAGCCCGAGAGCGAGGTTTACGCTATCGGTTGCCGTAAGGGCAGCGATCTCACCGCAAGGATCAACGAGGCGATCGCAGCTCTTTCCGCAGACGGCACTCTTGCCGAGCTTGCAGGAAAATACGAGCTTTCCAACGATCTTATCCCCAACATCGGTAAAGCAGAATGAATTTTTGGCAAATAACCTCAAAGCTCCTTGAGGGCTTTGAGAGCACCTGTCTGCTCTTTATCCTCACGCTCGTGTTTGCGCTCCCGCTCGGACTCGTTATCGCCTTCGGCTCAATGTCAAGGTTTAAGCCCCTCTCCTGGCTCAGCCGCACGTTCGTTTGGATAATCCGCGGAACACCGCTTATGCTTCAGCTTTTCGTGGTGTTCTACGTTCCGGGAATGCTCTTTAAGGTTCAGCTTTTCACGGGAGAGCACGCACGATTTAACGCCGCACTCGTTGCGTTCGTCATAAATTACGCTTGCTATTTCTCCGAAATATACAGAGGCGGTATCGAAAGCATACCCAAAGGTCAGTACGAGGCGGCACAGGTGCTCGGTATGACCGCAAAAGAGACCTTTTTCACGGTCGTTCTTATGCAGGTCGTAAAAAGAATACTCGCCCCTATGAGTAACGAGGTAATAACGCTCGTAAAGGATACTTCCCTTGCCCGCGTCATCGCGGTTGCCGAGATCTTCTTCGTAAACGAGATGGACTTTCTCTCAAGAGGTCTCGTATGGCCGATGTTCTATATCGCGGTATTCTTCCTGATATTCGTCGGAATTCTCACCCTTTTCTTCCGCTGGTGCGAGAAGAAGTTGGACTACTATAAGGTTTAAGGAGGGCGAGAACAATGGCATTTCTTGAAATTAAAAATCTGAAAAAGCAGTTCGGCGCCACAAAAGTCCTGCACGGCATCGACTTTTCCATGGAAAAGGGCGAGGTCGTTGCGGTTATCGGATCGTCGGGCGGCGGAAAGACCACCTTCCTGCGCTGTCTCAATTTCCTTGAGATGGCAAACGAGGGAACCATAGAGATCGAGGGCGGCTTTCACTTTGATGCAAGCCGTACGTACAGCACCTCCGAAATACGCGAGATGCGACTTAAATTAGGACTCGTGTTCCAGTCCTTTAACCTCTTTCCTCAATATACCGCGCTTGAAAACGTATATCTTCCCCTTCAGCTTCGTACCAAAGAAAAGATACGCGCGCAGAAAACATCCTTCCGCGAACGCCGTGCTATGACCGCGGCGGCGCTTGAAGAAAACAAGGAGCGCGCAAAATCACTTCTTCGCGGAGTGGGACTTGAAGATAAGATGTCCAACTACCCCTGGCAGCTCTCGGGCGGTCAGCAGCAGAGAGTGGCGATAGCCCGCGCACTCGCGCAGGAGCCCGCAGTACTCTGCTTCGACGAGCCGACCTCGGCGCTTGATCCCGAGCTTACGGGAGAGGTACTTCGAGTAATAAAGGAGCTAAAGGATCAGGGACGCACTATGATAGTGGTCACGCACGAAATGGAGTTTGCAAGACACGTTGCAGACCGAGTAGTCTTCTTTGCAGACGGACTTATCGAGGAGGACGCGGCGCCCGAGGAATTTTTCACAAATCCGAAATCCCCGAAGACCGCCGCGTTCTTACATCACACGATTTCGCAAAATTAAAAAATTCACCCACGGACGAGATTTCCGTGGGTGTTTTTGTTTTTTATAAAAATTCGTACTCTTTTAACCGGGAAAGCAGATAATCTCCTTTCCCTTTTTCAGTGCATAGTCCATAGCGATTTTTGTGCCGCTCTTGCGAGTTTTATATTCATTTTCCCCGTCGCAGTAAACGATACAGAAGCGACTACCGTCTATCATTTCGCGGTTGCGCTCAACATATATTGCCCGGCCTGCGCCTACAAGCCGCTCCGGATAATAGGTGTCCTCGTACGACTTCAGCAAATAGGTCTTATACTCATCACTTATAACGGGAAACTCTGCCCTCACGTAGATCCGTTTTATGTGAGGGTATTTTTCTTTTATCTCGGTTACAAGCTCGAGGCACAGACTGTCAAATCGACTTTTACTGCCAAACAAAAAGACATCGACGTTTTCTTCCGTAATAAGCTTTTCAACGGCTTGAATAATTTTTTTTCGCAGCTCTTCAGTCTCGTTTATTGTTCTGTGACCGAAAAAGCAGCAGGTGTTTTCTTGCATAGTCCGATCCTCCTTTCAAAAAGTCAATGCGCGATATTTTGCGCATCATCTCTTATTATTATACTTTTGCTCTATATATTAGTCAAGTGCTCTATATTGAATACAGCAAAACAAATTAGTTAAAAGTATAATTATACATAGAGAGGTTGGTGAGCGAAGATGAGCAAAGAAATAGAATTCAAGAATAGAGATAGATTTATTCAACTGGGCATTGCCATCGCCGCACTACGCAAAATGCGCGGTATGTCGCAAGAGCAGCTTGCCGAGAAATCAAATGTTAGCCGTTCGCATATCAGCGCTATCGAAGCGCCCGGTTTGGTTCGTCCTTTCTCGTTGGATGTGTTTTTCAATATCGCCGACGCTTTGGAAATCGATCCCGCCGATTTAATTAACGCAACTGTATTTCCCGACAAAATCTTAAGGAATAATAAATAGTTGGCATCCCCGTCTGTTTTAAGGCGCCTATCCTTCGGCGAAGACCGCCGCGTTCTTACATCACACGATTTCACAAAATTAAAAAATTCACCCACGGACGAGATTTCCGTGGGTGTTTTTATGCCCTTGAAATGCGACAACCCCTACCGATATAAATTCCAATTTTCGTACATTTTGATGATTGCAAACCGCATCCGTAGAAGCTATCAAAGGCGCCCATCCGCGCCGCGCCTGACCGTTTCGCCGCGTTTTTTCGCGGCGGGTAAAGCGCGACACGCGTTGGGAGCGCTTTGCCGCAAGGGGTGGGTGTTTCCTGAAGGGAGGGTCTCCCTCCCTAACAGCCGCTCTTTGGTTCGTTTCTGTCGGCACAGAAATGAACGAAAAGAATAACAAACGCGTTTTCGTGTGTTCGTGCGGACTCCTTCTTCGAATTTTATTTATCGGGGATTGCGGGTCGTCGAAAGCGCCGACCCCTACCGGTGAAATTAAATTCTTTTGAATTTTGATGATTGCACACCACATCCGCAGGAGCTACCAAAGGCGCCCATTCGTGCCGCGCCGACCGTTTGCCGCCGCATTTTCTGCGGCGGGCAAAGCGCTACACGCGTTGGGAGCGTTTTGCGAAAGGGGTGGGTGTTTCCTGAAGGGAGGGTCTCCCTCCCTAACAGCCGCTCTTTGGTTCGTTTCTGTCGGCACAGAAATGAACGACAAGAATAACAAACGCGTTTTCGTGTGTTCGTGCGGACTCCTTCTTCGAATTTTATTTATCGGGGATTGCGGGTCGTCGAAGGCGCCGACCCCTACCGGTGAATTTCAATTTTCGTAAATTTTGATAATTGCACACCACATCCGCAGGAGCTATCAAAGGCGCCCATCCGCGCCGCGCCTGACCGTTTCGCCGCGTTTTTTCGCGGCGGGCAAAGCGCGACACGCGTTGGGAGCGCTTTTGCCGCAAGGGGTGGGTGTTTCCTGAAGGGAGGGTCTCCCTCCCTAACAGCCGCTCTTTGGTTCGTTTCTGTCGGCACAGAAATGAACAGAAAAGAATAACAAACGCGTTTTTGTGTGTTTGCACACACGAGATAATAGCACACATATTATTCCCTTTGGCCGAATAATATGCGGCGAGTCACGGCAAAACTTTATTGACAAGCAATAAAAATTGGTGTATAATTTATATATAAGATGTTTTAAGGAGAAAACGAATGAACAACTGGGATCTTTCCTATTTTTACAAAACTGAAGAAGAATTCAGAAGCGAGTTTGACTCGCTTGCCGGATATATTCCCCGCCTCGGCGCCTACAAGGGTACCCTTGCAGACAGCGAAAAGCTCGCGGAATATTTTACTCTTTCAGAGGAATTTGAAAAAAAGCTTTTTAAGGTATATCAGTACTCTCACCTGAAAAGCGACCTGAATAAAAAAGATATCGAAAGCGCGGCAACGGTGGCTCGCGTTATGAATCTGCTTGCAAATCTCGAGCAGGCGACCTCCTTTGAGGCACCCGAGATACTCTCGCTCGGAAAGGATAAGGTCTTTGCTTTTATAGACGAAAATCCGAGATTTGAGTCCTACCGCTTCATAATGGAAAAGCTCTTCAGAGGAAACGAGCACGTCCTTAAGGAAAGCGAAGAAAAGCTGCTTTCCTACTACTCTCCCGTGGTCAATTCGGCATCCGAGCTTTATTCAAAGCTCTCAATAGCGGACGGCAAGAACAAGACCGTTAAGCTCAGCACGGGAAAAGTTACCGTAACTCAGGGCAACTGGAGAGCACTTATTGCCGACGCAAAGAGCGCGTCCGACAGAAAAAAGGTATTTGAAGCGATCTTCTCATCTTACGACGACTGCAAAAACACTTACGCAGAGATATATTCTCTGGTTATGAACAGCGAAAAGGCGAACGTCAAGGCAAGAAACTATTCTTCGATACTCTCGTCCCGCCTTTTTGATAACAACATTCCCGAAAGTGTATTCAAAACGCTGATCGCGGTTGCCGGCAAGAACACAAAGGCGCTAAAAAAATACTACAAGATACGCAAAAAGTATCTCGGTCTTAAGGCGCACCGCTCGTACGACAGATTTATCGAGCTTGCACACTCGGATAAAAAATACTCCTACGAGCAGGCAAGGGACATCTTCTTCGCATCGCTTGAAAACACTCCCGCGGATTTCCGGGACAAGGCGCGCGAAGCACTTCGCGAGGGATTTGTGGACGTTTACGAGCAGGACGGCAAACGCAGCGGAGCATACTCCTCGAGCGTAGCCGACGCGCATCCCTTTATTCTCCTTAACCACACGAGCACCCTTGACGACGTATTCACCGTAGCACACGAGGCAGGACATTCGATACACACGCTATACACTCACGAGTCACAGCCGACGAAGCTTCAGCAGTACACGATATTCGTTGCCGAGATCGCCTCTACCTTTAACGAGCACATGCTTCTCGATCACCTCATAAAGTCGGGCAACACGTCAAAGGAAGAAAGGATAATGCTCCTCCAGAAGGCGATAGACGAGATAGTCGCGACCTTCTACCGTCAGTCGCTGTTTGCCACCTACGAGTACGAGGTCAGCAAGATGGTCGAAAATGACGAGCCGATCGACCACGTGGTCCTCTCAAACCTTATGATAAAGCTGTATAAAAAGTATTACGGCATAGATATTTCAAAGGAAAAAGTCAAGCAGTACATTTGGGCGTATATCCCTCACCTTTTCTATACTCCCTTTTACGTTTATCAGTACGCCACCAGCTTTGCGGCAAGCTTCGCGCTCTATCGCGCGGTAAAAGAAAACAAGGAGGGCGCGTTTGACAACTATATCGGACTCTTAAAATCGGGCGGAAGCAAATACCCCATCGATCAAGCACGCGAGGCGGGTATAGATTTCAGCAAAAAAGAGACCTTTATGGCTGTCGTTGACCGACTTTCCGAGCTCGTTGATATGCTTGAAAAAGAGCTGTTTGAATAATCACCTGACCCCACGACCTTCCTTTCTTTCAGATCAAAATTTCAAATCAGGAGGCAGTTCACTATGAAAAAGCAGTTAACTTTAGTTTGCGCCCTACTTTTAGTGCTCGTTTTGACGCTTACCGGCTGCCACAGAGGTCCGACCGGGCAAACGGATTCCGATCCTTCCGGACAACCCATCGCAAACGAAACCGTAAAGATCGTATGTGATGGAGACGAGGTCGTATTGGGCGAAGACGAGGCAAAAACCGTCAGAGATGCGCTCCGATCTGCCGCATGGGAAGACACCGGTCCCTGTGACTGCATGCCCCTTTGCGTCATTTTTGTAGGAGAAACAATGTACAGCTTCAAAGACGATCACATAGAGCAAGGCGTAAAAAGCACCTCCGACGGTTACTTTGTGATAGAGGAAATCGTACAAAAGTACTTTTCCTCAAGCTTGACCGACGAGTGGGATATCCCGATGGTAACGATCGTCGCAAACACCGTCGAAGAGCCGGAGCCGATAATTCTTGAAGACGAAGAAGCCGAGCAGTTAATTTCCGCACTTTCCAACCTCGAATGGACCGACGTGGACATGGCTTGCAACTGCGTACCCGTGCTCTACATACTCGCTCTTGACAACGAATACGCGCTCCATCCCACCGGATTTGTGCTTAAAGACACTAGGCGCGCGTATGACGAGTCGGGTGTAATATACGAAATTATAAACAAATATTTTCCCGATCTTAAGTGGTAAACTTAAACAAACACAAACAAAAAATTCCGACTTTCGTCGGAATTTTTTTGTTTTATTCTTAAATATCGTACTTTGCGATGATCTCGCTCGGAGTTTTACGCAGGAGTGAGGATATCGGCAGACATCCGCAAACAGTACAAATGAGAAGCAGTATTACGAGTACCGCTCCCGCAAGCCACGTGGGGTAGTAGAATATTTTCTCTACCATCGTGGAGAGTCCGAGCGAAACGTTTATAAAGATGCTCGTTATTATATATCCGATAACAACGGTGAGCGAGGTAAGAACGAGCGACTCAACGAGGAATTTGAACGCAAGATTCTTCTTTGAAACGCCGATCGCGCGATAGATACCTATTTCCTTTATTCTGCTCATAAGCGAGGAGCGCATTATGAAATACATACACAGACTCATTACCGCAATCATTATTCCCATCGTGATAAACTCGCCTATCATCTGACTCTTGACGTTTCTGACGTTATTTTCAAATATATCGCTCGGAGCAAGGATCTCGGGCATATATTCGCTTTCTGTATCGAGATAGGAAAAGTTTTCCTTAAGAAATGCATGCGTTTTTTCGGGATCCTTCGAGTGGATCACCGTATAAGCTGTCGGAGCGTATCCCGCGTAATATACGGGGCCCATTTCAACACCTTCATCCTGACCTCTGAAGTTTATATCATCGGTCATTCCTATCCTGCTTGCCACCTCGATATAGTCCTTTTCGTTTATGATAAAGGAGTTTCCGTACTGGAACATATATCCGCCGCCGTTGCTTCGATAAAACTCGTCCTCGTACATTCTTCTTGCTTCTTCGGTATCCTCATACACGTTCGGCAGAGTTTCATAGAGCGCGTTTTTGTCGTTATTTCCCCACATCTGATCATACGTCGGATACTGTCCGCGAAGCTTTTTATAAACGATCGCCTTGTAGTATTCCTCGGACGCATATATGTATTTGATATTCTCTACTCCCTTCTCGAAATAGAGCCACGTATCCATGTCGGGACTTATTACGTGTCTGTGCTTAAGAAACTCGTCGAGCTTATCATATTTGTAATCGTAGTACTCGTAGTAATATTCGTTTTTGAAATTATTGTATTCTTCAACCCAATGCGATTCGACGTACTCCTTGGTGTACTCGGGATACTCCTCAACGAACTTTTCTATAAAATATTCTCTTTCGTCAAGCTTTTTGATGCCGTTGCCCTCAAGCCACATATCGTAGTCGTAATAATAGACCATAAGATCGGAGACCTCAAACGTCTTGCCGTTTATCTTGACCTTGGCACCGATCTCGGGGAGATCGGATTCCTTATCGTAGCTGCGTATGAGGAGAACGGTCTCGCCGTTTTCGACCTTCATTTCGTCATCGATCTCGCTGTCAAGCATTATGCTCGCTCCCGAAGCGATCATTACACGGCTTGCAAGAGCCATATCGCTGACGTAAACCGCGCTTTCGCTCGACTCGACTACACCGGCAACTCTCATACTGCTTTCGCGGTAATAAAAAGACGGCGTTGAAAGACCGATAAGGTCATTATACGTGCTGATAAATCCGACCGAGGAGTTTTCAATCAGCTTATCCGCTACTGCGGTGGTTATGGGTATCTCCTCGTTTGAAAGGTCGTCGTTTTTACCGGCTACGAGCTCAAGGCCGTCGGCAAGCGACATACCGAGATAGACCGCGTTTGCCGTTATACCCTGATCGTAGGGGCCAAGGTTAAAGGTCTCGAAATAGTTAAGTGAGAAACCTATCTCTTTGTCACCCTGCGGGGAAAACTCGTAATCAAGACACAGAAAATCTATTGCACTCTCATCCTTGCCGAGTGCGGCGTGTATCGCCTCGGAGGTTTTCGCGTCGGGAGTGTAAAGATAGAAAACGTTGTGATTATACGAGCCCTGAACGTCCTGCAGAGTCTTAAACGCCGTTCCGAAAAGAGCGGTCATAAGTACTATCACCGCCGCGAACATACACATACATCCGCGAAGCAGCTTTTTGCCGAACTTGCCCTGTCTGAAGTTTGCCTTATATCCGCTCTTTAACGAGGAAATAAAGGTGAAAAGACGTCCGAATCTGCTTCCCTTGAAGGCAGGAAGCTTTGACATATCAACGTGTGCGGAGCCCTCGCCCTTTGCCCTCTTTTCCTCATATACTCCATCGCGAAGCTTTATCTCACTGTACTCGTCTATTATCTGTACTCTGGGAGTGTCCACTTTTATATAAAGCTTACCGCCGCTGCTTACGACCTTAAGCTTTATCGGCTCCTCGGGAGCTTCTCCGTAGTATTCGACCAGCGCGCCCTTGCCGCTTATTTCTGTCTTTTCAAGCTCTCCGAGATAGAGGGTGTTTTTGTCCTTGGTCGAGTATCCGCCCGCCGCGTTGTTGGTTCTGATCTTTTCAACGCGTCCGTCCTTCAGCTCGATAACGAGATCGCAGTAATAATCAACGAGATTTACCTCGTGGGTAACGAGAATAACGAGATGATCCTTTGCTATCTGGCGCAAAAGATCCATTATCATAACCGTGTTCGCCTCGTCAAGGTTACCCGTCGGCTCGTCGGCAAGGATTATTCGCGGATTTTTTACTATTGCACGCGCAATAGCTATTCTCTGCTGCTGTCCACCCGAAAGTGTATCGGGAGTACGCTGTGCGTACTTTTCCATTCCGACGTTTGCAAGAGCGGCGTTTACTCTCTCCTCGATAAGCTTTTTGTCGGTCATTCCGCAAAGACGGAGTGCCGCCGCGACGTTATCAAAGCAGGTCTCGGTCTTATGGAGATTATAGTTCTGGAAGATATATCCGACGTACTCGTTTCGGGTAGCGTCCGTGTCCTTACGGATACTTTTTCCGTCTATTTCAATACTGCCGTTTGCAAAGGAGTCAAGACCTCCTATTACGTTAAGAAGGGTGGTCTTTCCGCATCCGCTCTTACCGAAAACGGCAACCATTCCGCTGTCGGGGAACTCAAGATCCACGTTGTTTATAACGTGTATCTCGTTCTGTCTGCCCTTGTTGAAGAACTTATTAAGATTTTTAATTCTGATCATTCCGCAGCGCCTCCCTTCAGAGATTTCTTAACACTCGTATCAAAGAGCTTCTTTACCTGCTTGCGCGTGATCCTTACGGTGAGAAGGAGCATTCCGACGAAAATAACGGCGTAATGCCAAGCGTACAGATACACGAAATGCTCGTTAGCCGACGGGCTCGTGAATATGAGATACGCCGCCGCGCAAACGCATATATACGCAGGAATGAGTGCCATAAGCATACGAACGTACATTCCCACCTTAATGGATCTTACCGGAATTCCCATCGAACGCATAATAGCCATATCTCCCTTGAACGCGCCGAGCGTACGGCTCGAGCAAAGTCCTATAAAGAATGCAAGGAAGATTATCGCCATCACCCAAAGAAACGCCATCATAATACCCGATATCAGTCCTACTATGATCTCAAAAGCGTCGGGCTCGTAGGTCGCCTCCGATGTTACGGCTATATATCCCGCGTCGTAAAGCTTCTTTGCCGCCTCGCTCGCCTCTTCGTTGTTTTCGTAGAAGAGAGACATCTGTCTGTAAGATTTCTCAAGCACCTCAAACGCAATCTCGCGGACAAGGTCGGGGCTCATTACGATAATGCTTGAAGAGGGCTCGCCGTAGGTGTTGATCTTTAATTTTCCGTCTGAGAAATACTCTTCTCCAAAGATCTTCTGAACGGAAAAGACGTCATTTGAATGATCTATCGATCCGTAGTAATCGTATTTTTGATAGCTTGCATCTATGCTGACAGACGAAACTCCGTTGTTTTTGGAAATATCGGGAATAAATATTTTAGAATCCTCAAGATCGTAGGACGAAAGGATCATATTTCTGTTTCCCATGTTTTTGTCCGAGTTTCCGTAAAGCGTAATATTCGGATAGCTTCTCACACACAGATAATACATTGCCGTTATGGTATCAAAGCCCTTTTCGGTAAGAAGGCACTTTGCGTCCAGATTATTGTCGTAAAAATACTTGATTCCGACAACCTCGACCTCAACGTTGTTGAGCTGTATCTTATCTGTCTCAATAGCGTCTTTTCCGAAATTATCCTGCTGTGAAATGGGCAGGTAGAGGAATACCTCGCCGTCTTTTTTAGGATATCTGCCGATAATATCGTCGCCGAAATCCTCGTTATAAGTACAGCGAATATCAATAAAGTCGTACCTTCCGCCGCCAAGCGATATTTTTGCTCGGTTTGCATACTCCTCGTCGAGAAGAACGTCGTAACGCAGATAGCTATCCGCTCCGAAATCGTCCGCAAGCTTTTTTGCATCCTCGCTTGAGATAACGCTTCCGTCTCGCGTGGTTATAATAACGCGCCCGTCTATACGCTCAAACATATAGCTCTTTTCAAATATCTCGGATGCCGAAGCACAAAGTGACGTCACAAGAAAAATTCCGAGAGCGCCGATTATCATAAGCATACAAAAGAAGAATGACAGCTTGGGCGTTGCGCCGAAAATGGCGCGTCCGAGCGCGATTCCGTTTCTTATATCTCCCGAGCCGCGACGCTTTTCGGACTTCGAGAGCTTTTCCTGAGAAGCAGTTTCTTTCACCGCTTCGACGTGTGAGATAACGTGATCCGATTCAATGGCACCGTCAAAAACTCTTATGTGTCTGGTAGCACATTGTTCGACCTGCTCGAAATTGTGAGTTACCACGATAAGGAGCTTATCCTTTGATACCTCTCTGAGCAGCTCGATTATTTCCTTTGAGGTTGCGCTGTCAAGGTTTCCCGTCGGCTCGTCGGCAAGGATAATGGGGCTATCCTTTGCAAGCGCACGGGCGATTACCGTTCTCTGCTTCTGTCCGCCCGAGAGCTTACTTCCCTTGTGCTTTATATGAGAGGTCATTCCAACTCTGTCAAGCAGCTCGAGCGCTCTTTTTCTGCGCTCCTTTTTATCGCTTATGTGCATAAGGGACAGCTCTACGTTCTGAAGAACGGTAAAGCTCTCGATTATGTTGTAGTCCTGAAATATGAAGGATATGTACTCTTTTCTGTACTGCTCCCAATCATACTGCATATAGTGCGAGGTGGGCTGACCTTCAATGTAAAGCTCTCCCTCCTCGTAAGAGTCCATTCCGCTGATAACGTTAAGAAGCGTCGATTTACCCGATCCCGACTTACCCGTTACGGCAACGAACTCACCGCGGTCGAACGAGAGGTTTACCCCGCGTATTCCGACCGATACGTTTCCGTCGGAGACGTATATTTTTCCGACGTCTTTAAGCGTAAGAAGTGCCATTGTGTTCTTTCCTTTCGGCTTAACTTTTTTTATACTCTTTAAGTATAACATCTTAGTTCTGTTTTTGCAAGTAAAAAAATAAAATCCGCAGGAAAACTGCGGATTTATCGGTCGCAAATTACTGATATCGTCTTCTTTCATCTGTCTGATCGAGCAGATAATCTATGCTCGTGCCGTAAAACTCGGCGAGCTTTATTAAAACGGCGGTCGGAATATCGTTTTCACCGGTCTCGTATTTTGAATATCCCGTTTGCGACATTCCGAGCATTTTTGCCACCTGGGTTTGATTCAGATCGTTATCCTCGCGGAGATCTCTTATTCTTCTGTACATCATTCTACTTCCTATGCCGAATTAGGGCGAGCCCTATACATTACTGTAGAATATTATAAGAAATTGTAAATTTTCTATTGACTTTTAACCTAAAATAGGTTAAAATATATTTGCATTTCAAATTTTGTACTTTTAAGGAGGATTTTGACATGGGAAAATATGTCGAAAAAAATCTCAACAGAAATGAAACCGTAGTAAGAACTGCCATTCGCAGTTTCGCAAAACCCATTATCGCAGGAATATTCCTGTTAGCTATGATCATCGTTACTATCGTAGTACCGAAATCTATAGTAACTTCCGCTGCTGAGTCGATTGAAGAAAAAGCCGAAAATTCGTTTATCGGTCAGTTGATCGAATCAATTGCAGAAGCAGATCTCCGCAAAGAATTAAATGATTTCAATGAAGACATGGACACGGAAATCTTCGAAGACGAAGAAGACGAAAAAGAAAGCAGTACCCTTGAAGACATAATGGATAAGATAGTAGCGAAGGTAATCTCGATCGTCAGAATCCCCTTCATTATCGTTACTCTTATATTCTTCATTTCCTTTGTATCTGCTATTATTAAATATTTCTCCACCGAGCTTGCTATAACCAACAAGAGAATTATCGGAAAGTCCGGAATTTTCTCTTCCGCCGCACTCGATGCACCCCTTGAGAAGATCGATAGCGTTATCACTTCCAGCGGACTTTTCGGCAAGATCTTCGGATACGGAAATATAACCATTAAGACCGCCGCAGAATCATTGAAATTCTGCCACATACGTAAGCAAGAAGAGTTTAAGCGCGCTCTTATGGCTCAGATCGACAAGGCGGAAGACGATCGCATTGCCGAGCAGGCAAAAGCGATGGCTGCTGCCGTAGCGGCTTCCAACGACGCTAACAACTAAACAACAAAAAACGGAAAGTCAACGACTTTCCGTTTTTTTCTTACTGTTTATTTTCTCCGTCGAGCTTTTTACACAGCTTGTCAAGCGTGTGCTTTGCAAACTCCCTGCCACCGAGACCGAAGGCAAGAGCGGACGCTACCGCGGCAGATACTATTATCGCGGTAAACGCGGTATTAACGATAGTCGAAGCAATATCAAGCTGACTGAGTATCATAAACGCCGCGAGCGTATATACGGCAGCTTTGAGGATCTTTACAAGTCCGCCGAGCCCCTGCGCCTTTCCGAGCACGTTTTCGATCACGGACGCTCCGACGAACGCGGCAAGAGCTATAACGGCAGACTTTATCACCATCGGTAAATAAGCAACTATTGCCGTCACGACAATAGTAAATATGCCAAGTCCGAGCGCTTCCACTCCCTGCGCGATAACGAACAGGATTATCAGCGCGCGCACGGTACCGACGACTATTTTAACGGCAGATTCCTTGAGCTGCGGAATAAATTTACCCACAAATCCGCCGAGATTTACGGCGTTCAGAAGATTTTCAAGAAGTCCGCACGCTATCTTCGCAACGAGCAATCCGCACGCTATTACGACCGCAGCAAGAATTATCGAGGGTACTGCCGAGAACACCGCGTTAACTATACTGATCGCGGGCTTTGATATGGCGTCCACGTTAAGCACGCTCAGCGCCTGCACGACGGTTATAAGGATGATCACCGCCGAAACTATCTTCGATATTATATCCGAGAGGATCGCGCCGTGCTTTTCCTCCTTTTGACCGTTTATAAGCGTATCGAGCTTGGTCTTGCGAAGGAGCGAATAGACGATCTGCCCTACTATGCCCGCGATAAACACTCCAACGTAAACGAGTATTCCCGCCGCAACGACGTTGGGAATATACCCCACGAATGCGTCGGCAAGCAGAGAGAGCGGTCCCGACACCGTTTCAAGTCCGAGCGTGCCGAGCGCAGCAGGAAGAAAAAGAAGCAAAACGACTACGTAAACGAGATTTCCGACGAGAGTCGTTGTGCCGCCCGTCCTTTCGTCACGAACGCCCCACTTGTCGAGAACTCTGTCAAGACGTACGAGCTTCAAAAGCCGTACGGCAATAAATTTTGCCACACCGGCAACTATCAGGGCAACGAGCAGATAAACGATAAATTTCACCAGCTCGAACGCCCATATCCTGTCGATCCAGTACATGATTTTGTCAAACATAAAAGTCTCCTTTGGATTTATTTTTCTTTTATGCCGATTATTTACCAAAAAAATCAAGTTTATCCACATAATTCAATATTTTTTCAGGAGATACGGAAAATAAAAGACCGACGGAGCTTCCGTCGGTCTCTTTGCTTATTTCTTCTCGGGGCAGGTCCAGTCGTACGCCTTTTCAAGCTTCTTGAACGGCAGCTTAAAGAATTTATCGTTAAGCTCTTCCCCGCCTCTTACGTGATTTATGATATTTACAAGCTGTGCTATATCCTCAATTTTCTGATAATGCTCTCCGCGTCTGAAATACCAGATGAGGTTTTCCTCACAACCGAGGAACTTATATACCTCTGCTGCCGCCTCGGTGGTCTGATACGAGCCGACCGGGTTTGCCCAGATATCGCCCGCCGCCTCGGAGACGAAAAGTATTCTCGGTGCAACGAGTGCCTTGAGGTAGTGCGCGTCAAAGGGCAGCTCCGCTTCCCTATCTATATAAGGACGAAGCTCCTGTCCCATCCACGACGGGAACACCTTAAAGATGTTTGATATCGGCTCGCTGATACTCTTCTTGCCGTTTTCGGCAACTGCTTCTATCTTTATTCTGTAACTGCCGTATCCTCCCGCGCAGGACGCGTTGGGGTTAACTATTTTTGCTCTCTCGTCAATAGCTCCCGCAAGAGCAGCCGCCTTTCCTCCGCGCGAGTGTCCGGTAAAGACGATAAAATCGGTGTCAACGTTGCCAAGCACCGTCAGAGCATCCACGCAAACCGAATATCCCCACGCCCAAGCGCCGACGGCACCGAAGGTGTAGTCCGGGAACATCTCCTTAAGCGGACCGCCGCAACAGCCCTTGTCAAGCCCGTCGAATATCTCTTTTCCTCTTGCGTACTCAAAGGTCTCCTCAGTTCCAAGATTTTTGAGATTGTACGGCGCTATGTCGGGTGCTATCTCGGTACGGTCGAAGAGAACGAGATTTATGTCGCTGTTTGTAAAAGTTTCAATATATTCTTTATCGTAAGCGTACTGGAAGCAAAGGTCTCCCGAGATAACGGCGGGTGCCTTCAGCGAACGCGCTCTGAAAAGCACCATCTTAAAGCTTAGCGACTTTCCGTTTGCACGTACCGTAACCTTATATCCGCTCGGTTTTCCGACCGCTCCGAGATAAAGTGGCTCAACCTCGACCGACTCGGGCGACGGCGGAATAGTTCCGTACTGAAGCTCGACTGCGCTTTTGTATATCTCTTTTCTGCGCTCTGCCCAGTCCTTCTCCGTCTCAACACGGTGTCCGTCGTCAAAAACGAATGGGTCGGGAAGCTTGCCGAGAAGCTCGTATTTGGTTATAGTTAAAAGATTTTCGTAAATTTCGCTCATTTGCGCCACCTCACAAGTGTTTTTTATAATTATAACACGGGAAGTCGGCTTTGTAAAGATATTACTTTTAATTTCTTCAGATCAATAATATTTCGGGCGCAAAATCATCCATATTATCCAAAGGCCACCGGTAAAAAATATCATGATAAGATCGAACAAAAATGAATATTTTCTTCTTATCCTTCCTCCGACGCCTGCAGCCGCCGATGCAGCGGCAGAAGAAGATGCGGAATTATTATTGTTGATTATAATAGGCGTATCCTTTTCTTTTTCATTTTTGAAATTTCCGGTAGCGCATCCACAGTGAACGCATACTACCGCCTCATCATTGATTTCTTTTCCACACTTAGAACAAAACATTTATTTTCCTCCAAACAATAATTATGTAGCAAGCACTCGACATTCCTGCTATCCACACCATTATACCGCAATTTGCAGTAAATGTCAATACTGCATTTTGCGGTTTTGTATAATATTTTTGTAATTTGTCAAAAATGGAGTTAATATGATGTATAAAAGGATACGAGATCTCCGAGAGGATAACGACCTCACCCAAAAGCAATTAGCAAAAGTTCTAAATTGCTCACAACAAGTTTACAGCAACTATGAGCTTGGGCAACGAGATATTCCAACCGACATTCTGATAAAGCTCGCACGTTTTTATAACGTGACAACCGATTATATACTCGGAATAAGCGACGAACCGAAAAAATAAAACACCGCCAACACGTGTTGGCGGTGTTTTTGTTATATAACAAAAGTACAGTTTATTTCTTTTTCGCAATATCGAGAACGCGTACGAAAACGGGGCTGAGCACCACGTTAGTAAGCAGCTCAAACACGAAATTGAGTCCAACGAAGAACACGATAAGATATCCTCCGACGCTCATCGAGCTCGCCGCGGCGCCGCTTCCGACCGTTTCCATAAAGAAAACGAGACAGCCGAGCAAGAAGATCCCCGTATTAACAACAGGACAAACGATGGCACTGACGACTACCGCGAGATAACGGTTCACCTTTTCGAGCGCCTTATAGACAAGTCCTGCGAAAAGACCCGAAAGTATTCCCTTTATCATAACGGTGATTATCGTTCCGTGAACGCTGAGTCCAACCCAGAATGCCGCATCAGGCGTCATAAAGAAGACTGCTCCCGCAACGGCGCCAAGCCACGCACCGGCAATAGGTCCGCAAAGCACTGCTCCCAGCACTACGGGAATGAGCGTGAGCGAAATGGACGCAAGTCCGCCGATCTTTATAAATCCGCCGAAATAAGCGAGTACCGCAACGAGCGCTGTAAGAAGCGCGATCAGTACGAGCTTTCCGACCTTGTCGTGATTTGAACGTGTAGTTTTCATCGTAATCATCTCTCCTAACAAAACATCACTTTACGGTGCGATATGATAGTACATTATAGCAAAAGCTCTGAAAAAAGTCAAGTAAAATCACGATATTTTCGGAACATCCGGAGAAAATCCGGGCGAGAAGCTTCTCGTAAAGGAAAAAGGATACCGCCTTTTCGGTATCCTTTGAAGTATTTATTTTAACATACCCTCTATTTCATTCAGAGTATATCCGCGCGGAACAGTTACGACTACAAATGCCATATATCCATCCACCTTGTGCAGATAATACGCCTGTATCATAGAACTTCCGTTATAAGTCGTACTTCCCGACACACGCAGGAACTCGGTTTTACCCAGCTTTACGGTTTCGTACTCATCAAATTCAAATTCCATTCCCATTGCCTGCGCAATATTCACCTTAACAGCATCCGCATACTGTTCCTCGGTTATGTTGGTAGAATATGTTTTGGAAAGATTTTCATATCCCACGATAACATTAGCTCCGGTAATGGTGTCACGAGCCATCATGTCGTAAATAGAACCGCTTTTGTCGAGCGCTTCTTTGAATTTATCGTCAAAGAAGGTCTCAACGCTGATGTTCATAAGCTCCGCGATCTCCTCGTCGGTGGAATATATCCATGATTTCGGCTTTTCAAATTTGAATCCCAAATATTTGTTGTTATAAATATCCTCGTCTGTCTCGCCTCGAGAAAATTTGGCTTTTTCATCGGAATCATCGTCTTTGTCGGCTTTATCGTAGGTATCATCATCGTCGTCATCGTACGATTCGTCACACGAGACAAGAACAACCGAAAGCATCATAAGAAGTGCGAGCAGTAAAGCAACTATTCTTTTGGTTTTGGACATTACGTTTGTCATAGTATTTCTCCTTTTAATTGTATTTGCATATTTATTTTAACACAAATGCGCTCATAAGTCAAGGGAAAATAACCCGGCTGTTTCCGATTATTATATTTATTCGCATAAAGCCAAAGAGCTCGATCTGAAGCGAGCGTAGTTATAAAACGAAAAACAAACCCGCTCGGGTGTGTTTTTCGGCTACGCCTTCGGCGTGCGGAGCCGCTTCGACAGTGTGGTGGTGCCTTTGTAACGAAAAAAGCATCCCTTTTGGGATACTTCGTTCTGAGTAGAGTTGACAGAAAAGATGCCGTTTATTTCAACGCTTGCTGACACATGTGATCCGCACCACGCCACAGAGCTTTCATAGTCCATTCTGCATCCGGGTCACTCCAAAACGGATCGCTTTCAGGCAGACCAAGGGGGAGAAAGACAGTCGTACACAAATAAAGACTGCCGGTTGAAATATACTTTTCGCCCATACCGGGTTGATGACCGCACACCCCGATCCGCAACCAGCCATTCTCATCCATCATATCATCAAACGCCAAGATACGTTTCATTACAGCGGTTAATCCGCAACGCACCTGTGCGGGAGTGATTTCGGACTCAAGGTTATGATTCCACGCAGCAGCGGAAAGGGCGTGAAAAGCACCAAAGCGATAGGCGAGCGAGCGTCCAATTAGCGGATAGGTGCCTTCCGGAGAGATAAGATGTTCCAGATGCGTTGCGTAATGTGCCAATCGTTTCTGCACTTCGGGAACCAGCTTTTTCCAATCAGGGTATTCGTTTTTTACCTCGTTCAGCACGTCCCATTGCATCGGTTGAATAACAAAACTGTTATAATAATCCCAGTGAAACGGGTCGCCATCACCGTACCAACCATCGCCCTTATACCATTCATCGTGCTTCATCAAGGCGTAATCAATTCGCATGGGATCCCAATCCGGTGCGTTGGCATAGTGCAAGAAAGCTTCGATCATGGCAGAAAACAAAAGCCAGTTTGACCGATAAGGCTTGCGAGTCCTTGTTTCTCTCATCGCATCTAAAAGTCTTGTCTTGGTTATTTCACTTAACTTCTGCCACAGTTCCTCTGGCGCGCGTAGGATTCCTTCTGCTAAAAAAGCTGCATCCACAATTGGCTGGCTACCGTAAGAAAAGTTCATTCTATCCTTCGCCGCAGGATCCACACAGACATCCAAGCACTTGCGTACCAATGCGGCATATTCTTGCCGCAATATTTCCTCTTCTTCGTCAAGTTTCTTGGCGGCAAGCCAAGGGGCTATACCTACCAACACACGTCCGAATCCTTCCAAATAAGTGTAATTTTTCCGTTCGTCTACCGGAGAAACACTTTCAACAGGCATTTC
>SVSI01000013.1 GCA_015064385.1 Oscillospiraceae bacterium | reverse complement strand
GCCCGCGATGAAGAACCCCGTGAAATTGCCATAGGCAATTTTACAAAAGCGGACGGAAAAGAGAATGAACGGGAGTGACGAGCGACGTCCGCGATAGGTTCAGAATCCCACTCCTTCCGTAAAAACAAAGAGAGCCAAAGGGCTCTCTTTTGTGTTTGAAAGTTACGCCTGCACGCTCTTCGCTTCCTGCGCGGCGCGGCGGCGTTCCACACGCTTCTGCATTTTGATCTTGTAAAGCTCCTCGGTCGCAAACGAGAGCTTGGTAATAACGTCGTTTTTAGTCGGATAGCAGTAGAGCGAATCGTTTGACGTTGAAATGTCTATACAGTCTTCGGGACGGATATAACAGTAATCGTATTCGACGTGAACGCCGTACATTCCCGAAACGCCGCGGCGGACTCTGTATTTTTTGCCCTCGTACTCGCCCTCAATGGCAAATCCGTCAGGTGAATGGGTGAGCGTTGCCTTTCCGACGTGCCGGAATTTCATACACGAGGGCAGGGAATAGACGTCAACCTCGTCGGTGAAGAAATATTCGCCTCTCTCTATCTCGGCGCGCACGTTTGCTCTCTCCCACTCAAACCAGTCGGGCACGTGAGAAAACTCGGTCTCGCCCTCGTGAGCGCGAAGCTCGCCGAGAGTGGTAAGCTCCCACTTTTTGCCGCAATGCTTGCAGTAGAGCGTTGAGCCCTCGCTCGCCATCTTTCGCTCGGTGAGACAGTGCGGGCACTGATAAAGTATCTTGTGAAGTCCTTCTGCACGGAAGGGCTCGTCTATAATTATACCGTTTTCCTTTTGCCACTTGTACTCGTCATACTGCATCTCCTCAGTGATGAGCGCCTGTATCTCGGTCTCGGTCATTTTCTCGATATCTTCGGGATGAAGCACGCATTTTACCGTAGTGTGCATGGGCACCTTTCTCGGCTTTCTGAAATTCCAGAAGGGCGTGTAAAGATGGTTTCCGTGGTGCATCATAACGACTACGGGCACGTCCATACGCTTCACGAGCTGACCGAGCGAGTCGGGCAGGATCGCAGTCGTGCCGACGGGCGTATATCTTGCCTCGGGGTACATACTCATAATGCCCTTTTTCTTGAAAAGGACGTTTTCGACCGATTTTACAAGCTCAAGATCGGTCGTGAACTTTCGCTTGCACATACAGCCGATTATTTCCATAAGAAAGGGACGGCGGTAATATCCGTCCACCGTAGCTATGTTATATACTTTTCTCGGGAAGGTCGCTATCGCGTTGAGATAAAAATCAACGAAGTACATGTGATTACTCAGCAGTATGTACTGCGATTTGATGCCTTCCATATTGATCTTTTCGATCTTGTACTTTTTGCCGATCATAAGTATCTTGCTCAGTGCGTATATTAAAAAAGTGAATATACCGAGTTGATATTTCGGCATTTTAGCGGTGTCGTAGTGCTTTACTTTCTTGCCGTAGGGGATCTCGCTGTAAATGGGCTGACTGTCCATAGTTTATCTCCGTTTTAGTGTGAATTTGAAAGCGCTTTTAAGCATTATAACATAAAATTCGACCAAAAACAAGATAAAAATAAAAATGTCTCAATTTTTAACGAAATAAAGATTATTTCTTTCAAAGTATTGACTTTTTTTGTACGCGGTGCTATAATGACTTTACCACAATGCGGGGAAAATCAAAGCGTTCCCGCAAAACAAGGTAGATAAGGAGAAAACAACTATGAAATGTACCAACTGTGGTTTCGAAAACGAAGCAAACGCACGCTCGTGTCAGTCGTGTGGTGCAAAGCTCCCCAAGCAGATCGTTGAACAGACGCCCGAGAGTGCTGAAGGCGCTCCCGAAAATACCGAAAAGAAGTCCTGCGGAAGCTGCAAGAAGTTCGCGATTCTCGGAATTGCCGCTGCAGCAGTTATCCTCCTGCTCGTTATCGTTATAAGCGCGATAGCAAACAGCGGACACGGATTTATTGAGAAGGAATGCCAGTACGAGATCATCCAGAATGAAGACGGCGACCTCGTTGTACTTAAGGACGGCAAGCTCCTCAAGGACAAGATCGACGTTGAAAGCCCCGACGAGGTTGACTGGGACCTTCTCGGCGAGTCTATAGACGGTAAGGTTGCGCTTCTCGGCGTTGAAGATTACGCTGGCGAGGATGACGACGAGGGAACCTTCACCCTTTACGTGATCAAGAAGAACAAGATCGTTAAGGTTGCAGAGACCGAAGACGACGAAGCGGTCCTCTCGGTTAACGGCGACGTAGTTATCTACAACGAGATCGACGAAAACGAAGACGAAGAGGAACCCACCGCAACTCTTATGTATTACACCGTTAAAAACGGCAAGACCAAAGAGATCGCCAAGTCCAAAGAAGACAGCTACGTTTCCGACTACGTAATCTCTCCCGACGGAAAGACCGTAGTTTACAGAGTAAGCGAGTTTGAAGAGGAAGGCGACGGTGAAATGGAGTACACCGTTTACCTCTACAACGGAAAGAAGTCCGTAGAGATCATGGACGACAAGGCAAATCTCGTTGCAGTAGCAAACAAGGGTAAGTATATCTACGCTACCGTTGAAGACGAGAAGGAAGACGACACAGAGATCGTTCTTAACGTTTACGACAAGAAGGGCGAAAAGAAGGCTAAGCTCGGATCGAATATCGGCTACGTTGCATTCAACGCTGACTGCACTCAGGTTATATATTCGGTAAGAAACGAGGAGAAGGGCGACGTTACCTCCTATATGTCCATCAAGGGCAAAGAGGGCGTAAAGCTTGCTAAGACCGTTCTTTACCTTATGGCTAACGGCATTGACGCAAACGCGTGCTACTCCGGAAACTCCATCATTTATCCCGTAGAGGATCTTTACAACCACGTTTTCATCGGCATTAAGTACGACGACAAGTATAACGCTACTTACGACGCATACCTCGTAAAGAAGGGCGAAGACAAGACCGTTAAGCTCGTTTCGGGTATGGACGCTAATTTCACGCTCGACAAGTCGGCAGAATACCTCTACTATATGGAAGCAGACGACGATGACAATACCCTTAAGGTTCTCAAGATATCCAAGGGCGAGAACGCAAAGGATAAGGCAAAGACCATCGCAGACGAGGTCGTTGACTACGTCGTCACCTCCAACCGCAAGAAGGTCTTCTTCGTTGACGAGGATGACAGTCTCTGCAAGGTAAACGGCAAGAAGGGCGGCAAGAGCAAGACTGTTGCAAGCGACGTTACTACCGGCCTTTACATCAACGATAAGGACGTAGTTTACTACGGCAACGAGGACGAAGAGCTCTACGCAACCACCGGCGGCAAGGGCAAGAAGATCACCGAAGACATCGTAGATCTTGAGATAATCGACGGCAAGCTTTACATCGAAACCGAAGATGGTGAGGTCTGCTACGTAAACAAGACCAAGAAGCCCAAGAAGATCGTTACCAAGTATGAGGAAAAGGCAGCAACGCCCGACGTCCCCGACTACGATATGCCTGACGTTGGCTAATATCACTTGATAATAAAACTCGGCAGAGAGATCTCTGCCGAGTTTTTGTTTTGCACTTTATTTCAGTTTACCTTGTTCGTCGGGCTTCCGTCAAGAAACGCTTTCAGATTTGACTCAACTATGCCGATAAGACGCTGTCTCGTCTCAACCGGGATCCACGCGGTGTGAGGAGTCAGAGTCAGATTTTTGGCACCGATAAGCGGGCAGTCCGCACGCATCGGCTCAACACACAGAACATCAAGTGCCGCTCCCGAGAGCTTGCCGCTGTTCAGAGCTTTTGCGAGGGCGATCTCGTCCACTACGCCTCCGCGCGACGTGTTGATGAAAAACGCGCCGTCGCGGCATTTTTTGAACGCGTCCTCGTTAAACATTTTTGCGGTATGCTCGTTTAACGGACAATGTGCGGATATATAGTCGGACCCTGCAAGAAGCTCGTCAAAGGAGACGAAATTCACTCTGTCGTCCTCTTTTTTTGTGCGGGTATAGACCAAGACCTTCATTCCGAAGGCGAGCGCAACGTTTGCTACTGCGCGTCCGATGCTCCCGTATCCGACGATACCGAGCGTTTTGTCAAAAAGCTCGTGAGTGGGAAATTCAACCGCAGAAAATAGTGGAGAGCGTATCCAGCCGCCGCTTGCGACGAAATCGGAATACTCGGCAACGCGGCTTGCCTGACGCAGTATCAGCGCAAAGGTGTGCTGGGCCACGGCATATGTGGAATACTGCCCCGCGTTACATACCGCAATTCCACGCTCTGCCGCGTAAGAAACATCTATATTGTTGTATCCCGTGGCAAAAAGAAGAATACACTTTAAGCTTTTTGTCTCGGAAAGTATGCTCTTGTCTATTACGGTCTTGTTACAGATAAGAATGTCCGCATTGCGAACGCGGGACAACGTCTCGCACGGCAAGGTCGATTGGTAGCTCGTTACCTCGCCGTATTTTTCAAAAACCGAAAGATCAACGCCGTCTCCGAGAGTGGCGCGGTCTGTTATAACTATCTTCATTTTCATATTTCCTTTCATCCTGCTTACACCGACACTATATCACAAAAATTAAAAAAAGTCTATACGTGAGGCGGAAAAATGGGAATTTTTTCGTTTCCGTTTGGACAAATTGAATATAAAAAGAAGGGCGCGGCGCTCTTAAGATGCGATTTTGTAGAAAAATAAAAAATTTTATCAAAATATGTTCACAAAACGAAAAAAATGTGGTAGAATGTGTCTGTAATAAAATTTTATATATTTCGGAGGACTTATGGCAAACGAACTGTACGGACAGCTCAGCGTTATTACCATGCGCGGAGGAGAAGACTTTGCAAAACAGGTGGACGCCTACCTTATGGGTTGGAGAAGCTCGGCAAACAGCTTTATAGTTGATGCGGAATGCCCCCGTTTCGGAAGCGGAGAGGGAAAAGGTGCGCTTCACCAGTCACTCAGAGGACACGACGTCTTTATTATTTGCGACGTTTTCAACTACGGTGCAACCTACAATATGTATGGCAAGACCGTTCCGATGAGCCCTGACGACCATTTTCAGGATCTCAAGAGAGTTATCGGAAGTATAGCGGGCAAGGCAAAGAGAATCTCCGTTATTATGCCCATGCTCTACGAGGGCAGACAGCACAAGCGCTCCTCGAGAGAGTCGCTCGACTGTGCGATGGCACTCCAGGAGCTCGTTAATATGGGTGTTACCAACATTCTTACCTTTGACGCACACGACCCGAGAGTTCAGAACGCAATTCCCCTTTGCGGATTTGACGACATTCGTCCTACCTACCAGATGATAAAGGCGTTTATTAAGGAAAGCGACGGTCTTTCGCTCAATAACCGCGATATCGCAGTCGTTTCTCCTGACGAAGGCGGAATGAACAGAGCGATGTACTACTCCTCGGTCCTCGCGCTTGATCTCGGTATGTTCTACAAGCGCCGTGACTACACGAAGATCGTAAACGGCAGAAACCCGATCGTTGCTCACGAGTATCTCGGACGTGACGTTGCAGGCAAGGATATAATCGTCGTTGACGATATGATCTCCTCGGGAGACTCAATAATCGAGGTTGCTACCCACCTTAAAAAGATGGGTGCAAAGAGAATCTTCGTATTTGCCACCTTTGGTCTTTTCTGCAATGGATTTGAAAATTTCGACAAGGCGTATGCAAACGGAGATATCGCACGTATCTTCACCACAAACCTTATCTACCGTCCGGAAGAGCTCAAGCAGAAGGAGTGGTACCGCGAGGTAAATATGTGCAAGTACGTTTCGCTTCTTATCGATACGCTTAACCACGACGAGTCGATAAGCTCGATACTTAACCCCGTCAACAAGATCCACGCTTACGTTGATCGCGCAGTTGAAGAGGGAAAGGTTACCGTCTAAATAAAACGAAAGAGAGAACCGATCGGTTCTCTCTTTTTTGTAATTAAAAAGGATTTGTTTTTGGAAAGTCGCAATTTTGCAGAAAACTTAGTACTAAACGGTTAACTCTTCCTTGTTCTCTGCGGGCATAACATCGACCTCGGCTTCGGGTACGTCTAAAGGAACGTTTTCTGCGGCGGGGGATTCTTCGACGATGGGCTGCTCGTTCGCGGTTTCAACAACCGGCGCAACGCTCGGCGGTGTGCGCCTTTTGAAGTTGCGTGACGGGATAAACACACCTACAAATGCGAGAATTACCATTACGTATATTCCGAAGTGTACGTCGAACGCATATGTTTTTGAGAGATCAAGCCCTCTTATGTAGAACTGCTGAAGAAAAACGAATGCAATGATAGCGCCAACTGCAGCGGCAGCAAATATAAAAGTAAGTATCTTAAACACGATCGCAGTGGCGCGTGAATAAGATCCTCCTGCAAGACAGGAAAGGTTCATCCACAAAATAATGCCGGCAGAGATAAGCACGAGGACATATATAACGGGAATGAGCGCAAATGCCCACCAATATTCGTGCAGTCCGTATGCCGAGGAAACGACCATCATATAATGAATGCTGTTGGTGTTCGCCTCGCCTTTTCTCGCTTCAGCGGCGGTATAGCTACGAAAACTTTGGAGAGTATCTGTAAACATCATCTCTCTTTTTTCTTTGCTTTCGGCCGCTTCGTCATAGTAGTCATTTGTATCCTCGGTAATGTGAAGCGCAGAAAAAACTGTGGAGTCGTACGTAAACGAAACGCTTTTTTCTTTTTCACTGCCCTTAAACTGTGTTTTTATTTTCGCTGTTGCGACCGGTAAAAAGAGAGAACATACAACAAGAAGAGCCGCGCTCGCTGCTATTATTCTGGGGACAATTTTTGTTTCTCTCGTCTTTGCGTTCATGATGGAATTGCAAATTATAAGTGCCAAAAGAAGAGCAAACGAAAGGACCAGCATGATAATGAGCTCGGAAGCGAGGTTCGTTTTATGGGTCACAAGACCAAAGAAGAAATGGAAGAGCCCTGCTGACGACGAATAGAACAGTCCGATAAGAAGAACGGGCAAAAGGGCAAACGAAGTCACGGTCACACGGTAGAGGCACGCACTTTTCTCCGGGTTTATAATTGAATATATGAGATTAAGCAGTGAGAACACGAAGAATACTATGCAGACCGCGAGATAGATCACAAAGAGACACGCGGCGGCTTTCATGGCCGCAGGGGAGCTTACATCTTCGTGCTGATAACCGAGTTTTGCGAAAGATACAAATATTTTTGAGACTAGCTTTTCCGACTCTTTGGAAAGTTTTTCGTCTTCGAGTTCGTCTTCTACGTCTTCCAATTCGTCATCGTAATTATCCACCAAGTCTTCAATTTCATCGAAGAAATCATCATTATCTATACTGTTAAATGAGTTTGAAAAGATTAAAAAGACTTGAGCGGGACTTACTTTTACATTTGTCGAAACATCTTCACCGATCTTGGTTTCTATCGACACAACCGGCAAAAACGCCGCTACAATAAGAGCAATGGACATAACAAAAAGCAAGATCGCTCTTGTTAGCGGCCAGGGCTTTACCTTTCTTGCGGGCTTTTTGTAAACCGTAGCTACGGGCGCAGGCACGTGGGTGTGAGCTACCGCAGGGGTGCTTTTGGGTGGCGGAGTAATGGACGGTTGTGCTTTTCCGCAAGACAAACAGAAAGCGGCATCGTTTGGCAACATCTGTCCACAGTAGAGGCAGTATTTGTTTGTTTTTTTCATACGGCTGTCATCCTTTGAAATATAATTTGTGATATTATTATATACTTTTTGTGTTAAAAAGTCAATCTCGTTTCGGAAAACTGTTGATTTATTTATAAAAAAGTATTATAATAGTTAAAAAAGCAAACGGAGATATGAAAGTGAACGAAAACATAAACGTCGTAATGGAAGGTCAGAAGAACATAGCGCTTATCGCGCACGATAATAAAAAGAAAGATCTTATTGACTGGTGCAGAAAAAACAAGGAGATACTCGAGCATCATTTTCTCTGCGGTACGGGAACGACTGCTAAAATGGTGGCAGATCAGACCGGACTTCCGGTGAGGGGATACAACAGCGGTCCTCTCGGCGGAGACCAGCAGATAGGCGCAAGGATAGTTGACGGCAAGGTTGACATAGTTATCTTCTTTTCCGATCCGCTGACGGCACAGCCGCACGATCCGGACGTAAAAGCGCTTCTTAGAATAGCGCAGGTTTACGATATTCCGATAGCAAATAATCGCGCAACTGCGGACTTTATTATAACCAGCCCGTATATGTCGGGAGAATATTCTCACGATCTGCCCGATTTTCGCCGCGCGGTCAGCGAGAGGGCAAAGACACTTTGAAATAAAAATGGCTCGAAGAGGCAAAAAGCATCTTCGAGCTTTTTATTAAACGTCAAATTTACACGTTTCGCGTGACGTCGAGCGGACCCTTTGGCGCGGTCTTTTTCGTTACCATAATAAAGACGAAAATAAGGATCGCACACACGGGAATGGATATAATGTAGATTATATCCGGCGGATTAAATCTTGTGAAAGCGCTGAGCGAAACGAGATTAAATCCGAAATGGAGAGCTATGCTTACTATCAACGACTGCGAGCGAACGAAGAATACGCCGAGCAGTATTCCGATCGCAAACGCGTAGCTTGACCAGAGAATGTGTCCGTGGACTGCGCCAAAAACAGCGGACGAGATCAGAATTGCCACGAAATTTTTCATGCCGCACGAGAGGCGGGATATCAGCATTGCGCGGAATATCAGCTCTTCCACAACAGGTGCCATTATAACTGCGGAAAGGATATACCAGACGATATGTCCTCGGAAAACATTTGCGGTCGAATCGACGTAAGAGCCGAGTAGCTCGGACGGCAGAAACGACATTACAAAGTTTACCGCAAAGCTGAGGAATATTCCCGTCAAAAAGGCGAGCAATACCGTATATACGGCGGGCTTTCCGACGTATAAGTTCTCGGCAACGCTCTTTTCTCTTTTTGAAAAGAATACAATAAGGGATATAACTATAACGAGCGCACTTATAAATGCGAGCATATTGGCGTTCTCAAGATAAGCTTCCTCGCCCAGAGAGCTTACCGCAAAAAAGATGGATGCTGCGCTGAATATTACCGAGCGTACCGTATAGTAAAACAGAAAAAATCCGATGGCGCGCAAGAAAGAGACTATGAAATTCTCTTTTTCGTGATTTGCGCCTGTATTAAACGAAGTCATAAGGTCTCCCCAAAACACGTATTTGTACATACTATATTAACCCTTTGATGTGAACAGTGTATTAAAAAATTTGGTTCTTTTTTGCAATTTTTACCGCGTTCGGTGAAAAAGGGCAGAAATTTCGTGAAAACGCGCCTCTTTTTGTACAAAATTCATTTGACAAAAAGGAAAATGTGATATATAATATTTAGCGAAACCGAGCTGTGCTGTCGCGCGGTATGTTGCCGTAAGGTATTACCGTGAGGAAAGTCCGGGCACCGTAGTGCAGGATAACGGATAACGTCCGCCGAGGGTGACCTCAGGGAAAGTGCAACAGAAATAAACCGCCGTCCCGCAAGGGAAGGCAAGGATGGAAAGGCGAGGTAAGAGCTCACCGGCACACCGGTAACGGTGCGCGTCAATGTAAACCCTATCCGGTGCAACACCCGAGAAACGCCGCCTCGCGGCGGCGCTTGCACGGCGCGTATTTTTCGGGCGGCACAGAGCCGTACGGCAACGTACGGACAAGATAGATGGCAGCTCAAAGTCGGCACAACCCCGCCGATTTGGACAGAACCCGGCTTATAAGCTCGGTTTCGGGTAAAAAAGTAAATAATATCCGCAAAGGAGAGGAAAAATGAAAATTTTAGTAACAGGCGGAACCGGATACATCGGTTCTCACACGGTAGTTGAGCTCGTTAAGAATGGATATGAGCCCGTAATTATCGACAATCTTATCAACTCGAAGATCAGCGTTCTCGATAAGATCGAGGAGATCTGCGGCGTTCGCCCCAAATTCTACGAGGCAGACGTTTGCGACGAGGCGGCACTTGAAAAGATCTTTTCCGAAAACGAGATCGGTGCGGTTATTCACTTTGCAGGACTCAAGGCAGTAGGCGAAAGCGTTGCAAAGCCCCTCGAGTACTATACCAACAATATTTTCGCAACCCTCGTTCTTTGCAAGGTCATGAAGAAATACGGCTGTGACAAGATAGTATTCTCCTCGTCCGCAACCGTTTACGGTATGAACAATATCGCTCCTTACACCGAGGAGATGCCCACGTCTGCTACCAACCCCTACGGTCAGACCAAGTTTATGCAGGAGATCATGCTCAAGGATATCGCGTTCGCAAATCCCGATATGTCGGTAGCTCTTCTTCGTTACTTCAACCCCATCGGCGCACACGAGAGCGGACTTCTCGGAGAGGATCCCAACGGAATTCCGAACAACCTTATGCCCTATATCTGCCGCGTTGCAGACGGACGTCTCGCTTGCCTCACCGTTTACGGTGACGATTACGATACTCCCGACGGAACGGGCGTGCGCGACTATATCCACGTAGTGGACCTCGCTCTCGGACACATTGCTGCGTTAAAGTACCTTGAAGCGAATAAGGGTGTTCTCACCGTTAACCTCGGTACCGGCAAGGGCAGCAGCGTTCTTGACGTTGTAAACGCTTTCGAGAGAGTAAACGGAGTTAAGGTAAATCACAAGATCGGCGACCGCCGTCCCGGTGATATTGCGACCTGCTACGCTTCCACCGATAAGGCAAAGGAAGTTCTCGGCTGGGAGGCAAAGCTCGACCTCGACTCGATGTGTCGCGACAGCTGGAATTTTATCGTTAAGAACAGATAACCAAAGGGGCATCGCCCCTTTGGAAACCCCACCAAGAACCTTTTTGGAAAAAGGTTCTTGGAACTCCAAAAACCTTAATCAAAAAATAAAAACTCCCGAAAACTCGGGAGTTTTTTGAGTTATATTTGTGTCTTTGCCCGAATCTTTTCCCTTTAAGTAAAGTTTTTGAAAGGGTTTGGGAAAACTTTTTTCAAAAAGTTTTCCTAAGAAAAAACGTTATTCATCAAGCAGAACGGGCAGTATCATCGGACGGCGCTTGGTTTTCGAGTATATATATCTCGAAAGGTCGTCCTTTATCATATTTTTAAGGTGCGCCCAATCGTGCGTTCCTCGGTCGAGCGCGTCGTAAATGGTGTCGTACGCAAGGCGGCGAAGATCGTTTATGAGCTCCTCGGACTCGCGCATATAAACGAATCCGCGCGTGACTATCTCGGGTCCGGAAAGGAGGAGCTGTTCCTCCATAGACACGGATGCGGCAACGATTATGATGCCGTCCTCCGAAAGGTGCTTTCTGTCGCGAAGGACGATGTTTCCGACGTCGCCTACGCCCGAGCCGTCAACGAAGAGTGCTCCCGAGGGAACGTTTCCGTTGAGCTTTGCGCTTTTAGAGGTGATCTCAAGGACTTTTCCGGTCTCGGAAATGAAGATCGTGCTCGCATCCTGACCTACCGAGCGTGCGACCTCGCGCGCGGCGGCAAGATGCTTGTGCTCGCCGTGAATGGGCATAAAATATTTTGGCTTCAAAAGTGCGTGGAGAAGCTTTATCTCGCCCTGACAAGCGTGTCCCGAAACGTGAGTTTCTACCGAATTGTCGCGGAAAACGGAGATGTTGTTCTTTGAAAACTCGTTGATTATCTTATCAACCATCTTTTCGTTTCCGGGAATCGGGTTTGCGCTGATAACCACAAGATCGTCGTGCCCGAGACTGAGCTTTGCTCTGTCGGCAAACGCCATACGGTAAAGCGCACTCATCGGCTCTCCCTGGCTTCCCGTGGTGATAACGGTAACGTTTTCGGGGTTATAATTCTTTACGTCACCGATGTCGATAATGGCACCCGCAGGGACGTGCATATATCCGAGCTCAATGGCAGCGTTTACGATATTTTGCATACTTCTGCCGATAACGGCGACCTTGCGCTTGTGAGCGACGCTTATGTCGATAATTTGCTGAACGCGATGTACGTTTGACGAAAAAGTGGTGATAACTATGCGCTTTTTATGGTGGCGCATAAATATGGATTTAAGCGATTCGCCCACCGTTTTTTCGGACGGTGTGAATCCGGGACGCTCTGCGTTGGTTGATTCGCACAGCATAAGAAGAACTCCCTCTCGACCAAGCTCTCCGAATCTGGTGAGGTCCATTACCTCGCCGTCGATCGGGGTGAGATCGAGCTTGAAATCTCCCGTGTGAACTACCGTTCCGAGAGGCGTGAAGATAGCAAGCGCGCACGCGTCCGCTATTGAGTGGTTGACGTGTATAAACTCGACCGACATAGATCCCGCCGAGATAACGTCTCCCGCACTTACGCAGTTGAGACGCGGCTTAAATGGGATCTTGTGCTCCTCGAGCTTGTATTTTATAATGCCGATGGTGAGGCGGGTTCCGTAGATCGGAACGTCGAGCTCGTCGAGAAGGTAGGGAACGGCACCGATATGATCCTCGTGTCCGTGAGTGAGAAAAACGCCTCTTATCTTGTCTGCGTTGGCCTTGAGATAGGTAAGATCGGGGATAACGAGATCAACTCCGAGCATATCGTCGTCGGGAAAACCCATTCCGCAGTCAACGACGATAATATCCTCACCGTACTCGATAAGCGTGAGGTTTTTGCCTATCTCGCCGAGTCCGCCGAGAGCGGCAATCTTGATTTTTTTGTTTGATTTTTTTGCCATAAAAACTCCTTTTTGTTATATCTGAAAACGGCGAAAAAAAGGATCTGTCCGCAAAAAATCTCCCAAATGGAAAACCACCACTTTTCCACAAAAAGAGATCGTCGTAACGGATGTCCTCTTCTTCAAAATATGTATGTGACGGACGCGGGAAACATACACAAAACGCACCGAGTATGGCGGCGCCCGTCTTTTGTACGAACAAAATACTTCACCCTATATTACCACATACGCTTCAAATAAAAAAGTCTTTTTTGTAAACAATTAAATTCGCGAGGTAAACAGAGCAAGCGCGGCGAGGCAGAGCGAGCAAAGGGAAGCGCCCAGTGAAAAGGCGAAAAGAGAGCTGGCCGAGAAGGAGCGCGAGCTTTTCAGCCCCTTTTCTTCGATTATTCGAGACGCCTCCTTGACCATATCCTGTACGTTTTCGCCGCTCACGTTTTCATTTACGATGAAATACGCGCTGTCAAAAAGGCGACTGCCCGTATCCTTTACCACTATAACTCTTTTCTTGTATCCCTTGAACATAGCCCTGCCTCTTTATCGGTTCAGTTAAGCGTTTTTCCGAAAAGCTCGGATATTTCCTCGCCTATTTTGCTGGAAAAATCAGAGCTGCCGTCTGTCAGCTCGGATATCTGCGAGGGGGAAAAAGACACCGCTGATATGCGGTGCGAGAGGGTAAAAAGAGCAAATGCGATTATAAGTGCTCCGAGAATGATTGCCGACGCAACACGAAGTCTGCGAGAATTGTTTTTCATTTTCAAAACTCCTTTTCTGCTTATCTGAAAGATATTTTTGACACGGCGCCCGGGCTTTATGCGAAAAAAGTGAAAAAAATCAAAAACGGAGCCAAATAAATTTGTTTTTAGTGCATGTTGGTTATTGACAAGACGGTGTAAAAGTGATATAATCGGTAGAAAAGAAGTTTTTAGTATATATTTATATTATAATAAACATGGGAGGAGCAGAAAATGCGTTTTACGTTCAAGAATGCTTACGTTTACGGCGTGGCGGAAAAGACCGACGTTGTGATAGATACTTCGGCAAAAAATGTAACTAACGTTTCTGTTTTTTCAGACAATTTCAGCGGCAACTTCTCTCCCGTGGGGGAAGAGTTTTCTGTTTCCAAAAAGTGTGTTATATTTCCCGGTTTCGTTGATGTTCACGTACATCTTCGAGAGCCGGGTTTTTCTTATAAAGAGACGGTGAAAAGCGGAAGCGAGGCGGCGGCGGCAGGCGGTTACGTTGCAGTATGCTCGATGCCCAACCTCAACCCGTCACCCTACTCGGCGGAAAATCTCAAGGCGCAGACCGATATAATAGATCGCGATGCGGTCATTAAGGTCATTCCGTACGGAAGAATAACGAGGGACGGTCAAACCCTTTCCGATATGGAAGAGATGGCACGGAGCGTAGTTGCTTTTTCGGACGACGGCGTGGGTGTACAGACTGCGAGCGTTATGAGAAAGGCAATGATCGAGGCAAAGCGCCTCGGTAAGATCATTGCGGCGCACTGCGAGGATGACGCACTGCGAAACGGCGGAGCCATCCACGACGGGAAATACGCCAAAGAGCACAACATCGCGGGCATATCGTCCGAATCCGAGTGGAAGCAGATAGAAAGAGACATCGACCTGGTTCGCGAAACGCTCTGCGCTTATCACGTCTGCCACATCTCTACCAAAGAGGGCGTTGACTTGATAAGAAGGGCGAAAGCCGAGGGACTTAACGTCAGCTGTGAGACGGGGCCGCATTATCTCGTGATGGACGAAAACGATCTTATAGATCACGGAAACTTCAAAATGAATCCTCCGCTACGATCAAGCGAGGACAGAGAGGCGCTGATCGAGGGCATAAGGGACGGCACGATCGATATGATAGCTACCGACCACGCGCCGCACAGCGAGGAGGAAAAGTCGAAGGGACTTGCGGGCAGTCTTATGGGTATCGTAGGACTTGAGACTGCTTTCCCCGTTCTTTACACCGAGCTTGTAAGAAAGGGCGTTATCTCACTTGAAAAGCTCGTAGAGCTGCTCAGCGAAGCTCCCGCAAAACGTTTTGATATAGACACGGGCGAGATGCTCGGAGAAAAGGCAAGCTTCACGGTGTTCGAGATCGAGGACGAATACGAAATAAACCCCGAGGACTTTAAGTCTATGGGTAAAAATACGCCGTTCGGCGGCAAAAAAGTGTTTGGAAAGTGTCTGATGACCGTTTATGACGGCAAGATAGTCCACAACGCTCTTTAACTTTGAAAACAAAAATCTTTATTATATACGAGGTGCGAAATGCCTAAGAGAACAGACATACACAAGATAATGATAATTGGCTCGGGACCGATAGTTATCGGTCAGGCGGCAGAGTTCGACTATGCGGGCACGCAGGCGTGCATCGCGCTCAAGGAGGAGGGATACGAGGTAGTTCTCGCAAACTCCAACCCCGCTACCATAATGACCGATACCTCCATTGCGGACAAGGTATATATGGAGCCGCTTACTCTCGAGTACGTTTCGAGAATAATCAGATACGAGCGTCCGGACGCTATTATCCCCGGTATCGGCGGACAGACCGGACTTAATCTCGCTATGCAGCTTGAAAAGAAGGGAATACTTGCGGAATGCGGAGTAGAGCTTCTCGGAACCTCGGGCGAGAGTATAGAAAGAGCAGAGGACAGAGAGCTGTTCAAGGAGCTTTGCACCTCTATCGGCGAGCCGGTAATCCCTTCGGAGATCACCTATTCGGTAGAAGAAGCGAAGGAAGCGGCAAAGAGAATAGGATATCCCGTAGTTCTTCGTCCCGCGTTTACTCTCGGAGGAACGGGCGGCGGATTTGCCTCGGACGAAAAGGAGCTTGAAGAGGTAGGACTCAACGCCTTCAAGCTGTCCCCCGTACATCAGGTTCTTATCGAAAAGAGCGTCAAGGGATACAAGGAAATAGAGTTTGAGGTTATGCGTGACGGTCAGGGACACGCCATTACCATCTGCGGAATGGAAAACGTCGATCCCGTTGGAGTACATACGGGCGACTCGGTAGTAGTAGCTCCAATTATGAGTCTTTCCAAGAAGGACGAAAAGATGCTCAACGACAGCGCTATAAAGCTTATCAAGGAGCTCAAGATCGAGGGCGGATGTAACGTACAGTTCGCACTCCACCCCACGACCTCGGAATACTACCTTATAGAGGTCAACCCGAGAGTTTCGCGCTCTTCGGCGCTTGCATCCAAGGCGAGCGGATATCCGATAGCAAGAGTTACCGCTAAGATTGCGGTCGGTATGACTCTCGAGGATATTAAGCTCGGAAACACCACTGCGGCTTACGAGCCCTCGCTCGATTACATAATCGCAAAGCTCCCGAGATTCCCGTTTGACAAGTTTGCAGATGCGACTAACAAGCTCGGAACACAGATGAAGGCAACGGGAGAGGTAATGGGCATTGGATCCTGCCTTGAGGAGTGTCTGCTTAAATCGGTACGTTCGCTCGAGATCGGCGTTTGCCACTTCTATATGGCGAAGTTCGACAAGATGACTACCGACGAGATAATCGAATATATGGCAGATTTCAGAGACGATACGCTCTTTGCGGTCTGTGAGCTTCTCAGACGCGGCGTTTCTATCGAAAAGCTCCACGAGATCACTATGATCACCGAGCTTTTCCTTGAAGCACTCAAAAACATCACCGACTGCGAGGAGATGCTCAAAAAGAACGTTTTGAGCGAAAGCGCGCTCAAAGATGCTAAAAAGCTCGGATTTTCCGATAAATTTATTGCAAAGCTCTGGAACGTGAGCGAGATCGATGTATGGAAGTTCCGCACCGAAAAAAATATCTACCCGATATACAGAATGGTCGATACTGCGCATACGGGACACTATATCCCTTATTTCTATTCGAGCTACGCGGGCGAGAACAAGTCTATCGTGACCGATAGAGATAAGAAGGTCGTTCTCGGCGCGGGTCCCATCCGTATCGGACAGGGCGTTGAGTTTGACTACTCTTCCGTACACGCAGTACAGACGATAAGAAATGCGGGATACGAAGCGATCATAATAAACAACAATCCCGAGACCGTTTCTACCGACTACACGACGGCAGACAAGCTTTACTTTGAGCCACTCACCGTTGAGGACGTTATGAATATCGTCAAATTCGAGGGTGCAGACGAGATAATCGCATCTCTCGGAGGACAGACCGCAATAAATCTTGCGGCGCCTCTTCTCGAGCGCGGCGTTAAGATAATCGGAACCGACGTTGAGGCGATCGACAGAGCGGAAAACAGAAAGTCGTTTGAGCACATACTCTCCGAGCTTCACATTCCGCAGCCCACGGGTGCGGCGGTTACCGATATCGAAGAGGGCGTTGAGACTGCGGCAAGGATCGGATATCCCGTTCTCGTTCGTCCGAGCTTCGTCCTCGGAGGAAGAGCAATGCAGATAATTGCAAACGAGGGACAGCTCCGCCACTATCTTAAGACGGCAGTTGAAATAGACAAGGACAAGCCCGTACTCGTTGACAGATACATAATGGGTAAAGAGGTCGAGATCGACGCGGTGTGCGACGGTAAGGACGTATTCGTTCCCGGCATTATGGAGCTCGTTGAGCGTACCGGAGTCCACAGCGGAGACAGTATAAGCGTTTATCCCTCGTTCAGTATTTCTGACGAGGTCAAGGCAAAGATCCTTGACTACGGCAAGCGTCTCGGACTCGGACTCGGAATAGTCGGACTTTACAATATCCAGTTTATCGTTGACCAAAACGACGAGGTGTTCGTTATAGAGGTCAACCCGCGTTCCTCGAGAACGGTACCCTTCCTCTCGAAGGCAACCGGATATCCTCTGGCGGATATAGCGACCAAGGCAATTCTCGGACAGTCACTCCGCGAGCAGGGAATTACCGAATTCTATCCTGCGGAAAAAGAAAGATACTACGTAAAAGCCCCCGTATTCTCCTTTGCAAAGCTTCGCGGAATGGACACATACCTTTCTCCCGAAATGAAATCGACGGGTGAGGCGATCGGATACGATGCAAAGCTCAACCGCGCGCTCTATAAAGCGCTTCAGGCATCGGGAATGCAGATACAGAACTACGGAACGGTGCTTGCTACTATTGCGGACAAGGACAAGGAGGAAGCGCTTCCTCTTATCAGACGCTTCTACAACCTCGGATTCAACATTCAGGCAACCGAAGGAACGGCAAAATTCCTCAAGGAGCACGGAATACGCACCAAGGTTATGGCAAAGATCACCGACGGTGACGAGCGAAGTGACGATATTCCCAACGCTATCCGTCAGGGATATATTGCGTACGTTATCAACACCCGTGATCCGGGATCGGTAGATCAGATGCAGGACGGATATCAGATCCGCCGTCACGCGGTAGAGAATAACGTGACTATGTTCACCGCGCTTGATACGGTAAGAGTACTGCTTGACGTGCTCGACGAGATAACCTTTAAGATCTCTACGATAGACGCTTAAGGGCCTCCGTTCTTGAAGCTTCAAAAATCTTACCGGCAATTTATTTCCCTCTAAGTAAAGTTTTTGAAAGGGTTTGGGAAAACCTTTTACAAATAGTTTTCCCAAGAAAAAGTTTTGAAAGGTATGGAAAACTTTTCTCAAAAGTTTTCTAAAACAAAAAAACAAAAGATGAAACAGTCGGTTTTTAGAGTGATTTCGAACCGCGCGGTTGCGAAAAACACGTATGAAATGAAGCTGTCGGGTGACAACTCGCATATTACCGCGCCCGGACAGTTCGTGAATATCCGTCTCGACGGATTTTATCTGCGCAGACCGATCTCGGTGTGCGACGTCGAGGGAGACGTTTTGACTCTTATATATAAAGTCGTCGGCAAAGGTACCGAGAAGATGGCAGAGATGGTCGGCGGAGAAGAGCTCGACATACTTACCGGTCTCGGCAACGGCTACGATCTTGAGAAGAGCGGAGACAGACCTTTGCTCGTTGGCGGCGGAGTAGGACTTCCCCCGATGTACCTTCTTGCAAAGGAGCTTATAAAGGCGGGCAAGCAGGTAAAGGTGATAGCCGGATTCGGAAGTGCGGACGAGGTCTTTTACAAAGAAGAATTTGAAAAGCTCGGCGCAAGCTTTACCGTAACCACGGTGGACGGAACGCTCGGCATACGCGGCTTCGTTACAGATGCGCTCGGTACTGTCGGAGAATATTCCTCGATAATGACCTGCGGTCCCGAGCCGATGCTGAAAGCGCTGTATAGCGACACCGACTGCCCCGCGCAGTTCAGCTTTGAAGAGAGAATGGGCTGTGGATTCGGAGCTTGTATGGGATGCTCGTGCAAGACCGTTACCGGATACAAGCGTATATGCAAGGACGGTCCCATTCTGTGCAGGGAGGAAATACTATGGGAAAAATGAGTGTGAATCTTTGCGGGATAGAGCTTGACAACCCCGTAATCCCCGCAAGCGGAACGTACGGCTTCGGATACGAGTTTGCAGAGCTGTACGACATAAATATGCTCGGAACATTTTCTTTTAAGGGAACGACCAAGGATCCGAGATTCGGAAATCCTACGCCTCGAATTGCCGAGTGTCCGATGGGAATGATAAATTCGGTCGGACTTCAGAATCCGGGAGTCGAAAAGGTAATTTCCGAGGAGCTTCCCAAGCTCAAAAAATGCTTCAACAAGCCGGTCATGGCAAACGTTTCGGGATTTTCGGTGGACGAATACGTCTATACCTGCGAAAAGCTGGACAAATGTGAGCAGGTCGGCTGGCTCGAGGTCAACGTAAGCTGCCCGAACGTCCACGGCGGCGGAATGTCCTTCGGAACGTCGCCCGAAGCGGCGGCAGAGGTCACGAGAGCAGTTAAAAAGGTGACGACAAAACCGGTTATCATCAAGCTCTCGCCCAACGTTACCGATATAGTTTCGATAGCAAAGGCGTGCGAGGACGCGGGTGCGGACGGTATCAGTCTTATAAACACCCTGCTCGGAATGAGAATAGACCTCAAAACGAGACGTCCCGTAATTGCAAACAAGATGGGCGGATTTTCGGGTTCTGCTATATTCCCCGTAGCGGTCAGAATGGTATATCAGGTCGCAAACGCGGTCAAAATTCCGGTCGTCGGAATGGGCGGCGTTTCGAGCGCAGAGGACGTTATCGAAATGATGCTCGCGGGCGCTACGGCAGTTGAGGTCGGTGCAGCCAACCTTATAAATCCGTATGCGTGCAAGGAAATTATCGAGGATCTTCCTCGGGTTATGGAAAAATACAGAATAGACGATCTCACGGATATTATAGGAGGAGTTAAATAATGGGAAGAGACGTAATCATTGCCTGTGATTTTGACAGTGCGGAGAAGACCTTTGCATTCCTTGACAAGTTTACGGGCAGAAAGCCCTTCGTTAAAATAGGAATGGAGCTTTACTATGCGGAGGGACCCTCGATAGTAAAGGAAATAAAGAAGAGAGGACACAAGATCTTTCTTGACCTCAAGCTTCACGATATCCCGAATACGGTCAAAAAGTCAATGGCGGTCCTTTCACGACTTGACGTTGATATGACGAACCTTCATGCCGGCGGAACTATCCGTATGATGGAGGCGGCGATCGAGGGACTCACCCGTGAGGACGGAAGCCGCCCGATGCTTATTGCGGTAACACAGCTCACATCTACCGATCAGAGCGCGATGGAGAACGATCTTCTTATCAAAGCGCCGATCGACGAGGTGGTTATGCACTACGCACACAACGCGAAGGTTGCAGGACTTGACGGCGTAGTTTGCTCACCTCTTGAGGCGGGCAAGGTACACGAGAGATGCGGCAAGGATTTCGTGACCGTCACCCCCGGCGTGCGCTTTACGGACGGGGACGTTGGCGACCAGAAGAGAGTTATGACTCCCGCACAGGCAAAGGAGATCGGATCGGACTATATCGTAGTCGGACGTCCGATAACCGCCGCAGAGGATCCGGTTGCCGCATACGAGAGATGCGTTAAGGAATTCTGCGACTAAGGGCGCTGCCCTTAGAACCCGCCAAGAAACTTTTGAGAAAAGTTTCTTGGAACTTCAAAAACTTTTGTTAAACTAAACAAACGGACGTACATACATAAAAGAAAGGATTTTATATGTCACTTATAAGCAGCTTGATATGGCTTCTTGCCGGAGTCGGCGTATTTATCGTCGGTATGAACTTTATGGGCGACGCGCTTGAAAAGAGCGCGGGAAGCGGAATGAAGAAATTTCTCGGTAAGATCAGCAACAACCGTTTTTCAGGTCTTGCGGTAGGTACGGGCGTTACCGCTATCATTCAGTCGTCCTCCGCGACCTCTGTAATGGTTATCGGTCTCGTCAGCGCAGGCGTTATGACACTTACGCAGGCGACCCCCATACTCCTCGGTGCAAAGATCGGTACTACCGTTACCGGACTTCTCGTTGCTCTCAAAAATGATATTTTCAACCTTATAATGTACATCTTTGCATTTGCGGGCATAATGATGGGCTTCTCCAAAAAGGAAAAGATGAAGCTTCTCGGTAGTCTTATAGGCGGTCTCGGACTTATATTCGTAGGTCTTGAGATAATGGGCTCGGAGCAGGCGTTCAGAAGTCCCGAGGTCCTCACAATGTTTCGCAAGGCGTCCGAAGCGGTAACGGCACCCGGTGTCGGGGTGATCGCTCCCCTTCTTCTGGTGCTTATAGGTATATTCTTTACCGCACTTATTCAGTCCTCGTCTGCTGCGACCGGCGTTATTATTACTATGGTCGGTGCGGGCGCAGTTAAGCTCGACCTTGCGATCTTCCTCGTTATCGGTGCTAACGTCGGCACCTGTGTGACCGCGCTTCTTGCGGCGGTCGGCGGAAAGACTAACGCAAAGCGCACCGCGCTTATACACCTCACCTTCAACGCTGTCGGCGCGGTACTCTTTACCGCTGCTATGTGGATATTCAAGGAAGAGATGGTTTTATTCCTCACTAAGATATTCCCAAATGACAACGACGTTATGTCTCTCCAGATGAGAGTTTCTCTCTTCCACGTTATCTTTAACGTTACCAACGCTCTTATCATGCTTCCTTTCGTTAAGCAACTCGTTGGATTTGCAGAGCTCGTTATCAAAGACAAGAAGGAAGAAAAGAAAGAACGCTCGCTCAAGTTTGTTGATGAGCACATGCTTGCGGTACCCTCGGTCGCACTCGTTCAGGTAAAAAAAGAGATGGACTATATGCTCTCTCTTGCACACGAAAACACGGTGCTCTCGTTCGAGTCCCTACGTAGCGGAAGCGGTGTCGGAGGCGATAAGATATTAGAAAACGAAGCAATAATCGACTACACGAACAGCTCGCTCACAAAGTTCCTTATAAAGCTCTCTACCGAGGTCAGCGGCGCAAAGGAGGAAACGGTCATCGGATCGTATTTCCACGTGCTTAACGACCTTGAGCGTATAGGCGACCACGCCGAAAACTTCTACGAGATCGGCGCGGAAATGGAAGAAAAGGAGCTGACCTTCTCGGATGCGGCGGTAAGCGAGCTTACAGAGCTTTGCGCTACCGTTGAAAAGATGTTTGAGATCTCGAAGGACGCGTTTGAAAATCTGAGCAGCGAACGTCTTGCGGAGCTTACCGAGCTCGAGGAAAAGACCGATGAAATGAAGCGCGCTCTCAATGCAAGTCACTTTGCGCGCCTTGCAGAGGGCAACTGCTCGGTTGACCATAGCCCGTATTTCTCGAGCGCTGTCGTTGGACTTGAAAGAGTTGCAGACCACCTTGTAAACGTAGGATACAGTATCCTTAACCCCACGGGTTCGCAGAAGACGGACGCATAACAAAACGCTTTAATACGAAAGGAATACGAATATGGAAAGCTACAAGAGAGAGTTTATACAGTTTTTGGAGAGCGCAGGAGTGCTCAAGTTCGGTGATTTTACCGCAAAAAGCGGAAGAAAGATCCCTTATTTCATAAACGCGGGAATGATCAAGACGGGCGACGATATCGCAAAGCTCGGAGAGTTCTACGCAAAAGCGTACTTTGAAAAGCTCGGTGCAAAGAGGGCAGTCCTTTACGGACCTGCATATAAGGGCATCTCGCTTGCAGTATCTGCGGCAGTTGCACTTTCAAAGAAAGATCTTAACGTACCCTTCTTCTTTAACCGTAAAGAGGTAAAGGACCACGGCGAGGGCGGAGTTTTCGTCGGATACGTTCCCACGGCAGGCGAGGAGATCGTAATTATCGAGGACGTTATCACGGCAGGAACGGCTATTCGCGAGAGTATGGAGATACTTTCTCACCTTGAAGGCACGAAGGTTGCCGCAACCTTTATAATGGTTGACCGCAAGGAAAAGGGACAGACCGAGAAGGGCGCAATGCAGGAGATCGAGGACACCTTCGGATTCCCCGTATATTCGATAGTTGACGTTTACGATATTATCGAGTACCTCGAAGAGGACGAGAGCAACAGAGAAAACGTTGAGAGAATAAAGAACTATCTCGCCGTTAATGGCGCGAAATAAGCGCAACAAGCGCATAAAGTTAGTGCGAACACACTTGGCGCTTGTCCGAATTTGGCAAAGCCAAATTCCTAAAAACAGCTTTGCACAGGGCGCATAAAGTTAGTGCGAACACACTTGGCGCTTGTCCGAATTTGGCAAAGCCAAATTCCTAAAAACAGCTTTGCACAGGGCGCATAAAGTTAGTGCGAACACACTCGGCGCTTGTCCGGATTTGGCAAAGCCAAATCCCTAAAAAGAGATATATAAAACACCGATTTACACTTTAACGAAAGGTAAGGTCACAAAATGAGAAGTCTTATCGACATTAAGGATCTCACGGTGGAGGAGATCGACTCTCTTATCGAAACTGCAGAGGATATAATGAAAAATCCGGCAAAATATGCGGAGATCTGCAAGGGAAAGCGTCTTGCGACACTTTTCTTCGAGCCATCAACGAGAACCCGTCTCAGCTTTGAGTCGGCTATGTATCAGCTCGGAGGAAACGTGCTCGGATTTTCCGAAGCGCAGAGCTCCTCGACCGCAAAGGGCGAGAGTCTCTCGGATACCGTAAGAACGGTCTCTAACTACGTTGATATAATTGCAATGCGCCATCCCAAGGAGGGCGCGGCTCTTGCGGCAACCCTTCGCTCGGAGGTTCCGATCATCAACGCAGGCGACGGCGGCCACAACCATCCCACCCAGACGCTCACAGACCTTATTACCATAAAACTCGAAAAAGGCGGCTTTGACGGACTCACCGTCGGTCTTTGCGGCGACCTTAAATTCGGCAGAACCGTACACTCGCTCATCTCGGCAATGTCGAGATACAAGAACGTAAAGTTCGTGCTTATCTCTCCCGACGAGCTTAAGATTCCCGACTATATCAGAGACGAGGTAATAATTCCCTCGGGAGCACGGTTCGAGGAAACGAGCGATCTCGTCGGCTCGATAGACAAGCTCGATATACTCTATATGACAAGAGTTCAGCGAGAGCGTTTCTTCAACGAAGCGGACTACGTCCGTCTTAAGGACACCTACATTCTCACTCCCGACAAGCTCGCAAGGGCAAAGAGCGATATGGCGATACTCCATCCGCTCCCGAGAGTAAACGAGATATCGGTGGCAGTTGACGACGATCCCAGAGCTTGCTACTTCAAGCAGGTAAAATACAGCGTGTATATCAGAATGGCACTTATTCTCAAGCTTCTTGAGGAAGCGGGCAGAATATAAGAAAGGCGGGTCTGAAAAATGATTATAGGACAGCTTAAAAACGGTATCGTTATCGACCATATCAGCGCGGGCAAGGGAATATACATCTACAACATTCTCGGACTTGAAAAGCTCGAAGGTACGGTCGCTATGATAAAAAACGCGGACAGCACCAAGATGGGCAAAAAGGACATTATCAAGATAGGCGAGATAATCGACCTTGATTTCGATCTGCTCGGATTTATCGATCCGGGTATTACCGTGAATATTATTGAGGACGGAAAGCTGGCTAAACGCGAGCGCCTCACTCTTCCCGAGAGAATTTCGGGCGTTATAAGATGCAAAAATCCGAGATGTATCACCTCGGCAGAGCCCGAGCTCAGACAGGAGTTTCGTCTTTCCGACCGCGAAAAGCGTATATACCGCTGTATCTACTGCGAAAGCGCAGCACCGAAGGAAAACGCTTGACTTTTAGCGAATTAAGTTACGGTCGCGAGGCGAAATAGCGTAAAATTATGAGTTTTATGCTAAATTCAATGCAAAATAATCAAAATTTGTTGGAAATATATATTGACTTTAGCACTCTAAAGTGGTAAAATGTCAATATCAAAGACACGATTGAAAGGCAGAAACAAAATGGACGGAGTTATCCGCACGAGCGAAAAGGTACTGAAGCCGCAGGAGAGAGCGTCTCTTGCTCTGCGCGGTCTTTACCGAGCATTCGGCTACAAGCCGTATAAAATGAGCAAATTTGAGGAGTACGATCTTTACGTAAGAAACAAGGATTTCCTGGTCAGTGACAGAGTAATAACATTCACGGGCGAGGGGGGAAAGCTTCTTGCGCTCAAGCCCGACGTAACTCTTTCTATAATAAAGAACACTCCCGAGTCGCCCACGGGTGTAAACAAGGTCTATTACAACGAGACCGTTTACAGAGCGGAAGCGGTCAGCGGTCACGGCGACTACGCCGAGATCATGCAGACCGGACTTGAATGCTTCGGAAATATTGACAGCTACAACGTATGCGAGGTCGTACTGCTCGCACTCGATTCGCTTGCCGCGATAAGTGACAAGCATATACTCGAGCTTTCGCACATGGGAATCCTTTCCGAGCTGCTTGACGCGGCGGGACTTTCGGGCGAAAAGCGTGCAAAGATGCTTTCGTGTATCGGAGAAAAGAACCGCGCGGGCGTTATGTCGGTATGCGCACAGGCATCTCTTGACACGGCTATGACCGAGAAATTCACCTCTCTGGTTTCCGCGTACGGAAAGATAAGCGAGGTCGTGGATAAGCTGGACGCCTTTTGTGTGACCGATAGAGCAAAGCAGGCGCTTTGTGAGCTCAAAGAACTCGCCGACACGCTTGAAAAGTGTGGCGCGGCACAAAACGTCTGGATAGACTTTTCGGTAGTCAACGATATGCGCTATTACAGCGGCATAGTTTTCAGGGGCTTTATAGATTCGGTCCCCACGGGTGTGCTCTCGGGCGGAAGATACGATAATCTTCTTGCAAAAATGGGACGCGAGGGAGGAGCTATCGGCTTTGCCGTATATCTCGACCATCTTGAGCGCCTTGACAAGAAGAGCTCGGAATACGATGCGGACGTTTTCCTTATTTACGGAGAAAACGATAATAATGCAGATATCTTTAAGGCGATAAAAAAACTGAGTGCAGACGGAAAAAGTCTGATGTCGGGCAGAGAAAAGCCCGAAAATATAAACTGCCGCGAGGTCGTTTATATGGATAGTTTTGGAGAATAAAATGGCTGAAATGGTAAATATAGCACTTCCGAAAGGAAGACTTGGCGAAAAGGTTTACGCTATGTTTGAGGCGGCGGGCTATCCGTGTCCCTCTATAAAGGAGCAAAACCGCAAGCTTATATATGAAAATCCCGAGGTCGGAGTCAGATATTTCTGGGTAAAGCCGTCTGACGTTTCGATCTACGTCGAGAGAGGAGCTGCCGACATAGGAGTTGCGGGCAAGGACATACTTCTCGAGTACTCGCCCGACGTTTACGAGCTGCTCGACCTCAACGTCGGCGTTTGCCGTATGATGGTCGCCGCTATGGAGGACTATCGTGCAGATCCCGATAAAACGCTTCGTGTGGCAACGAAGTTCCCGAACATCGCCCGCGAGTATTATGACAGACAGAGACGCGAAATAGATATAATCCCTCTCAACGGCTCGATAGAGCTTGCACCGATCCTCGGACTTTCGGACGTTATAGTTGATATAGTTGAAACGGGCAAGACGCTTTACGAAAATCATCTCGCACCCTTTGAGAAGATAGTTGATATAAGCGCGCGTCTTATTGCAAACAAGGCAAGCTTCAAATTCAAGAACGAAGCCATTGAAAATATTTACGCCTCGCTTGCATCGGTAGTGGAGTAAAAAATGATAAAGATATTTGAAGACATAAAAAACATAGATAAGACCACTCTTTTTAACCGTTCGCTATCGGCGTCGGGCGTTGAGGATATAGTTTCCGATATTATCGCAAACGTCAGAAAAAGAGGGGACGAAGCACTTTTTGAATATACCGAGCGCTTCGACAGAGCAAAGCTGTCCTCGCTTGAGGTTTCAAAAGAGGAGATAGAATCCGCACTTGACGAGGTAGGCGAGGAGTTCGTCGGAATTTTACGCCGCGCCTCTGAAAATATTGAGAATTTCCACAAGAGACAGGTAAGAAACAGCTTTATTATAAACGAGAAAAACGGCGTAGTCACGGGACAAAAGGTCATTCCTCTCGCAAGAGTCGGACTTTACGTTCCGGGCGGCACGGCTTCATATCCGTCCTCGGTGCTTATGAATGCGATCCCCGCCAAAATAGCAGGCGTCGGCGAGATAATTATGGTATCTCCCGCCAGCGGAGGAAGAGTTGCCCCCGCAATTCTTGCGGCGGCACACGTTGCGGGAGTTGACCGCGTTTTCGCGCTCGGCGGAGCGCAGGCGGTCGCGGCTCTTGCTTACGGGACCGAGAGCGTCCCGATGGTTGACAAGATAGTAGGCCCGGGCAACGCATTCGTTGCAGAGGCAAAACGTCAGGTTTACGGTCAGGTTGCGATAGATATGATAGCGGGACCGAGCGAGATCCTCGTTATTGCAGACAAAAATTCAAATCCGACCTACGTTGCCGCAGATATGCTCTCGCAGGCGGAGCACGACAAGAACTCGACCGCGGTGCTTATTACCGACAGTCTCGATCTTGCAAAAAAGGTATCCGACGAGCTTGAGAGAATGATCCCTATGCTCCCGAGAGCCGAGATCGCGCGCGCTTCGGTAGATGACAACGGCAAAATAATCGTTACCGACGATCTTATAGAAGCGATCGAGCTTTCAAACGACATCGCACCCGAGCACCTTGAGCTTTGCCTCGACGATCCCTTTGCCGTTCTTGACAGAGTTAAGAATGCGGGCTCGGTATTTATGGGAAGATATTGTCCCGAGGCACTCGGAGACTATTTCGCGGGTCCGAACCACACGCTCCCCACGAGCGGAACGGCACGCTTCTCAAGTCCGCTCTCTGTTGACGATTTCGTTAAGAAGATGCAGTACACCTATTTTACAAAGGATGCACTCAATACCGTCGCGGACGACGTTATCGCGTTTGCCGAAAAGGAAGGACTTTCCGCTCACGCTCGCAGCGTAGGGGTACGCAAAGGTACGACTTAGGGCTCTGCCCTAAGGACCCGCCAAGAACCTTTTTGAAAAAAGGTTCTTGGAACTCCAAAAACTTTTAAGAAACTTTCGAATTTAAGTAAAGTTTTTGGAAAGTTTGAAAACCTTTTTTCAAAGAGGTTTTCAAGAACGTTTTGAAAAGGTATGGAAAAACTTTTCTTAAAAGTTTTTTTCGATAAAACGATGAGTAGATTTATAAACAAAAAATACGAGGAGCTTACGGCGTACACGCCCGGTGAACAGCCGCTCGGCGTCAAATACGTAAAGCTCAATACAAACGAATCTCCGTATCCGCCGTCGCCGTCGGTGCTCGTGTCTATCGGCTACGGCGAGCTTTCCGACCTTCGTCTGTACTCGGATCCCGACTGCAGATCGCTTCGCGCCGCGCTCGGTGATTTTTACGGGCGCTCGGCAAATGAGGTGTTCGTCTCGAACGGCTCGGACGATATACTGAATTTCGCATTTATGGCGTTTTCCGAAAAAGGAGTCGTTTTCCCCGATATAACGTACGGATTTTACGAGGTATATGCAAAGCTTCACGGAGCAAAATACGAGAAAAAGCCGCTTTGCGACGATTTTTCGATAAAAACCGAGGACTATCTCGACCAGAACGGCAAGCTGATCGTTCTTGCAAATCCGAACGCACCTACTGGCATCTTCAAGCCCCTTTGCGAGATCGAAAAGATCCTTGCGGCAAACCCCGACAGCGTAGTGCTCGTTGACGAAGCGTACATCGACTTCGGCGGCGAGAGTGCTCTTAAACTACTGGACAAGTACAAAAATCTGCTTGTCGTACGCACGTATTCCAAATCAAGATCGCTTGCGGGCGCGCGACTCGGATTTGCCTTTGCCGATAAGGAAATAATCGACGATCTGAGCAAAATAAAATTCTCAACGAATCCGTACAGCATCAACCGTCTCACGCTTATCGCGGGTGAGGCGGCGTTGAAGGACGGCAAGTACTACGAGGATAACGCGAAAAAGATCATCGAAACGAGAGCTTTCGTTACCGAAAAGCTTCGCGCGATGGGCTTTGAGGTCGTTGAGTCGGCGGCAAATTTCGTTCTTGCGGGACACGACAAAATATCGGGCTCGGATTTTGCCGAAGAAATGAAAAAACGCGGCATACTTATCCGACATTTTTCGGGCGAGCGGCTTGAAAAATATAACAGAATTACGATCGGTACACGCGCAGAGATGGAAGCGTTCCTCTTCGCTGCGGAGAAGATAATCGGTTAAGAAACTTTTTGAAAAAAGTTTCTTAACAATCTTCAAAAACTTTGCTTAAAACAGATTTGCCGTTTTTAATAAAAGTTTTTGAAAGGGTTTGTGAAAACTTTTTACAAAAAGTTTTCCCAAGAAAAAACGTTTGGAGGTATGGAACCTTTATTAAAGGTTCTGAAAAAAGAAATGAGAACTAGTGAGATACTTAGAAAAACGAAGGAAACGGATATTGAACTGAGAATCGATCTTGACGGCAAGGGAGAAAGCGAGATAGACACGTCCTGTGGTTTTCTCGATCATATGCTCACGCTTTTTGCAAAGCACTCGAGATGTTCGCTTTACGTAAAGTGCGCAGGAGATATTGAGGTTGATTATCACCACACTGCAGAGGATATCGGAATCTGCCTCGGTATGGCTATAAAGGCATCTCTCGGTGACAAAATGGGGATTGCACGTTACGGAAACGCGATAATCCCTATGGACGAGGCGCTCCTTATGGCGTCCATCGACCTCTCGGGAAGATCAACTCTCGTATATAAAACCGAGGGACTGACCGAAAAGGTAGGAGATTTCGATACCGAGCTCGTTAAGGAGTTTTTCCTTGCGCTTACAAGAAATGCAGAAATGACGCTTCACATAAGACAGCTTGACGGAGAGAACACGCACCACATTCTCGAAGGTATATTCAAGGCGTTCGCGGCGGCACTTCGCGCGGCAGTTGCAATGGACTCTGCAAGAGCCGGCGAGATACCCTCCACCAAGGGAGTTCTCTGATGATAGCAATAATCGATTACGGAGTCGGAAACCTCTTTTCGCTCTCCTCCTCGCTCGCCGCACTCGGCATTGAGACGGTCGTTACGGACGACGAGAAGGTAATAAGAGGCGCCGACAAGATAATACTTCCGGGCGTCGGCGCGTTCAGAGACGCGTCTGAAAAGCTCTCCGAAAAGGGATTTGACACTCTTCTTAAAGAGCTTGCGGCATCCGGCAAACCGATAATGGGAATCTGTCTCGGAATGCAGCTCCTTTTTGACGAAAGCTACGAGTTCGGCAGATATAAGGGACTCGGACTTATCCGCGGCAGCGTTAAACCGATCGCCGACGTCATCGGGGACGGTTTGAAAATCCCCCATATCGGCTGGAACTTGCTTGAGTTTCCGAAAAACAAAGAAAAAAGCGAAATCTTCAAATATATAAACGAGGGTGACTGCGTTTATTTCGTTCATTCGTTTTACGCTACCGACTGCGACGAGTCGGTAATTGCCACTACGTCTTACGGCGCGCCCCTGACGGCGGCGGTCGCATCGGGCAACGTGTACGGATGTCAGTTTCATCCCGAAAAGAGCGGAAAAGTGGGACTTTCGATAATAAAGGCGTTTGCTGAACTATAATTTAAGGACGAGATATGATAATTTTCCCTGCAATAGATCTGTACGAGGGCAAGGCGGTCCGCCTTTACAAGGGCGACTACGCGCAGCTCACAGTATATGACGAAAACCCCGTAAATACGGCAAAAAAGTTTATCTCCGAGGGCGCTGACCATCTGCATATGGTTGACCTTGAGGGCGCACGCGACGGTAATACGCCTAACTTTGAGACGGTAAAAAACATAGTTCAAAGCTGTGATATGTTCGTTGAGATAGGCGGAGGAATCCGCGATATGGAGACCATAGACAAGTACCTTTCGATCGGTGTCGGACGCGTCATTCTCGGCACGGCGGCAGTCTCAAGCGAGGGATTTGTTGAAAGAGCGGTAGAAAAGTACGGCGACAAGATCGCGGTCGGCGCGGACATCAAGGACGGCGAGATAGCCGTTAAGGGTTGGATCGAGAAAAGCGGTGTAAAGAGCGAAGATTTCTTTGATAATATGCAAAGGATCGGCGTAAAAACGGTAATTTGTACCGACATATCGCGAGACGGCGCAATGCGCGGCACGAACCTTGCACTCTACAAGGAGCTTTCCGAAAAATACAAAATGGACATTATTGCCTCGGGCGGAGTTTCCTCTATCTCGGACGTCGTTGCTCTTCGCGAGATGAACGTTTACGGCGCGATAATAGGCAAAGCGTACTATACGGGCGCAATAAAGCTCTCAGAAGCTATTGCCGAGGCACGCTTAGGGGCTCGCCCCTAAAACCCCACCAAGAAACTTTTTGTAAAAAGTTTCTTGGATCTTCAAAAACTTTAATTAAAACATATAAAAAATATTTAAGTAAAGTTTTTGGGAGGTTCGGAACCCTTTTTGCAAAAAGGGTTCTGAGAAAGGATAAAGATACATGATTACTAAAAGGATAATACCGTGTCTTGACGTACGGGACGGAAGGGTAGTCAAGGGAGTTAATTTCCTTGGTCTGTCCGACGTATCTTCTCCCGTTGAGCTTGCCCGGTTTTACAGCGAAAACGGCGCAGACGAGCTCGTTTTCTACGATATTACGGCATCTGCCGAGGGCAGAGCACTCTTTACAGACATACTCTGCGAGACGGCGCGCAGGGTGTTCATACCGCTCACGGTCGGCGGAGGAATAAACACGATAAACGATTTTGACAGAGTTCTCAAATGCGGCGCCGACAAGGTCAGCGTAAACTCGGGTGCGATCAAAAATCCGCTTCTGATAAAAGAGGGTGCGGAGAAATACGGCAGTCAGTGTGTGGTGCTTTCGGTCGATATAAAGCGCGTTGACGGAGTTTTCCGCGTTTTTGCCAAGGGCGGACGCGAAAACACGGGAATTGAGGCAATCTCGTGGATAAAGCGGGGCGTTGAGCTTGGCGCAGGCGAGATCGTTGTCAATTCGATAGATACAGACGGAGTCAAGGGCGGCTTTGATATTGAGATGCTCGACGCCGTTTGCAACGCAGTCAGCGTACCGGTCATCGCATCTGGCGGAGCGGGCTCGCGCGAGGATTTTCTCACGCTATTCAACACTCTCCCCAGAGTTGACGCAGGTCTTGCTGCATCGGTGTTCCATTTTGGACAGATAAAGATACCCGAGCTTAAAAAATATCTTGCCGAAAACGGCGTAAGTATGAGACTTTAATTTTGAAAGGTGAATCTGAAAATGTTTGATTTTGATATAGAAAAGCTTAAATTTGATGAAAAAGGACTTATTCCTGCGATAGTTATCGACGCCGAGAGCAAAAAGCTCCTCACGCTCGCGTATATGTCAAAGGAAAGTCTTGAGATCTCGATGGAAAAGGGACTCACCTGCTTTTACAGCCGTTCCCGTCAGGAGCTTTGGCTCAAGGGAGAGACGAGCGGAAATTATCAGCACATAGTGAGTATCAAGGCGGACTGCGATAACGACGCTCTTGAGGTACAGGTACTTAAAGACGGTCCCGCTTGCCACACGGGCAAGGAAAGCTGCTTCAACGAGCTCGTATATGAAAACGAGGAAAATCTTGCCGAGCTTGAGAGCAAATTCTCTCTTGAAGGACTTATGAAGATGCTCGTCGGCAGAAAGATCGAGAAAAAAGAGGGCTCCTATACTACATACCTTTTTGAAAAGGGAATCGACAAGATCCTCAAAAAGGTCGGAGAGGAGTGCACCGAGGTAATAATCGCGGGCAAGGCAGACGACAAAAAGGAAACGATATACGAGATCGCCGACCTCACCTACCACGTTATGGTTCTTATGATAGAAATGGGAATTTCGCTTGATGAGATCAGAGACGAGCTTGCTTCCCGTCACGTCATAGACAAAAAGGTAAAGCAGGAAAAAATGACGAAATAAAAAATAAAAGCCGCGGGAAAGCTCCTGCGGCTTTTTTTGTCCTAAAACGCGAAAAAATAAAATATAGATGTAAAAAAGCGTTTTCGGAGGCAAATATGAAAAAGATAACTCTGTTTTTTCTCGTGCTGATACTTTTGTGCTCGTGTGAGCGAGAGGAAAAATTCGTTCCGCCGCGCGGCGAATATATTTTAGAGTGCAAAATAGAGGACATCACCTATCTTCTGACACTCGAGTTAAGCGAGGATCTCTCGGGAAGTGTGCGCTTTAACGGCGGAGCCATGAGCGACTGGTCGTATCAGCGATCCCCGGACGGAAAAATAAAATGCTTTACCTCTCTTCAAAACGAGATCGAGGTAAAGCAAGATATCATTGAGACCATATTTGATTTTGTGACACTTTCCGAAGATGCGCTTGACGCATACCACGAAAATGCCGACGGCAAAGACGTGAGCGTTCTGAAGCTCGCGAACGGATCCAAGGTCTATACCGACTCGCAAAGCGGCGCTCCGATACGTATGGAAAAGGGAAATATGAAGTGCGAGATCATTTCCCGTCCTTAATGCAGAGAACTTTTTTTGAAAGATAAATGAGAGTCAGCGCCATAATGACGGGGAATAGCAAATTAAGTGCAAATCCGAGTCGGATAGAAAGCTGCTCGGCGGTCAATCCAAGCTTTGCGGATAGATTGGCCGCAAAAGACGTGCCTGCAAAAATATCGGCAACGACGCCGTTTACGCTCGGTCCGAGCGTACAGCCGATATCACCCGCGACCGAGAGGATCGAAAAGGCGGCAGCCCCGCAGTAGAACGTCGATGATGCAAGGTCAAGAGTGGAGGGCCACATAATACTTACCGCAAATCCGCTGAGTGCGCAAGCGGCGAGTGAAAGAATATCCGAGGGTGCGAAAGCTATGACTGCGTAACAAACCGCAGAGGACACGGCACACACGGTAAGCGCCTTTTGAATGTTTATTTTACTGCCAAACAGACTGAAAAGCGTTCTTCCGATAGCCATAAAAAGAGCGAAGGTGCAAGGACCGAGAAGATCTCCGATCACCTTTTCGGTTCCAAGTCCCTTTTCGGCAAAATAGGACGCCCACTGGGCAACTCCTTGTTCGGCGGCGCCCGCGCATATCATAATGATAACGAACAAAAGCATCGAAAATTTTCCGAAGTAGCGTTTTGAGGCACCGTTTTTGGCGTTTTCGGAAGAAATATCCTTTTTGGGAGGAATGGGAGCAAAGGCGAGAACTATCGCGTTGACAGTCGGAATTATCGACCAGCAAAGAGGGATGGGCTGCCAGTTGTTTTTAAGTAGTCCAAGCGCGAGGGCACTGAGTAAAATGACCGCCATCTGTCCCCAACAGTAGAACGAGTGAGCAAAAGAAAATCCCTTTTCCTCTTTTTGCGGGAGACGGTCAAACAGCGGGTTTATCATAACCTCAAGCAGGGCGCTGCCTACCGAATAGGTGACTACGGCAATAATGATCCCGCCAAAAGGATCGATGATATCGGGCAGCAGAGATAAAAGTATAAGTCCTGTTGCAGACATAGCGTGTGCAAGGACGGAAAATATACGAAGATCTGCTTTATCCCCGAGCCACGCCACGAAAAGATCTATTCCTATCTGCACGAAAAATGTGAGAAATATCAGAAAAGAGAGCTTTGCACTTGAAATAGAGTATTCGTTTTGAAAAATAACGAAGAAAAGGGGAAGAAGATTCAAAACGATCGCCTGCGTAACGTATCCCACGTAGCAGGCGATCGCAGTTATTTTAGTGTTTTTCATTTTATTTTGCGAGTTCTATAAGCTTCGTAACAAGCTCGGTAAAGGACATACCCTCGTTCATCATAAGCTTCGGGTACATACTTATCGAGGTAAATCCGGGAAGGGTGTTTATCTCGTTGAAATATATTTTCTCATCAGCGGTAACGAAGAAATCAACTCTCGAAAGACCTTTACAGCCAAGAGCGGAGAATATCGTTTTTGCATACTCTCTTATTTCAAGACGCTTCTTTTCGGAAACTCGTGCGGGAATATAGTACGAGGCGGTGTCATTTTTGTACTTGGTGTCGTAGTCGTAAAAGTCGGCTCCGGGCTCTATCTCTCCGCATTCGGATACGGTGAGCGTGTCGTTTCCGAGGACTGCAACTTCGACCTCGCGTGCCGTTATGTACTCCTCGATCATTGCTTTTCCGCCGTAATTAAGGGCATTTTCGAGCGCGGAGTCAAGCTCGCACTCGCAGTTTACCTTTGCGCTTCCGACGGACGAGCCGGCAGACGTCGGCTTTACGAAAACGGGATATCCGATCTCGCTTGCCCATTTTTTTGCCTCGCAAAAAGCAGAAGCTTTGTGATATTCAAACACGACGAAAGCGCGCGCCTGAGGGATTCCGAGTCCGTTTAGTATTGCCTTGGTAACGCTTTTATCCATTGATATTGCGGACGCGAGCGAGCCGGGACCTACAAACGGAATTCCCGCAAGCTCAAAAAGTCCTTGCAGACGTCCGTCTTCGCAATTTTCGCCGTGTACTGCGGGATAAGCTACGTCGATCGGCAGCTTTCTTCCATCGTCGAGAACGAGTACCTTCTCACCGCAGTTTACCGAAAGAGTTGCTTTCGTGAGATTTTGCTCGTCGAAGATCCAGCTTCCGTCGGCGATCTTTTGAGAGTCGCCCTCGAAGACGTACCATACTCCGTCCTTCGTTATTCCGAGAAGAATGGGGTTATATTTTTTGCGGTCGATACCGCTGAGAATTGCGCTTGCGCTTCGCAGGGACACCTCGTGTTCGGATGATTTTCCACCGAAAATAAGACAAATATTTTTCATTATAATACCTCTCAAAGATATTTTATACGCTTTTTTTGATAACGGCTACTCTATCGTTTGAGCCGTAGTCCCTCGTTACCTTGCACGAAAGGGCACTTTCCTCGGCGATAGACGTCACCGAGTCGCGCTGATCAAAACCGATCTCAAAGATAAATTCTCCGTTTTCCTTAAGATTCTTTGCAAAATCCCGTACGAATCTTCTGTAAAATACGAGACCGTCCTCTCCTCCGTCAAGTGCGATACGGGGCTCGCACGAAAGATCGGGCGAGGCGTCAACTACCGCCGCTCTGATATAAGGCGGATTTGATATTATTGCGTCAAAAAGACGGTTTTCGAGCGGATCTTCGGAAAGAAGATCGCATCTTATAAAGGAAATTCTGTCGGAAAGCCCCAGCATTTCCGCGTTTTCCCTTGCCGCCGAGAGCGCGCCTTCCGATATGTCAAAGGCAAGAGCGGTAAGGTCGCTTCGCTCGGAAAGAATCGAGAGCGCGATACATCCGCTGCCTGTGCAAAGATCGGCAAACACGGCGTTTTGGGGGAGATCCGCTATCGCTTTTTCGACGACACATTCCGTGTCGGGGCGGGGAATGAGACAATCCTTGTTTAATTTGAAGATATGTCTCCAGAAATACCACTCGCCGATAATATACGCGCCCCTCTCGCCTGCGTCAAGCCGAGCGAGAGCTTTTTTTGCGCCTTCCGGATCGTTTTTGTAAAAATCAAGAACTATTTCTCTTTCGTTCATAGCGTGCCCCCCGCAGCTTGAGCAAGGTTTATTACGCAGATCTCGGATTTTTTTGCATAGTTCATAGTATAGTATGATCCGCCGCGGCTGTGCGTTACGTATGCGACACAGTACGCAGAGTTATCGACCATATATCTGTTTCGCACGAACATACAGCTCTTTTCGTAGTGGTCTGAAAGAGTTATGACCTCGTCGGCAGAGCGTAGTATGCTGTTGTAAAGTGCACGGTCACGAAATGACCATTTTTCGCTCTGCTCGGGGCAGGGTACGGCAACGGTGAGATGTATTTTGACCGCCTTGCCCGCAGTGTCGGTTAATATCTCCGAATCACGCAGACTTATTACGGCACTTGCCGCGAGTGTATCGAACCCAACGGCGCCGCCCGTGATAAATCTTCGAACGCCGTTTCGCGCGAGCGTGCGGATTATTCTTTTTATCTCGGTCGAAGCTCTCTGCTTTTCGCTCTCGGTCATTGAACGGTGACCTGTAAAGCAACAGCTTTCGCTCTTTGAAAATTCCATAACGGCTCCTTTTCGGTGGCACTTCACTATCTACTTATTATATCAAATTGTTTTTGCTTATTCAAGGGGTATCCGAAAATATGTTGAAAAAAGGGATCGTTCTTGACAAACTTCCTAGCGTGTGATATTATTTTACGTAAGGAAAGCTTTTGAAAGGAGATGCCCGAAAAAATGGAAAAAAAGATAGATCTCAATTCTCCGATAACAGCCCTTTCGGGTATCGGACCAAAGCGCGCGGACCTCTTTGCCGCTCTCGGTGTTTTCACGGTAGGAGACCTTCTCCGCCTTTTCCCGAGAGGATATCAGAACAGAGGGGACGTCAAGACGCTTTGCGAAGCGGCAATGTCGGGAGAGACCTCGTCTATGATACTGACGGTGGGCAGCGAACCGAAGTCGGTAACTGTAAAAAACAGAATGACGCTAACGAAATTCACCGCCTTCGACGAAAGCGGAAAATGTCAGATAGTTTTCTTTAATCAGGGTTATATAAGGCAACTTTTCCATATAGGCGAGACCTACCGCTTCTACGGAAAGGTCACGCGCACGAAAAGCTCGTGGAACCTTTCGTCGCCCGATTTTGAACCGACCTCGCTTTCAAGAGCACTTCCCGATTTTTATGCAGTATATCCCTTAACTGCGGGACTTTCTCAAAAGATCGTACGCGGCGCGATAGCGCTTGCTCTTGACGGCGCCGAGCTTAACTGCGAAAGAGTTCCCGAAAAGATACGCAAGGAAAATTCGCTTATCGATTTCGCCGAAGCCACAAGGATCATACACCGCCCGCAAAATCTTGAACAGCTTGAAAGGGCGAGAAAATATTTCGTTTTTGAGGAGCTTTTCGAGTTCGCGCTCTCGGTTATGCACTCAAAGCGCGAAAAAGAGAACGTCCCGGGTGCAAAGCTATCTCTTTCCGATGAGGATAAGCGCGCTTTCGTTAACGCGCTCAGCTTCGCTCTGACCGACGCGCAGGCGAGAGTTATACGCGAAATATACGCCGATATGGGCTCGGGCAGGGCAATGCACCGTCTCGTTTCGGGAGACGTTGGAAGCGGAAAGACGGTCTGTGCCGCGGCGGCACTCTATCTCGCTGCGAAAAACTCGCGTCAGGCGGCTTTTATGGCGCCCACCGAAATACTTGCAACGCAGCATTACAGAGATCTTTCCGTGCTGTTTGAAGGGCTTGGGATAAAGTGTACTCTCCTTGTCGGAAGTATGACTAAGGCCCAAAAGAACGCCGCGTACGCTGAGATCGCTTCGGGCGAAGCAAAGGTTATAATAGGAACTCACGCGCTTATTTCGCAGGGTGTTGAATTTTGCGATCTTGCGCTTGCCGTTACCGACGAGCAGCATCGCTTCGGCGTAAATCAGCGCGAGATGCTCAGTGCGAAGGGCAAAAATCTGCACGTTCTCGTAATGAGCGCAACTCCGATACCTCGAACGCTTGCGATGTCGATATACGGAGATCTTGACCATAGCGCGGTCGATAGCTTACCTCCGGGCAGGCAAAAGGTCTCGACCTTCCTCGTAGATGAGACGTACAGAGAGCGTCTTACCGGATTTATCCGCACGCAGGCAAGCGAGGGACGTCAGATATACGTCGTTTGCCCCGCCATCGAGTCGGGTGATACGACCGACGGCGAAACGGATACGTCTGCGCTCGTTGACTTTTACGGGAAGCCGATGGACTTTTCGTCATCGAAGCTCAAAAGTGCGACCGAGCACGCACAAAATCTCGCAAAGGCGCTTGACGGCGTGAGTGTTGCGTGCCTGCACGGTAAGATGCATTCTGCCGAAAAGGATACGGTAATGCGCGATTTCGTGGACGGAAAGGTATCCGTACTCGTATCGACTACCGTGATCGAGGTCGGGGTGAACGTCCCGAACGCAACTCTTATGATAATTGAAAACGCCGAGCGCTTCGGACTTTCCCAGCTCCATCAGTTAAGGGGAAGAGTAGGACGCGGAAAATATAAGTCGTGGTGTATCCTCGTTGGCGAAAATCTTGCGGAGCAATCTAAAAAGCGCCTTGAGGCACTTTGCGAAACGAGTGACGGCTACCGTATAGCAGAAGCCGATCTCGCTTTGCGCGGACCGGGAGATTTCTTTTTCGAGCGCGGAAAGGAGCTTCGCCAGCACGGGGCGCTTTCCTTCCGTATGGCGGACCTCTATTCGGACATGGACGTTCTGCACAGCGCGTTCGAGGCGGCAAAAAGTTTTTGCGATAAAGAAATATAATTCGTGTGCGCGAATATAATGCTATAAAGCGCGCAAGTGGCGTGTTTTATACGAAAAAATGACGTTTTTTTGCAATAAAGTATTGATTTTTACAAAACGTGCGTGTATAATTAAAGTGTAAATTATAAAACGAAAGGAGATTCTAAAATGGATCTTTTAAAGAAAGTATGGCCTACCGCATTTAAGGTAAAGGAAAAAGACGTTGCAGCGCTTATTATTCAGATTGTTATTTTCGTTGTAGTATGCGCTATTATGGGTGTTGTTATCGGACTTCTCGCTAAGCTTCCGATACTCGGAATCATCTTCGGATTCGTTGGAACTCTCGTAGAGATCTACGGTCTCGTTGGAATCGTACTTTGCATACTTAACTTCTTCAACGTTCTTAAGTAATTATCCTATACGGAACATAAAAAACAGAGAAGCATTGCTTCTCTGTTTTTTTCTTTTATAACGTGACGGTCTCTCCCGCCTTTATGCAGATAATATCGGTCTTATCCTTTTCAATCCAAACGTCAAGTGCCGAGGGGTTGTACATTATCTTTTCGTCTGCCGAAACTACGAGCGACCTCTGCGCCTGTCTGTATCGGTATATCTCGATATTCGTGGCGTACCATATCTTTTCACATCCCGCGACCGTTGAAACGATCTTTTCCATAAGCGTCCAGTCGTCCTCGCATCTCAGCTCGTGCGCGTGTCCCCAGATATAAAGAAGCGGGCGCTCCCACGGGGAGTCGATGTTTGCCATAAATTTTTCGCAAAGGGGGAGGGCTTTGTTGTGGTGACAGGTGGGGTGCCACTCGAGAAAATTCTCGGGGAGATTGAATTTTTCGGTCGCCACCGTCGTTCTGCTGTAAACGATGCCGCAAGCGGCAAGCGAATCCTCGACAGCTTTGGAATAGTCTCCCGAGGGATAGGACATTCCGATCACCGGATATCCGGCTATCTCCTCAAGTGCGCGTCTGTTTTCAAAAACCTCGTTTATTATGCTTGATGCGGGCATATTCGTAAGAAATCCGTGGCTTGACGTGTGGCAGGAGATCTCGTGACCGCGATAAAGCTCGCGCATCTCATCTTTTCTCTTGTCAAAGCCCGCGCGCTTATCGTTGAGATGGAACGTACCCTTTACACCGTATTTGTTGAAAAGAGAGACGAGGCGTACATCGTTTACGTGTCCGTCGTCGTAGCTGAAGGTAACGATACGCTTTTTGCCGCCCGGAAATACGTTAAACTGTATCATAATTTGAAGCTTCCTTTTTTAATTCTGTTTCTGAACACTCTTGTATTCGTCGTAACAGCGATAGTAGGGACAGGATGCACTCTCACCCGAGATAAAACGAACGAGCTCATCCTGGTCTAGATTTACTCTGCAGGAATACGACTCGTAAAACTCGTCGTAATCGTAAAATTCACAGCTTTCGCAGTTTGAAGCCGTCTTTTTCTTTTTTCTTTTGCTTTCCATAAAACACACCTTTAGCCGAGGTATTTAGCGAATTCCTCGCCCATATATTTTTGAACGTCTTCTTTGCTGAGCGAAAGTGCGTTCGCGGCATCCTTTACGAATCTTTCGATCTTGAGATCGCCCACACAGTAGTAAAGATACTCTACGTTCGAGTTCCATTTTTTCACGCTCGGAAGATGGGTCATATACGAGTTATTGTCGTTTTTCCAACGAGCGATCTGATAGGGCATATCGTTTTTGATCTCGGAGATCATTTCGTCAAGACGCGCGGTCGCGTTTTCCACCGAAAGAGTGGTAGTCAGTTGATATGCCATACGTCCGAGAAAATACTCTCTGAATTGAGCGTTTTCCATCAGAGCGCGGAAGAGCGCGTGAGTTTTTTTCGTGCTGCTGTCGTTCAGGAAAAGGTTGAAGCGTGTCCAATTGGCGCGGAAGCTCATATCGTTGTCGTGGAGAATAAAATGCCATTTTCCGTCGTCGTATTCGGGCGATTTGAACGCTCTGATGTTCGGAAGATCCTTATCTCCCGCCCACATACGCATAATTATCATATCGGCAAAGCTCTCAAGATTCAGCTGATCCGCGAGCCACTTGTAGTTTTCGTCCTTGGAAAAATCACGCTTTTTGCTACCGTAAACTGCACTCCAGATCGTGTTCCAGCCCTGCTTTGAGCTTCCCGTGTTGAGCGTGTTCGTCCAGTCTATAATGGTGACGCTGTCCTTGGAGACACCGCAGTGATCGGCTATAAAATCGTCGTCAACCTTTTCTCTTATGAAATAGATGCCCCAGTATTCTCCGTTGAGGTAAAGATGGCAGGGTCGGTACGCCTGAACGAGTATCTCGGGCATATTTCCGCTGTATGCGGCAAGAGACGATGCGTACTCATCGGCTATCATAGAGTCGGTCGCGTAGCAGTTCTGAGATCCGCTTCGCAGTACGATGTTGTTAAAGCTTTCTATATTCAGATTTTCAAATATCTTATAGTCAAGGCGTCCCTTGCCGTACTTAGTGCGGAATTCAAGCTGGAAGCTTTTCTTGGGAAATCTTCTGCTGTAAGCACCGAAGACCTTTATTCCGCAGTTGATCGAGAACTCCTCGTTGCCGTCAACGTAAAAGGCGCAGTGTGCAAGCTTTTCTTTTTTGGAGTTGTAGTTAGTGTATATACCGCTCGAGCCGAAAAGATCGTCGTCTGACATAGAGATCTTTATTATCGGGAGCTCGTAGTCGGGCTGATTTATAAAGTAGTTGTAGGTGACGTCGTAAGAGGGAATCTTGTCTCCGTTATAGGCAATAGCGCGGATGGAGGTGTTTTTTGAAACATTTATCGTCTCGCCGGAATATTTTTTGGACGCATTTGACGGCTGTGTTCCGTCGAGCGTGTAGTATATATTTCCCTCGCCCGAAAGAGTAACGTCGATCGCGGAGGCGTAGCTTCCGCTCGGCGAGCTTGCAAGGGGCGTTGCCGTTATCCTTTCGTATCCGCCTGCGGGATTTTCTTTTCCCATGGACGGCGTCGAAAAGTATAAGAGCTTATCCTCAAATCTGCCCCAAGAACGGTTCAGCGGGATGTCGGGTACTTTGAGTGCGTCCGAAATAAAGCCGTCTGCACGAGTCAGCCAAATATTCTCTCCGTCAGAGGATATTCCGATAGGTGCGGCGCCCGAAACGTCCGCGTCGCAGTGGATAACGTAATACGCACCCGCTTCAAGCGTTACCTCGGGGAGGCGGTAGAACTGCGGCTGGCTGCCCTTATCCGAAAGAAAATAGTCGGAGAGCAGTATGGGCGCGTCCGAGTTGTTATAAAGCTCGACCATATCGCAATACTGCTTGTTCAGCGGGGAGTACTTCGTGTTGGAGGAAACGACCTCGGAAATGATAAGTCCGCTTCTTGCGGTGACTGATGCTATATACCCTTTGTGAGTGTTTGCGTATCCCGGAGAGGGAGCGTCACACACGCCGATATCGTGAGTCCACGAGGTGTTCTTTTCCATCGGATCGTACGTTACCGACGCGGCAAGAACGCCGTCGTTGCGGGTAATATAAACGCTCTCGCCGTCTTTTGAGAGTTTGAAGGGAAGATCCTTTTCACAGGCAAGGACGATATATTCTCCGCTACCGAGTACGGTATTCGGAAGCTGTGCTCTGTACGGCTGTACCGAGTCGGTGGAGGCGTAGTAGGTTGAAAGATCTATCGCGCTTTCGGACGCGTTATAGAGCTCTATCCAGTCGCAGTCCGCGCCGTTTATAGGAAAGAGCGAGTTTGAAGCCATAAGCTCGCTGATTATGAGGTTGTCCTTTTCACGAACGGTCTCGTATCCCGGGGTGGGGAAGGGCGTTTCGCTGCCGTTTGCCGTTATAAACGAATGGTTTGCCGACTTGTTGGTGTAGTTTACGACGTGGCTTATTTTATCGCCGTGAGTAAGAGTGATGATTCCTTTTGATTCCGAAAGGGACGATGCGATCGAGCTTTCACCCGCCGTACCGTTTAAGAATATCAGAGCATACTCGCCTGCGGCGAGTTTTTTTGCAGGGAGAACCACGCGGGCAAGTGCGTTTACTTGCAGCGAGTATTCGGAAAGCTCAAGCTCGGCATCTCCCGAGTTATAGAGCTCTATCCAAGGGGAGGTCTTTCCGTTTTCGTCCTTTGCGCCGACGGTATTGACTACCATAAGCTCGGTTATATTAAGGGCGGGATCTTCTTCGTATATAGGAGCACTTTCTCCGCCCTCTGTCGGCGGAGTGGTATTTGACGAGTCTGTGCTCGGCGAAATCGTGCTTTCGTCTTGCTTGCACGAGACGAGAATGCCCGTTAAGCTCGCCGCGACAAGAACGAGCGATAGCGTCCTTAAAAGAAATTTTTTCAGCATTTTATCCTCCAAACCGCGTTTTCGCGGTCAAAACTACAAATTTTACTACTCTAATTATAATTCCAAATAAAAGCTTTGTCAATACGTAAATTATCGCAGATGGCGAAATTTACATTTTAGGGGAGGGACTTGTTCCTCCCGAAAACCTTCTCTAGCGGAGAAGGTGGCAGCCGTAAACTGACGGATGTGGAGATCAAGGACATAGTTTGTGCGAACACACAATAAACGCGTTTGTGCATTACTTTTCGTTCATTTCTGTGCTGACAGAAACGAACCAAAGAACAGCCAACTAGGGCGGGAGCTCCCGCCCCTTGGAAGCCCCCACCCCCAGCAAAACGCTCCGAACACGTGTCGCGTTTTGCGCTCACTGTTTAGGCTTCGGCGCAAAAAGGGCGCCTTTGTTTGCGGATAGGGATAAAGTTTAAGAACATACAAATAAATTTACCCCGCTCCCCAAAAGTGGGAGGTTTTTTGCACGAAACCAACTTTTTTATCCCTTGGGGTTTACAAAATGGAAATGTTGTGCTATAATGAGTATGCCAAACAAAAACAAATAATGATATTGTGGGTGAACTCTCTATTTTTATAGGGGGATTTTTGCCTATACCTATTTTGCGATGGAAGTTGAATTTGGTAAAAACGCAAATCCGCAACCATCGTGGAGAGTTATACCCATATCGTTGTTTTTGTTTGGCGACAATTGGAGTTTGCGTTTTTCGGTGCGCTGACTTCGGTTGGCGCACTTTTTATTTTGTGAAAAAAGGAGGTGTTGAAAAATGAAAACCAAAGTAGCATCAATTCTAGCAATAATCTTGGTTGTAACATTTGTGCTTGCTTCGTGCTCTGATAAACCCACTTTCGAGGACGCAGCCAAAACGTTGCAAGACGAGATAACGGGGTGGGGTTCACTGTCGTACGAAATAACCGAGGTGAACTTAACCAAAACACTGATAATAACCTTTGATGCAGATAAGTATGGCTCTAATGCGATCGGTATGGCGATTGGGTTTGTTGACTCGGTTGTCGAGGATTATTCAGCACGTGCGGCTGAATTATTTAGCGACATAGATGACTGCTGTGTAATAGTTGCGGGCGTGTCAAATGGCAAGGTTATAAATAAGGAAGTTCTTTTTAGCAACTAAAGAGTAATTATATCACCGAAACACAAAAAACGCAGACTTTCGTCTGCGTTTTTTTATTATTCTTTTCTCACAGCGTTGCCGCCATAACCGCTTTTATCGTGTGCATACGGTTTTCGGCTTCGTCAAAGACTATCGACTGCTCGCTCTCGAATACCTCGTCGGTAACCTCCATACAGTCAAGCCCGAATTTCTCGTGTATCTGCTTTCCGATTCCCGTTCCGAGATCGTGGAATGCGGGTAAGCAGTGCATAAAGCGGCATTTTTCTCCTGCGTTATCCATAAGAGCTTTGGTCACGCGGTAGGGAGTCAGATCGTCGATGCGCTCCTGCCATACGCTGTCGGCTTCGCCCATTGACACCCAAACGTCTGTGTAAATAACGTCGGCATCTTTGGTGGCGAGCATCGGATCCTCAATAAATTCAAGGATAGCACCCGTCTTTTCTGCTATCTTCTTGCACTCGGATACGAGCGCCGAATCAGGGAAATATTTCATAGGCGCGCACGCTACGAAATGCATACCCATCTTTGCACAACCAACCATAAGCGAGTTACCCATATTGTATCTCGCGTCTCCCATATAAACGAGCTTTTTTCCCGCAAGTTCACCAAAATGTTCCTTTATGGTGAGAAAATCGGCGAGTATCTGCGTGGGGTGGAACTCGTTTGTGAGTCCGTTCCAAACGGGGCAGGACGAGTATTTTGCAAGATCCTCGACTATCTCCTGACCGAATCCGCGGTACTCGATACCGTCATACATACGAGAAAGGACGCGCGCCGTGTCGGCAATGCTCTCTTTTTTGCCGATCTGTGAGCCACTCGGATCGAGATAGGTTACCCCCATTCCGAGATCGTGTGCGGCAACCTCGAACGCGCATCTGGTGCGGGTGCTCGTTTTTTCGAATATAAGCGCGATGTTCTTGCCCTCGCATATTTTATGCGGAATTTCCGCCTTTTTCTTCGCTTTAAGCTCTGCGGCGAGGTCTATAAGATACGCTATCTCCTCGCTCGAAAAGTCAAGAAGCTTTAAGAAATCTCTGTTTTTTAAGTTCATAGTTTGTTCCTTTCTTCTTAGGGCTCTGCCCTAAGAACCCGCCAAGAAACTCAAATAAAACGAATAAGATCTGTTTTAATTAAAGTTTTTGAAAGGGTTTTGGAAAACTTTCTGCAAAAAGTTTTCCCAAGTAACGTTTTGGAGCTTCAGAACCTTTTCTCAAAAGGTTCTGATCAAAGTACCTTTGCTAAAAACGAGCGGAGTCGGTCACATTTGGGGTTGCCGAAAAGCTCGGCGGGAGCGCCCTCTTCTGCGATAACGCCCTCGTCAAGGAAGATAACGCGGTTGGAGACCTCGCGTGCAAACCCCATTTCGTGGGTTACGACTACCATAGTCATACCCTCATTTGCGAGCTCCTTCATAACGTCGAGAACCTCGCCGACCATTTCGGGGTCAAGCGCGGACGTCGGCTCGTCGAAGAGCATAACGTCGGGCTCCATACAAAGCGCGCGGACGATCGCAACTCTCTGCTTCTGACCGCCCGAGAGCTGATTTGGATAAGAATCGGCTCTGTCGGCAAGTCCGACTCTCTCAAGAAGTGCGAGTGCCTTTGCCTCCGCCTCCTCCTTGGGTATCTTTTTAAGCGTCATAGGTGCGAGGGTGAGGTTTTTAAGTACGGTAAGGTGGGGAAAAAGATTAAACTGCTGAAAAACCATTCCCATCTTCTGACGGTGGGCGTTGAGATCGACCTTGGAATTTGTCAGATCCTCGCCTTCAAAGAAGATGCTTCCGCCGTTTGGCTTTTCGAGAAGGTTGAGGCAACGCAGGAAGGTCGATTTTCCCGATCCGGACGCTCCGATAACGCAGACGACGTCGCCCTTGTTTATATCAATGTCGATCCCCTTGAGGACTTCGTTGTTGTCAAAGTTCTTTTTGAGTTCCTTTACGCTTATTATAGCGCCGTTAGAAATATTATTTTCCATCGCTTCGACGTAACCTCCTTTCAAATATCGAGAGAAGTTTGGTCATGCCCACTACTAAAATGAGGTAGATAAGTGCGGAGAGAATGAGAGGGTTGAACGCATCGTACGTGTTGTTTCTGATGAGGTTGGCACCTCTTGTCAGATCAACGACCGCAACGTATCCTGCGACCGACGTTTCTTTAAGAAGCGCGATACACTCGTTTCCGATAGCGGGGAGAATGTTCTTTATTGCCTGCGGGAAGATGATCTTCGCCATTGCCTGTCCCTTGGAGAGACCGAGCGAGCGCGCCGCTTCCATCTGGCCCTTGTCAACCGCGTTGATGCCGCTTCGTATCAGCTCTGCCATGTAAGCGCCCGAATTTATACCGAATGCTATTATAGCAACCAAAACTCCGTCTGCACTGACCATAATAACGAAGAAAAAGATAAGCAGAAGAACCGTCATCGGAATTCCCCTTATAACTGTCGTGTAGAGGTCACATATAAAGTTTACTATGGCAAGCTTGGAATTTCCTTCGGAAAAATATTTAGCTACAGCGATTATTGTTCCGAGAGCAACGCCAATCAAGAGCGAACAAAGCGTAATTATAAGGGTGTTTTTAAGACCGTCTAATATGTACTTGTAATTTTGGTTTTCTATAAAGGTATGATAAAGACGGTTGTGCCAAAGCTGCTTGGTCGCGCATTTGAGACCGTCTTTGGTTCCGATGAAGACCGATTTTTCGTTTACCTGACAGAAATATCCGTCCCCGTATTCCTCTACGAGATATTTATATTTCTCTTCGATCTTTTTGACACCGTTTTCCGTGAGACAGTGGAAAACGACTACGGTGTCGCCATCCTTGTCAGCTTTTGCTACCGAGCGGAGAAGGGAAGCGTCTTCATCGACGATCTTGGCAAGAAGCGGATCGTCTATCTGCTTTGCGAGCTTTCCGACGTTTCTGAATATTTTGACGCCGCTTTCGTCCTTGTCGGCAAATACGGTTATTTCGCTGTTGCCGTCGGTCACTGCCGCGTCTGCCGCGCCGCTAAGCAGGGCGGCTTTAATATCACTTGCATTGGAAAATTCAACGATCGTGTATCCTGCCGCTTTGCAAATTTCCTTTGCGTCGCTTTCTTTCTGTACCGCGATCGTCTTTCCCGTAAGAGCGTCGATCGAGTCGATCTCGCTGTCCGCTTTTACGATAACAGACTGCTTCGCGGTAAAATCGTCCTTTTCAATAGCGACGGTTTCGTAAAAATTGAATTTGAGGTTTACCTGTGTTGCCTTCGAGCCCGGAAACTCCTCGGTTTTGCCGCAAGAGGACATTGAAAAACAGAGGGTTAAAAGGGTGAGAACAACAAGGAAAAGCGCAAAAAGTTTTTTCATGTTTTCTCCTAAATCAAAAGTTAAGGGGTGCTGATCAGCACCCCTTAACTTACGTTTTCGTTAGTTGTTTGCGGGAGCGGTATAGGGAGCTTCGTACTTAGCGAAGATCGATGCGATGGTACCGTCAGCCATAAGATCTGCGATAACCTCGTCGAACTTATCTACGAGTTCCTCGTCCTTGAAGTTGAACGCGAAAGCGTAGGGCTCGGTGGTCATGTTTTCGCTGAGGATCTTGACCGAGCTATCGCCCTTGCACATTTCGGCAGCGGTGAGGTCGTCAACTACCCATGCGTCAACAGTGCCGGAGGTAAGAGCGAGCTTTGCATCGGGGTTTGCCTCAAAGCTTTGTACGTTGTATCCTTCTCCGCGGCAGAATTCGTCAGCGGTGGTTCCGAGCTGTACTGCGATAGTCTTGCCGGCAAGGTCTGCCTTGGAGGCGATAGCGCTGTCAGCTTTTACTACGATGCACTGAGCTGCGAGGCAGTAAGGAGCGGTGAAAAGAACGCTCTCTTCACGGTCGGGAGTTACCGAAATACCGGACATACCGCAATCATACTTGCCGGTCTCGATTCCGGGGATGACCGAGTCGAACGCGATCTGCTCGATAACGAGCTCGTAGCCGAGCTTTTCGCAGATGATCTCCATGATCTCGACCTCAATACCTACTACTTTGCCGTTTTCGAGGTTTTCAAAGGGAGGAAAGTCGGGTGAGGTTGCTACGGTGAGCTTGGGTTTTGCGGTGTCTCCGCTATCGTCGGTGGAGTCGTCCTTGCATCCTACGAATGCGCATGTCAGCATAATAGCTGCGAGAATAAGTGCGATAATCTTTTTCATTGTTTCAATTCCTTTCAAATACGAATATTTTTGTTTTGTTTGATTTATATTAAGACTTTCGTCTTGTTTTTAGTTTTTCTTGCCGTTCTTGGCGTTTACCTGCGCCTGAACCTTGATCGGAAGTCCGAAGAGGTTGATGAAGCCGGCGCTGTCTGCCTGATTATAGACGTTGTCCTCGCCGAAGGTTGCGATCTCCTCGGAGTAGAGTGACCAGTCGCTCCAAACGCCTGCCTTTATGATGTTGCCCTTGTAGAGCTTGAGACGAACCTTACCGGTAACGTTCTCCTGGGTTTTATCAACGAATGCCGAGAGAGCTTCTCTGAGAGGGGTAAACCACTGTCCGTTGTAAACGAGGTCTGCAAAGGTAACTGCGAGCTCCTGCTTTTTGTGAGCGGTCATCTTGTCGAGAGTCATAGTCTCGAGGTACTTGTGTGCCTCGTAGAGAATAGCTCCGCCGGGAGTCTCGTAAACGCCTCTGCACTTCATACCGACGAGACGGTTTTCGATAATGTCGAGAAGTCCGATTCCGTTTTCTCCGCCGAGCTTGTTGAGCTCAAGAATGATTTCCTTTGCGCTCATTACCTTGCCATCCAGCGTGGTAGGAACGCCCTGTACGAAGTCGAGCTCGATGTAAGTGGGCTTGTCGGGTGCCTTGATGGGAGAAACGCCCATTTCAAGGAAGCCGTCCTTGTCGTAAAGGGGCTCGTTGCCTGCATCCTCGAGGTCAAGTCCTTCGTGAGAGAGGTGCCAGAGGTTTTTGTCTTTGGAGTAGCTGGTTTCTCTGGTTATCTTAAGAGGAATGTTGTGTGCCTCTGCGTAATCGATCTCTTCGTCTCTCGATTTGATATCCCATTCTCTCCAAGGAGCGATGATCGGCATATCGGGAGCGAATGCCTTGATGGTAAGCTCGAATCTTACCTGGTCGTTACCCTTGCCGGTACATCCGTGGCAGATAGCGTCTGCGCCCTCTGCAAGAGCGATCTCTGCAATTCTCTTTGCGATTACAGGTCTTGCAAAGGAGGTGCCGAGCATATAATCCTCGTAAAGTGCGCCTGCCTTTACGGTGGGGATGATGTAGTCGTTTACGAATTCCTCGGTGAGGTCCTCAATATAAAGCTTGGAAGCGCCCGTTTTGAGTGCCTTTTCTTCAAGTCCTTCAAGCTCGTCTGCCTGACCTACGTTGCCCGAAACTGCGATTACCTCACAGTTGTTGTAATTTTCCTTGAGCCAGGGAATGATTATCGAGGTATCAAGTCCGCCTGAGTAGGCGAGAACGACCTTTTTAATGTTTTTCTTATCCATTGTTGTATATCCTCCGTTTGGTCGGTTGTGGTTTATGCTATGATTATAAACCAAAATGTATAAATATGCAAGTACTTTTTTGAAATTTCTTTAACTTTGTAGATTTTTGTAATATACATCAAAATAAAACCCGTCGCTTTGGTAAATATGCACAATAATTACGGTCAAAATTAGCCGAAATGCCCCGCACGACTAACGAATAACAAACAACTCCCCGCCAAAGCGCTTGCTTTGTGGGGAGCGTGTGATGCATAAAAGATGTATAAATTCGTGTATATTCACAAAAATATGCACGAATTATGCAAGTTAAATTCCGATAGCGTCTTCCTTTTTAACGAAATGAGCGTCAAAATCAACGGGGGAAGAGGATATGTTGATGGCACTGCATATCTTTTCAACTACTGCGTTGGTTATGAGCTCTGCTGCCTCGCGGGTGTAGAAATGAGTCATATCGGAGTGATAGCTAAGGGGCTTGTCCGCAAGAAGAGTATAGAGATCGTTTACCTCAAAGCCGTATTTCTTTATTATCTCGACTGCAACCGCATTGTATTTTTCGATGTCGGCGTTGTATCGCATAAAGGTGCTCGGTGACTTATAGCCCGCTTCGTTTACGGGAGTCGAGGTCGCAAATATGACCTTGGCGTTCGGGCAGATAAGCTTTATTCTCTTACAAACGCGCTCCATAAACTGCTCGTAAACGTCTATGGGTGTCAGACAGCCGTCCTCATACATCGTGAGGCAGTCCCAGAGACCTGCATTCCAATGGATGCAGTCAACGTTTGCGCCGCCGAACTTGCTCTGTCCTACCCACTCGTTAAAGTTGCGGAGAACGTACTGTGAAAAACGGCAGTTTTCTTGGGGATAATATACCTCTGCCGAGTCCTCAAGAGCCATTTTTACGAACTTGTCGTAGCCCTGGCGGATCGAGTCGCCGATGAGAATAACCTTTTTCATAACTTAAAATCCTTTCGGGAAATCTTTTCCTTATTATATAATAGCTTAGAAAAAAAGTCAATGGAAAATGAAAAGATCGAAAGAATAAGACGTCATTTGTAAGATTAATAACAAAAATGCAAATTTATCAAGGCAAGTCTATCTTATACGTGTAGCCCGTGCAAGTTTTAAACAGACGTTTATAGATTTTACACAATGCAACTATTAATGTATATTTTTTTTAATACCGCCAGAGCATACTCCGAGCATGTCGGCTTACATAGGCATCTTCGTCGAATTTCTTCTTTTGCATAATGTTGATAACATTCGACGAGTTTTATAGTTAAAAATTTTGCTATTATTATAAATCCAAGTAAAAAGAAAAACAAATAAGTTAATGTAATGCTATTTCTGATACGAAAAATGTAGATTGTTGCGAGAGAGAGAAAAAATGCGGTTGCGGAATACAAAAATATTATGATTAATATTGTCCAGACAGATGTCTTGGGGCGATCTAACGGTTTTGTTAAAATGTATTGTTGAATTTCACACTGTTCTTGAATTACCCTATCATAGTAATCATACGGAATGGCTTTCGATTCGTCCGGTGTGAAAATGTTTGTTTTTTTGCTATATTTCATTTGCATCCTCTTTTTAATAATCAAAAGACTCAAAGTACTTTCGAAAGATAATACTTTAAGTCTTTTGCAATTAAATTATCGAGTATAAAATTGGATGCAACCTGCCTTTTTGGGCATGGTATATGCAGGATCATGCTTTTGAATTTTTGTTGTGTACTTTTCAGGGAAAGTCTTGTCTACTCCTAAGCGTGACAACTGCTGTTGGCGAGCCACACCAGCCTTCCACGCTTCGACTGAAATCTTTGTTGCATCTTCATTACCGGAAAAATATTTTTCGATACTATCGCCGAATTCATAAAACATAAGTATTCCTTTTTCTCCGCTGGAACGTAGCTGGATGGTGTGAGTACCGTCGTTGTTTAATTCCATAAGAATTCGTTCTATTTTTAAGGGAAGAGCCTTTGTTTCTTCAAACATATCAGTTAAAACATCGACTTTTTCCGAGCCGGACATTTCTGATTCGGCAAGCATTCTGATTGACGTGGGAACAACTTGACACAATGATATAAAGTTGTTATAACACTCACCCTTTTTACCGGACCACAAACGATAGATCTCATAGAAAAATTTTGCCTCGGCATTGTTGGGATCTTCCATTTTTACCATTTCGTAATATCTTTTGGCATCTTCTACATTGTTTTCTTTTCTCGCAGTTCGCGCTGCTTTTAAAAATTTGTTTTCTTCCATTTTTTTATTCCTTTGCTTTAATTTGTTTTGCCCGTAGTTGTATTTTTAGTAAAGCGAATGATAATAACACCTCCGTTACTTATTATAAAAACATATAGATAGTCGGACACCTAAGTATATGTTAGTACCATTAGTAGTGTATACTGCACAGAATACTCAAAATATTGAATATATAGATATTATACTCAAAATATTAAGTATTGTCAAGGGGTTGAGTATGATAAAATTAAAAAAGAGGTGATAAAATGATAAGCTACAAGCCGTTTTACGAAACTCTGCTTAAAAAAGGAGTGACTGAATACAACCTTATTTTCAAGCAGGGATTTTCCGCCAACACATTCTACCGAATGAAAAAAGGAGAAGCGATAAGCACGAAGACGCTTGACGCGCTCTGCTACGTTCTTGACTGCGAGGTCAGCGACATTATAAAATTTGAAAAAGAATAAGCACCCGAAATGCAAAAAACGCTCGGGTGCTTATTTTATTATCAAAATAAATCGTCAAAAACACTTGAAACTTTTAGGGTAATGGTGTATAATCAATACGTTTCAAAGGACTTTTTAAGAAAAGAGATGTTTTAATGAATAAGATTTTCAGACCGAAGATCATCGACACCTTCAAAAATTACAGTGGAAAGCAGTTTGCGAGCGATCTCGTTGCGGGACTTATCGTTGCTATAATCGCACTCCCGCTCTCGATAGCGCTTGCGATCGCCTCGGGCGTGTCACCCGAAAAGGGTATATACACAGCGATAGTTGCGGGACTCGTGATATCCCTGCTCGGCGGAAGCCGTGTTAATATTTCGGGACCGACCGCCGCATTTGCAACGATCGTCGCGGGCATCGTTATGCAGCACGGCATAGCGGGACTGACAGTTGCTACCGTTATGGCGGGAATACTTCTTATAATTATGGGACTGCTCCGAGTCGGCGCACTCATAAAATACATACCTAAAACGGTAACCGTCGGATTTACGTCGGGAATCGCGGTCACGATACTCGTCGGGCAGATCAAGGATTTTCTCGGACTCACCTTTGCAGAAGGCACTCACGCCGTGGAGACGAGCGAAAAGATCGTTGCAGTAGCAAAGTCGCTCGGCACGGTAAATATCTGGGCGCTTCTGACCGGTGTGCTCGGGCTTGCAATCCTTATTGCCTGGCCGTACGTGTCAAAGAAGATCCCCGGCTCGCTTATTGCGGTTCTTGTCGGCTCGCTCGCCATCGCGCTTCTTCCCGTACAGGTCAACACTATCGGAGATCTTTACGAGATAAACGGCTCTCTGCCGAAATTTGCTTTTCCGAAGATCGACGGCGAAATGATAATAACGCTTCTTCCGAACGCAGTCACGATAGCCGTTCTTGCGGGAATAGAATCGCTGCTTTCCTGCGTCGTTTCCGACTCTATGATAGACGATAAGCACAACTCAAACACCGAGCTTATCGCGCAGGGCGTTGGAAATATCTGCTCGGGACTTTTCGGCGGAATCCCCGCAACCGGCGCAATAGCGCGTACTGCGGCAAACGTCAAAAACGGCGGACGCTCTCCGATAGCGGGAATCGTCCACGCGGTAGTTCTTCTTCTCGTGCTCGTGGTGCTTATGCCGTACGCTTCGCTTATTCCGATGCCTATAATCGCCGCCGTTCTCTTTATCGTGGCTTACAATATGAGCGAGTGGAGAGAGTTCGTCCATCTTTGCAAGACAGAGAAGGCGTTTGATATAATGATTCTCGTTCTCACCTTCGTTTTGACGGTCGCCTTCGACCTCGTCGTCGCTATTGCCGTGTCAATGGTGCTCGTTCTCTTGAAACGCGCCCTTGATAAAATAAAAAGCAAACGCGAAAAGGTGAATAAATAAAATCAAACCCCGACATAGTCGGGGTTTTGTGTTTTATAGAGTGCAAAAATCCTTTTTGTACTTTATTTTGCCGTATATTGCAAATATTGCACCGAATGCTGCCCAAATAAGAGTAATGATCCATTCCTGCAAGGTAAGAGAACAGCTCGTTCCCGGAATCAAATACATAAGAACCATAAAGCTACACAAAAATGCGGCTATTGTACCTACGGTTTTGTAGTGCTTTATCTTGTACGGGCGATCTAAGTCCGGCTCTTTTTTTCTTAAAATGAGGAAGGATATTGATATTATAAAGTATGCCATACAGCAAGCGAAGCTTGCGGCGTTTGAAATCCAAACGAGCATAACTCTTCCCCAGAAGGGAGCGAACACCGAAAGTCCGCCGACGAATATCAAGGCGTTTACGGGAGTTTTGTGCTTTTTGTGAAGCTTGGCAAAAAAAGCCGGGATCATACGTGCTTCGGCCATGGCGAATATGGCACGGCTTCCACCTATAAGAAAAGAGTTCCAGCTTGTAATAATGCCGCACATTCCGCCGATTATTATAACCTTTGCCATAATTTCGCTGTTGAACAGCTTGTTCATAGCTGCGGCGGGAACGAGTCCGCTGTGCGACTGTGCTTCCATAATGTCGGCGGGAGTCATAGCGTAACCGACGGCGAAAACGACGAGGGCGTAGAACGAAACGGCAAGCGCTATGGAAAGAAGAAGAATCCTGCCTACCTTTTTAAGAGGAACATTGATCTCCTCTGCGACTTGCGGAATAACGTCAAAGCCGAACAGGAAGAATGGAGCGATCGTGGCAACAGATAAAATATTCTTTATCTGTGTTCCCGATGAATCTCCGATAAAGATCTGCCCCTGAAGGTTGTCCGATGATCCGTTTGTTGCCGAAGCGACCACGAGTATTATTCCTGCAGCCCCGATTATTACGGTTAAAATAGTCTGAACTATAGCTGCAGTTTTGACACCTTTTATGTTTATGTAGGTTATCAAAATAGCACATAAAACGGCGACTATCAGCCAAGTGGCGTAAATATCAAACCCGGCAACGGAATACAGATAACCTTGCATAAAGTTCGGAAAGATATACTGTATTACCGTAGGCAGAGAGCAAGCTTCAAAGCAAACTACACCGACATAGCTCAAAATGATCGCCCAGGTACAGACGAAAGATCCCGCCGGACCAAACGCGCGGTAGCTGAAAACGTGTTCTCCTCCGCACTGAGGCATTGCGGTTGTCAGCTCGGCGTAAACGAGACCCACGAAATAAATCATAAGTCCACCGAGCAAAAAGCCGATAACCGTACCGAGAACACCTGCGCTTTGTATCCAGTCTCCGGATGAAACTACCCATCCCCAACCTATCATGGCTCCGAATGCGGTTACCAGAAGGTCGCCGGAGGTTAGGACTTTGTTGAAGGTACTTTTTCTTTGAGTTGACATGAAAAAACTCCTTGAATTAAGGTGTTGTTATTTTGCAAGCTCCGGCGTTTCCCAAAGGTTAAGCTTTGTTCCTATTCCAAGCTTGAGTGCGTTATTGTAGCAATCAAATCCCCACGCGACGTCCTCTATCGGCATACCGCCAACGGCATAAACCACGATCTGATCGTCGTTTTCTCTGCCGGGTTGGTCTCCCGTAAGTATGCCGCCCAGTTCGAAAATGTCGCTCTTGTTTATCTTTCCTGCGCATACTGCATCGTAAAATCCCATACCAAGCAACGTTGATACTGTTTTTTGCGTGGGATACGGTTGTCCGTGTCCCCAACCCTCATACATTTTGTAATTGTCGGCCACGACTTTAACGTCCTCGCTGGCTAAAAAGTCTGTACTTATTAAAAGGGAAGATGCGCTAATTACCAAAGCGCCCTTTTTCACCCATTCTTTCTCGATGTTGGGGTTGTCTTCAAACTTTGCGGCATTAGTGGTTCCGTAGTAAATTATGTCGCTGTCTCGGCAGGTCTGCTCTATCGTATCGCAAGGGATTATTTCCTTTAAGGAAGGGAACGTTTTTTTGGCGTAGCTTATAAATTTGTCGAGACTGCTTTTTCCGCGTCCCTTGACCTTCAAAATTTCTATTGACGGTTGAGTTTCCATTATAGCCACGAGAGTGTTAGTTGACATAACTCCCGGTCCGATAATGCCGAGCACTTTAGGATTTTTGGGGCTCAAATGCTTCGTTCCGACGCCGGCAGTGGCGGCGGTACGCATAGCGCTAAGGAGATTCGCCGACATATAGGCAATAGGAGCGCCGGTGTCAACATCCATAAGAGACATCATAAGTATCGATCTGGGCAGTCCTTTTTCCTTGTTCGTATGATGCGAGCCGTACGATTTTATTCCGAACATGTGGAATCTTCCACCAAGATATGCGGGCATAGCCATAAAACGGTAGTCGGGCGCGTGAGTGGGCATTCCTTCTATGTCCGTTTCTTTTGGGAAAGAAACTCTTATCCCGTGCTCGTTAGCGTCCTCTCCGCCCATTCGATAGTCCCCTTTGTATAAGAGCTTGAACATATCTTCCATAGCGCTTATACAAGCGGGCATATCCATAACGCCAGCTTTGATCATATCCTGCTCGTTCAGGTATAAAAAGTCGATTTTAGAGTTCATTTCATTTGCTCCTGTTCCACCAATTCTTGATAATTTCGGGATCGATTCTGTCATAAACCATATCGTTTCCGTTTTCGTCTGTGACTGAATATACGCTGTTGGCATATTCTACGTCTTCGGCCAGAGCGTCCGGAGATTCATTACAGAAATGAAACATATGTATTTTAGAAAGTATGGCATGGTCGGTGTTGCAAACCTTTCCGATTCCGGCCGGGTGTGTACTGAAAGTGTAGTCAGGTAAAGCACGTATCTTGTCATCTCCCGAGATGTTTGTTATAGTGCCGGAGGTTGCGTAATAGTTTATAACGGCGTATTTAAGAAGATTTTGCTCTTCCTTTTCAAATTTAACGAGGCGTGTATTGCCCGTAAGTGCGTGCGATATAAAAATGTCAAGCAAATTAACCACACCGCGACGGATCATATAGTTGTACATGTGGCCTCCGCTTAGACGGAATCCGGTTTCGAAAAACACAAAATCAACATCATCTCCGTTTTCTATGGCGAAGCCGGAAAAGAATATGTACCCATCGAATATCCCAAGATCTTTTATCATGTTTCTTATGGGCGTATCTGCTTTTTTTAAGAATTCCGAATTGTATTTAGAAGGGAACAGCCAACCGCTTTGAACCACACGCTCGAAACCGTTGTCTTTTGCATTTACGGTGTCGCACGTCGAAAGCAAAGAGATGTTGCCCGAGCACACGGCATACGTGACGTCGAATTTTGAACCGTTATAAATGAAATCTTCTATTATGACGTTTTTGCAATATGACATTTTCATTGCGTAGTCGTATGCTGTCTTTAGACTTTCCGGGTCCGTTGCAACCGATACACCGATAGATCCCGCGCGGTCGGTCGGCTTTACTATTACCGGAAAATGAGTAACTTCTTCGGGAGAGGGATACTCGTTAACGACGGGAACGGCGTTTCTTCGGCACTGTGTTTTGAACAAAATCTTGTCTTTGGTCAGCTCAAGCTGCTCGTTTGTACAGTAGCAGGGAAGACCAAGGCGCTTGCACAGCTCTATGCAACATCCTACAGGAGTTTCGCTATAGCCAGTGGTAATGCCGTCTATTTGATTTTCGCGGCAAAGTTTCTCCAGCGTATCAAGATCACTCCAGCTGACTTGCCAGCTTTCATCTGCATATTTTTTTGCCGGAGAATCGTCAATGCCGTAATAATCTGTGACTATCGTATATACGCCGAGCTGTTTTGCACGCTCCACTAGCGAGATCAGATTTACTCCTCCGGCGAGAATGAGTAATTTTTTTCCTTTAAGTTCGTTGTACATGTTATATATGCATCCTTTCCACAAGACACAACAGATTATTTTATTATATCATAACGTAAGCAGATTTGCAATAGATATCGGCGTATTAAAAACAAAAATATCTCCATTATAAGAGAAAAAATGACAATAATATGTCGAAAAGTGTACAAAGTACACTCAAAACTCACCTCGTCATATCAACGAGCTGGTCGACCGGCGTGATGGCGACGTCAAGAGTGCCTCTGACGGTGGTGGTGCTGACGATATATTTTCCGTCCTCGGTAAACTGCGGGTGAGGGTCGATGTGCCAATATGCTCTCGGATACGTTGGTTTTGGCATTGCCGAGAAAATATCAATTGTTTTTTTGCTTGCGCGGTTAAAGAAGATAACGCGGCAGGGGACCTTGTCCCAGGCGTACGGCGACTGATCTGCTACCCACAAGCTTCCGTCTGCGTTGCAGTGCGCGTGGCAGAGCGGCTCGTTCCAAACGTGTATGAGCTCACGATTTTCAAGGTCCATCTCGAATACGCCGCGTCTGAAATCGACCGTGCAGACCTTTCCGTTACCCGACCAGAAATCGTGACAGAACTTCGTTTCGTCGTGTCCGAACCAGCTGCGCTGTACGATCGGCTCGAAACGTGTTGCGTCTGTGTCGTGGAGCCAGATTCTGTTCTTAAAGGCAATATATTTTCCGGTTATCGGATCGCACCAGCTATCCTGATCAATGAGGAAAAGCTTCGGATGTACGGGGGAAAACTGTCCGTGATTGTAGAGTCCCTGATACTCGTTTATGATGCTGAATTTTCTCGTTTCCATATCGAGCAGAGCGATAAATCCGTAGGTTGTAAACATCGCGTCAACGAGCATATATTTACCATCTGCCGATAGGGTGAGATGCGTGCCGAAGCGAGTTATCTTCTTTTCGCCGACGTACGAGGAATCGAGCACTGCAAACTCCTCAATATTGCCGTCTGTATCGATCGTACAGATCTGACCGATACGCTCAGAGCCGACGAAATAGACCTTGTCGCCCTCGGGGGCAACGAGCGGAGTGGCGTCCCAGAAGACCGCCTCCTTGAACACTTTCACGAAAGGATTTTCGGCATCAAGACAAACTACGCCGAGGCAACGATGACGGAGCGGCGGATAGAAGCAGTAAGTCCACAGATATTTCTGATCGCGCGAGAGCGACTGATTTGTGAAATAAAAGCTCTGAATAAACTCGGCGGGCTTTTTTGTGAGTATATAACTTTTTACACCCGTTTTTTCGTCAAAATATTCCTCGAAAAAGGGAAGTTTTTCAAATTCTATCATAGCGAGTTCCTTTTGTTTTCTGAAATTACATTATAGTAAAATTGTATCATAAACCCGCGCGCGTGTCAATAGATGATGTGTTTTCGGAAGAGGAAAAGGAAAAAGCACTTGCGGTTGCAAGTGCTTTTTTGCCTTAAACGAGTAAAAAGGTGTCTAAGCAGGGGGAAAAACGAAAAAAAGGTGCGTAAATGATCAATATTTACCCCAATCTCGAAGCATTTCTCTAAAATAAGAAGATTTGTATTCTTCAAGAAGCGGTTCGATGTTAATAAAAGAACAGAAACACCCCATCTGATCGCA
>SVSI01000012.1 GCA_015064385.1 Oscillospiraceae bacterium | reverse complement strand
TGGGTTCGGGAGTGGGTTCGGGGGTGGGTTCAGGTGTGGGTTCGGGGGTGGGTTCAGGTGTGGGTTCGGGGGTGGGTTCAGGTGTGGGTTCGGGAGTAGGTTCGGGTGTCGGCTCGGGATTCGAAGCGGGTTTATTCTCTATTTCCGTATCCTTCTTCAGGATCTCGCCCGTGTTTGCGTTTATTTCATAGTCATATTCCGTATTTTTATGATCGAACTCGACCTCCCATACGGGATCTCCCTTTTCTCTGTCGGGCTCGGTCGGCTTCAAAGTCACGTCAGAGCGGGCAAGTCCCGCTTCACCGAGAGCAATATTTTCCGCCTCCTCGGCAGATATCTGTGCGTTTTTGTTTTTATCCGTTCCCTTCGGCGTCAGATGAACGTCGGGCGCAAGCGCGAACGACAGAAGCGTAGCGCTGCATATAAGGGCGACAACAATCATCAAAGCGGCATATCTTTTTTTCATAATAATTTTCTCCTTTCAATTTTTGTCGTTTTAGGTGATTGTTTTATATGTAAAACGGCAGGGGAATACGCTGATTCCTCTGCCGTTTGTTTGCTTTTTACATCCGGCAGGGCGAAAATCGTTTTAGGCGATGTCGGGTGTATTTAGTTTTTGTAAATTACTTGAAGTATCTCTTGAGAAGTCCCTCGAGTGCTTTACCGTGTCTCGCTTCGTCACGAGCCATCTCGTGAACGGTGTCGTGGATAGCGTCGAGTCCGTTCTTCTTTGCGCAAGCTGCGAGATCGAATTTGCCCTGAGTTGCGCCGTATTCACAGTCAACTCTCCAAGCAAGGTTATCCTTGGTGGTCGCCTTCATATTGGGCTCGAGATCTGCACCGAGAAGCTCTGCAAACTTTGCTGCGTGCTCTGCTTCCTCGTAAGCTGCCTTCTCCCAGTAGAGACCGATCTCGGGGTATCCCTCTCTGTGTGCAATTCTTGCCATGCAGAGATACATACCGACCTCGGAGCACTCACCGTTGAAATTCGCCATAAGCTGCTCGAATATGTACTTCTTATCCTCATCGCTGATATCGGGGTTGTTCTTTACGGTCTTTGCGTAGATTCCGTACTCGTGCTCTGCCGCAAGGGGAGCGTCTGCCTGCATTTCCTTGAACTTTTCCGCAGGGACCTTACATACGGGGCATCTTTCGGGAGCGCTGTCTCCCTCGTGAACGTAACCGCAAACCGAACATACAAACTTTTTCATAACCTTTTTCTCCTTAAAATTAAATAATTTTTATTTTTGTTTTATATTCTTGCATTTCTGCAATTTTTACATTTTCCGTAATATACGACCTTTTGACTTTCTACCGAAAATCCGGCGTCGATCACGTCTCTTGAAACCTCGCTTTTCAGCGGAAAATCGAATATATCCTTACAGGTGTCGCACACGAAGTGCGCGTGATCTTGAACGAAGCCGTCGTAATATACGCATTTATCCGAGGTCTCTACCGATATTATCTCGCCGTCCTCAAGCAGATGCCCGAGATTTCGGTAAACCGTTCCGAGACTGATGTTCGGCAGCTTTTCGCGAACTGCATCGTAAACCTGCACCGCACTGTAATGGTGACGCCTTGATCTGAGGAAGGTGAGTATTTCCCTTTTCTGTACGGTATCTCTCATATCGTTTCGACCTCCTTAATAGTAATGATTACTGTTACTGTCTTTATTATACACATCAGGTGGGCGTTTGTCAATAGGTTTTTGAAAATTTTTTTTGATTTTTTTCAAAAAAATAATAAACGCCGTATTTCGTCAAAAAATATTAAGTTTTATTGACTTATCGATCGTTATGTGATATACTAATATGAAGATTCGATAATAAAATTTGAAAGGGGCGATCTTGTGAAAAACAGGTTTTCCTTCATTATAGTATGTTTGCTCATTTTATCCTTTGTTTTAAGCTCGTGCGTGAGCGTAAATAATACGATAAATGCGCCCGACACAAATAATAACGGTAGCAATATCGGCTCAACTGACGATACAATACCCGAGCCGGAACCCGAACCTGAGCCCGAACCTGAACCCGAACCGGAGCCCGAACCCGAACCTGAACCCGAACCCGAACCCGAGCCCGAGCCGGAACCCGAGCCGGAACCCGAACCCGAACCCGAGCCCGAGCCGGAACCTGAACCCGAACCCGAAGATCAGAACAAATACCCCGAGCCCACCACTACTCCCGAGGGCTTCGGTCTCGTTCCCGAGAGCGCGGCGGTTGACAAGAGCTATTTTGACGACGCCGCTTTCATCGGAGACTCGATAAGCTTAAAGCTCAAGACCTACTGTCTGAACGGCTCGCTCGGAAAAGCGCATTTCTTTACCGTCGGCAGCTTCAGTACGGTAAACGCGCTAAAGCCGGTAAGCTCGGACAGTACGCATCCCTCTTATCAGGGCACTAAAATGCTCGCGGAGGACTGCGTTGCAGCGTGCGGGGCAAAAAAGGTCTATATTATGCTCGGCATGAACGACCTCTATTACGGCATTGACGCTACTATAAAAAGATACAAAACTCTCATTTCGAGAATACTTGAAAAATCGCCCGATGCGGAGATCTTCGTACAAGCTATGACACCTATGAGAAAAGACAGCCGCGTATGGGGCTCGAAGCTCAATAATACCAACATCCGCAAATACAACGCAGCGCTCCTTGAAATGTGCAAGGAAAACTCCTGGTACTTTATCGATATTCAGTCCATAATGTGGGACGAAGCGGGCGAGCAGATGCGTCTTGACTACTGTTCTGATGCAGGAAGCGGAAAGATGGGAATACACATGTCCACCAAGGGATGCAAGGCGTGGGTAGAATATCTTCTCACTCACACCGTTGATTTCTCGGAAACAGACGAAGAAACCGACAACGAGGTCGATACCGACACCGAAACGGATACAGAAAATAATACCGAAAACGGAGAAACGTAATGAAAATCAAAAATATTCTTCTTATTATGCTCACTCTCGCCTTATCGTAGGGCTTATATCCTGCACCGCCCCGAGCGGCAATGCGGACGACGGCAACGAAAACACCGACAACAACTCGGACAATGCGGGAGACGAAAGCACGCCCTTTGCGCCCGACCTCAACGCTCTGCGCGACAAAATGATCGCAGATTTCGGAGCGGTAGATCCCGTAAAATTCGAGAGCGAGCTTCTGCTCGATCTTTACGGAATTGCCGCGGCAGACGTTGCCGAGTCGGCTTGTTATATGACTATGGACGGAGTTTTTCCCGACGAAATAGTAATGATAAAAGCAAGCAGTGCAGACGCGGCAGCAAGAATTTCCGCGGCTCTTGAAACCCGCCTTTCCGAGGTGAAGCTCCAGTCCGAAAGCTACGATCCCGACAACTACGCTCTTGCACAGAAATGCAAGGTGGCAAGTCGCGATCTTTACGTAACCCTCTTTCTTTCGCCAAACTTTGACTTAATGACTCAAATTTTCAACTCGGCAAAATAATTCAAATCAAAGGACACCATCTGCTATGATCTTCAGCAGTACGATATTTCTCTTTGCCTTTCTCACGACCGTACTTGCGGTATATTATATATGCCCTCGAAGGTTAAAGAACGCTTGGCTTTTTATTGCGAGTCTCTTTTTCTACGGGTACGGCGAACCGATATACCTGATCTTAATGCTCGTTTCCATAACGGTCAACTATCTGTCAGGACTTCTCATCGGTCGCTGGAAGGACAGAGTCGCTCTGAAAAAAGCAACTCTTATATTAAACGTAATAATAAATCTCGGACTTCTCGGTTACTTTAAGTACGCCGGCTTTGCCGCAGAGCTTATAAGCAAGATACCGATATTCGCAAACACCGCAGTTCCCGAGATCGCACTTCCGATAGGAATTTCCTTCTACACCTTCCAGACGATGTCTTATACGATAGACGTTTACAGAGGAAACTGCGCACCGCAGAAAAACTTTATCGCATTCGGCACGTACGTTGCGCTTTTCCCACAGCTTATCGCAGGCCCGATCGTACGCTACGTGGACGTTGAGGATCAGCTCCGAAACAGAAAAGAAAGCCCCGCTCTCTTTGAAAAGGGCGTCCGACTTTTTATAGTCGGTCTTTGCAAAAAGGTTTTGCTGGCAAACCAACTCGGTATGATCTGGGACGAGTTTTCGCTCGGCGCGGGCGCGCTCGGAAGCTGGGCGGCTATCATTGCATTTACCCTGCAGATATATTTCGATTTCTCGGGATATTCGGATATGGCAAGGGGTCTCGGCAATATGTTCGGCTTTGAATTCGTTGAAAACTTCAACTATCCTTATCTTGCAGACAGCATTACCGATTTCTGGCGAAGATGGCACATCTCGCTCGGAAGCTGGTTCAGAGAATACGTTTACATCCCTCTCGGCGGAAACCGTTGCTCGGTCCCGCGCCATATATTTAATCTGCTCATCACCTGGATGCTGACCGGTCTTTGGCACGGCGCGAGTATGAATTTCGTGATCTGGGGACTGTATTTCGGTGTACTTCTCATTATCGAAAAGCTGCTTATAGGCAAGCTTCTCGGCAAGCTACCGAAGATATTAAAGCACATCTACGCTCTGTTTTTCATAGTAATGGGCTGGGTAATATTCAATATTGGCGATATGGGCGAGATGGGAGCGTTTATCGCGCGACTCTTCGGCGCAAGAGGATTTGCAAATGACGAGGCGCTTTACTCCGTAATATACTGGCTGCCCACTCTTGCAGTCGCAATTTTTGCCGCTCTGCCGCTCGGAAAGCGTGTCTGGAGCAAGCTGGACGGCAAGGGCGCAAAGCCCGTTCTCGACGGGGTTTTTGCCGCTTTAGCACTTATATTGTGTACGGCGTCACTTATATCGTCAAGCTACAATCCTTTCCTTTATTTCAGATTTTAACACACTCGGGAGGCAAAACTTAAAATGAAGATAAAAAACTATGCCTGCACCGTTGTGTTTTTGGCATTTCTTTCGGTCTTTTCTCTGCTTCTTATATTTCTTCCGAGCTCCGACTTTTCGCAAAACGAAAAAAGAGTGCTTGCAGAGATGCCCGAGCTTACCGCCGAGTCGCTCTCAAACGGCAGCTATACCGACGGTCTTGAAAAATATATAAACGATCATTTCCCTTTGAGAGACACCTTCGTCGGCATACATTCCTACTATAACCGCCTTATAGGTCGGGGAAACTATACGGGAATATATATGCTCTCCGACGGATCTCTCGTCAGCGCACCGCTGGATATTGACAGCGACAAATGTGCTAAAAATCTCGCGGCACTTGAGAAATTTGCAGACGGCACTTCTCTGCCCGCTTCGGTCATAATCGTTCCGAGCGCGGGAGACGTGAACAAAGACAAGCTTCCCTTCGGTCACGAAAATTACGCTGACGACGAGATATTTGCACTTGCAAATGAAAAGCTCGGTGACGTCAAGCTGATCGACCTGCGCGCTCTCTTTACCGAAAAAGAGGCGGCGGGCGAGGATATTTATTACAGAACCGACCATCACGTAACGAGCTACGGATCGTACCTTATGTATCTCGAGTATTGCAAGGCAAACTCGATCGAGCCGACGGTCGGCTTTGAAAACATCGAAGAGATCGGTGGTTTTTACGGAACGTCCTACTCAAAGAGCGGTCTTTGGCTCACAAAACCGGACGTACTTGAGATCTGGCATTCGCCGAATAATTATAAGTTCACCGTCACCCTGGACGATATAAGCGAGAAAAAGGAACAAAACGGACTTTACTCTTACGCGCACAAAGAAAATATGGACAAATATCCGATATTTCTTGACGGAAATCACGCGATAACGACGATAAAGAACGAGAGCGTCAAGAACGGCAAGACCTTGCTTGTGATAAAAGACTCCTACGCGCACTGCCTCTCAAGCTTCCTCTGTGATCAGTACGAGACCGTATGCCTTGTTGACCCGCGCTATTACAGAGCGGGACTGCTCAAGCTGTCACAGTTTGCCGATGATATCGGCGCTACCGAGATATTGTACGTTTTCGGCGCGGAAAATCTTGCAACTCTTTCAGAGCTTGCGCTTATAAGATAAAAAGAAAGCTATGAGATTTTTCTCATAGCTTTTAGTTTATTTCCTGTTCGAAATTTATAAAGACGTCTGTATCAAAGAACTCGAGCACGGTAATTCCGAGACCGTCACAGATCTTTTTAACGGTGGATACCGTCGTGGTATTATGTTCTTTGCAAAGCTCCAGGATCCTATATCTGACCGCCTGACCGATATTTATGTCAATCACCCCTCTTTTCAGATAATTTATTTTACCTACTTGAGTTAAAGATATTACCTCTTTAAGGTTGACATGCGAAATATTCTGTGCTATAATGTGGTTGTAATCATTTTATGGTTATAAGATAAAGAAAGGATAGAAAAAGCATGAAAAAATTACTGACTTTTCTTTTAATTCTGGCAATGGCGCTGAGCATCGTTTCGTGCGACGAGGATGCGGGCACTGACCTCCCGAATGATCCCGACGTATCTGACAGCGACACTTCAAGCGACGACACACCCGGCGACGACACTCCCGGTGACGACACCCCCGGTGACGACACGCCCGGCGACGGCGAATGCACAAATCACAGTGACAAAAATAACGACGGCTCGTGCGACGTATGCGCCGAGACGGTAATCGTTATTATAGACTTTTATGCTATAAACGACCTTCACGGAAGAATATTCGACACCGACGATCAGCCCGGCGTTGACGAGCTTACTACCTATTTTGAAAACGCAAGAAACACGGACGATCACGTTATCGTGCTCGCGAACGGAGATATGTGGCAAGGAACTTCCGAGTCCAATCTTACGCGCGGAAAGATGATGACCGAATGGCTGAACGCCATCGGAGCGGTATCTATGACTCTCGGAAATCACGAGTTCGACTGGGCAAACGATTACATATATTCAAATCTTGCTATTGCAGATTTTCCCTTCCTTGCTATTAATATTTACAACACCAAAACGAACAAGAGAGTTGATTTTGCAACTCCCTCGATAGTAGTCGAGTGCGGCGGCGCAAAGGTCGGCATTATCGGTGCTATCGGAGACTGCCACTCCTCGATAAGTCAGGACAAGGTAATGGGGATCGAGTTCAAGGTGGGCAGCGAGCTCAGCGCGCTCGTCAAGGCGGAGTCCGAACGTCTTCGCGCAGAGGGCTGTGACTACGTGATCTTCACCGTCCACGACGGTGTGGCAAGAAGCGGAACGGGAACGATTTCCTCCTCTGATATAGCAAGCTTCTACGACGTAGCCCTCTCTGACGGATATATCGACCTCGTATTTGAGTCTCACTCTCACTGCAACTACATACTCAAGGACGAAAACGGAGTTTACCACATTCAGGGCGGCGGCGAGAACGACGCGCTCTCACACGTTGAGGTCAAGCTCAACTTCGCAAACGACAATTCCGAGATCCGCGTTATTGAAACCGTAGGCGCTGACGTTTACGACGACTGCAAGGCGGATAATATCGTTAAAGAGCTTAAAGAAAAATACAAAGCCGATATTGCCAAGGGCGACGAAAAGCTCGGAACGATCATAAGAAACGTAAACGGCGACGAGCTCCGACAGCTCTCTATCGACCTCTACCTTGAAAAAGGTCTTGCAAAATGGGGCTCGCAGTATAATATTGTACTCAGCGGCGGATACGTCAGCATAAGATCGCCCGGAATGATCACCTCCGGTAACGTTTACTACAAGGATCTCTACTCGCTCTTCCCCTTTGACAACGGACTTTACCTCTGCTCTATCTCGGGAGCAAATCTCAAAGACAAATTTATAAACAGCACGAATGCAAATTATTTTATCTGTATGAGCGAGTACGGAAAATCGCTTAACGTGAGTGACAGCGGCACGTATTACATAATAACGGATGCATATTCTGCGTTCTATGCCGCAAACGGTCTTACCATCGTTGATGCATACGGCGAAGAGTTGTTTGCACGTGATATGATCGCAGAATACATTAAAAACGGCGGATACGGTGAAGAGGACACGAACGTCGGAGGAACGAAGTTCACCTCCATTCCCGAAATCGTCTCGAAGATAACTGCGCTCGGAGTTAACGTTGAAACCGAAGAAAGCTTCCTGGTTATCGGAACGATAATCGACGATCCGCAGGCAACGTACGGAAACTGCACGATACGCGATACAAACGGAAACACTATATACATCTACGGTATCTACGATCAAAGTGGCAACCGTTACGACAGCTTTATAAACAAGCCGGTCAAGGGCGACACGATAATCATAAGCGGAAGAGCCCTGCTCTACGTCAATACCGCAAATCCCGGCGAGCCGAAGCCCGAGATCAAAAATGCGGTTATAGACAAATTCTTCAAAACGAGCGATATTTCAGAAGCCCTTGCAGCGGGCGAAGCTCTTGCTGACAACACCACTACGTCCGATTATTTTATCCTCTTCGGTAAGGTAAAGGATACGCCTAATGCAACCTACGGAAATATGACGGTCGTTGACGCAAACGGCGACGAGATATACATTTACGGTTGCTACGATTCTACTGGTGATATACGCTACGATGCTATGGCAGTAAAGCCCGAGGCGGGTGACACGGTAGTTATTTACGGATGGATCAAGAAATACGTAAAGACGGGCGAAGCACCTCTTATTGAAATCGAGCGTGGACGAGTGATAGTTATTTACAAGCCCGACGGACTTCTTTATATAGTCTGATAAAGTTAAAAATAAAAGCTATGAGATTTAGTTTCTCATAGCTTTTTATTTTATTAAAGTTTTTGGGATTCTTAAACCCTTTTTTCAAAAAGGGTTTAAGTGGGGTTCTTAGGGGCTAGCCACTAAGCCAAGCCGTCCCTTAATACATTCCGCCGCCCATATTGGCTGCTGCCGCTGCAGCCGCCTCAGCCGCCTTCTTATCTTCCTTCTTCTCTGCAACTACTGCCTCGGTGGTGAGAACGGTTGCTGCGATAGAAGATGCATTCTGAAGTGCACTTCTTGTTACCTTTGCAGGGTCAACGATACCTGCCTCGAGCATATCAACGTACTTTTCGCTTGCAGCGTCAAAGCCGAAATGCTTCTTTCTGGAACGGAGGATCTTATCAACTATAACAGATCCCTCAAAGCCGGCGTTCTCTGCGATCTGACGGATAGGAGCTTCAAGCGCCTTTCTTACGATCATAACGCCGATCTTTTCGTCACCCTCGGTAACCTTAAGAAGCTCGTTTACCTCGTCAACTACGTTAAGGTATGCAACTCCGCCGCCGGGAACGATTCCCTCTTCAACTGCCGCCTTGGTAGCGTTGAGAGCGTCCTCGATGCGAAGCTTCATTTCCTTCATTTCGACCTCGGTAGCCGCGCCGACCTTGATGACTGCTACGCCGCCTGCGAGCTTTGCAAGGCGCTCCTGAAGCTTCTCGCGGTCGAAATCGGAGGTGGTGGTCTCGATTGCCGACTTGATCTGTGCTACGCGTGCCTTGATCTCTGCGCTGTCGCCGTCGCCGCCGACGATAATGGTGTTTTCCTTGTTTACCTTTACCTGTCTTGCGTGACCGAGCTGCATGATAGAGGTCTCCTTGATGTCGAGACCGAGCTCGTCGGTAATAACCTCGCCGCCCGTGAGGATAGCGATGTCACGAAGCATCTCTTTTCTTCTGTCTCCAAAGCCGGGTGCCTTAACTGCTACGCAAACGAAGGTTCCGCGAAGCTTATTGAGTACGAGAGTGGTGAGCGCCTCACCCTCAACGTCCTCTGCAATTATAAGGAGCTTCTTGCCCGCCTGAACGATCTGCTCGAGAAGGGGGAGAATATCCTGAATGTTGGAGATCTTCTTATCTGTAATAAGAATGTAAGCGTCGTCGATAACGGCTTCCATCTTATCCATATCGGTTGCCATATAGGGCGAGAGGTATCCTCTGTCGAACTGCATTCCCTCTACTACCTCGCAGTAGGTGTCGGCAGTTTTTGACTCCTCAACGGTGATAACACCGTCTGCGCTTACCTTCTTCATTGCATCTGCAATGAGAGCGCCGATCTCGTCGCTACCCGAAGAAATTGCGCCTACGCGGGCAATATCGTCCGAGCCGTTTACCTTCTGCGAAGAAGCGATAAGGGCTGCTACCGCCTTATCTACGCCCTTCTGGATACCCTTGCGGATAACCATAGGGTTAGCACCTGCGGTAACGTTCTTCATTCCCTCGGAAATAAACGCCTGAGCGAGAATGGTTGCGGTGGTGGTTCCGTCGCCTGCTATGTCGTTAGTCTTGGTAGCTACCTCGCGGACGAGCTGTGCGCCCATATTTTCCATAGGATCGTCAAGCTCGATCTCCTTTGCGATGGTAACGCCGTCGTTAGTGATAAGGGGTGCGCCGTATTTCTTATCGAGAACTACGTTTCTTCCCTTCGGTCCAAGAGTGATCTTGACCGTATTTGCGAGCTTATCAATACCCGCCTTAAGCGCGTTGCGCGCGTCTGTTGAATATGCAATATCCTTTGCCATAATTTGTTTTCCTCCAGAAAATTACTCTACGATAGCAAGGATATCTCCCTGCTTCAGAATGGTGTATTCGACGCCGTCGATCTTAACCTCGGTGCCCGAATATTTGCTCGTGATTACTTTATCGCCCACCTTTACGGTCATGGGCTTTACTTTGCCGTCATCTCCGACCTCGCCCGGTCCTACTGCAACGACCTGTGCGATCTGCGGCTTTTCCTGTGCCGATGCGGTAAGAATTATTCCGCTTTTTGTGGTTTCTTCTGCTTCAACCATCGTAACTACTACGCGGTCTGCAAGCGGTTTGAGTTTCATAATAATTAACCTCCGTTAGCTATATGTTTTACTTTAATTTTTATCTTTGGCACTCTTGATGTGCGAGTGCTAAACCGTACATTTATCATTGTATATATTTTCCACTTAGTTTTCAATAGTTTTCGGGCATTATTCACACATAATTAACATTTGGTTTTATACCCGTAATAAAACCGACTGTTTTCGCATATTTTAGCTTATGATCACCCTCTTTTATACGGAGAAAATATGTCGTTTTTTATATCCTTTTTCGGTGATTTTATAGTTTCACCGATACTTATTACCGTTTTACTCGCAGGCGGAGCATATCTCAGCGCGCGTCTTGGATTTTTCCATATTACACGCCCCGGAAAGATCGTTTCCAGTATGCTTCACAGCAAAGGAAAATCATCCGGACGCTCGCCCTTTCGCGAGGTAACCGTTGCACTTGCGGGTACACTCGGAGTAGGCAATCTGAGCGGAGTTGCCGCGTCCATTGCTATCGGAGGAGCGGGCTCGGTCTTCTGGATGTGGATAGGTGCGCTCCTTTCTGCGTTGCTGAAATATTCGGAAATAGTACTTGCGGTAAAGTTTCGCGTGCGCCGCGAAAGCGGATTTATCGGCGGGGCTATGTATTACATACGCTCACCCTTTTTCAAAAACCTTTTTGCCCTTCTGTGCATCTTCACCTCGTTTACGCTCGGAAATATGATGCAAATGCGCGCGGCATCCGAATGCTTTGAAAGCATTTTCGGTGTCAGCGCTATCGTTTGCGGTGTTATCCTTGCCGCGGTCGTCTTCCTTATTATTATAAACGGACATTCGGGAGTTTCTGCTTTCACCTCGGCGGCAATACCATTTGCGTGCGCAGTATATATTTTATTATCTGTCTTCGTTATAGTTACTAACATTTCCGCTCTGCCGAGAGTTTTTGCCGAGATATTTTCGTCCGCCTTCACCTTTCCCGCCGCAGCGGGAGGATTTTTGGGTAGCTTGATCATAGCTCTTCGTCCCGTACGCTACGGAGTCTCGCGCGGACTTATCACCAATGAAGCGGGATGCGGAACGGCTCCCATAGCGCACGCGGCGGCGGATACCGATTCTCCCGCAGCGCAGGGATTTTGGGGGATATTCGAAGTCTTTGCCGACACTGTTATCCTTTGCACATTAAGTGCGCTCGTACTGCTAATAGCGCGTCCTGATTTTGCTGCTGCGGGCGATATGGGGAGCGTCCTTTTCTCATTTGCAAAATACTGCGGTCCCATCTCCGATCTTATCATAAGCGCACTCGTTCTCCTCTTTGCGGTGTCCGGCGCTGTCGGATGGTTTTATTACGGTACGGTGGGACTTGAATATCTTTGCGGGACGTCCAAGGGCAATGCCAAGATAAAGGTGATATACGCCCTGCTCTACGCCCTTTGTGCCGCTCTCGGAGCGCTTTTCAGCTCCGAGCTCGTTTGGGATCTGACCGACGTTTCAATAGGACTTATGGCTATAATAAACACGCCCTGCGTTATCTCATACTGCCGTCTGATCTCGCGCGAGACAAATGATTTTTTCCAAAAAGGAATTAAAGAAAAATGAAAACCGCCGCGGATGCGGCGGTTTAAGCTTTATTTTATATAACGGAACACGGAGTAGTCCTTAACGTCTATGGAATGGAGAGCTTTTCTTATCTTGTTTCTGGAAATGTTCTCAACTATAAATCCAAAGCCGTCTGCATCCTCGAACGATTCGGTGGTATTACCGAAGAGAGAAAGCACCTTTTCCTTACGCGCTCCGAAGCTGTACGGAACGTAAATGCAGAAGGTATCGAAAACCTTGAAATTATCCGAAAGCGTGCCCGGATCGGCTATCGTCCAGGTCTCCTGCTCGCTGCCCTTACCCGATTTGATTATCTCAATTATATCGGAAAGCACTGCACTTGCGGTGGGAAGCTTGCCTGCGCCTCTGCCGTACATCATAACGTCGCCGAGGTGCTGCGCGTGGATCATTATAGCGTTGAAAACGTCCGAAACGTTCGAGAGCGGGTTTTCGTTTGAAACCACGCAAGGAGAAACCGAAATATCGATCTTTTCGCCCTTCATTTTTCTTGCGCTTGCTATGAGCTTGATGCTTCCGCCGAATTTTTCCGCCTTTTCGATAGTATCGAGGGTGACGCTCGATATTCCCTCGCAGTTTACGCTCGACTGCGAGATCATAGTACCGAACGCGAGAGCGGCGAGAATACAGATCTTTCTGCACGCATCGTCTCCGTCAACGTCCGCCTTGGGATTGAGCTCGGCGTATCCCTTCTGCTGTGCCTGAGAAAGTGCCTCGGCAAAGGACGTTCCGTCGTCCTTCATGTGAGTGAGGATATAGTTGGTGGTACCGTTGAGGATACCGTCTATACCGTATATTTCGTTTGCCGCAAGCGAGGTCTTGATCGTGCGAAGGATCGGGATACCTCCTCCTACGCTTGCCTCGTAAAGATAGCGAACACCCTTTTCACGAGCAACGTCGCAAAGGAGCTTTCCGTAAGCCGCTACGACCTCTTTGTTGGAGGTAACTACGCTCTTGCCGGCACTTAATGCGCGCATAGTGTAGTCAAAAGCGACCTTGGTTCCGCCCATAGTTTCGCAGATTATCTCTACCTCGGGATCGTTTAAGATAATATCGAAATCGTGAACGACTCTGTCTGCGTACTTGCTCTCGGGAAAATCCTTGAGATCAAGAATATATTTTACGTTTACAACGTCGTGTATTTCTCTGCATATTTTATTATGGCTTGCCGCGATAACGTCGGCAACACCTGCGCCAACCGTTCCGAAGCCGAGAATTGCAATATTCTTCATTCGGGTCTCCTGTAAGTGATTTTAATAAAAAGTATTTTTATTATACCATTTTTTAAGAAAATGTCAAGCAAATATCGTGCTTTTGTGCGATATTTATGCAAAAAAATCTCATTTTTGTAACTTTGCACTTGACAAGCCCTCAATTAAATAATATAATTATGCAAAAAGCTGTTTTGGAGGATTTATGAAGATAGTTGTAAGTGCCTGCCTACTCGGAAAACCGTGCAGATACGACGGCAGGTCGAAGCCCTGCGAAAAGGTTATCGCACTCGCCGAGCGCGCGGACACGGAAATAATAGAGATCTGTCCCGAGCAGCTTGGCGGACTGCCTACACCGCGAGTTCCGTCGGAGATAGTAGGTGACAAGGTCATCTCAAAGGACGGCAGAGACGTCACCGAGTTTTTCGTATCGGGCGCGAAAAAGGCGCTTGATATTGCAAAAGAAAACGACTGCAAATACGCGATACTAAAATCGCTGAGTCCATCCTGCTCGGTGTGCGGCGTTTACGACGGAAGCTTTTCGGGCAAGGTGGTTGGCGGTATGGGAGTCACCGCAAAGCTACTGAAGGAAAACGGCATAAAGGTCGTTTCGGAGAATGAGATATGATAAAAAGTCCGCAAGATGCGGACTTTTTGTTTTATAAATATTAGTTTTATTTCCTAACTAATTATTATCAGATGAATTTGAATCACTGTTTGATACACCATAAGATATTGCAAGCACTGTCAACACATAGGGAGCAAAGAATATTATCATTGGTCCTATCACACCATCTGCTTCACTATTCAAATAAGACAAAAGGATAAAGTACACTATAAAAGCAATAATACCGCCTGCAAGTTTTATAAGCCATCGAATGCTTGACTTCCCAAAAATGCCATCTAATATTTCAGCAACAACATATGCCACAAGCAAGGAAGTAACAATCACAAATACACCTTCACTAATCATTAATAAAACAAGCCCTATAGCACAACCTATAAACGCCGACAAAATAAATCTGATCAAAAATTTCATTTTCTTTTCTCCTAAAATAAAAAGTGCGCCAACCAAAGCCGACGCACAAAAAACGCATAGCTCCAATTGTCGCCAAACAAAATTCATTTTCCCAAAAGAATACGGAAAAAACGAGCATAGCGTTTTTATCAAAATAAAAACACGTATCCCCTTAGGAAACTATTGAATTTTGTTTGGCAAAGTTATTCTATCACAAATCACACAAAATGTCAATAGAAAAATAACAAAAACCAAAAGCGGTGGACAATGGCAGATAATATCCGTAGGAGAAGACCGCGGCGCACCTTCCTCTTGCGCCGCGAAAATGCCGTCGCGCCGAGTCTTTTCCGAGGCGCCTTGCCCGTGTGCACGCCCTATGCGCACGGGCAACATTGAATCAGAGGGTGGGTGCTTCCAAAGGGAGGGATTCTTCCCTCCCTAGCTGGCTGTTCTTTGGTTCATTTCTGTCAGCACAGAAATGAACGAAAAGAAAAAGACAAATTTGTTTCCGAAAACGATATATAACTAAAAAAGTCCGCATCTTGCGGACTTTTTGTTTTATGTGAAACAACCGAATTTGTGACAAAAATCACTTGTTTTCGATGTCTTTTATCATATTTATACGCGTTAAGTGCTTATCTCCCATAAAGGCAGTATCAAGGAAGATATCGGTAAGCTTTATCGCCTTATCGGTATCAATAACTCTTGCTCCCATACAGAGAATATTTGCGTCGTTATGCGCTCTGGTCATCTCGGTGGAAAACTCGTTTTCGCAGACTGCCGCACGGATTCCCTTGACCTTATTTGCCGCGATCGACATTCCGATACCCGTTCCGCAGATGAGTATTCCCTTTTCAAACTCGCCCGAAGCGACCTTCTCGGCTACCGCGAGAGCATATACGGGATAATGAACAGACTCACTGCTATCGCATCCGACGTCGGTAACGTCATATCCCCTTGCCTTAAGGTGCTCTATGACCTCAAGCTTCATATCATACGCCGCGTGATCACAACCGATAATAATTTTTTTCATTTTTTATTTCCTTTCTCGGGGACTTTGTCCCCAAACCCCTATTTAGAAACTTTTTGAAAAAAGTTTCTAAAAACTCCACTTATCTCTAAGGGCTTTGCCCTTAGGATCCCACCCAAAAACTTTTTGAAAAAAGTTTTTTGGATTTTCAAAAACTTTACTTAGGCGAGACAACTTTTTGAAAAAAGTTTTCTCGCGCTCTTTCAAAAACTTTACTTGATTTTTATTTTCCTTCTTTTGCAAGGCGTTCGAGGCGTTCTCTTTCTGCCTGAGGAACTCTGAGGTAAGTAGGAGAAAGTCCCATATCGTCGGTAAAATTGCCCTTTTTATACTCTGCGAGCGCTACCCGTGCAACGCTTGCGCCGTCCTGAAAGACTCTTTCTGACGGAGTATCGCAAATATTTTCGTTTTTCAGCATTTTTCGCGCTATTTCGTACCCGTCTCCGCAAAGATATATCGGCTTTTCGGCATATTTTTCAAGCTCTTTTTCAAGATCCTGCACCGAAATGGCTCTATCCTCTGTAAGTCGGGTAAGCTCTTTTCCGTCCGAGATAAAAAGCGCATTATAGAACTGACTTCGCCGTGCGTCCATCACCGGGGAAATAATTCCGCAAAAATCCGAAAGATTATTCGCCAGCGCCTCGAGCGTTGAAACGCCTACGCACTTTTTTCCGCCAAACGCAAGTCCCTTAACGAAAGAAACGCCTATACGCACTCCCGTGAACGATCCAGGTCCCTCGGACACGGCAAAAAGGTCGATATCGCTGAATTTCCATTTTGCCTCGTCCATAAGTCCCTCGAGTGTGGGAAGGAGCGTTTCGCTATGAGTAAGACCGTTATTAAGGGTGGCTTTTGCCACCGTTTTTTCATCCTCCGCGAGCGCTACGCTGAGCACGGTCGCACTCGTATCAACTGCCAAAATCTTCATTGATCTTTATCTTATTTGGAGGACGCTGTCCTCCAATCCTCCTGCCAAAAAACTTTTGAAAAAGTTTTTTGGATTTTCAAAACTTTAATTAAAAATCTTTTCTACTTTAATTTTTCGCGTTTCGTCGCCCGAGCCGAGTATGGTAACGAGGTAATACTCCTCGGGGAGCACCTCTGCTATCTTATCGCACCACTCGACTGCCATTACGCAGTTTTTATAGTCGTAAAATCCGATAGATATGAGGTCGTCTTCGTCTGCAAGGCGGTAGATATCGAAATGACAAAGACGTCTTTTATCCCCCGTGTATTCGTTGACTATCGCATAGGTAGGACTGCACACAGGTGCGTCGGGAGTTATGACCGACGCCATTCCGCGAACGAACGCCGTCTTGCCTGCTCCGAGGTCTCCCACCAGCGCAACGAAGTCGCTGTCACCAAGCTCTTTTGCCAAAAGTGCGCCTATTTCTTCTGTCTTTTCGACACTTTCCGACGAAAACTCATATAATGTCTCTTTTTTCATATCAGAAAAGTCCCGTGATATTTCCGTCGTCGTCAACGTCGATATGGTACGCTGCGGGATCCGCGGGGAGTCCGGGCATCGTGAGGATCGCGCCCGTGAGGACGACGATAAACTTTGCACCTGCGGAAAGCTTGACGTCGCGCACGGTTATCTCAAACCCATTAGGTCTGCCGAGCTTCGTCATATCGTCGGAGAGCGAGTACTGCGTCTTTGCAACGCATATCGGATAGCGCGAATACTCCTCGCCAAGCGCCTCGATATCCGCTATTGCCTTGGAGGCGGATGCGTCGTACTTAACGCCCGATGCGCCGTATATCTTCGTAGCTACCGCGTTTATTTTTTCCTTTATCGACATTTCATCCGTATAGGTAAAGGTGAAGTTTGACGGCTTTTCGCACGCCTCCACCACCTTATTTGCAAGGTCGATTCCACCCTCGCCGCCCTTTGCAAAGACCTCTGCAAGAGAGACTGTAGCTCCCTTCTTATCACAAGTCTCCTTTACGACGGCGATCTCGGCGTCGGTATCGGTATCGAACTTATTTATCGCAACGACAACGGGAAGTCCGAAGCCCTGAATATTCTCGATATGCTTTTCGAGGTTGCATATTCCCTTTTTCAGCGCCTCAACGTTTTCTTTCTTAAGCTCGGTCTTGGGAACTCCGCCGTTATATTTGAGCGCACGGATAGTGGCAACTATTACCACCGCCGAGGGGGTAAGTCCTGCCGCACGGCACTTGATATCAAGGAATTTCTCTGCACCGAGGTCTGCGCCGAATCCCGCCTCGGTTATCGTATAGTCGGCAAGCTTAAGAGCAAGCTTCGTGGCTCTTACCGAGTTACAGCCGTGTGCGATATTTGCAAACGGACCTCCGTGAACGAGCGCGGGGGTGTTTTCGGTGGTCTGCACGAGGTTGGGCTTAAGAGCGTCCTTAAGAAGCGCGGTCATTGCGCCTGCGACCTGAAGATCGCGGCAATATATCGGCTTATTATCGTAGGTGTACGCAACGAGAATATTACCGAGACGCTCCTTGAGGTCGGAAATCGACTCTGCAAGACAGAGTATTGCCATTACCTCACTTGCAACGGTTATCATAAAATGGTCTTCTCTCGGCACGCCGTCCGTTTTCTTACCCATACCGATAACGATATTGCGAAGAGCACGGTCGTTAGTATCGGTAACACGTCCGAAAAGAATTCGTCTCTGGTCGATACCGAGCTTATTTCCCTGCTGGATATGGTTATCAATAACGGCGCAAAGAAGGTTATTTGCCGCGGTTATTGCGTGAAAATCTCCCGTAAAATGAAGGTTTATATCCTCCATCGGAAGCACCTGCGAATATCCGCCGCCCGCAGCTCCGCCCTTAACACCGAATACCGGTCCGAGCGAGGGCTCACGCAGAGCGATTATTGCATTCTTACCTATTTTCGCCATTGCCTGACCGAGACCTACGGTCATAGTGGTCTTTCCCTCTCCTGCGGGAGTAGGGTTTATCGCGGTGACGAGAATAAGCTTTCCGCTTTTTCTGTCCGCGTTTCTCTTTATGAAAGTGTCGTTTATCTTTGCCTTATATCTGCCGTAAAGCTCAAGCTCCTCGGGCGCAATTCCGAGCTTTGATGCTATCTCGGTTATTTCCTTGAGCGTGGCATTCTGTGCTATTTCGATATCTGTGGGAAATCCTGCCATAATAGTGCCGTACCTTTCTCTGCTTTTTACAGTTTACAGATCATTTTCAGAGGTTTTCAACGAAAGATTTTATCTTTTCTATTGCAAGTGAAATATGCTTTGTGGAATATGCGTACGAAATACGTGCAAATCCCTCGCCGCACTCACCGAATGCAGTTCCCGGGACTATCGCAACGCCCGCCTCGTAAAGCAGTCTCGTACAAAATTCTTCGCTCGTGAGACCGAACTTTCCTACGTTTGCGAAAACGTAGAATGCGCCCTCGGGCTCGAAGCATTCGATGCCTGCGTCCTCGAGTCCCTTGACTATAAGACGTCTGCGCTTATCGTATTCGCCCTTCATATATTCGATGTCGCCGTCTCCCGCCTTCAGCGCCTCGATAGCAGCAAACTGACTGACGGTAGGCGCGCACATTATCGCGTACTGATGTATCTTGAACATCTGCGCGGTGATCTCGCGCGGTGCAAGCGTGTAACCGAGACGCCAACCGGTCATAGCGTACGCCTTTGAAAATCCGCTTGCTATTATCGTGCGCTCTCTCATTCCTTCAAGAGATGCAATAGATGCGTGAGCACCGTTATAAGTAAGCTCTGCGTATATCTCGTCCGAAAGAACGATAATATCGGTGCCGCGAAGCACCTCTGCTATCTCCTCAAGCTCGTCAAGGGTCATTACCGCACCCGTGGGATTATTGGGAAAAGGCAGAACGAGCATCTTCGTTTTCGGCGTAATTGCCGCACGAAGCTCGCTTGCAGTCAGCTTGAATTTGTTTTCCGCCTTGAGCGGTATTATAACGGGAGTGCCTCCCGCCATAGTCGTTATCGGGCCGTAGCAAACGAAGGACGGTTGAGGGATTATTACCTCGTCTCCAACGTTCACGCAAGCGCGGATCGCAAGGTCGATCGCCTCGCTTCCGCCGACCGTGACGAGTATCTCGTCATTTGCGCCGTAAGAGAGATCAAATCTTCTCTTCATATAAGCGGAGATCTCCTCGCGAAGAGGCGTAAGTCCCGCGTTTGACGTATAATAAGTTCTTCCCTTTTCAAGACTCTCGATCGCCGCCTCGCGAATATGCCACGGGGTAACGAAGTCGGGCTGACCGACCGTAAGCGAAACGACGTCCTTCATATCGTCAAGAATGTCGAAAAACTTTCGTATTCCCGACGGCTGAAGGGAGAGCGCTCTGTCGGAAAGGATCTTCGAGTAATCCATCATATCTCGCAGTTTCCTCTCTGATCTACCTCGGGGGCTTCGTAAATAACGCCCATATCCTTATATTTACGGAGAACGAAATGGGTTGCCGTGGATGTAACGTACTCGAGCGTTGCGAGCTTCTGTGCCACGAACTGTGCAACCTCCTTAAGAGTTCTGCCCTCGATTATTACCTGAAGATCGTAGCTGCCCGACATAAGGTAAAGACTCTTTACCTCGTCGTAGTGGTATATCTTCTCGGCTATTCTGTCAAAGCCCCTGTCACGCTGGGGAACGACCTTTACCTCGATAACAGCGCTGACGTATTCTCTGTCGGTCTTATCCCAGTCGATAAGCGCCTGATAGCCGACGATAACGCCGCTCTTCTCGTATTCATCTATTGCCTTTTTGATATCGCCTTCCTCTTTCTGAAGCATCGTGGCGATCTGCTCACTCGTAAGGCGAGCGTCGTTTTCAAGCATTTGAAGTATTTTATTCATTTTCAAATCCTCCGTTCGGGGTTTATTTAATACTTACCTATTTTAATAATATATTATACAACATATATTTCCATTTTTCAATAGAAAAACGAGTTTTTTTGACCTATCGACGAGATTTTTTCGGCAGATACGAAAACGCGGCAGTGCAAGAGGCACTGCCGCGCGTTTAAGGTTTAAATTTTGACTGATACTTTCGGGGGCGTAGGGGACTATTGATCCTCGCGATCAGTCGTTTTTTGAAAATGTGATCTTGCTTGCCACGAGATCTTCCGGAGTCTTATTCTCTGAAAGTTCCGATGCCACAAAATGCACGTCCACATATTCTCCGTCCGCCAAAATCCAACGATATATGACAGCGCCGTAGCCGACGTCCGTTCCCTCGCTTCCGAGTATATCGGCAATTTCAGAATACTTCATTCCCTCTTGTATTTTACTTGCATCTTCCAAACTAACAGCATCGTATTTTGTAAGCCCGAATTCGAGAAGCCATTCAATCGTGGGATCCTCGGTTAGAGTATAAAATCTGGTTATATAGTATTGATCGTTTTCAGTACAATACATTTTTACAGAAACCGGAATATCTTCGGATGTAAATTCGCCAAATTTGTTTTCAAAGCAAAACGTTTTTTCAATTACGATCGTTCTTTTTCCCTCTGTCAGTGAATATCTGATGTTTTTCATTGATGACGTTGAGGTTGTATAATACGTTTCAATTTTGGTTCCGCCCATTCCGTCATCAAGATATAACTGCTCACTCACTGAAACACCGTCAGTTTTCAAAGTCTCGTCAAATTCCTGTAAATACCTGTCATAGACCTCTCTTACATACGTGCAGTAGTCCACCCATCCAATGCTGCCATTTTCAACTTCTATACTGAAACTATAATCTCTACCTGACCAGGATATATAACTGATATGTGTGTTCGATGGCAAAATAGGCACGTATAAGTTATTCAAATCACATAGACGGATATTTCCCGAATCATCTTTTGAAAATTTGTTTACAACTGCTTTTTGCTCTTCGCTCAGTTTGTCGCAGAAGACCGTATTATAAAATTCTTCAACAGAAGAGAACTCTAAACTCGGCTCCTCGCCGTAAATACAAACGTGTTCATCCGAAGCGCTGTCATCTGTACTATCGTTTGATGCATCGTTTTCGTCTGAAACATCTGAAGAACACGAGCCAAGGCAAAGGCAAATTGCTAAAATTAAAATGATACAAATGGAAAATTTACAGTATTTTTTGTATTTCATATTGACCTCCTTATTCTATTTTTGACTGTTTTTTGCGTGGGTCGGGGTGAGTTAATATTTTACTGCAAACTCGTTATTTCGCACCGCCCGTCACTTTAAGTAACAATTTTTTATCGTTAGCGTCAATTACAAACACGAATCCTCCAGAAATGCACTTAAACAAATTGCTTGTCGTCTTGCAGTTGATTTCGTATTGCTTCTTCGCTTCTTCGACCGAAAGATGTGTGATACTGTCAAACTGCATTTTGATATCGCCAACTATTTCACCGATATTCCATAAATGATTCCCCTGATAGTCGAATGCATTTATATTATTTTCTTGACGATTATCTTTTATAATCGGCGCTGTTTGGCGTCCGTCCCGAAAATCACGATCTTCCGTTCTAATAAGCAGAATTCCGTCTGAAATGCAGATAGCAGTAATTTTATCTAGCATTTCGATACTCTTGCCAAATGTGCAATTTAGCTTATATAATCCTTCGGTTTCAATTTCCGATGAGAACTTTTTTCCATCCTTTGTCACTGTTTCAATTCTTATAAATTCCATATTTCCTCCTTATGGCAATGGTATATTCGGACCAAACACCGTATCTGGGAGAGTTTGATATTTTACTGCATAATCAGCGATTCACCACACTCATCGGAAGACGTTACGGTTTTCCCTTGACTTGATACCATCTGCGTGACAGTTTCTCTACGTACACCGATTCGTAACCTTCGTCCTCTTTAGAGATATATTTGGGTCGTTTCCCGTTTCGCATATACACTATTGCATACGGGGTTTCGGTGAGAAATACCACTCTATCACTCCTTACCTTGATTAAAGATAACCATCCATATTCCGTACTTGGAAACGCTTCCCGAATATGGGAATATGCTCGGGATTCATCCTCAGAGATTTCTTTATAAGTATAGGTTTCTTCAGCTTCAGACACGCATCTTATTTTCCACGTATCATTGAGGGTGTCGATAGTTATATATATGAGCGCATCGTTTTTTTCTTTTTCTTCGTCATAAAAAGATATAGCTGTTTCTGCTATCATTTTGAAGTCTTTTTTATAGGATCTAAAATCACGGACTTCATAAGGACCGACATCGTGAATCAAATAGTTCCATTGTTGAACGAAATTCAGACAAACACTAAATATTATGGAAATTAAGACCAGTATTACGCCTATCGCAATTAAATCTGATTTTTTCATAATCGCGCCTCCTGCTCATACAGACAACTTTTACACGAAATATTACACCTAAAATCAAAAAAGCACACATTTCCCCGCAAAAGGGCTGTGTGCTTCGTTTTTTCTCAAATTTACGGGCAAAGCTTTAGCCCTTTACATCTATATTTTACCACTTTTTCCTCGGAACGTAAATAGTCATATTGTACAAGATTTTTCTACCCTTTTTGTACTATATGTACACTCGGTGTTCAAGACCTTGACAACACCGTCTTTTTTTGCTAAAATCATATCCGAGGTACATACTTATGAACAACAAGATATACTGCTCTACCGGCACGATAGTCGGCAGGGCAAACGGCTTTAATTACAAGCTTTTTACGGAAAATCACAAAAACATCGAGGCAGACGGCTTTGAGCTTATGATGGTACACGCGTATTATCCCGTCCTTTCGTCCCTGATCGGTGAGATCGAGCGCTCGGGCGCCAAGGTCGAGGTCGTACACGCGGAAAAAGACATCGGCGGACTTTTGACCGAAAAAGACACCGATATCATTAAAAAGGCGTTCTCTGATTTTGAGGTCAACTGCAGGGTGGCCGAGACGCTCGGCGCCGAAAAAATGGTATTTCACCTTTGGAGCGCGCCGCACTCCGACAAATATTTTGAAAAAAATCTTTCTTATCTTCCCTATCTTCTCGAAATTGCAAAAAAGCACGGTGTCGAGCTTCTCATCGAAAACGTCCCGTGTATAACGAGCGATCCGCTTACACACCTTTTACAGATCGAGGAAAAGTACCCTGACGTCCGCTTTATTTTTGACACCCGCTTCGGCGCTTTTCACGAGCAGACCGACAAATTTTTAGAGTCAAAATGGATAGAGTGCGGTAAGATAGCGCACATGCATTTTTCCGATTACATAGGTCCCGCGCACGATTTTTCCTCTCTGCGTCCGATACCCCATCTCGGCTGCGGACTCGTTGGATTTGACAAAATAATGCCGATAATTGCCGAGAAATATCACGGAACGATAACTCTTGAATCTCCCGAGATAAACGAAAATGCGTCGGGAATTGACAAGATAAACGCCGATCTTCTATACATAAGAAATAACACGAGAAAATAAAAATGCCCACCCGCCACGCGGGTGGTATTTTATTTTCGGCATAGCCCTAAAATCAGCAAGTACCGTTGCTCCAAAAAGTGGATCGAAGTACAAGGAGCTGTATGTGCAAAAACACAAAGACGTGTTCGCGAGATGAACGTTCATTTCTGTACCGACAGAAACGAACCAAAGAACGGCTGTTAGGGAGGAGACCTCCCTTCAGAAAACACCCTCCCTACGACAAAACGCTCCCAACGCGTGTCGCGTTTTGTCCGCCGCAAAAACGCGGCGTATCCTTACTCGCGGCGCGGAATCGGGCGCGCCTTTGACAGTTCCTACGGGTGAAATTCACAACTTTCTAAAATTGTATTTAAGCAAATCAAAGCTTAATTCGCAGGAACAGACCGCGGCGCACTTTCCTTATTAGCCGCCATTTGAAGGATTGGTGTGCGAAACTCACAAACGTTTTCATCCCGAGTGGGGCCAAAGGATCAAGAAAACAACGGAATAACCGTAAAATACCCGACTGCTTTTTCGCAGTCGGGTATTTTTTACTCTAAATTTTCTCCGGGATCGGGAGTGATAACTTCTACGCTATGCTCGATAACCTTATCCGAGAGGAGATCCTCCTCAAGCGCGTAGCTATCGCTGTCAATGAAATACTCTCCGTCATCGGACAAACTAAATCCCTTGAGCTCCATTTGCATCGTAAGAAGCTCGAAAAGTCCACCATCGAGATCTTCTGCAAGAGTTCCGTCCGGATTAGCTATTGCGATAATAACGGCATTTCCGTGTGAAAAATCACCGTAGCTGCCCGTGGTACCAAGAAGATTCCAGATAACGTCCTGCGCCGCCGTCGGTCTGTAAGCGTCGATTATAACAAGCTTATAGCCGCCGTCGTTTATCGACGAGAAGAATTCTGCCACCTTCGCGAGCTTTTTGACCGTTCCGTAACGCAGATATGCGTCGCTGAAGTCATATATTTTCTTGCCGGTTTCATTGGATTCTCCTGCGTACTTAAGGTCGGACAGAATATTTTCCGAATAGTCGGTAACCTTTACGAAATCGGTATCCGCTTTTTCGGGATAGGGATCATTTTCGGGATCATAGGTAATACCCTCCATTACGCAAGAGTATTTTGCCGAAATGCCGAGAAGCGCCCTTTCGTTGTCGCTTTCGCACTGCTCGATCTCCTTTTCAAGCTCGCGAAGCTGTACTCTTACGTCGATAAGCTCCTGCTCGTACTGCTTCAGCAGTATTTCGTTAGGATCGGGAGTGGGTTCGGGCTGAGTATTTTCACCCGTATTTCCCTGCTCGCCCTCACCGCCTGCGGGAGGAGTCTGTACACCGCTGTCCGAATCGTTGATCGGAGTTACGGCACCTCCGTTTATGACGTCCTTAAGAGCTTCGATTTTTTCAAGAAGATCTATCTCCTTCGCCTTAAGCTCCTCATATCTCTGAGCAAGCGTTTGCTTTTTATTGCTAAAATCGTCGCGCTGTGCGTGTATATCCGACTTATATTCATCATCAAGAGAAGTACCGGTATTATCTACTATTTTGATCTTAACCGTGCAGCTCTTTTCGCTGAGATCGGCGTTTACAACAATAAAGGTCACGTCACATTCGCCGAGGGACGTTGCGATAAGGAGCTTCTGCTCTGCGTTCCAGAGTACAAATCCCTCTGCCGAGAATACGACGCTGTTTATGACCGCATCCTCCTCGGATTCTTCGGGAACGAAGGTGAATTTGATCGAAAGAAGGTCGCCGACGTTCATATAGTATGTATCCGAAAGAGAGTCGAAGCTCTCTACGGGATATATCTTCTTTATAACGTCAACGTCAAAGGATGCGCTGAGTCCGTTGGGGGAGGTTACCGTTATCGTGGTCTGTCCTATCGAGTAGGTCTCAAGCACGCCGTTATTTATTGCCGCAACGGTCACGTTACTCGATTCCCAAACGAGATACGGGATCTCGTCCGCATCAAACGGGGTGAATATCGGCTTCAGTTTTACGCTGTCCGTACAAGGAACGGTAAGTGTGGGATATTTTCCGCTGACCGCGTCCTTTTCGCCCTCAAACGCTATCGACTGAAGGGGATTTATGACGTTCACGGTAAGCGTTTTGATATATCCGCCGTCCTCCGCCTCTGCGGTGAGGGTAACGGTACCGTTCTTATGTGCTACGATCATTCCGTTAACTATAGATGCGATACTCTTATCAGAGGACGTCCACGTCATTTTTTTATTAGTGGCATCTTCGGGGAAATACACGATGTTCGGCTCGGTCTTTGAACCCTTATTTACAGTTATTTCTTCCTCAAAGAACTCAAATCCGGTGAGCGCGGAAATGACGGTTATCTTACAGCTTGCGCTGAGTCCGTTAGTGGTGCTGACCGTTATTACTGCCTCACCTACCGCCTTCGCGGTGATAACTCCGTTAGAGTTTACGATAACGATACTCTCGTCCGAGGATCTCCAGTGAGGTCTCGTGGTAGCATCTGCGGGGATCATATTCAGTACAAGCTGACAGTCTGCACCGCGATTTATGGTATATTTGCTCTCCTCAAGAGTGATCGAATCGGCGTATTTTCCTACTACTATACTGCATATTGCCGTATGTCCACCCGGCTCTGCGCTGACCATTATACTCGTTTTGCCGAGCTTGTGCGCGGTCACAAGACCGTTTTCGTCAACGCTGGCAATCTCGGGGACGCTGGAGAGCCAACTGTAAGTGCTTCCTATAAAGCTATCGGGTATGGGGCTTGCTTCAAGCTGAACGGTGTCACCCACCTCAAGATCGTAGTCCTCAAAGTTCAGGCGGACTCCCGAAAGACGGAGCACGACGGTGAGATCACATTCTGCCGTAAATTTGCCGTCAAAGGTCTTTGCCGTTATCTTTACGCTTCCCTGCGATACGCCGGTCACGTTTCCCTTTTTGTCAACGGTAGCGATCTCCTCGTTTTCCGATTCCCAGAAAAGGTTGGTGGTATTGTTTCCGGTTGCAAGGTTTATGACCTTGAGTGCAACGGTCTTACCAACGTCAACGGTAGCGCCCTGTGCAAGCTCAAACTCTATTCCTTCCTTTTTTACGGTATCGTCGGTGGGCGTCTGCTCTCCCGTGTCGGGCCTCGTGCCGTCGTCGTTATTGTCTCCTCCGTGGCACGCGGTAAAGGAAACAAGCAGCGCCGCCAGCAGAAGCATTATCAAAAGTATTTTTTTCATTATGATTATTCTCCAAACGTTTATCCGTTTTAAGTACGTATATTTTTACTACTATATTATAGCATCAAGTGACTACTTTTTCAATCATTATTTGAAACAAAAACGCACAATTTATAAAATTTTTTGTTAACGCGTCGTTTTAACTCCGTTTTTTCATTGTATTTTCTGAAATATCCTTGATATTTTCCAAAATTTGTGTTATATTAAAACGAATAGATATTTTTAGAGAGCGAGTTTATTATGAACAAGTCAACTAAAGAACTGATAAATTTTATAAAAAGCTCCCCTACCGCTTACCACTGCATTGACAGCGTACGCAATATACTGGGAGAATTTAAGACGCTCGACGCGTCCGAGCGCTTTGAGATAGAGGCGGGCGGAAAATACGTTATTACCCGCGGCGGCTCTTCTCTGATCGCTTTTTCGGTACCGTCCGACATTTCCGAAATCTCATTTTCAATAGCGGCGGCGCACGTCGATTCACCTGCACTCAAGCTCAAGCCGGAGTGCGACGTTGACTCGCCCGCAAGCGTCAAGAGAGTTGCCGTTGAAAAGTACGGCGGAGCAAATCTTTCAAGCTGGTTTGACCGTCCCCTTACGGTGGCGGGACGTATATGCCTTGAAAAGGACGCAAAAATAATATCCCAAAACGTTTACGTTGACAGAGATCTTATGATAATTCCGAGCGTGCCTCCGCATCTCGGCACTATTGAAAAGCCCTCGCTTGCCGTGGATTTTCTTCCCGTTTACAGCGCAAAGTCGGAAAAAGGCATCCTCGACGCAGTTGCCGAGACGGCAGGCGTCAAGGTCGAGGACGTCATATCCCACGATCTATTTGCGGTATCCCGAGCAAAAGGAGATTTTATAGGGGCAAACGGAGAATTCTTCTCTGCCCCGAGAATAGACGATCTTCAGTGCGTTTTCGCACTCACTGCCGCTCTTGCCGACGTCAAAAATACGGCGGGAATTTCGGTCCTCGCGCTTTTCGACAACGAGGAAACGGGAAGCTCCTCCCGTCAGGGTGCTTTTTCAAGCTTCTTGCCCGAGGTTCTCGAGAGAATAGTTATCGCGCTCGGCAAAGACAGATCGGAATATCAGGCGGCTCTTGCGCGCTCCTTTATGGTATCCGCGGACAACGCACACGCAAAGCATCCCGCACATCCCGAGCTTTTTGATGCACTCAACGCGCCCGAGATGAACGGGGGTATAGTAATAAAAACGAACGCTTCTCAGAGATACACCACGGACGCTATGTCCTGTGCTATCGTAAAAAAGATATGCGAAAGAGCGGGAGTTCCCTACCAGCGCTACGCTAACCGCGCCGACATTGCGGGCGGCTCTACGCTCGGCAACATCGCCCTGCATCAGCTCCCCGTATGCTGTGCCGATATCGGACTTGCACAGCTTGCAATGCACAGTATATGCGAAACGGCGGGAGCGTACGACACCGAGTATCTTATAAAGTTCGCAAAAGAGCTTTTTTCGGTTAAATTTTCGGCAGTATCGGACTGCGGATACGAGATAAGATAAATACACTATAAAATCACAAGGGAGGCAAAGGATGAGCTTTATAGATAAATTTAAGAAGCTTTGCGGCACTAAAAGCTGCGCCGCAATAATTCTCGCAGGCGGAAGCGGAAGCCGTTTTTCGGGAGATCCATCACGTCCTAAGCAGCTCACTCTCCTTTGCGGCACCCCTATGATAGAGTACAGCATCCGCGCATTTGAGCGCGCCGAGCAGATAAGCGAGATCGTCGTGGTATCACGGAAAGAGGATATTTCTCTTCTCGGCGGGCTGATAGAAAAGATGCGTATAAGTAAACCGATAAAGGTGGTTTCGGGCGGTGACACTCGTCAGAGATCGGCGCTTTGCGGCTTTGAGGCAGTTTCAGACAAATGCGCGTACGTTGCAATTCACGATGCCGCTCGTCCGCTGATTACTCCCGAAGATATCGATAAAATTATAAGCGTAGCATATAAATGCGACTCCTGTATTGCCGCATCAAAATCTGTTGATACACCGAAGATAGTATCTAAAAGCGGCAAGATAACAGAGAAAGCTCCCGACCGCGAGAAGCTGTGGATGGCACAGACACCGCAGGTCTTTTCGGCAAAGCATTACCGCGTTGCCGCGTATTATGCAAAACAGCTCGGCTTTGAGGCGACCGACGACGCGTCTCTGATGGAATTTGCGGGATTTTCAACGCGGGTAGTTGAAACCTCCGCGCCTAATTTCAAGGTCACTCATCCGAGCGATGCACTGCTTGCAGAGGCGATAATTAACGACAGAAGATCAAAGGAGAGCGAGTAAAATGAATTTCAAAGTAGGTCACGGATACGATCTTCACCGTCTCGTTGACGACAGAAAGCTCGTCCTGGGAGGAGTGGAAATTCCTTATGAAAAAGGGCTTCTCGGTCACTCGGACGCAGACGTCGCCGTCCACGCTCTTATGGACGCACTTCTCGGCGCCGCCGCTCTGGGAGACATCGGAAAGCATTTTCCCGACACCGACGAGCGCTACAAAGGGATAAGCAGTATCACCCTTCTTGAAAAGGTAAAAGATCTGCTTTTATCAAAGGGGCTCGTCCTCTCAAACGCAGATATTACGATAATAGCGCAAAAGCCAAAGCTTCTTCCTTATATTGAGGATATGCGAAAGAATATCGCACTTACGCTCGGATGTGACGTCGGCTCTATAAACATAAAGGCGACCACCGAGGAGGGACTCGGCGCAAGCGGCAAGGGTGAAGCGATAGCTGCACACGCCGTTTGCCTCGTTTACGCAAAATAAGCGGCGTTTTCCCCGCCACAAGCGAGGAAAATCACCGCAAGGCAAGACTATCCCGGCATCTTATACCGCACACTTCCTTTGTTTTGAACGTCTCCGCCGCGGACGGTTTTACCTTTTCTTTATTTCAAACTCTCCTTGTCTTCCCCTAACACATAATATGGAAAAGTGACCGCTTCGGTCACCGCAAAAATCACATTAAATTTCAGGAGATCTAATTACGATGGTTAAAATATCACCCTCTATTCTCGCCGCCGACTTTACAAAGCTCGGAGAAGATATCGCCTCGGTTGAAAAGGCGGGAGCAGAAATGCTCCATCTTGACGTTATGGACGGCATTTTCGTTCCCAATATTTCCTTCGGAATTCCCGTCATCGCATCGGCGCGCAAGGCAAGCGGAATGTTTTTTGACACTCACCTTATGATAAACGAGCCGATAAGATACATCGGTGATTTCGCAAAAGCGGGTGCAGACCTCATTACCGTCCACGCAGAGGCGTGCTCCGACGTCAAAAAAACGCTCGAGGCGATACGTGCGCTCGGAGTCAAGGTCGGACTTTCGATAAAGCCCGCAACTCCCGTTTCGGCGATAGAAGATTACCTTGAGTACTGTGACCTCGTGCTGGTTATGTCGGTAGAGCCGGGCTTCGGCGGTCAGAAATTTATGCCGATAGCACCTGAAAAGATCGCAGAGCTCTCGAAAATAAAAAGCGAAAAGCACTTTTCCTACGAGATCGAGGTTGACGGCGGAATAAACGAGGAGACCGCAAAGCTCTGCACCGCCGCAGGCGCGACCGTGCTCGTTGCCGGCTCGTCGGTTTTCGGAAACGCTGACAGAAAATCGGCAATAGACTCACTGAGAAGCTGAAATCCGCCTTTTAAGAAAGGATATTTGATATGAACAACAAAAAAGCCCTTATTACGGGAAGTTTTGATCCGCCGACCGTCGGTCACCTCGACGTTATAAAGCGCGCTTCTTCCCTTTTTGACGATCTTACCGTTTGCATCTTCAGAAACAGCAACAAAAAATACACGTTTGCCGAGGAAACGCGCGTTAAAATGCTGAGTGCTATGTGCAAAGATATTCCAAACGTAAAGATCGACTGCTCGGACAAGCCGGTAGTAATATACGCAAAGGAAAATTCGATAAATTTCATAGTCAAGGGCGCAAGAAACGCGCGAGACTTTGACTACGAAAAGGACCTTCACAACGTAGGTGTAGATATAAATCCCGAGACAGAGACCCTTCTTCTCTTCTCCCGTCCCGAGTACGAAAGAGTTTCGTCCAGCACGGTAAGAGAGCTTATGAAATACGATCTCGATCTCTCAAAATATCTCACTCCCGAGGTGATCGAAATAATCGAAAAGGAAAAAACAAAATGAGAGTCACCGTACTATCGGTCGCAGGACCGTTATCGGTATTTCTTTTGATCGCCGTTTCGCTTTTTATAGTATGGATGCTTGTTGCCCTCTGGGCTATGAAAACGGCGATAGGAAAGCGTCCCGACCGTCCTCTCGAGGTTATCGAGAAGGATCCGAACACTGCGTGGCACCGCTTCAACAAAGAGATCCACGAGGGCGTTGACCGGATAGATGCTATGCCGAAGACCGAGATCTACACAAAGGCGCACGACGGCATTACCCTCGGAGGAATCCTTATCGAACACCCTTCTCCCCGAGCAACGCTTATTATGTTCCACGGATACAGAAGCGCGGGCGAAAACGATTTTTCGTGTGCAGCAAGCTTTTATCACTCACTCGGATTTAATCTTCTGATAGTAGATCAGCGCACACACGCACGAAGCGGCGGAAAATACATCGGATTCGGCGTGCTTGAGCGTCACGACTGCAAAGCTTGGGTATGGGAAATACATAAGCGATATTCAAAAGATCTTCCTATTATTATAACGGGCGTTTCGATGGGCGCCTCTACCGTACTTATGGCGGGCGAGCTTGATATGCCCGAAAACCTTATTGCGATAATCGCGGACTGCGGCTTTACCTCCCCGAAAGAGATAATCGCATCGGTAATAAAAAAGAGATATCACATCCCGCCGCAGATAATTATGCCCGGAATGAACGTCTGGGCAAAGCTCCTTGCAAAATACTCGTTTGACGAGATATCTACCTGCGATACTCTGAAAAACGTCAAGGTTCCCGTTCTCTTTATCCACGGGCGCGCCGACGATTTCGTTCCCTGCTATATGACCGAGCGTGCATTTGAGGCGTGCGTCACCGAAAAGGAGGTCATATACGTTGAAAACGCAGGACACGGCGAGAGCTATCTTACAGAAAGAGAGCGGTGCGAGAGCACACTTAAAGCATTCGTTGAAAGACAGCTTGAAAAATTCAGATCTGCGCTTTAGAGCGAAAAAGTAAACAAATTATGCCGACACAAGATATTGTGTCGGCTTTTTGTTGCGCTTGCAACGATTTTTACAAAAAAATTTCCATTAAATTCCTTCTGTTTGTCATTAAATAATCGTATTGCACAATTTAGAGCTCCAAAATTTGTGCATATTACCATTTTTGAAAATAAATCGTTTTTACCCTTGACAAAACCCAATATATAGTTTATACTTGAAGAGCACGACCCCATATCTTGTTTGACGGAGGTGAGCGCATGAACGTTGGCGGTTTGCAAAAGCTTACTTTGCTTGATTTTCCGGGCAAAGTGGCGTGCACGGTATTTACCGTCGGATGCAACCTCAGATGCCCGTTTTGCCACAACGCATCGCTCGTCACCCATCCACAAGATGCGGGGTATATAACAGACGACGAGCTCTTCTCTTTTCTTAAAAAAAGAGTCGGTATTCTCGATGGAATTTGCGTCAGCGGAGGTGAACCCACTCTTCAAAAAGACCTCCCCGAATTCCTCGAAAAGCTGAAATCTCTCGGCTATGCGGTAAAGCTTGACACCAACGGAACGAGTCCCAAAATTCTTTCTTCACTCATTTCGGACTCACTCGTTGACTACGTCGCGCTCGACATCAAAAACTCTCCCGAAAAGTACGCTCTCACCTGTGGGAACGTCGATCTTTTCGACAAGATCCGAGAAAGCGTTTCCCTTTTACTCTCGGGAAAGGTTGATTACGAATTCCGCACCACGATAGTTAAGGGACATCACGAAACGAGCGATTTTGAGTCTATCGGGCGCTTTATTAAAGGTGCAAAGCGCTACTATCTTCAGGCGTTCGTCGATTCGGGAGATCTTATCGCAAAGGATTCCGAAGGCGTCCCTCACGAAAAGATGCTCGAAATGCTAAAGGCGGTAAAGCCCTTCGTTTCGTACGCAGAGCTTCGTGGCATATAAACAGGTATTCAAAAAAATTAAGATAAAATGAAAAAGGAGAAAAAAATGTATCAGGTTCAGAAAAGAGACGGAAAAATAATCGACTTTTCTCTTGACAAGATCTCGAGCGCTATCAAGATGGCGTTTGAAGCTCAGGAAAAGCAGTATCATCCCCAGATAATCGACTTCCTTGCACTCAAGGTAACTGCCGATTTCGAATCCAAGATCAAAAACAACGTTATCGCAGTGGAGGACATTCAGGACAGCGTTGAGTCGGTTCTCGTTCAGGCGGGATATTCGGACGTTGCAAAGGCGTACATCCTCTATCGCCGTCAGAGAGCAAAGCTCCGCGAGATCCAGAACACTGCGCTCGACTATAAGGCAACCGTAAATCAGTACCTCAAGGCACTTGACTGGAGAGTTAAGGAAAACTCGACCGTTACCTATTCGGTAGGCGGACTTATCCTTTCCAACTCGGGCGCTATCACCGCTAACTACTGGCTCTCCGAGGTTTACGACGACGAGATCGCAAACGCTCACAGAAACGGTGATATTCACATCCACGACCTGTCTATGCTCACCGGCTACTGCGCGGGTTGGTCGCTCAAGCAGCTCATTCAGGAAGGTCTCGGCGGCGTCGTAGGTAAGATCACCTCCGCTCCCGCAGCTCACCTCTCTACTCTTTGCAACCAGATGGTCAATTTCCTTGGCATTATGCAGAACGAGTGGGCAGGCGCGCAGGCATTCTCCTCCTTTGATACTTATCTCGCTCCTTTCGTTAAGGTAGATAATCTCTCCTATAAGGAAGTAAAGCAGTGCATTCAGTCCTTCGTTTACGGCGTAAATACTCCCAGCCGTTGGGGAACGCAGTCTCCCTTTACCAACATCACGCTCGACTGGACCGTTCCGAACGACCTTGCAGAGCTTAACTGTATCGTCGGCGGAAAAGAGCTTGATTTCAAGTACAAGGACTGTAAAGCCGAGATGGATATGGTCAACAAGGCGTTCATCGAGATAATGATCGAGGGTGACGCTAACGGCCGCGGATTCCAGTACCCCATTCCCACCTACTCGATAACCAGAGACTTTGACTGGTCGGAGACCGAGAACAACAAGCTTCTCTTTGAGATGACCGCAAAGTACGGTACTCCATATTTCTCGAACTACATCAACAGCGATATGGAGCCCTCGGACGTTCGTTCGATGTGCTGCCGTCTGCGTCTTGACCTTCGTGAGCTTCGTAAGAAGTCTGGCGGATTCTTCGGATCGGGCGAATCGACCGGTTCCGTCGGCGTCGTTACCATCAATATGCCGAGAATCGCGTACCTTGCAGAGGACGAGGCAGACTTCTACAAGCGTCTTGACAAGCTTATGGACATCTCCGCGCGCTCGCTCAAGACCAAGAGAACGGTTATCACCAAGCTTCTCGACAACGGTCTCTATCCTTACACCAAGAGATATCTCGGAACCTTCAACAACCACTTCTCGACCATCGGTCTCGTCGGTATGAACGAGGCGGGACTCAACGCAAAGTGGCTCCGTGCAGATATGACCTCCGAGGCAGTTCAGCAGTTCAGCCGCGACGTTCTCAACCATATGCGTGAGCGTCTCTCCGACTATCAGGAGGCATACGGCGACCTCTACAATCTTGAGGCAACCCCCGCTGAATCGACCTCCTTCCGTTTTGCAAAGCACGACAGAAAGCGTTATCCCGACATTATCACCGCTTCGAACGGTGACGCTACCCCCTACTACACCAACTCCTCGCACCTGCCCGTCGGATACACCGAGGACATCTTCGCTGCTCTCGACGTTCAGGATTCGCTTCAGACTCTCTATACCTCGGGAACTGTATTCCACGCATTCCTCGGAGAAAAGCTTCCCGACTGGAGAAGCGCAGCAAATCTCGTTCGCAAGATCGCAGAAAACTACGCACTTCCTTACTACACCCTCTCTCCCACCTACTCGGTATGCCGTAACCACGGATACATCGCAGGCGAGAAATGGGAATGCCCCGAGTGCGGTGAAAAGACCGAGGTTTACAGCCGTATTACCGGTTACTACCGTCCCGTTCTCAACTGGAATGACGGTAAGAGCCAGGAGTACAAGGACAGAAAGGTATATAACATCGCAAAGTACGGCGAGAAGAACATAAGCAAGTCTGAGGAAGCAGTTAAAGCTTCCGAAGCTCTCGCTCCCGCAAACGATTTTGCAAAGGACACCTCCGAAGCGATAATCCTCTTTGCTACCCACACCTGCCCCAACTGCAAGATGGCAAAGGTATTCCTTGACAAGGCGGGAATCGATTACGAGGTTATCTACGCTGACGACAATCCCGAGGCGGCTGCTGAATTTGACATTCACCAGGCACCCACTATGATCGTTTCAAAGGGCGGAGATACCGAGGTGATCACCAACGTTTCCAATATCAGAAAATTTGCGGAAGCAAATTCGTAAACTGAGGATCATAATATGTACGACATTCTCATAATCGGCGCAGGTCCCGCAGGTCTTACTGCGGCGATCTACGCCGCAAGAGCGGGCAAGAGCGTTCTGCTTCTTGAAAAGGAGACCTTCGGCGGTCAGATAACTCATTCTCCGAAGGTTGAGAACTATCCCGGATTTCTTGAGATGAGCGGCAACCAGTTTGCCGAGCGTCTTATCGATCAGGCGATCGCACAGGGCGCAGAAATCGAGCTGGATCGCGCTATTTCGATAAATAGTGCAGAGACCTGCAAGATCGTAGAAACCGAGTCAGGAAAGAAATATGAGGCCCGTGCGGTCATTATAGCCGCCGGTTCGCGCCACCGTCATCTCGGAGTTGAGCGAGAGGACTCTCTCGTCGGCAAGGGTATCTCCTACTGTGCCGTTTGCGACGGTCCCTTCTACGCCGGAAAGAACGTTGCCATCATCGGCGGCGGAAACACCGCGCTTCAGGAAGCGGTCATGCTTTCTGACATCTGCGAGAGCGTTACGCTCATTCAGAATCTTCCCTATCTTACGGGCGAAGAAACGCTTATCGAAAAGCTCTATCTCCGCGACAACGTAAAGTTCATCTTCGGTTCCGTCGTTACCTCGTTCATAGGCGAAAAGCAGCTTGAGGGACTTGAGATAAAGAAGACCTCCACCGACGCGATCTCCCGTCTGTACGTTGACGGAGTATTCGTTGCCATCGGTCAGGAGCCCGAGAACAAGCCCTTTGAAAACGTAGCCGAGCTTAACGATTACGGCTATATAGTTGCGGGCGAGTCCTGTGAGACGGGTACCCCCGGAATATTCGTTGCGGGCGACTGCCGCACGAAGGCGATACGTCAGATAGTTACCGCAAGCGGAGACGGCGCCGTTGCAGCAGTTGCGGCTTGCAAGTACGTTGATAATCTGTAACTCGGGGTACGGCTTAGGGCTTTGCCCTAAGAACCCACCAAGAAACTTTTTGAAAAAAGTTTCTTGGATCTTCAAAAACTTTACTAAAAGCAAAAGATTTACGCTCCTTTTCACAAGTATATTTACAAGTTTCGGCAGAGATATTGTTTTCTCTGCCGATTTGTGTTATAATGAGGTCGGAGATAATAGAGTGGAATTCGCCTGACACATTTGTTAAGTGAAAACAGAATCGACGGTAAGTCGATAAATATGGAGGTATTGTAGTAAGACTATAAGGCGGTATTATGAGAAACATATCAATTATTTTTATTTGTTTGGCGATTATTTTTTCTTTCGTTGCTTGTAATAACAACGTTGAGTTTACGGAAACCGAAAATAAAACTATTTTGTCGGCTGACGGCACAGAATATACTTTTGTCGGTAACGAGGGATACGTTGGTTGCTTCGGAGAAAAGGAATTTATCGGCCACATAAAAGGAGAAAAAAAGAGCTTCATTCATATTGCCATGAGAATCAAAACGGGTATGTATTCCGTCAACGGAAGCCACGATGTTTTGATAAGATATTTACCTGATAACGAGTTTGCCTCTATATATGTAAAGTCCGAACTACTTAAAACGGAATTTTCCCTTGATAATTGCATTAGATTTGAGTTTGTAAAATATTCGCACTATAATGACGAGGAAACGACCATTTCAGAAAAAGGAATAACCGAATGCGAACAATTTCTTAGTGATATCAAAAGCGGGCAAACGGTAGAAGATGCGGGACTGTATGATTTAGTAAGGCAACCTAATGGCATGTTAAAGAACTGCTATACCTACGGGTATGTGTGCGGAATTATTCAAGAAGACCTCAACTTGTTTATTCCTCTGCGAGTAATGTCTTTTGATGATAAAGCATACTCAATTACAATTGACGATACAGAATATGTTCTATCTCAAGAATGGATAGATAAACTGATTACCGAATAGAAATAAAAGCCCCGACGGATCAAAAAATCAGTCGGGGTTTATCATTCGCCGTAATAAACAAAATGAGCTTCCGAAGAAGCTCATTTTTCATTTACTTATTTCTTCTTGGTGAAGAGATCAACGAGAACTCCGAAATCCTCTTCGTTGTTATCGTCGTTGTTATCAGCTGCGGGGGTCTCTTCAACGTCTGCGGAAGCCACCTTCTTGTCGTCGTTGAATCCTGCTGCGATAACGGTAATGCGCATCTCGTCGTTAAGCGACTCGTCGATATTCGCACCCCAGATGATCGTTGCGTCGGGATGTGCCTCCTGAGTGATCATATTGGTTGCAATATCCATCTCGTCGAGTCCGATATCGGGCGATGCAGTGATATTGACAAGAATGCCGTGTGCGCCCGAGATAGAGGTCTCGAGAAGCGGGCTGGAGATAGCGAGCTTTGCTGCTTCCTCTGCCTTGTCCTTACCGGTAGATGCACCAACGCCCATGTGAGCAAATCCTGCATCCTTCATAACGGTGGTAACGTCTGCAAAGTCGAGGTTGATAACTCCGAACTCGGTGATAAGGTCGGAAATGCTCTGTACACCGTGCTTAAGTACGTTGTCTGCCTCTGCGAATGCGTTGAGGAAGGTGATCTTATTGCCGGAAAGCTGCTTAAGGCGCTCGTTGGGGATAACGAGAAGCGAGTCAACGTTTTCGCTGAGCTTAATGATTCCTGCTTCTGCGTTGGTCATTCTTCTCTTCTGCTCGAATGCGAAGGGCTTGGTAACTACTGCAACGGTAAGTATGCCCATCTCACGAGCGAGCATTGCGATAATGGGAGCTGCACCCGTTCCGGTTCCGCCGCCCATACCTGCGGTAATGAATACCATATCTGCGCCCTTAAGTACTGCTGCGATATCCTCGGTATTCTCCTCTGCTGCCTTGCATCCAACCTCAGGGTTTCCGCCTGCGCCCTGTCCCTTGGTGAGCTTCTCACCGATGGCAACCTTTACGCTTGCCTTGGACTTCTGGAGAGCAACCTTGTCCGAGTTAACGGCGATGAACTCTACGTTCTTTACGCCTGCGTCAATCATTCTGTTTACTGCGTTGTTTCCGCCGCCGCCGACACCGATTACCTTGATCTTGATGGTGAAATCGATCTCCTGTTCTTCTACGCCGAGACCGACGTTTTCAAATGCTGCGTTTGTCATTCTCTTCTTCCTCCGAAACTTTTATTTATGCTTATTTTTTTGATTTCCATTGCTTTTGAGCATCAAAACGGCAATTTTTTGCTCGTTTTCCGCTACATCTTATATAATAAAGTTAATTATACCACTTTTCAATGCTTTCGACTTATTATTAACAGTTTTTTTACATTTAACTCAGCGATACGTGCGCCTCATCCGCATTGTAAATATAGATATATCCCTTTTTATTTTCGCCCTCGAGCTCAATTATTTTTTGCACGTTAACGAGCTTCTTTTCGAAGTCTATATGGCTACCGAAAAAGACGTCTATTTTCGAGTTAAATACGATCTTTATATCGTAAAGCTCGGACATATCAAGGCGCGTGATCTTATCGCGTATCGGGCTTGCATCGACCGTCTCAAGCACCTTTTCGCTCCGTCTGTGCGACTGGTCGTCAAAAAACTCGACCGTTTTCATCACCTCTACCTGCTTTACCTCGTCAAGCTCAACCCTCATAATATCGTTATAATAGTCAGCCGACTTCAAATCGTTCTCGCTGTCAAAAAACGCGAGTACCTTCAGTCCCGTCGAGATAACGAAATACCTGTCCGCGTACTTAAAATAGAAGCTTTCCTTTTCCTCAACGATGTTTATAGTTACGGTATTGGGAAATTCCTTTTTCACGCTTACCGTATCTACGAAAGGCAGGTTGTTTTTTATATTTTCCTCTATTTTCTCCTTATCCGCGAAGAAAAGTATATCTCCCTCGGAAACTCCGCTCACCTCTTTAACGGTGTTCACGTCATAGTTGGGATCCTTATAAACGGTCATATTGACTATAACGTTATCAACCGAGAAGAAGAGCTTTGCCAGAAGAAAGAGCATTAAAAGCAAAACGATCAGGACTATCACAAAGTACGAGATACGAACCGCGAGTCTTATCGTGTTTCTGCGGTTTTTAGCACTGAATATCTTCGCCCTATCCTTTTGCGTTGGGACATATTTTCCCTCGTTTGGCTCCATGATCTACGTCTTCCTTTTTAGGTTTTTGAAAGTTCTTTTATCTTTTTATAGATTATCTCGTCTCCGTTTGCAACGTCAAACTCTTTTGCATTTTTACCCATCTTTGCGAGCTTTTCAGAGTCAGACAGAAGTCCGGAGATCTCCTTTTCAAGACGCTCCGCCGTAAGGTCTGCGTCTCTTATCACCACTGCCGCATCCTTATCTGCAAGCAGCTTTGCATTCTTATACTGCTGATCGTTTGTAACGTGCGGAGAAGGAACGAGTACGGACGGCTTGCCTATTGCGGCAAGCTCTGCAAGAGTGGACGCTCCACTGCGGCATATAACTATATCGCAAGCGAGCATCTGCTCGGGCATATCGTATATATACTCGACGAGCTTGCAGTTTTCGTACTTTTCAAGTCCCTTTTCCTTATACGCCTTGAAGGCACTCTCGTTATTTCTCGTTCCCGCGGAGTGTATATGGCATATTTCGGGATGCTTTGACACGAAATTTTCCATAAACTCAACGACTACGTCGTTAAGATGTGCCGCGCCGAGACTTCCGCCGAAGGAAAGTATGGTGTACTTATATTTCCCGTCGGAACCGAGTTTTTTTCTTGCCTCTTCTCTCGTCATATTATAGAAAAGGTCGTTTATCGGCATTCCTGTATGAATTACCTCGGCGCTCGAATCGCTCAGATATTTTCCCGTTTCCTTGAAATTGACGAAAACGACGTTCGCCTTATTTCTGAGCATCTTGACCGCAAGTCCGGGAACTGCGTTTGCCTCGTGCAGGACGCACGGGATACCGAGCGCCGCCGCCGCGCTCGCGACCGGCCAGGTCACGTATCCGCCCGTACCTACGACGACATCCGGCTTTATTTTAGCAAGCAATGCCCTACTCTTTATGTACGAGGTACACGTGAGAACTGCCGCCACGAGATTTCTCGGGTGAAGACTTCTCTTGATTCCGAGAATGCGTATTCTGTGAAGCTTATAGCCCCTGCGAGGCACGAGCTTATATTCAAGTCCTTTCTTGGTGCCAATAAACTCTATCTCACTGTCCGGCTCGTATTTTCTTATTATATCCGCAATGCTGAGTGCGGGATTTACGTGTCCGGCGGTACCTCCGCCTGTCATTACAACTTTCATAGTCAGTGTTTACCTTTCACGTTTTTGGGAGTGCTTTCGCTAACGGGTGTATATTTCGATATACAGAGAAGTATTCCCATCTCAACGAACAAAAATATAAGTGACGATCCGCCCGCACTGAAGAACGGAAGCGATATACCCGTATTGGGTATCAGTCCCGTAACTACCGCCATATTAAGAAGTGCCTGAAATCCGACGTGCGCCGAAATTCCTATTGCGGTAAGCGAGCAGAATATATCGGGAGCATTCTTTGCTATATGCATACCCCTTACAACGAACGCCATATAAAGTCCTATTACCGAAAGTGCTCCGATAAATCCGAGCTCCTCGCAGACGATAGCGAAGATAAAGTCGTTCTGCGGCATCGAAACGAAAAGATGCTTTTGCAAACTCTGTCCAAATCCGCGTCCGAAAAATCCGCCCGAACCGACGGCAATTTTTCCTTGTAAGGTTTGCCAGAGCTCGTTCTGTGTGCTGTAATTTTCGGGGTTCAGCCAGCTATCCACACGGGTGAACATATAGTCGGGAACCGCCGCCTTGACCTCTTCGGGAAATTTCATTACCGCAAAGATTACTCCGCCGATAACCCCTATTATCAGGAAGAAAAGAGTTATCGTCCACACCTTGGGTGCGCCGTTTGCCCAGAGCATCGCAAATCCGATAAGGAAGAGTATTATCGTTCCCGAAAGGTGCTTTTCAAGAAGCACGAGCAGGCAGGATACTCCTATAATAAACAGCGGGATAACGAAGCCGTACAAAGTGGCTTTCCAGAACTTTTTCTTTGCGTGTATGGTGTTTTTGAATCTGTAAGACAGCCACGCGATCATAAGTATAAGAGCTATTTTCATAAGCTCGGACGGCTGAAAAGAGACCGGACCTAAATATATCCATCTTTTCGCGTCACCCTCGGTAACTCCGAAAACGAGCACCGCAACGAGAAATCCGATCGCAAGCGCAAACGCGGGAAAGACCGAAAGATGTATCCATTTTCGGTTAAACATACTTATTCCGAGCATTATGGCTATACCCAAGAGCAAAAACTTTGCCTGCTTTATAGCAAAATGCGCGCTGTTTCCCATATAGGTAAGGGCGTAAACGTAGCTGGACGAATATACCATTATAAGTCCGAAAAGCGAGAGAAGGAGTATTATTATCAGCATCGGGCGGTCAACACCGTGAACGTAGGTGTATATTTTAGAGCCCGACTGCACCTCCAACCTCGCCGTCTGTTCTTTTTTCTTGGGAACGCTGTCGAGTGCCGTCGTTTGACTTACTGCCTCGGGCAGCATACTGCTTTTATCTTCTTTTTTCTTCTTTTTGAAAATTTCGGATATTTTTTTCATACCGCGTTCCCTCCTTTTTCAAATTATATGTATTATACTATATTTATATCGGTCTTGCAAGACCAAACCAAGCAATAACGCAGAAAATAAGCGTTACTATCGAAAATACGAAAACTATCTTGATCTCGCTCCACGAGCATTTTTCAAAGTGGTGATGTATCGGAGACATCTTGAAAAGACGTTTTCCGTGAGTAAGCTTAAAGTACGCTACCTGCAGAATTACAGAAAAGCTCTCTGCAAGGTATATTATTCCGACGAGGAAAAGTATCATCGGATTTCCGAGCAGATACGCCATAGCGACGACCATACCGCCAAGGTATAGCGAGCCGGTATCTCCCATAAATATTTTTGCCGGATAGAAATTGTAAACTAAAAATCCAAGCGTTGCGCCTATTACGAGTCCTGCAAAAATTGAAAGCTCGGATATACCGCAGGCAAATGCGGCAACTGCAAAAAATCCCGCAACTACGAAGGTAACGCTCGATGCAAGACCGTCAAGTCCGTCGGTGAGGTTAACGCTGTTTACAAATCCCGTGATAAATATCAGCGAGAAAACGTAGTAGAACCATCCGAAATCTACCGCCTTATTAACAAAGGGAATATAGATCTCCGTACTGATAGCTCCGACAAGCGTCATAAAGAAAAGGAAGAGTCCCGCGCTGATAAGCTGAAGCAGATATTTCTGCGGTGCGGTAAGTCCCTGATTTTGTTTTTTGAATATTTTTGCCCTGTCGTCTATTATACCGATAAGTCCGTTAGAGAGCGCGAAAAGGAAGCATATAACGGTGCCCCACAGATTTACCGTTTCGTATTTTGCCAGAAACGGAAGAGCGATCGCGAAAACTATAATATTTGCCGCGATAAAGGCAAGACCGCCCATTGTGGGCGTGCCCTCCTTGTTTTTATGCCATCTCGGACCGATATCGAGTATCTTCTGCCCTACTTTGAGACTTTTAAGCTTGGGGATCAGTATTCTCGAAAAAACAGCCGTAAGTGCAAACGTCAATATTACCGTAACAAGAAATTCTATCAGCATTTTATCTTCTCCTTTTTTATAGGACCTTACTTAAAGATTTTCGATTATCTTTTCAAAAGCCATAGCACGGCTCGCCTTGAAAAGTATCACGTCTCCCTCGCGGGTATTTTTCATTATCGTATCCGCTATTTCCTTATAGTCAGCACTCTCAAAGGTAAAGATACTCTTTACCGACGTCTCTGCCGCTCCCGCTATATCAAGAGCAAGCGTACCGACGGTGAAAAGAAGATCAACGCCCTCCTTTACCGCCTCGTGTCCGACCTCGATATGCGCCTCTGCCGAATGACTGCCGAGCTCCTTCATATCTCCGAGAACGGCGACTTTTCTTGCGCCTCTTCTCTCGGCTACTGCCGAAAGGACTTTAAGCGACGCCTTTACCGATTCGGGCGCTGCGTTATAGCAGTCTGCAATTATCACGCGGCCGCGACTTTCGTAAATGTTTTGTCGCATACCCGTATTTTTGAAGTTCATAAGTCCGCGGCGTATCTCAAATTCGCCCAGACCTGCGGCTATTCCGACCGCAAATGCAAACGCGGCGTTCATCACGTTATGACGTCCGATAGCAGGAACGGTAATGCTCTCAATACGCTCTCCCTTATAGGAAAGATCGAACGCAGAGCCGTTTTCGCTCTCTATAACGTTATTTATAACGTAGTCGCTGTCCTTGTTGCTCTCGCCCACGTATATTGCTCCCGCAATATCGCAAAGCAGGGGCTCGTCACCGTTCAGAATAAGAATTCCGTCGCGCGGCATTCCCTTTCTGATCTCGAGCTTTGCATCTCTTATTCCCTCGCGCGAGCCGAGGTTTTCGATATGCGAGCGTCCTATGTTCGTAACCACCGCAATATTCGGTGATGCTATATGCGAAAGATATTCTATCTCTCCGAAATGGCTCATACCCATCTCGAGTACTGCCGCATCGTGCTCGGGTGAAAGCCCGAGGAGAGTCATCGGCAGACCGATATCGTTATTGAAATTACCCTCGGTCTTGAGCGTTTTGTATTTTTCGCTGAGGACTGCGTAGATAAACTCCTTGGTAGTGGTCTTTCCGATACTGCCCGTAACCGCGACCGTGAGAGGACTTATTTTATCCTTCATCGCTCTTGCTATATCTCCGAGAGCCACTCTGGTGTCCTTTACGAGAATACAGCAGTTTTCGCCCATATCTTCGGGGATCTTTTCAACTACGGCACAAACGGCGCCGTTCTCAAACGCCTTTGCGGCATAGGAGTGTCCGTCGAACTTTTCTCCAACGAGAGCTATAAACAGTCCCGCGTTGACTTTTACGCGCGAGTCGGTCGTTACCGTCTTTATTTCGGTGGCGGGATCCGCCGCGCGGCAGAGCTGTCCACCCGTAATATCGGCTATTTCCTTTATGAGAAGTATTCCTTTAACGTCAGCTACCATAATAGTTTCCTTTCAGAAGCACTGTGAATATACAGCACGCCTTTGATCACGAATTCCTCTTTGCTATTGCCTTAAAGACCTCACCCTTTTCGTCGAAGGGATGCTTTCCGTCTTTGGTTATTTCGTAATTTTCGTGTCCTTTTCCCGCAATAAGTATTATCTCGCCCTCCTGCGCGTTTTCAACCGCGTAGGCGATCGCCTCTCTTCTGGAGCAGATGACCTTATAGTTATCCTTTTCTACTCCGGTAAGTATCTCGTTTATTATGTCCATCGGCTCCTCGCTTCGCGAGTTGTCGCTGGTGATGATCGCAAAATCTGCAAGCTCGGTCGCTATCTTTCCCATCTTTGGACGCTTTGTGCGGTCTCTGTCTCCGCCGCATCCGAAAACTACCGTCAGCTTCTGATCTTCGTTTTTACTTCCGATCAGGGCGAGAAGTATATTTTCGAGTGCATCGGGAGAGTGCGCGTAGTCCGAGAACACCGAAAAGGGGGTGTCTGCAGGAGTAAGACGCTCAATTCTTCCCGGAACTCCGGCAAATTCTTTTATCGACTTTGCTATGTCGCTCATATCAAGTCCGAGCAGATATGCCGCCGATATTGCGCCCATAGTATTATAAACGCTGAATTTTCCCGCCACGCTGCTGACGATATCAAAAGATCTTCCGTCTGTCACGAGCGTGTATTTTATTCCCGAAACAGACAAGAAATCGACGTTTTCTGCCTTGAAATCGGCACCGTTATCTATCGAGAAGGTGTAGCTCTTACAAAGCCCCTTTTCAGACGCCTTAAGCGTATATTCGTTATCCGCGCTGAAAAGTCCGATCTTGGACTGCTTAAAGAGCATTTCCTTGACCTCTGCATAAGAATCCATATCTATATGGAAATCAAGATGCTCGGGAGTGAGATTCGTATATATTCCAAGCTCAAATTCAATGGGTGCTACTCTGCCAAGGGAGAGCGAATGCGAGGATACCTCCATAAAGAGATACTCTACCCCTTCGTCTCGCATTTCGGCGAACATTTCGTAAAGATCCTCGGGGACGGGGGTGGTAAGGGACGCCTCGCGTTCCTTGCCGCACCACATATTTTTGACCGTACCGAGAAGTCCGGTCTTATATCCGGAATCCGAAAATATCTTTTCGAGCATAAAGACCGAGCTGGTCTTTCCGTTCGTTCCCGTTACACCGATTATCTTCATCGACTTTTCGGGATTTCCGAACGCGTTTGAGAAAATGTACGAGGATGCACGGCGGGTGTCGTCAACGACAACGCACGGGATCGGGCAATTTTCGGGGATGCGCTCAACTATCGCGCAGATAGCGCCCTTTGCCGCAGTATCGGCGATAAAATCGTGTCCGTCAAAACGGGTTCCCGAAACGGCAACGAATGCAAATCCCTTATCGATCTTTCGATTATCTGCCGTAACTCCCGATATTTTTATATCTTCACAGCCGTGTGCATCTATTATATTTACGCCCTTCAAAAGGTCCTTTATTGTGATGTCCGCGTACACTTTTTTGCCTCCTGTAAATGTTAATCAGTACCGTCCATGTGCTGACATTTTATAGTTATTACAGCTCCGCGCTGTATTCGCGTTCCTGCCTCGTGGCTTTGAGAGACTACCTCTGCACCCGCACCCTCGTCGTAGTTTGCAGATCCGTCTATATAGACATTAAGTCCAAGTGCGGCAAGCTGTTTGATCGCGTTCGCCGCCTTCTGATCGACGAGATCGGGGACGGTAACGTATTGAGTATTGGTCGCGCCGCCCGTATAGAGAATGACCTTTCCGTTTATCTTGGTCATCTTCGTTCCCGCGGACGGGATCTGGCTGGTGACTGTATCTCCGTCACCGACTACCTCGTAGGAAAGTCCCAGCTTATTGAGCGCCGCAGCAGCGTTCTGAACCGACGTGCCCTTATAGTTTGCAACGCTTATTACCATTCTGTTCATTTCGTCGCTGCTGTAATTTCGTTCAACGCCGAGGTAAGGGAGAAGCTCGGAAAGAAGTGCCGACATATAAGGTGCGGCTATCGTGCTTCCGTACTTGTTTCGAACTCCCGGCTCATCTACCATTATAAGAACCGCTATTTCGGGTTCGTCCGCAGGCGCTATCGCCATACACGATCCGATACGGTAGTCCTTTTTGCCCGTTTCGGGATTTATCTTGTCTCGTTTCTCCGATGTTCCGGTCTTTGCGGCGATCTTATATCCCGCAACGTAGGCATTTTTTGCACCTCCACCGCCCGAAACGCCCTGCTCGAGCACCTCGAGGAGCGCCTCGCACGTACGAGAACTGAGCACTCTTCTTTTAACGGTCGTCTCGTGAGTTACCACCTCGTTGCCGTCCGAATCTATAAGCGATTTTACGATATACGGCTGAACGACGTATCCGCCGTTTGCAACTGCCGAGAATGCGGTCACCTGCTGAAGAGGCGTCGTCTTAAAGGTCTGACCGAAGCTGTAACAAGCAAGCTCGACCGCGTTGAAGCCCGATTTCGATACGTAAAGTCCCGCCGATTCACCGGGAAGGTCTATTCCCGTTTTCGAGGTATAACCGTAATTTGTGAAGTATTCGTAATATTTCGTTTCTCCGACTCTCGCGGCAACCTGCATCATAGTCGGGTTGCACGATGCCTGAAGCATATACGCATAGTTACGCGTTCCGTGACCGTAGATATTGTGGCAGTTTATCTTAGTATTCGCAACGACGAGGTTTCCTCTGCACGTGAAGGTATCGCTGAAGCTTACCACACCCTCCTCGAGCGCCGCCGCGGCAGACATTACCTTCATAGTCGATCCCGGCTCGTAAAGGTAGCTGACCGCTTTATTATTCCACATTGAATATATCTGCGTCCAGAGCTCTTCGTTATATTCCGGAGTTCCGCTTTCGTATCCCGACGACTCAAGTCGGTCTGCAAAAAGAGTGTCTCCCAAGCTGTACGGAGAGTTGATATTAAAGCTCGGATACTGTCCCATAGCGAGAACGGCGCCCGTCTTTACGTTCATAACGAGTCCTACTGCCGGTTCTCCGCCCTTTGCGTTGGTGAATGCGTCCTTAAGTTGCTTTTCGAGCATCCTCTGGATGTTCATATCTATCGTCAGAACGGCACTGAGTCCGTCCTTGGCGTCTATGTAATAGTCGTAATCGTCGGGCATTTCGGCGCTTTGCGCGTTTCTTGTCACTATGTATCTTCCGGGAGTACCCTCGAGATAGCTGTTATAGCTGAGTTCTATTCCGAGAAGTCCTTTATCTGTTCCCATAACGCCGATAACGTTTGCCGCAACGCCGTCGTACGGATAGTATCTTACCGGAGTCGCCTCGAGATATATCTTTCTCGAGAGTCCGTACTTGGATATAAAGGTCCTTACCGCAGTTGCGGTCTCTTCGCTCGCCTTACGCGCTACGGTCTCGTCCTTACTTCCCTTGCGAAGCGCTCTTTTATAGATCGTTTCTCTGTCCACACCGAGAAGCTCGGAAAGGTTATCGGCAATAAGTGCTGCCGTTTCCTCTGCCCCGCCCGCGCTTGATCCGTTCTGTATCGCAACCGGATCAAGGAATATTCTGTACGTCGTCACGTTTATCGCAACGGGCGTCATATTGGTGTCGTAGATCGTTCCTCGCTCGGCACTTATGGTATATTCCTGCTGAACGTTATTTATAATTTTATTCTGGTAATACTCGTACTCATTCACCTGCATTGAGAAGAGCTTTACCGATATACCAAGAGCGATAAGGAGCATGATAATTATCAAAACGTTACCGCTAAGTGATATTTTTCTGAGTCGTTCTTTTTCCATTTATTCTCTCCGACGATACAGCGAAAATATCGGTAATTACCGATTTTTCGACAGATATTTACTCTAAAAAACAGCAAATTGAGAGCAAAGCATTTCTGCCTCACTCTCAAAAGGTTTATACTTCATTTTATTCAGCGCCCGTTAAAGTATTCCAAGCGCGAAGGATGTTCTCTCCGAGAGCGGACATCACGATAGACGCAAGATTCTTATGCTCGTCCTGCTCGGGCTGTTTCAGCTCGATGGTATCACTTACGGGGATCTGCATATATTCGCCCTGACCGTCTTTATCGCTTATCATTCCGTTTTCTTTTGCGGTCTTTTCAACATCTTTGTTTTTGATAACGAGCTCTGTCTCGCACTGCTTGATTTCTTGTCCGATAGAGTTGACCGAATTTTCCAGATCCGCAATTTCCTTTGAGTACTCGTTTACAAGAACGAATTGATTTATCATAAGGAATGCAAGCGCGAAAACGCAAGCGATAACAGCTACCGTTCTTACGGGGAGCTTCTTTTTCTTCTTCTCGAGTACGTTGTCCTCGGAGAGGAAGCTCTTCTTTCTTTCGGTGGGCTTTGTAACCGCACGGTTCTCATTACCCTTTACCGACATAACGGTCATAACGGGGCGCGCGGACTCGATACCGAGCACCGTCTCGTCGTTCTCGACTGCCGAAACCGCCTTGGTATTTACCTCGGGTTCTGCTTTTTTCGTCTCCTTGCGACGAGTGATGAAATCATCCGTGGCAGGAGTATTATTACTTTCTACGTTGTTCGATTTTTTCTCAAATCCGAATTCATCAAACGATCTCATCTCGTAAGCCGTCCTTTCTTTTCCCTGTCTTATCGGGAATCAAATCTTTTCAACCACTCTCAGCTTTGCACTGTGCGAGCGGGAATTATTTTCAAGTTCTTCTTTACTCGGAAGCATCGGCTTCTTGCCGAGCGCCTTTACACTTGCCTTTTTACCGCACACGCATACCGGAAAGGATGCGGGGCAGGTACAAGGATTTTCAAGCTCGCCGAAGGTCTGCTTGACTATACGGTCCTCGAGCGAATGGAAGGTAAGTACCGCTACTCTTCCTTCTTTATTCAGAAGAGAGCAAAGCGTTTTAAGCGTGGGAGCTATGATCTCAAGCTCGTTATTGACCGCTATACGCAGTGCCTGGAAGGTCCGCTTTGCGGGATGTCCTCCCTCACGCTGTGCCTTTTGCGGTATCGCGCGTCTTATCACCTCAACGAGCTTGTCCGTAGTCTCTATCGGAGCATTTGCTCTTTCCTTAACTATCTCGTGGGCGATCTTCGGTGCGAATCGCTCTTCGCCGTATTCAAATATTATCTTTTTTATTTCTCCCTCGGAGAAGGTGTTTACAATGTCGTATGCACTAAGCTTGTCTCTGTTGTCCATTCTCATATCGAGACGTCCCGAAAACCGATAGGAAAATCCTCTCTCGGGAGAGTCGAACTGATGGGACGATGCCCCGAGGTCTATAAGCGCGCCGTCTATCTTTTCAATACCGAGCGATCTTATTACCTCGCCCACCTCGGAAAAGTTGCTTCTTACCAGCGTAACGACCTCCGAGTAGGGCTCAAGCCGTTTGCTTGCCGCCGCTATCGCTTCCTCGTCGCGGTCAAGACAGATGAGCCGTCCCGACGTTCCGAGAAGCTTTTTGGCTATCTCGCTGCTATGTCCTGCGCCGCCCGTCGTACAGTCAACGTAAACGCCGCCGTCTTTTACGTTAAGCGCCTCAATGCACTCGTTAAGCATCACCGGAAAGTGAGAAAATTCAGAAATTTCTTTTTCCATTATTATATATCCCTTCGGTGAACGCTCAGAAGCCGAGCTCTATGAGATCGCCCTCGATGTCGGTTGCGCTGAGCGCACCCGTCATTTCCTCGTACGCCTTTTCGCTCCATATCTCGGCGTAGTCGCCCGCGCCTATGGTAACGATGTTCTTATCAAGTTCGGCGTATTCGCAGAGGTTCTGCGGCAGGGCCACTCTTCCCTGCGCGTCAACCTCGGCTCTTTTCGAAAAAGCATATACCCATCTGCGTACCGCTTTGGCTTTTACGGGAGGCAGAGCGTTTATCTTGCTCTCGTACTCCTTCCACGCGGGAATGGGATATACCTTGATACATTTATCGGTTGATTTCGAGATAACTACCTCGTTGCCGAGCAGAGGACGGAATCCCGACGGCAAAAATATTCTCTTTTTGGCGTCTATGGTATGTCTGTATTCACCAAGCATGGTTATTTCATCCATTTTAACCACATTTCCTCCCTTTCGCTCAACTTTGCTACACCCATTATAAAATTAAAGGTAGGTTGTGTCAAGGCAAAAGAAAATCTTTCGTACAAGGATTTTCGTGTTTTTTTGAAATTTTCCCGATAATCAAAACATTTTTTTACATTGTTCTTCGGCATACTGAAAATTTGTTCGCTTTTACCATTATATTCCATTGAAAACGAGTTTATTCACAGAAAAAACGGTCTTTCCTCCTTTTACGGCGTATATTCTATCTCTTGTTTTGATGCCTTTTGACGAGTATAGGCGCTCTTTGTTCGTTTTTTTCGCAGTACTTGCCCGGCGTACCGCTAAGTCCCTTTTCGACGTTTTATTGTGATTTTGTTATAAAAATGACAATTCAAACGGCTCTTTTTAAGCGTATATATAGAAATTGAACATTTTATAGGAAATTTGCGTAAATCCCCTTGATAATTTTTACTTTTTATGATAATATTAGTAGCGATAAAAAAATTATATAAGGAGTGTACTTTATGTCCATGTATAACAAGAAGACGATCGAAGATATCGACGTCAAAGGCAAAAAAGTTCTCGTAAGATGTGATTTTAACGTTCCTATGAAGGATGGCGTTATAACCGATACCAAGCGTATCGTTGGTGCTATCCCCACCATCAAGTACCTCGTTGACAACGGTGCGGCAGTTATTCTCTGCTCTCACATGGGTCGCCCCCACAACATTTTCAACGAGAAGCTCAAGCTTGACAAGAAGGAAGCAAAGAAGATCGCCGCTCTCCCCGAGTCCGAGCAGGAGGCAGCTACCGCTGCTGCTCTTGAAAAGGCAAAGGGCGATATCGTTAAGTTCTCCCTGAAGCCGGTTGCTGAAAAGCTCGGCGAGCTTCTCGGACAGAACGTAATTATGGCAAGCGACGTTATCGGCGCAGACGCAAAGGCAAAGGCAGCTGCTCTTAAGTGCGGCGAGATCCTTATAATTGAAAACGTTCGTTTCCATCAGGAAGAGGAAAAGAACGATCCCGCTTTTGCAAAAGAGCTCGCTTCTATGGCTGAGATCTACGTAAACGACGCATTCGGAACCGCACACCGCGCTCACGCTTCGACCGCAGGCGTTGCAGATTACCTCCCCGCAGTTTGCGGATACCTTATCCAGAAGGAGATCTCCGTTATGGGTCAGGCACTTGAGGATCCCAAGCGTCCCTTCATCGCCATTCTCGGCGGAGCAAAGGTTTCCGACAAGATCGGCGTTATCAATAACCTTATCGAAAAGGTTGATACCCTTATTATCGGTGGCGGAATGGCTTACACCTTCTTCAAGGCACAGGGTCTCGATATCGGTACCTCTATTTGTGAAAACGACAAGCTCGACCTCGCAAACGAGCTTATGGCAAAGGCAAAGGCAAAGGGCGTAAACTTCCTTCTCCCTCTTGACAACGTTATCGGTAAAGAGTACGACGAAAACACCGAGTTTGCAATAGTTGACTCCGACAAGATCCCCGCTGACTGGATGGGTCTCGACGTTGGCGAAAAGACTCGCGAGCTCTTCTCGAGCTATATCAAGGACGCAGGAACCGTTATCTGGAACGGACCTATGGGTGTTTCCGAGTGGGAAAACTTCGCAGGCGGTACCCGTGCTGTCGCCAAGGCGATCGCAGAGAGCAACGCTATCTCGATCATCGGCGGCGGTGACTCTGCTGCAGCAGTTGAGAACCTCGGATACGCTGACCGTATGACTCACGTTTCTACCGGCGGCGGAGCATCTCTTGAGTTCCTTGAAGGACTTGAGCTCCCCGGAATCGCAGCTCTCAACGACAAATAAGCAAACAAACAGACATATATCTTACAGACGTAAAATATATCGCAAATACTCTTTTCAACCAAGGATGGATAATTAAAAATGGGATCTAAAAGAAGAATGGTCATCGCAGGAAACTGGAAAATGAATATGACCCCCTCGGAAGCAAAAAACTTCGTGGGCACGCTCTACGAGAAGGTTAAAAACAATCGCGCTTGCGATATCGTAGTTTGCGTTCCCGCAATCGACCTCCCTATCGTAGCAAAAATGTGCGCAGGCACCGCAGTTAAAGTCGGCGGTCAGAACGTACACTTTGCAAAGAGCGGCGCATACACCGGAGAGATCTCCGCAGATATGCTCGTAGATGCGGGAGCTAAGTACGTTATTATCGGACACAGCGAACGCAGACAGTATTTCGGCGAGACCGACGAGACTGTCAATCTGCGTACCAAGGCGGCTATCGAGGCAGGTCTTACCGCTATCGTTTGCGTAGGCGAATGCCTCAGCGAGCGTGAGCAGGGTATCACCGAAGAGGTAGTAGCGCGCCAGACCAAGCTTGCTCTGCTTGATATTACCCCCGAGCAGATGAAGCAGGTAATTATCGCTTACGAGCCCGTTTGGGCTATCGGTACCGGAAAGACCGCTACCGCAGAGCAGGCAGACGAGGTTTGCAAGCTCATCCGTAACGTTATCGCTGCAAAGTACGGCAAGCCGATCGCTCGCGCTACCGTAATTCAGTACGGCGGATCTATGAACGCAAAGAACGCTGCCGAGCTTCTTGCTATGGACAACATCGACGGCGGACTTATCGGCGGAGCTTCGCTCAAGCCCGACGACTTCGCAGTTATCGTTGAAGCAGCTCAGTAAAAACACTCTAAACAAAAAACGGGATATCCTGCTCGGATATCCCGTTTTTATTTATTTTTTCAGCTTTTCAAGATCGTTTTTACGGATCTCTACGCGTCTTACCTTACCGCTTATGGTCTTGGGAAGCTCGCTGACAAATTCAACGATCCTCGGATACTTATAGGGTGCGGTATGCGTCTTAACGTATTCCTGGATCTCCTTTTTAAGTGCGTCGTCCCCTTCCTTTCCTTTTACGAGAACGACGGTCGCCTTAACGATCTGTCCGCGCACCTCATCGGGAACGGGTGTGACCGCACATTCGAGAACGTACGGAAGCTCCATGATGACGCTTTCGATCTCAAACGGTCCGATACGGTATCCGGACGACTTGATAACGTCGTCGATGCGTCCGACGTACCATAGGTAGCCGTCCTCGTCCATAGTTGCCTGATCGCCCGTGTGATAGAATCCGTCGTGCCATACCTCGTCGGTCTTTTCCTTATCAAGATAGTAGCCGATAAAGAGTCCGCAGGGTGACTCGCCGTCCTTTACGCGGATACAGATCTCACCCGTATCACCCGTCTTGCACTCGTTGCCGTCGGGATCGAGGATCACGATGTCGTAAAGCGGGCTCGGTCTTCCCATAGATCCGATCTTGGGAGTTGAACCGACGAAATTCGCAATAGAGAGAGTGGTCTCGGTCTGACCGAATCCCTCCATTATGGTGAGTCCGGTCGCCTTCTTAAACTGATTAAACACCTCGGGGTTAAGCGCTTCTCCCGCCGTCGTGGCGTATTCGATAGAGGAAAGATCGTATTTTGAGAGGTCCTCCTTGATAAAGAAACGGTACATAGTAGGCGGAGCACAGAAGGTGGTGATGTGATATTTCGCGAACATCGGCAGAATATCTTCGGGGTGAAAACGGTCAAAATCATAGGTAAACTGCGCCGCCTCGCATAGCCACTGACCGTACAGCTTGCCCCAGAGAGCTTTGCCCCAGCCGGTATCCGAGATCGTAAAATGCAGTCCGTTCGGATTTACGTTATGCCAATGCTTTGCCGTCGGATAGTGACCGAGCGCGTATTTATAGGAATGGGTTGCGATACGGGGATAACCGGTCGTACCCGAGGTAAAGAGCATAAGCATCGGATCGTTTCCGCAGGGAGAGCTTTCACTGCGCTCGTAGTGCGTACTGAAGCGCTCCATTTCGACGTTGAAATCGTTCCAGCCGTCCTTCTTGCCGCCCACGAGGATCTTCAGCATTCCGGGGAATTTTGCGGCCGCCTTTTCCGCCTCGGCGGATACGTCGCCGTCGGCAGTACATACGATTGCCTTGACCTTTGCCGCCTTGTATCTGTAATCGAAATCGTGTTCAACGAGCTGATTCGTCGCCGGGATCGCGATAGCTCCGATCTTGTGAAGAGCAAGCATACAGAACCAGAACTGATAGTGACGCTTGAGCACGAGCATTACCGTATCTCCCTTTTTGATACCGAGAGACTCGAAATAATTTGCCGTCTTGGACGAATATTTCTTCATATCGGCAAATGTGAACTTGCGGTCTGTCTTGTCGTTTGCCACCCACATCATAGCGAGCTTATCGGGAGTTTTCTTTGCAATAGCGTCCACACAGTCAAAGGCGAAGTTGAATTTATCGTCGTTTTTGAATTTTATACCGCTAAATACGCCATTTTCATCGTAGAAGGACTCTACGAAATTATCGGCGACCGTGACGGTGTCCTTCGTCTTTTCGGACACCTTCGTATAAGAAACGGGAGCTTCGGGGTATTCCTCACTAACGAGTCCGTCCTGCGGGTTAAGAACTACCGCGTGGAACTCACAGCCGCCCTCGCTTACTGCGATCATACCGTGCGGAATGATGCTGTTATAGAATATCGAGTCCCCCTCGTGAAGAACGTCCACGTGGTTTCCCACCTGCACCTTGAGCGAGCCCTTAACGATAACGTCAAATTCCTGACCGTTATGCGAGTTCAGCTTGATAGGTGCATCCTGCTCCTCGGGAATGTACGGAAATTTAACGAGAAATGGCTCTGCGAGCTTTTCTCTGAATTTCGGCGCGAGGTTATTATATTCAACCCCGTGCTGCTTCAGGATCTTAAGTCCCTCTCCGCGTCTTGTGATGGCAAAGGAGGTAAGCGTAGTGCTTCGTCCCTCGAGAAGATCAACCACCTCAACGTCGCACGCCTTCGCGCACTTATAAATAAAGGTGAAGCTGAAGTCGGTGTTGCCCTCTTCCAGAACACGGTACTCTTCAAGTGTCACGCCCGTGAGCTTTGCAAGCTCCTCCTGCGTGTATCCCTTTGCCTCGCGCAGGTCTTTGATTCTGCCTGCGACCTCTTTCAAACTGTAATCCATTTTTTGTCGTCTCCTTTCACTCTGACATATTTTAATGGTTACCAATTTGAATAAAACAAAAAACTCGTCTCAAAAGAAACCTTTGAGACGAGTTATTAAACCCGCGGTACCACTCAAATTACGGAAAATAATATTTCCGTCACTTTCCGGGCTCTGACAAGCCCTTTGCCTTTACGCAGCATTACGGAAGGAGTCTAATCGGCTTTCGCCTTTCGGTCCTTCGACTCGGAAGTGATAGGTCATAAGAAGGGATCGGCTATTGTCTCGCACCAAGTGACAACTCTCTGGGAACCTCACGCTTCGACCGTCTTCGTCACAGTCGTTTTTGTGATATTCAAATTTGTAATGAATTATAGCACCAAAAACTCGAGTTGTCAATACCTTTTTTGAAAAAATTTATTTTTTCTTCCGCATTTCCTTCGAACAAAAAAACAGCGGCGAATTTTCGCCGCTGTGGAATTTTCCAAAAGGAAGGGTTTACTTCCCTAAATCTATGTAAAGAGCCAAAAAGGGGAAACGGCTCTTGTTTTCGGTCTTTGCGAGACGGTGCGGTATCAGTCCGCGATAAAGTGAGCGAACTTCGTATAGCACTCTTCCTCTGCAAGGAGTGTAATATCATTCCAGTCGAGTTTCTTTGCAATGATAACACCCAGTAAACTCTTGGCATTGACCTTGAAGCTGTCTCCGCTTTCAAGAAGAAGCTGTCCTCTGCAAGTCGTGGCGATGTTTACAAACTCACGAACGTCAGCAAGAGTGTCGATCTCTACCTTGTATCTGTGGAAAGTTCCTACGTTTGACATATTCATAATCATTACTCCTTTCGTATGTCTTCGCGTTTTGAAACCGTTTGATTTCCGATTTCACGCACATTGTAGCACCGAAAAAGTTAAATGTCAAGCGTTTTTCCAAAACTTTTTTTACAATCTATGTTTTGTGCGATTTTTACAATTTTAATCGCTTGTTTTTGTGCAAAACGACAATAGCGTAGTGCATTTTACACTACGCTATCGTTATTAAATTGTCAATATTCACCATCCGAACGGTTTAACCGAGCATACTTTCAAGGCGCGACTTCGGAACGTATCCGAGCGACTTATCGGTCACCTGACCGTCCTTAAAAAGCAGTACCGTAGGGATACTCGCGATACCGTAGCGCATAGCAAGCTCGCCCTCGTCGTCAACGTTTATCTTGCACACCTTTACTCTTCCCTCGTACTCCTTCGCGATCTCCTCGATAACGGGCGCAAGCATTCTGCAGGGGCCGCACCATGTAGCGAAAAAGTCAACGAGCACGGGAATATCCGAGTTTATTACTTCTTTTTCAAAATTCTCTTTAGTTATAACTACTTCCATCTTACAATTCCTTTCTATAAATTAACGTTATGCATCGTCCTCGAGCGATTTATAATAAAGCATACAGTGGCAAAATCCCTCGAAGCTACTATCCTTTATCTGATCACGAAACTCCTTGCACATACATTTGTTCTCGGGAGTTCTCTCTCGCCTGCACGGGCAGTATCCCCCGCTCTTTTCAAGTCCTTCTTTGACTATTTTTACGATCTCCTCGTCGGGGTTAAGCTTTATCTTCATATAAACCTCCTCAAATCTCTCTTGCGAGGCGGAACGCCGCGCGCGTTGCCTCAAGCACCTTTGCGCCTTCAAAGCTGTCGCCGATATTGTATATCTCGCTCGCCGCGTTTATCGCCTGAAGCTCAAAATAGAGTGCGTGATCGGACTTTGATCCGGTTGCAAATACGACGAGATCCGCGGGAATTGCTTCGCTCTCGTATTCCTGCTTGATCTTGGGAGCAAGCGGATTTACCACGTTTTTCGGAAGAACGCTCTGCCAGGTATTATACGGATCGGGAACGTTTTTATGCTTATTCTGTGCAACGTTTACCATATTTTCGCTGAAAGACGTAACCTTCGCCATATTCATAAGGCGAACGCCCTTTTTCTTCATTGCATATATAAGATGCCCTCTGTTTGCCGTGCAAACGCCCTCCATAAAGTAGGGGAGCATCTCGATAACGGTGACCTTTTTGCCGTACTCGCTCGCAAGCCAGTACGCGACCTCACAGCCAACGCTTCCCCCGCCGACGACGGCGATCTCATTCGCGTCTCCCATCTTTTCGGGAGAAAGCAGAAGATCGGTGGCAATTACCGTTTTTATCTTATCAACGCCCTTTATGTTCGGAGTTTCGGCGCGTGAGCCGATAGCGGTAACAACTGCGTCGAAAGTGCCTTCCTTAAGCTCGTTTGCGCTCTGAGCACTTTCAAGATGCAAAACGATCTTTCCTTCCGAAAGTGCCTTTTTAAGCGAATTTTCAAGGAAAATGCGGTAATTGTCGAGATCAAATTTGTTTTTGGGTACAGAGCCCGAGATCAGCTTTCCGCCGATTGCATCGCTCTTTTCAAAGAGCTCTACCTTATGTCCGCGACGGGACGCTTCAAGCGCGAAGGTGATTCCCGCGGGGCCTGCACCGATAACTGCGATATTCTTTATCTTTTCGGGGGTACTCGGAGCGCTTGGATATATATCCTCAAAGGCAGTCCTCGGATTTACCGCGCACTGCGGATGTCCGCCCTCGATAAACTCGTTTATACAGCCCTCCTGACAGCCGATACACGGGCAAATTTCGGAAACTCTGCCCGAATACGCCTTGTTCGGCCACTCGGGATCGGCAAGAAGCGGTCTGCCGAGCATTATCATATCGCACATTCCGTCACGGAGCGCCTTTTCGGCAATATCGGGGTAACCGAGCTTGCCTACTCCGACGATCGGAACGGGAACGCCCGCATTTGACACGATGGAATTCTTTTCAAAGAAGTCCTTTACGCACTTTGCGACCTCGGTATAGCACGCCGCGGGCATCGTTGCACCCGGATGCGGAAGCCACCAGTTATCGTAGCAGCCAAGGTCAACGTCGAAAATATCAACGCCCGCCTCGACGAGATTTTTCATATAGTCGAGCGTCTGCTCAACGCTTCTGCCGTTTGTGAATTTTTTCAGTGACGGTATCTTTTCCATATCGTCGCCGTATGTCTCGGCAAGCGCGCACGAAAGGTCGATGCGGTACATTATCGGATAAGAGTCACCTACGCGGCGGCGGATCTCCCTTACCATATCAAGTCCGAAACGCTGCCAATTTGCATATTTGCTCAGCTTTCTGCGGTTGAACGCGGGATTTGTGAGCTGATCGAGAAGATATCCCTCGTGACCGTGGAGATAAACTCCGTCGATACCGAACGCCTTCGCATCGGCAGATGCCTGACCTGCGTTCTTTATTATCTTTCCGAGCTTAAGATCGGAAAGCGGGAAGCAAGGTATCTGCGGCATATAGAAATTGGGATTTAAGGACGCCGATCTCGGCACCTTAAGCTCGTTTACAAGGCATTGCGGATTTCCCACGCGACCGAGTCCCGCGGTGAGCTGAACGAATATTTTTGCGCCGTAGGTATGAACTCCCTGCGCGAGATCTCGCCATCCCGCCTGAACTGTACGGGTGCGGTCGATACGGGGAAAATAGGAAAGATGTCCCGGCTCGGAAACGGTGGGATCGATGCCGTACGAAACGGGCACGAGTCCGGTAGTGATAAGTCCTACCCCGCCCTTTGCGCGCTCGAAGAAGTACTGAAGCATCTTATCAGAGGGACGTCCGGTCTCCTCACACATATTGATATTGCCCATAGGAGCCATAACTATGCGGTTTTTGACCGTCATTTTATTTATTTTTATAGGGGAAAACATTACGCTGTACGGATAAAGCTCGGACGTCATTTTGCCCATGCACTCTTTTGCGATGGCATCGCTTGACGGCCAATTTGAGAATTTATCGGTAAGGCGTACTATAAGCTCGTCTTTTCTCATAATTTATATTTTCCTTGTTTTAATTGTCTTTTTTTACAGTATATCACATAAAGGACGAATATACAAGTAAGTTTTGTGAATTTTGAAGGAAATCGGTGAGAAAAATGAAGAGCAGCTCGTTTGAGCTGCTCTTTGGGTTTTATCTTCTCTTTTTGAGGATTACGATAAGTGCCGTCGTTACACCGCCGCAACCGAGAAGGGCTACTGCCGCGATAACGGTAACGATAATTACTGTCTTATCCGACTTTTCGCCGTCGTTTTGGGGATTGTCGGGATTTACCGTATCGCCCTTGTCCTGCGCGCCGTTATCGGGAGTGTTAGGAGCATCGGGGACGTCGGGAGTTTCGGGTGTGTCGGGCGTCTCGGGAACGTCAGGCGTCTCGGGTGCGTCG
>SVSI01000022.1 GCA_015064385.1 Oscillospiraceae bacterium | reverse complement strand
ATAAAGATAAAGCCCTTTTAGACGGAATAGATTATCCTGGATTTTTCAAACTGATGGCAGATAAAGACATATTTGAAACCCTTGTTTTTTTGTATAAACGTGATAGTTTTAATGCCTTTACCGAAAAATTGATAATCAAAGAGTTGGGATATGCCGAGGATAAGGCTAAACAGATAATTGCGGAATTGTTGCGTCTCAATATTATAGCAAAAACGGTGGCGGATATTGGAAATGGCGTGGTTGAGGTTTATCAGTTTGCTCGAAGACCATCCTTTGTGTCCATGTTGATTTTTGCGAGAGAAATGATAGATATACCAAACAATTTTTATGTTAACGATCGGAGTAGGCGAAAACCGTATTTGAAGTAAAAATATAATAAAATCGGGTTTTTATACCGGTCCTATTTTGTGTTTTTTCGTTTCTTCACCTCTCACCACCGACATCTGAGATTAACTGTCCCCGCACATACGAAAGTAACTTTATTTTCAAAAAATATTGTTTTGTTTTACTTTCTGTGATATAATCATAAAAGACACGTGACACTAAGGAGGACCTTGCTTTGGCAGATAGAATATTTCGCATTTGCTGTCTGACGCTTGCTTTAATGATTTGCCTTTGCGCTATTTCGTGCAAGGACAAAGACGTCGATGACGACAATATAGACGACACCGTAACGCTTGATATGAACACCGAATACCGTCTTGCAGAAGATCTGCCGCGCGGTGACGGGCAACGCGTCAAGATCGTTCTGCTGCTCGGACAAAGTAACGCAAGCGGAAGCTCGATAGTGAGTTACCTTGAAAAGAATTCCTCGCCCAAGGATTTTGCGCGATACAGCGAGGGATACCCTTCGGTTTTGATCAACTACTGTATAGACGATCATAACGCCTGCTCTGACGGTGAGTACGTAAAGGTTGACCTTACCTGCGGTGCCGCTGACGGCTTTTTCGGTCCGGAGGTCGGTTTGGCGGATAAGCTTTCCGCCGCTTATCCGGACGAGACCGTCCTCATCTTAAAATATACGATGTCGGGATATTCTCTCCATCACCACTGGCTCAGTGCAGGGCAGAGGGGCTCGATATATAACGCGTTTATTGCCTTTGCTACGGCAAATATGGAGCATCTTGCAGACCTGGGATACGATGCCCGCATAGGAGCGATCTGCTGGATGCAGGGCGAATCGGACACCACCGCAGCCAAGGCAGACCGATATTTTGACAATCAAAGCGCGTTCGTATCGTATTTAAGAGAGGATCTCTCAAAATATGCCGAGGACGGCGGAATATATTTTATTGATGCCGGAATATCGAACGGACCTTATTGTGAGCCGGGCTATCCGGCCGTAAACGATGCAAAGCGTCGATTTGCGGAGCTGTCGCCCCTTAATATGTATTTTTCGACTATCGACGAGGGACTCACCACATTAAACGAGCCGGAAGGCGATCCGGACTTTGGACATTACGACGCTTTGTGCGAGCTGAAGCTAGGTCATATCTTTGCAAAGTACGTGATAGAGAGTTATCTCGTAAGGGGATAAGATTTCAAAAATAATAAAAACACGGAGTACGAAAATACGTGACTCCGTGTTTTTTTGCTTTCGTTTTTTTACTTTTTCATCTGCCTTAAAAAACAGAATACGGCGAGCACAAAAAATGTTATCGCGTATCCGAGTACCCACCAGAGATGCGGAAAAATATCCGCAAAATTTCCCGCAAGTACGGCACGTTCCATATCTACTGCGTGAACGAAGGGAAGAAGATATGAAACGCTTTTGAACGCTCCGCCGACAAGGTCGAGATCGAACCAGATGCCCGACAGCCACGCCGAGCCGTTAGTCAAGATCGCTCCGCAAATACCGCCTACCTGCTTGTCGGTAAGTACGCTTCCGCACAGAAGTCCGAGCGCGATATAAAGAAGTGCGACGGGAATTATAAAGAGCACTGCAAACAAGACGTTTACCGTAAGATCAAGCCCGAGGATTATCGCTACGACATAGCATATAACACACTGCATAATAGCCATCGGCACGATCGGCAGAGTGTATCCGATAATAAAATCGGACGGCTTCATAGGCGTCGTGTATAAGCGTCTTAGCAGGGAAGAGCTTCTGTCCTTTGAAATCAAGGTCGCCGAAAAGAGGGTAATAAAGGAAAGACCGAACACGGTGACTCCCGGCGTGAGATGAGCGATCTCGAAAAGAGGTACGGGAACGTTTGCCTGAATTGCGCTGAGAAGCAGTATAAGAACTATTGGAAATCCAAGCCCGAAAGCAATGCTGAGCGGGTCGCGCAGGATCTCTTTTACGTTTCGTTTTGCAAAGGTCAGCATTCTCATTTTGCCGTCACCCCCTTGACCGTGCGAATGAACGCTTCTTCAAAATTATCGGTACCTGCCGCCTTTTTTATGGCATCCGCGCTGTCGCAGACGAGTAGCTTGCCGTCCTTCATTATCGCAACGCGATCGGAAAGCGCCTCGGCTTCTTCCATATAATGAGTTGTTAAAATTATCGTGACCTTGCCCTTCAGCGCCCGTATAACGTCCCAAAGATCGCTTCGCGCGAGCACGTCCAGACCGAGAGTCGGCTCGTCTAAAAAGAGAATCTTAGGTTCGCTGATAAGCGCCATCGCGATACTGAGACGGCGCTGAAATCCGCCCGATAGCTTGCCCGCCCGTTTAGTTAGGACGTCTCCGAGTCCGAGCAGGTTAGTAAGCTCTGCGATCTTTGCGTTTCTTTTTTCCTTATTAAAGGCGTGGATGCCGCAGATCAGCTCAAGGTTTTCGCGCACCGTAAGACCGCTCGCAACCGCCGTTTCTTGCGGTGAAACTCCGATTATCGACTTTACCTCGTCGGTGTCTTTTAGGATACTTTTGCCGTTAAGAAATGCGTCTCCGCTTGTCGGCGCAGTGAGGCAGGAAAGCATTTTTATGCTCGTTGTCTTTCCGGCTCCGTTAACTCCGAGTAGCGATAATAATTCTCCCGTAGCTACGGAAATATTAAGAGAATCCACCGCTACGAGATCACCGTATTTTTTCGTTAAATTTTCTGTTTTAATAGCGTACATTTTTGTTACTCCTTAGGTACCTCGTACTGCTTTTTAAGACCTTGATAAGCGTCTGTCAGCATCTTGCTTATAAGATCTCTGTCGAGATCGAGAAAGCCGCTTGCGGACATCGTTGCAATGCCGTGGACGATCGCCCACATCTCAAGATGAAAGAGCTTTGATCTTTCGCTGTCAAGCCCCGTGTTTTGATGTACGGTAGCTTCCATACGGTCGTTTAAGGACTTGTCCTCATCGAGATTTTCGCCCGAGCGGTCACGCATATAAAGGAGCTTGAAAAGCTCTTTTTCTTCCTTCGCAAAACGGATGTAAGCCATACCGCTCGCCTTGTAGGCAGGGAACTCTCCGAGCTTTATCTCGCGCTCCATATACTCTGAAAAGAGCTCGTTTGCCTTCGTTATAACGGCGAGACGAAGCTCGTCCATTGACTCAAAATTAGAGAATATCGGCTGCGTTGAGCAGCTCAAAAACGACGCGATGTTTCGCGCGTTTATCGCCTCCGCGCCGTCTTTTCTGACGATGTCAAGCGAGGCGTTTATGACGTCCTCTTTAGTAACTTTTACCCGTGGTGGCATTTTGACCTCCTATATATAGCAAGCGTTATATATCAAATGTTATTTTATCATAACGCACGCTAAATGTCAAGACTTTTTTATAAAAAATGAAACACCACCGCGTTTCGCGGTGGTGTTTTTCATATCTTAAACTCGGTCTCTCCCGCGGGGATAACGTACTCTTTTCCGCAGATCACAAGGGTGTACGGTTCGTTTGATTTTACCGTACATACGCCGTTTTTTGCAATAACGTCGGTGATAATATCTCCGAAACGGAAATTCTTTATTCCGATCTCACCGCGCACGTTTTCGGGCATCTCCCAAGTAAGGGTTTTTGTGAAAGCGTCCGCACCGCAAAAACCGAGAACGAACTCGATATATATTGAGATCGGTCCGAGCGCAGACCATCCGCAAAAGTCGGGACGTGAGGTTTTGTCCCCCTTCGGAGTAAGTGCGGGACGGTGATATTCGGGCGAATAGCACTCCCAAATGGTGTGCGGCTCCCACTCGCAGAAGGTAGCGTACATATGTGCAAGTATCTTGCTTGCCGCCTCGTGCGTGAGGGAATGCATACCGTATTCGGAAAGCCCCTTCAGCGCCGCGTATGCAGTGGGAAGCCAGAGCCCGCCGCGCCAATAACGTCCGTCGCTGTAGTAGTCTCCGTCACTTCGAGCAAGCGAGATAAGCGGTACGTCTCCGCCGAAGGCGCGCTCGTCACGAACGTGAGCGGCAAGCTGCTCGGCGCGCTCACTTGAGGCAACTCCCGAGGTCAGCGCCCAGAATGATCCCGCCGTCATGACCTTGCAAAAATCGTGTGAATTTACGTCAATATCGTAGTAGAATCGGTCGGAGGCGTCCCAATAATATTTTTCGACAACGTCGCGCTTTTGATCGAACTTTTCATCCCATAAGAGCGCATTTTCCTCGTCTCCGACGAGTCGGAAGAGACGCGCGAGCGACCTTGCGGCAAGGGCTTGCTGGCATAGTGCATCTACCCATAAAAGATCCTTCGCATCGGGACGCTCTGTTCCGTCGCGCGGCGCTTTTCTTCCACGCGGAGTGTTGTCCATTCCCGAGCGTCCGCCTTCCCATCTAAAACCGATATCCTCGGCAACCAGACAGGTGGGCAAAAAGACTCCGCGAATGCGCTCGCCGCCCTTTGACGTATCGAACCACTCGTAATGCTTTTGTAAAAAGCGCTTGTTGTAAAGCAGATCGCGGATACGTTCTTTGTCCCCGCTGTAAAGGGCATTTTCGTACTCCGCCCAAGCGAAAAGGGGAGGGTTGTCCGCTATGTGGATGTATATGTCGCTCTCCTTGCCGGGGACGGCACGAGTCCATTTCGGCTCCTTCTCGGATGGGACTATTTTCGGCAGAGATCTTTCGCCGTAAAGCACCTCGTAAAAGTTCGAGAGAGTTTCAACTCCGGGGAAGACGTCTCCTGCGAATTTGCAGAAAAGCGCCATAAAGCAGCTGTCCCATATCCACACCTGCGTGTCGCATAAGCTCTCGTCCATATACGGATCCTGAGGCATTCCCGGAATGCTTTTCAGATGTGAGTGAGCAAGCTCCCACGCCTTGTAATAAAAGGCGTTGTATTCGGGATGCTCCCCATAAACGGGAACGGGCAAATGCTCGCGCCAGTTTGTACTGTTGAAATTCTTGTTCATTGTGTCTCCTCTGTGATTGCTTTGTATGCAGATAAACGCGTTTTCGCGTGTTTGCACAAATAAAGTTTCTTTTCGTTTGACGCTTTTATTATAACTAAACACGGCGATTTTGTCAATACAACAAAAATCCACTTTTTACGTAGTAAAGAGTGCTTTCTGATTTCTGTTTTTCATACGCAAAAATACGCCGAAGATCGCATTTTGTAACGGTAAACTTGATACCAATGCGCGGGGAAGCACATTATATTAAAGATGTAAACGAACGCGTGACTAGCCGAAAACGGCAAAAAATGACAATTCATTTGTTAAATATCAACAAAAGCGAAACTGCAATATGGTCAAATCGCCAAAAAACAAAAAAACGACGAAAAAAGCTCTGTTTTTCGTTGACTTTGGGATGAATTAGTGGTATAATACCAATGTATAAGCATCTCAATTCATAAATGCGACGGCGAAAAAACATCAAAAAAATCCACTCTTTTGCCCGAGCAAATTTTCAAAAGGAGGAAAAGAATATGAAAAAGAGACTTATCTCAATGCTACTGGTGTTGTCGTTCGTTATTTCGATGATACCGCTCAGCGTCTTCGCTACGGCAGAGACTGAAAAAGCTGCTGCTCAGACGGTTAGCGATTTCGCTGTCGTATCCGGAAACAGCGGCGACAAAGTTTCCAAAGACAACCGCGGTAATTTCGTTATCGAAAGAAACGGCACTACGGCAACGATAGTAGCAAAGAAGGACGGCAATGGCTATGACACGCTTGACGAGGGCTGGATCAAGCTCGATATGCCTTCAAGCGTAGCGTACCAGTTAAGACGCCGTCAGGGTATCGTATTCGGTGCGGAAAACATCAGCGACCTTTCTACGGGTACTTACTATTTCGCATACATCGATACTCGCGATGACCTTTCGAACCCCTACGTGCGACTTGCAAAGGTGACAGACGGAGCGCTGACCACCCTCTACGGTGAAGCAAATGAGTACCGTCTTAACAACATCCTTTCTGCACGCGACGTGTTCGGTATGGACTCCATTGAGCTTTCCGTTTATTTCACCAAGGACGGAGTTATCAAGCTCTACGTAGAGAACAAGTGTATCTTCCAGACCACCGGTCAGACGATCAGCGGCAACGGATACGCAATCTCGGTAGGACCTACCGTAAAGAGTGACGGCAAAACCGCTCACACGAACACCGGTCACTTCCAGTTCAAGAGCTTTATAACCGAGGGCTTTGACGATTACCGTCTCGTTTACGGCGGATGGGATATGGGTGCAAACGGAATCACCTCTACCCTTAATCCCACGAGTGATCTTGACGACAGAGCATTCTGGATCGCGAACGACACGGTCGAAGGCAACGAGACCCTCTTCCGTTTCTCCATCAAGGATTACCTGAACGCACACTCGGGAACCTATAAGAAGGAAAACGGCGAATACGTTCTCGACGAGGGCGGAAATAAGATCCCCGATACTTCCACTAACGTCGGTATAGTTTTCGGTGCGACGGTGCCCGAAGATGCAAGCCGCTATGCAGGATCGACCAAGACCGGAGAAATTGCATACTACATGGTATTCTTCCAGTACGATGCAGCGACCCCCGCAAACTCCAGGTTCGGTATAGCGCGTGTTGACAATAAGGGCTTTGGCACGACGTGGCAAGTTCTTGTGACAAAGACTATGGCAGATGTTGCAGGAAAGTTTGCTAACACGGACTGGGTAACCGCCGGTAAAGATATCAACGGCGCGGTTTACTACAACCAGTCCGCCGGCGTTATCACCGTTACTATCGATGAGGGACGTAATGCGTTCACTTATGCCGACACGGATAATCTTGCAAAGCGCTCCAACGCTAACGGCGTTCAGTACGGTGTAAGAACTAACGCCGTAGGCGCATCGGTTGACGTTGAAGCGTATAAGGTAGGAACAAGAACCAGAGACGGCTTCTATGCCGGTCTGGGTACCTGGGGAAATGTTGAAGATAAGGGTATGACCTCGCTCGTTAAAGGCAACTCTACTATGTATTCGAATGAAAAGATATCGGGCAACGAAGCTTGGTATCATTTCTCGGCTACCGACTACGGATATACCGACACCGGCTTCATTATGGGCGCTACCATTAGAGATAAGGGTGCTTGGGAGCAGAAAAACGGCGTAGAGTGTAACACCGGTTACTGCCTCTTCCTCGGAACCAACGGCGGTGTTACCATCGGACGTTACGGTAAAGAGTATTTCCGTGAATCTACTCAGGCAAATAGCTGGTGGTATTCGCTTCCTTGCACCGGATCGAACAGACCCGCAGATACCACCTACTATACGAAGGATAAAGACTCCACAGAGGGTGAAAAATACGGTGAGTACGATGTTTACGTACACCAGGTTTACGATCCCGAAGCAAAGACCAATACCTTCAGAGTGTTTATCGGCGGTGTTTACAGAGGAACCTTCGTTGACGACGTTGAGGATCTCGTACTCCCGCTTGACGGAACTCAGTACGGCTGGCGTTCTATCGGCGGTGCAACCTTCGAGGTAAAGGACTGTGAGCTTATTAAGTATCCCGAGTGGCTCGACACCACCGTCCGCACGGACAACTCACTTGCTGTTGACGGTACTCCTCAGGCGATCTATTACGATCCCGAGACCGGCTTCTTAAGACCTACCTATGTGGGCGCCGGTTCCAGAGTAATTATGTCCAACCAGAAGCTTGACGTTCCCGCCAGTGGTGTTACCACCATTACCTACTGTGCAGATCTCAAGTACACCGAGTATTCGGAGAACCATGACTCCGGTCTCGTATTCGGTGCTAACTGGAAGGATGCTAATTACAGCAACAGAGGAACTTATTACGTTCTCGTTATGGGTGACCAGACCAACAAGTCCCATGTCGGAAAGAGCTTCCGTCTGCTTAAGTGCGCTACGAGCGGCGGCTTTTCTGAAGTAAGATATAAGAATGGAACTACCCCCACCGACTCGGATAGACTTTCGGGTGGCACAAACTTCAACTACGTTCCCGGTGAGATAGTTCACCTCAAGGTAGTTGTTACCTATGATATTCCTAATAACAAGAACACTATCAAGGTTTACGTTACCACGGAGACCGACGGACAGGAAAATCTTCTCGATACGACCTTTGTTGATACCACCGCTGCCGATTACAAGGACGGAACCAAGATCGGTGACGTTGCTATCGTAGGTACCGGAATCGGTGCCCGTACCGACGCCGGCTGGGAAAGCTTTGCTAACCTTAAGGCATACGTATCTGACGATGTCGGAAACGGCACGGTTGACGGCGACGGTTACGATCACTGGATCGAGTGCTCTTGCGGTAGCCATATCAATACCGAAGCACACGATAAGACAGGTGCTACTGCGAGAGTGGAAGCAGACTGCACCACCACGGGAACTCGTTCGTCCGTAACCTGCCCCGAGTGTAACATTACCGTTTACCAGAAGGACGACGGTACTTGGGCAGTCGTTGAGGACGCAAGTGATCTTATCATCCCCGCAACGGGACACGTTAAACTTACTCATTACGACGAAGATCCCGCAACCTGCACCGAAGCAGGAAAAGAAGCACACGACGTATGCGCGTGCGGAGTAGTTCTCCAAAACGGAGTGGAGGTTGATCCGGAGGATCTTGTTATTGAGATCGATCCTACCAACCACGCAGTAGATCTCGTATTCCATGCGGCTTCCGCTGCTACCTGCGTAGCACCCGGCGGCGTTGCATATTACAGCTGCGCAAGCTGCCAGAACAACTATTCCGATGAAGACGGAAAGATCAAGATCGACAGTACTGCTACCGAGCTTGACCCTGACAACCACGCAAACGGACTCACCTTCGTTGAAGGCAAGTCTGCAAGCTGTACTGATGCGGGATACGAAGCATACTACAAGTGCGACGATTGCGGCAAGCTCTACTCCGATGCTAATGGCAAGAGCGAGATTGAGGAGCCCGTTGCTATCCCCGCTACCGGACACCTTGACACCACCACCGTTGGCTACAAGGAGCCCACTTATAATGAAGAAGGATACACCGGAGACGTTTACTGCAACGATTGTGAGCAGATTGTCGGAGAGGGTGTTTCCATTCCCGTAAAGACCGGCGCTGTTGCAAGCGTTAACGGTTATAATTACGAGACCTTTGCAGAGGCAGTTGCCAATGCAGACGGTAAGACCGTAGTGCTTCTTAGCGACGTAGTTCTTACCGAAAAGATCACGGTAAACGGAACCCAGACTTGGAATTTCGCGGGCTACTCGCTTACTTCCGTTGCTATAACGGATAACTATGCGATAGTAGTTAAGGGCGACCTTACCATAGAAGGCGGAGAATTCCTTCTCAGTCCTCTCTACGGAATCGGCGTTCTCGGCAAGCTCACCGTTGACGGCGGACGCTTCATTGCTAACGGCGATACCGATTATCTTGTAGGAAACTGGGGAACGACCGTTATTAACGAAGGCGACTTTGAAGGATTCTACTGCTGCGTAAATAACTTCCAGGGAACTACCGAGATATATGGCGGAACCTATACTATTGAGGGTTACGAGGGCGAATACTATTCTGCAACTCTCCTTGCTAACAGCGGACTTACCGTATATGGCGGAAGCTTCTCGGATGATATGACCGCGTTCTGTGTAGACGCACATACCGTACTTAACGAGTCCACCGGACTTTACGAGTACGGCGCACACAGCCACGTTGCAGGCACTGTTGTTGAGCCCACTTGTATGGATGGTGGATACACCATTTACACCTGTGCGTGCGGCGACACCTACAACGGCGATCTGACCGAGAAGAATGCAGATAACCACGTTATCGATCCCGAGACCGCTCCTTGGGTAAGCGACGCTAACAACCACTGGAAGGCATGTACTTGCGGAGCAGAGCTCAACAAGGGCGCACACGACGGTCTCGACTGCACTATCTGCGG
>SVSI01000021.1 GCA_015064385.1 Oscillospiraceae bacterium | reverse complement strand
AGAAAGGGAAAAATACCTTTTTCACATCTACAAAATCGCTTGTAAAAATTTCGACCGTAGAAACGGCGAAACCCCCGATAAAATCGGGGGTTTCTTGGGCAATATCTTTTTCATTGCCCTTTGATGACAGGGATAGCTGGACTCGAACCAGCGAAATGCAAGAGTCAAAGTCTTGTGCCTTACCACTTGGCGATATCCCTACACTTTATTTACTTTGTGATTATATCACAGCACGGTGTCTTTGTCAAGTTAAAACGTAAAAAAAGTCAAGCCGCTTTTCTCCTTTTCGGGAAAAGCGGCTTTTCTTTTCAAAATCTCTGTCAAGTATAAATTACTTGATTTCAACCTTAGCGCCGGCCTCTTCGATCTGTGCCTTGAGCTTCTCTGCCTCGTCCTTGGAAATGCCTTCCTTGAGTGCCTTAGGAGCTGCCTCAACGAGGTCCTTAGCGTCCTTAAGTCCAAGTCCGGTGATCTCGCGAACAACCTTGATAACGTTGAGCTTGCTTGCTCCGGCGTCGGTAAGGATAACGTCAAACTCGGTCTTCTCCTCTGCTGCGGGAGCTGCTGCTCCGTCGCCTGCTGCTACAGCGCCAACTGCTGCAACTGCGGAAACGCCGAATTCTTCCTCGAGCATCGAAACGAGCTCGTTCATTTCAAGTATGGTGAGAGTTTTGATCTCTTCAAAGAGATTGGTAATCTTTTCAGTAGCCATTTTAATTATTCCTCCAAAAATGTTTTGTTTTAATTTAGTATGTTTGCGGATGTTTTACGCTTCCCTGCGCTCCGCTACGCGAAGGAAGTGACAGTCCTTTTGGCTTACGCCTCTGCGGGAGCTGCTTCGCCGTTTTTGTCCACGATTGCCTTCAGGCAGATAGCGAGCTTCGAAACGGGGCTCTTCATACCGCCCATGAGCTTTGCAACCAGTACGGGCTTCGGCGGGATCTTAGCGAGTGCCTCAACCTTGTCTGCACCGATTACCTGACCGTCAACGTAACCTGCCTTGATCTCGAAGGTCTCGATCTCGTCAGCGTACTTCTTAAGGATCTTTGCGGGAGCAACTGCATCTTCTGCGGAAACTGCGATAGCAACCATTCCGTTAAGATACTCTTTGATAGCTCCGTAGCCCGCGTTCTCGCAAGCTCTGCCGGTGATAGAGTTCTTGTAAACCTTGTACTCTACTCCTGCTTCACGAAGTTCCTTACGAAGCTTGGTGTCTGCTTCAACGGTAATTCCTGCATAGCTTACGACTACACCCGAAACCGAGTTCTGAATCTTCTCGGTAAGAGCTGCAACGTCTGCCTGCTTCTGTTCAAGGATCTTAATGCTTGGCATTTTGTTTTCACCTCCTGAAAATAAAAAAATCTTTCCGAAAACGTATGCAACTGTTTGCACAGTGCATGCTAAGGGAAAGACGGAGTGCGACAAATGCCGCAAAATATTCACATCTTATGCCTCGGCAGGAAAGCTGTGCTTTTACTGGAACCTGCTGTCTTCGGTTTACCTTGCGATTATACAACACTTTTTTCGGTTTGTCAATACCTTTTTGCAAAGTTTTTTATATTTTTTTGATGTTTTTTACGAAAAAATCCGCCGCACAGAGTGCAGAAGCTGTTCCTACGAGCATAGACGGTCACACGTCTGACGAAGCAAGTGCTCTGCTCAAGATGGAAGGCGTTCTTGAGAAGGTAGCCACTATGTTTGAAGATGCGGCGGTAGGTGCTGTAGAAAATTATCAAGCCGTTACGAGCTTTGAGTCCGAGTCTGCTAGTGTCTCCGAGGGCATAAAGAAGAACTCGAATGACGGCATCAAGTACTCTTTGAAGGGGTATACGCAGAAACAGAAGGAAAATTGGAAGAACGCCAAACGAATAGTGCTGTATGACAACGACACACAGTTTGCGGATTTCATTCGACAGTCAAGACTTAACAACGGCTTCAATAAGAAAATTTACTTTGGAGCAGTGCCACACGACCTTGCCGTGCTGATAAAGTCTAAAACAGGAATTGATGTTGAGAACTTTAATTGTTCGCTATCCGCTTACGAGATTCGTAAGATATTCAAAGACCATGGTGACGAGAAAAAAGAAGCACCAAGAGGACAAAGAGCTATAACCGAAAGTGATATAGTCGATATTCCAAAGGTTATACAGTCACCCTTAGAAATCAAGCTTTCTCCGAAGTTGTATGAAGGAAAGCCTGTCATCGAGTTTACCAAGCAAATTGATGGTAGCAGATTTACTGTTGATGCTGTTGTATCGGATAAACATCTTGACCTTTTCGTTCAAACGGCATTTGTGGGTATAAAAAAAGGAAACCTTGCCGTGCCGATAGGTGAACAAGCCCCTATCAATACGCCCAAGGCGAACAACGGTACAGTTTCCGAGGACATTATAACACAACCCAAGCCGATTGTCAAGAAGCAAATCAAAAAAACTTCTGACAAGGACTATCTCGATGCGATAAATCGTGGCGATATGGTAACGGCGCAGCGGATGGTGGATGCGGCGATCGATGCTGTGCAGAACTATCAGACGGTGGAGAGTCTTGAAGCTGATTCTATTAGTGCGTCCGAGGGCATCAAGAAGCAGGCGAAACATATAAGCAAAGTCACCTTAGGGATGACAGAAACAGAGCGAGCCGATGTGTTGCGTAACGAGAAAATAATCCTGAAGGAAATCAAAGTGACCAAAGGTGTTAACCTTGATTGGGATGCTCTTGAACGAAACAGAAAAAGTGCTGTAGGGAAGCATTTGATTAAAAAGCTTAGAAATCTCGGATACTTAACGACGTATAAAACCGACAACATAGACGTGGAATTTGAGTTTACGGCTAATGGACTTCGTAAGAGTATGAATTCTCAAGTGACGGACTACGGCGGAACTTTAGCAGACCTTACAAAAGTTGTGATGAATATGCAAGTATTGCTTGATAATTCGGTGCTGCTTGAGATTCACACAGACAAGGCAAAGAGGACGGACAAAGAAAACTCAAGACTGCAGCAGGTATACGTATTGTTAAGTGCCTATAAAGAAAACGGGCGCATAACGCCCGTCCAATTTGAGGTAAAGCAGTACATTGACAACAAGAACAGACTTTATCTTGCTGTGGCACTAACAAAAATAGAGGCAAGCGTCATGGGCGATACGGCTCTTCCAAAAGAAGAACGGACACGCCTGTTACTTACCTCTGAGTACAGTATACCACAGTTAATAGAAAAAATCAACCCCTCAGACGAGAATTTTTTCAAATATATCCCTGATGAGTTTTTGAACGATGCTCAAAAGAACGCTAAAAGGGCGGCTCTTGGAAAAGAGGCAAAAAAATACGGTCGCACGATAGAGAAGTCCGACGGCATTAAGAAGCAAATGAAAAAAACTTCCGATGCGGACTACCTCGATGCGGTAAATCGTGGCGATATGGAAACGGCGCAGAGGATGGTGGATGAGGCGGCGAGAGGTAATGTGCAAAATTACTCTGATGAAGAGTATTCCACGCCTATTACAATGCGTGATGTGGAAACTCTTCGCTCTATCGGACGCAAGAGCATAAACGCCTTCACGTCAGAGGATATAAAAAAAGCCCAAAAATGGGCGTACAAATTCTACAAGGAACTCGGCACAAAATCGCCGTTCTTCCGCGCTTGGTTCGGAGAGTGGAGGGCTCATGATCGTTCCAATTATGTAGATGTTCTTAAAATGGAACGCCAAGAAGGTAAAAATCCAAGAGGAATATATATAAACAAGGATACGGGATGGAGTATCAACTCTTCGAGCGTTGGGTATGACGAGACAATATCTCATAGCGGTAAAGATAAAAAGTCTATTATTGCTATGCAAAACATTGACAAAATCATCGAAAACGCTATCTTGATTGACACAGAGGTTTCGGAATACGGACGAGGCAAAAAATCGGTATATACCGCATTTATGCACAAATTTTATGCTCCGATCAGTATTGATGGCAAAACATATATCGCAAAAATGGCGGTTGACGAGAGTCACGCACCCGGACAAAATGATACAAATAAAAAATTCTATCACGTCCGAGCGATAGAAATAGAAACGGCATCCTCCGTGGGGATAGGCAAAAGCCACACACCCATTATAGAGGACACCGTCTCTGCTGTTAGTATATCAGAGTTGTATAATTTTGTCAAGACTTATGACAAAGATTTTTCGCCTGCGCCCGAAATCAGTGAGAAAGTGCTCAATGAAGATGGAACACCAAAGGTATTCTATCACGGTACACGAAAAGAAAACGGCGAGTTTTGGGAATTTGACTACAACAAGGCAAAGAAAAAGGGCGGACTCGGTTTCAAAGCTCTTGGACAAGGAAATTATTTTGCCGCAAATAAGCTCGATGGTTCCGAATTGTTCGGTCCTCGAGTTATAGAAGCATACCTGAGCATTAAAGAACCTTTGATCGTAGAATCGGGTTCCGGATAGGCATTAACGAAAAAATCCGCCCTGCGAAGCAGAGCGGATTTTTACTTATTAAGTTAACTCAAAATTAACCGAGTCTCTTTTCGAGAGCGGCAAGCTCCTCGTACATTTCTGCGGGAACTGCGTCGCCGACGAGCTGATAGAATTCCTTGATATTTACGATATCTTCCTTCCACCAGTCCGCCTCAACTCTGAGAAGCTCCTTGATGGTCGCCTCGTCTATATCAAGTCCCTCGAGCTGGAGATCTTCGATCTTCGGAACGTATCCGATAGCGGTCTCAACAGCGTCAACCTTGCCCTCGCAACGGTCGAGTATCCAGAGAAGAACTCTCATATTATCACCGAATCCGGGCCAGATGAAGTTGCCGTTATCATCGGTACGGAACCAGTTAACGTGGAAGATCTTGGGAGCGTTGGGGATCTTCTTGCCCATCTCGATCCAGTGTGCCCAGTACTCGCCCATATTGTAACCAACGAAGGGTCTCATTGCCATCGGGTCACGGCGAACTACGCCGACTGCACCCGAAGCTGCCGCGGTAGTCTCGGAAGCCATAATGGATCCAACGAACGCGCCGTTCTGCCAGTTAAACGACTGATATACCAGCGGAGCGGTCTTTGCACGTCTGCCGCCGAATACGATAGCAGATACGGGAACGCCGATGGTGCTATTGAACTCGGACGAGATGCAAGGGCAGTTCTTTGCAAGTGCGGTGAAACGCGAGTTCGGATGCGCGCCTGCGGTAGCTGCCTTATTATTCTTATCGTACTTACGGTAGTCCCAAGGATTACCCTTCCAGTCGATAGCGTTTGCGGGAGGATTATCGTTAAGGCCTTCCCACCAAACGGTGTTATTATCAAGATCGTGAACGACGTTGGTGAAGATGGTGTCGCGCATAGTGGTTGCAAGCGCGTTGGGGTTGGACTTATCGTTAGTTCCGGGAGCAACTCCGAAGAAGCCGTTCTCGGGGTTAACGGCGTAAAGACGTCCGTCAGCGCCGACTCTGAGCCATGCGATATCGTCACCCACGCACCATACCTTATATCCCTTCTTCTTAAGGAATTCCGGAGGAATGAGCATAGCGAGGTTGGTCTTTCCGCAAGCCGAGGGGAATGCGGCGGTGATATACTTAACGTCACCGTTGGGATACTCGATACCGAGAATGAGCATGTGCTCTGCCATCCAGCCCTCTTTTCTTCCGAGGTAGGATGCGATTCTGAGTGCAAAGCACTTCTTTCCGAGAAGAACGTTTCCGCCGTAGCCCGAGTTAACAGACATAATGGTGTTATCCTGCGGGAAGTGAACGATATATCTGTTCTCTTCGTCAAGATCAGCTTTTGCGTGCAGACCCTTTATGTAGTCTGCGCTGTCACCGAGAGCTTCGAGCACGTTAGTACCTACTCTGGTCATAATAAGCATATTGAGTACGACGTAGATAGAGTCGGTAAGCTCGATTCCGTATTTTGCGAAGTCACTGCCTACGACGCCCATAGAATAAGGAATAACGTACATCGTTCTTCCCTTCATAGCGCCCTTGTAAAGCTTGTTGAGCTTTGCATACATCTCTGCGGGATCCATCCAGTTGTTGATGTTTCCTGCTTCCTCCTTGGTGGGGGTACAGATGAAGGTTCTGCCTTCTACGCGGGCAACGTCGTTAACTGCGGTTCTGTGAAGGTAGCAGTTGGGAAGAAGATCCTGATTGAGCTTAATGATCTCTCCGCTTGCGATCGCCTCTGCACGAAGCGCCTCTGCCTGCTCTTCGCTTCCGTCGATCCATACGATCTTATCGGGACACGTGAGAGCAGCCATTTCGTCGATCCAGTTTGTGACAAACTTGTTGTTAGTCATGGTTTTGCATCTCCTAACTTGTTTATAAAAAATTTATTTTTAACTGATTTTTGCGGCTTTCGATATTTTTTTATCAAACTTTCAAAACCATCGTCCGCCACTGTATATTATACATATAAAGGTCGAAAATTGCAAGTCCTTTTTGAAAAATATTTTCGTGTTTACAATTTGGAAATACCTTTAATAAAAAAACGCAAAAGCGCGCCCGCGAGTGCGAAAATAGTGCACCTTTTCATCAAATATTTTCCTTAAAAATATAGACAAATCGAAAAATATATGCTATAATACTTAATTGTTATAAAAACAACACCGAAAGGACGTTTATATATGGATTTCAAATATCTTGCAGACCTTCTTTTCCCGGACGTTACGAAAACGCCCGAGGAGATCGAAGCGGCTTTCCCGAGAAGAGTTCTTCCCGAAGGGGCAAAGGTCACCCGTCTTGCTCCCTCTCCGACAGGATTCATTCATTTCGGAACGCTCTTCCCCGCTCTCGTAAACGAGCGTCTTGCTCATCAGAGCGAGGGTATCTTCTATCTCCGCGTTGAGGACACAGACTCAAAGCGCGAGGTCGAGGGTGCAGAGGAGGATCTTATAAATACTCTTGCATACTACCGCATCGAGTTCGACGAGGGTGCAGTGGCTCTCGGCGACAACGGAATCTACGGTCCTTACCGTCAGAGCCACCGCGCGGACATCTACCACGTTTTCGCAAAGCAGCTCGTTACCGAGGGCAAGGCGTACCCCTGCTTCTCGTCCGAGGAGGAGCTTGAAGCGCTCAAAGTGACCGACAAGAAGGCGGAGATACAAAACAAGGACTGGCATTCAGACGAGAGCGCACAGCGCGCAGAGCGTCAGGCGGCGCAGAGAGCCATCACGATCGAGGAGGTCAAGGCGCACCTTGAGGCAGGCGATCCGTTCGTGCTTCGTATTCTCGCTCTCGGAGATCCCGAGAAAAAGACTCCCTTTACCGATCTTATAAAGGGATCGCTCCAGATTCCCGAAAACGACGAGGATTTCGTCCTTCTCAAATCGGACGGAATTCCGACCTATCACTTTGCACACGCCGTTGACGATCACCTTATGGGCACGACTCACGTTATCAGAGGTGAGGAGTGGCTCCCCAGTCTTGCAAAGCACATTCAGCTTTTCAGATACCTGAATTTCAGAATGCCCAAATATATGCACCTTGCTCAGCTTATGAAGCTCGAAGGAAATTCCAAGAAGAAGCTTTCCAAGCGTGACAAGGGTGCGGCTCTTGCGGACTACAAGGCAGAGGGTTATCCTCCCGAATCGGTCATCGAATACGTTATGACGCTTCTCAACTCAAATTACGAGGAGTGGAGACGCGCAAATCCCGACGCAGACTGGAAATCCTTCCCCTTCTCTATAAAGAAGATGAATACCTCGGGCGCGCTCTTTGACCTTGACAAGTTCACCGACGTTTCAAAGACGACTATCTCGCGTATGGATGCCGATAAAGCTTACGCGGGCATCTCCGAGTGGGCAAAAGCTTACGACGCCGAGTTTTCCGCTCTGCTCGAGAGAGATCCCGAGTACGCAAAGAAGATACTCGCTATCGGTCGCGGCGGCAAGAAGCCGAGAAAAGACCTTGCAAAGTGGAACGAAGCAAAAGATTATATGTCCTTCTTCTACGACGAGCTCTTCACTCAGGTCGATTCCTATCCCGAAAACTTTGACGCATCCGATATAAAGGCGGCGCTTAACGAATATATTGCAACCTTTGATCCCGCCCTTGACAACAACCTCTGGTTTGAAAATATCAAGGCAATTTCCGAAAAACTCGGATTTTCGCCCGACGTCAAGGCGTACAAGGCAAGCCCGGAGAGCTTCAAGGGACACGTCGGAGATATAAGCGGCTTCCTGCGCGTTGCCATCACCGGACGTCAGAACTCGCCCGACCTTTACGAGATCACAAGGATACTCGGCTACGAGCGTACGGTAGCACGCGTCAAGGCCGCTGCAGACAAGCTTTAATCTAACTCAGGAGAATTTCAAAATGAACAAAGACGAGATCTTTTCCATAGGACCTAATTTCATCCACGATATTATCGACGCCGAGCTTGAGGCGGGAATAAACGACACCGTTCACACCCGTTTTCCGCCCGAGCCCAACGGATATCTTCACATCGGCTCTGCAAAGGCGATATACATCAACTACGCAACGGCTAAAAAGTACGGCGGACTGTTCAATCTCCGTTATGACGACACCAACCCCGTAAAAGAGGACACAGAGTACGTTGACTCGATATACAACGACCTCTGCTGGCTCGGAACGGAGCCGACGGGCGGCGTTTTCTACGGCTCGGACTACTTTGACAAGTGCTACGAGTTTGCAATAAAGCTTATAAAGGACGGCAAGGCGTACGTTTGCGATCTTTCGGCAGACGAGATGCGCGAGTACCGCGGAACCCTCACCGAGCCGGGCAAGGAAAGTCCTTACAGAAACCGCTCTATCGAAGAAAACCTCGATCTTTTCGAGCGTATGAAGAACGGAGAGTTCCCCGACGGATCGAAAACGCTCCGTGCAAAGATCGATATGGCGTCTCCGAATATGAATATGCGCGATCCCGCAATTTACAGAATAGTTCGCGCACATCACCACCGTCAGGGTGACAAGTGGTGCATCTATCCTCTTTACGACTACGCACATCCCATTCAGGACGCACTTGAGGGCATCACCTACTCTCTCTGCTCGCTCGAGTTTGAAAACCACAGACCGCTCTACGAGTGGGTCATAGATAATATCGGCATATTCTCCCCTGCCCCCAAGCAGAGAGAGTTTGCACGTCTTAACGTAACCTATACCGTAATGAGTAAGCGTTATCTGCGTCAGCTCGTTGAAACGGGACTCGTTGACGGTTGGGACGATCCCCGTATGCCCACCATCTGCGGACTCCGCAGACGCGGATATACTCCTGCCGCCATATTCGATTTCGTAAAGCGCGCGGGAATCGCAAAGGCATACAGCGTGGTTGACATCGAGCTTCTTGAGCACTGCATACGCGAGGAGCTTAACCAGAGCGCAGAGCGCCGCATCGCTCTTATGAAGCCGATAAAGGTAGTGGTTACAAACTATCCCGAGGACAAGGTGGAATACTTCCCCGTTTCCAACAATCCTCAGAACCCCGAGGCAGGCGAGCGTATGATTCCCTTCACTCGCGAGGTATATATCGATGCAGACGATTTCTCGGACGATCCGCCCCCGAAGTTCTTCCGCATGAAGCCGGACGGCGAGGTTCGTCTTATGGGCGCGTACATCGTCAAATGCAACGAGGTAATTAAGGACGAAAACGGCAACGTTACCGAGATCCGCTGCACTGCAGACCTTGAGTCGGGCAATAACAAGCCCATCGACGGCCGTAAGGTCAAGGGCACTATCCATTGGCTTTCTGCAAAATTCTGCAAGGACGTCGATATTATGCTCTACGACAAGCTCTTTACCATCCCGAACCTCAACGATATGCCCGAGGGCGCTACCTACAACGACTACCTTAATCCCGAGTCGCTCAAAAAGCTTGAGGGCTGTAAGGTCGAGCTCGCTCTTGACGGCGCCGAGGCGGGAGATAAGTTCCAGTTCGTGCGTACGGGATATTTCGTAAAGGATTCCAAATATCCGAACACCTTTAACCGTATAGTAAGTCTCAAGGACAGCTACACTCCCGAAAAATAATATAAAAAGCGTAAGAGTAAACGCGTGATGTTCTTATCGGAGAAATTATAAATTGGTTTGTTTATATTTGCTCCGCAGTAAACAAATAATTAGCCCCGACAGATTTTTAAGTCTGCCGGGGCTTGTTGTATTGTTATATCGTGTTATGAAAATTTTTGAAAAATTTTCGTCAACAAACAGATTGTTTTTCTCATAGAATGCGACACCTACTATTACTCTTTTACCAATGTCAGCTCATATACCTTACCAACCTCGGCGGTGCCTTCGCCGCCGATGAGCGTGAGTGTGTTATCCTCAACAGTGAATGTGTATGTACCGTCACGGACAGACTCATTTTCGTAGTCGATGGAGATTTGGTCTTTCTTGATATCGTAAGAAAATTCATAGGTGACATTAGGCAGGAGCAAGGCTCCGTTTCCATCACCGCTGAACTCATAAGCCGTTGTGCCGTCCAAGTCCCATTTAC
>SVSI01000011.1 GCA_015064385.1 Oscillospiraceae bacterium | reverse complement strand
GGTACTATGCAGACGAGAACGGAAACTTCCTTAACGAGACCTTCTATATGGACGGAAACGTTAAGCGTTACATCGTTAACGGACAGGGAGCATACACCAGAGTAACCGAGATCGACGGCGACTACTACATGATCGAGTGGGACGGAGTAGTTGTTATAAACACCGAAAAGTTCTACATCACCGAGAGCTCGACCAAGGGTCAGCTTAGAGGTGAGGGATGGTACAAGACCGACGAAAACGGTAAGATCATTCTGTAACTCGGATCTACACTAAAAATTTTAACGGCAGTACGAAAAAACGTACTGCCGTTTTTATTGTGATTTATAAGCAAAATCTCTTTATATATAACAAGCTCATCAAACATTGACAAATTTCCTCAAAAGATGTATAATAATTTTCGGAATTCACGTTACTTATGAAGGTTAATATGCAAAACTCACAAATAAAAGACTTTACAAAAGGAAACATAACAAGACATCTCATCATCTTTGCATGGCCGCTACTTCTTTCTAACATATTGCAGGTAGTTTACAGTATGGTGGATATGATAGTCGTCGGTCACGAGATGGGCGAAATGGGAATATCGGCGGTATCGGTCGGCGGGGACGTTACCAATCTCCTTACCTTTATAGGTATGGGCTTTGCGAGCGCGGGGCAGATACTTATCGCACGCTTTATCGGTGCAGGACAGAGACACAAGATCGGTAAATTTGTCGGAACCATGAGCTCTTTTCTCTTTTTGTGCGCTGTAATTATAAGCTCTCTGGGACTCGTATTTCAAGACTTTATGCTCGATATTATGAATACTCCGGAGGAAGCGCTCACCGAAGCGGCGGCTTACTCGAGGGTCTGTATGATAGGACTCGTGTTTATCTACGGCTACAACGTCGTCAGCGCGATACTGCGCGGTATGGGAGATTCAAAGCATCCTCTTATATTCATCGGTGTTTCTACGGTAATAAATATCGTTCTTGACATTATTCTCGTAAAGGATCACGGCGCATTCGGTGCGGCGATCGCTACGGTTATAAGTCAGGCGGTAAGCTTCATTTCGTGTACGATATTTCTCGTTATAAAAAGACGGGAATTTGAACTGAACACCAAAATTAATGACTTTATCAAATGGGACAAGAATATGCTAAAAGCATTCGTCTCGCTCGGCTCTCCTATGGCTATTAAATTTGCATCCGTCCAGGTATCAAAGCTCTTCGTAAACGCCTTTATAAACGACTACGGCGTAGCCGTATCTGCTTTCTCGGGCATAGCAAACAAACTTGCGTCGGTAGTAAACCTCTTCTCGAACGCCTTTAACACTGCGGGCTCGACTATGGTAGGTCAGAATCTCGTTGCGGGTAAATTTGACAGAGTTAGGCGCATAATGCGCGACGTGCTTTTCATAACCCTTGCCATAGTTATAATTTTCTCGACGGTTATAGTCATTTCTCCAGAAAAGATATTCGGTCTTTTCGCAGACGAGACAAGCGCCGATGCACTGCGCCTCTCGGGAGAATACGTTCCCATAGCGCTTATGATGTTCCTTGCAAGCTCACTGCGTGCTGTAATGAACGCACTTATCAACGGAAGCGGTCACACTATGATAAATTTCGCGACCGCCATACTCGACGGAATAGTGCTCCGCATAGGACTTGCAGTACTGCTCGGTCTCGTGTTTGATATGGGCTACTTCGGCTTCTGGCTCGGAGACGCGATTGCCGGCTTTACGCCGTTCTGGATCGGCATTATCTTTTACTTCTCGGGCAAATGGAAGAAATGCACGGCAAAAGCCGAAAAGTAGTCAAAAATTAAATATATAATAATTCTCACCCGTAATATTTTATATTGTAAAAATATATTATATTACGGGTGATTTTTTTGAAAAATTTGCGCTTTGGAATACTTTTGTTACTGCTTTTTATCCTTCTTGCCACCGCGCTTCCGATAGTGGGTGCAAATCTTTACAGACGATTTTTGCACAAAGACGAGCCGGAAACGGTAAGCGTTTACTTTCACGAAAATAACGAATATAAATCCCTTCACAGGGACGAATATTTGCTCGGTGTTACGCTTAACGTGATCGACCGTAAATACTCCGAAGAAACGCTGAACGCCGCCGTTATAGCCCTCAGAAGCGCCTGCTATTACTTGAAAGGCGCCTGCCGCGAGGGATGCGGTGCCGATGCAGACTACTGCACCTGCAAATTCAGTCTCAGCTACTGCGATAACGAAGAATATCTGCAAAAGCACGGAGGTGACGGACAAAAATACATCGATTCCATTTTGCACGCCATTGAGGAGACGAAAGGGAAGTACCTGCTTTACGAAAACAGCTATGCCCTTGCGCTCGTTCACAGATCGTCATATATGACAACGCAAAGCGCTTATGAGGCGCTTGGAAGGGAATATCCTTATCTTGAAAGCGTAATAACGCCCGAAAAGGCGGAAATTTTCGAAAATTACGTCCTTGATATCGACTTGAAGCGCAAGCTTGCCCTATATCTTAACACCGCTCATAGCGAGGATATTTCGCCCTCGCTGACGCTCTCCCGCACGGGGCGTGTAAGCAGCGTTTCGCTTTACTCGTGCGAGATCTCCTCGGAAATTTTTATGGATATATTTGATTTAAGATCCGACTTCTTTGAGATCGAGGAGGCGTACGGCGGAATAGTTATAAGAACGTACGGAGTCGGACACGGTCTGGGACTCAGTCTCGCAGGCGCGGAGAAGATGGTGGAAAACGGATTTTACTGCACGGACGTTCTTTCCTACTATTTCCGCGGATGTAAAATTATCGACGAAAACGAGAGCAAAATCTAAAAATATATTGACTTTTTCGCGTTCTGTGATATAATACCCCTTGAAGAGTAAGAGCTTGTTCGTTAAGTGTCCCCCGAACAGGGAGTTGTCGGGAGAACGAAAAACCGTGCCACTAAAGCCGGTTTGCGGTTCGGGCTCTGCATCCCGCTTCCAAATTGCACAGAATATGCACGGAATATATTTTCCGTACAAGAAGATTAAATTATATTTATGATCTCCTTTACTGTACAAACATCAAGCGGTAAAGGAGGTTTTTATGCAAAAAAATACGCAAAATCGCCTTACCACTACCAAAATGATAGCAACGCTCGGTCTTATGACGGCACTCAGCGTAGCTATCGGCTGGATATGTAAGACCTATCTCACGTTCGGTCCCATTCGCTTGACTTTCGAAAATATCCCTATAATACTCTCCGGAGTATTTTACGGACCGGTAGCGGGCGCTGTCGTTGCCGCGGTTTCGGATATCGTAAGCTGTATCACCTCTCCTAATCCTGCACTTAATCCGATAATAACGCTCGGTGCTGTTTTGATAGGTGTAATATCGGGCATAATCTCAAAATGCTTTTCCAAGAAAAGACTGTCGTTTCGTGTAATTTTCACCGTAGCCACCGCACATTTTATCGGAAGCGTTCTGATAAAAAGCTTCGGACTTTGGCTCTTCTGGAGGTACGAAATACCCGTTTTGCTCTTAAGAATACCCACCTATCTTTTGATCTCGGTGTGCGAAAGCGCGATCATATATCTTATAATGAAGAACGATTCTCTAGTCGCACTTTTTAACAAAAGGCACGACTGAACCGCGAGGAAAAATGGATTATACAAAGGCACTTGAATATATACATTCAATAGACTGGCGCGGAAGCCGCCCCGGACTCTCAAGAGTCTCCGAACTGCTTGAAAAGCTCGGAAATCCGCAAGACTCTCTGAAATTCATTCACGTTGGAGGAACCAACGGCAAGGGCTCGTTTTGCTCTATGCTTTCCTCGGTGCTCACCGCATCGGGGCTCAAAACGGGACTTTTTACCTCTCCGTACATAGAAAGCTTTAACGAAAGAATGATGATAAACGGGCAGGAAATATCAAACGACGAGCTTGCCGAGCTTACGTACAAAGTAAGTATTATAGCCGATAAAATGGACGATCCGCCCACAGAATTTGAGCTTATAAGTGCACTTGCAATGCTGTATTTTAAGCAAAACAACTGTGATATAGTCGTCCTCGAGGTTGGTCTTGGCGGTCGTCTTGATGCCACAAATGTTATAAAAAATTCCGTAATTTCGGTAATAACGGGTATTGCGCTCGATCATACGGCGATCCTTGGTGACACGGTTGAGGAGATCGCGCTCGAAAAGGCGGGAATAATAAAGCAGGGAAGAGGAGTACTGCTCGGATGTGCTACCGCGCCCGAGCACAAAGAAGCTGTCAAAAAGGTAATATCAGACACTGCTCTTTCAAATTCTTCGGAGATCTTTTTCACCGATCCGTCCGCCGTAAAAATTCACTCACAGTCGCTTGACGGCACCGAATTTGATTATAAGAGCTACAAAAACGTCAGAATTCCGCTTCTCGGAAGCTATCAGATATTTAACGCCGCAAACGTCCTTGAAGCCGTTGATCTGCTTAATCATATCGGATATTCCATAAGCGAAAAAGCCATCAAGACCGGACTTTTACAAAGCAAATGGAAGGCGCGCTTTGAAAAGATCTGCGACGATCCGACCGTGTTCTTCGACGGTTCTCATAATCCTCAAGGCGTAAGTGAAACTGTAAAAAGCATTAAAAAATATTTCGGAGATAAAAAAGTTATCGTAGTAACCGGTGTGCTTGCCGATAAGGACTATATGACTATGTCGAAGATGATATCCTCGGTTGCCAAACACGTATATACGATAACTCCCGATAATCCACGGGCGCTGCCGTCTGATGCGCTCTCTGATATCTACCGTGATCTGTCGGTTGATTCTCAAGCTTGCAATAGTATAAAAAATGCCGTCAGTACGGCATTAAAGCACGCGCGAGAGTGCGGACTTCCCGTTTTCGTTCTCGGATCGCTATATACCTATTCGGACGTAAAAAAAGCGGTAGCTTCGGCTAAAAGTGATGTATTATGAGCGTATATGCACCGTATAAATACGGGGATCTTCGTCCGCTTTCCGACGTTGAATTCGAGTATCTCGAGGCACAGCTTAATAAGATAGGAAAGCGCTTTTTCGTTGAGCATTACTACGCATTCAAACAGAAAAATCACTTCGTATTTGATAAATGCCCGGAGAGTATGAAGCCCGACGTTTTCAGACACAGAGTACTTGCCGCATTTGCGATATTTGACAGCAGACTTGAGCTACACGCACTCTATACCGTTATAAATTCACCGAAAACGCCGAAAGAAACACTTATCTGTGCCAAACAGATCTTCGAATACGAGCGTTTTATGGCAGATTATCTCGAAAAAAATCAAACGAATTCTTCTTTAATATATTAAAAAAGAGGAATTTAACGTAAAAAACAAAAAAAGAGAGGATATACGAAAATGTATAATTTCCCAATAGGAATCATTACAGATTCTTTCAGAACAACGGTCGCTGAAGCGATAAAAAAGGCCGCAGAATGCGGTGCAAACGGAGTTCAGATGTATGCCTCCAGAGGTGAGCTCGCACCCGAAAATATGAACTCTGCGAAGATTTCAGAGGTCAAAAAGCACCTCGGTGACAACGGACTCAAAGTTTCTGCGATATGCGGAGATCTCGGACGCGGCTTCGGAAATCCCGAAATAAACCCCGAGCTTATTGAAACCTCCAAACGTATTATGGAGACCGCCAAGGAGCTTGGTACTGATATAGTTACGACTCATATAGGCGTCGTACCGAGCGATCCGTCGCACGAGAGATACAAAATAATGCAGCAAGCTTGCTTCGAGCTCGCCGAATTTGCAGACTCGATGGACGCTCATTTCGCCGTTGAGACCGGTCCCGAAACGCCTGAGATCCTCAAGGGCTTTCTTGACTCGCTGTCCTCAAAAGGCGTGGCAGTAAACTACGATCCTGCAAACCTCGTTATGGTAACGAATTCAGATCCTGTTAAAGGCGTTTATACATTAAAGGATTATATTGTACATACGCACGCAAAGGACGGCGTCCATTTGTTTTACAGAGATCCCGAGATAATCTACCGTGTAGTACCGCACATCGTAGAGGATCCGAACGCACCCAAAGGAAGATCGTTTATGGAGGTTGCGCTCGGTACAGGAAAGGTAGATTTTGTAGGACTGCTTAAAGCGTACGAAGAAATCGGATACAAAGGTTATCTTACGATTGAGCGTGAGGTAGGATCGGATCCCGCAAAGGATATCGCAACGGCTGCAAGCTATCTCAGAAAAATAATTTCCGAAAATTAAATACTTTTTAATAAAAATACCGTAGGTCATTTGAACCTACGGTATTTTTGGCTTATCGGGGGACTTTTGGTCTCAGGGGACCTTCAGGGGCTTTTTACCCCGTTTTCACTCCCCTCTATTATACTAAATAATCATTTAGTATAATTAAACATAAATCCACAGGCATGCATCCCTTATGCTTCTCCCCTGTGGATTTCGCCTGTGGAAAACTATTTTGACCGTTATTTTATCCACAGGAGTTTTCCACAGCGTTTATTTCACTTTAGTTTCGCCACGAACACAATATATTGTGTGTACTTTTTCCGTGCACGATTTCCGATATAACAAAATTCCACTTTTATTAAAAAAACAAACCGCAGACACAAATCTGTCTGCGGTTAAATATTTTATTTTCAGTTTATCTCTACTCCGTAAAAATCCTTCATCATTTCCTTTATTTCAGATCTGTACGCGCCCGAGGTTGCCGCACCGTATCTCGTCACTGACAGCGATCCGGCGCAGTTGGCAAATTTGAGGGCGTCCTTTATATCCATTCCTTCACCGAGCGCTACTGCAAGTCCGCCGTTAAAGGCGTCGCCTGCACCCGTGGTATCCACCGCCTTAAGCAGCTTGGTTGCAACCGAAAAGCTTTCTTTTCCGTTTGAGAAATATACTCCCCTTTTACCAAGCGTTATAACTACGTTCTTAACGCCAAGCTTGATTATCTCTTTTGCCGCCCTTGAGGCATCCTCTTCGTTTTCGATCTTGACACCCGAATAAAACTCAGCTTCAGTCTCGTTCGGCGTGAAATAATCTACGTTCATAAGTATATCATTTGGTAATTTCTGGAGCGGCGCAGGATTGAGAATTACCGTTTTTTGGTATTTTTTGGCAAGATTTATACCTTCGTATATCGGATCAAGTCCCGTTTCGAGCTGCGTGAGGAAAACGTCGCAATCCTTAAACTCTTCCTGCGCTTCCCTGACGTGCTCCGCGGAAAGCTCGGAGTTTGCGCCCGCAATAACGACTATCTTATTCTGACCGTTCTCGGCGCTCACCTCAATAACCGCACTTCCCGTAGGCAAACTGTCGCTGCGCGAAAGATATTTATCGGAGATTCCCTCCTTATTATAATGATCAGTAATAACGCCCGAAAGAACATCTCTGCCGATACGCGAGATCATACAGACCTCTCCGCCTGCTCTTGCCGCAGCGCTTGCCTGATTTCCGCCCTTTCCTCCCGGACCGAACTTTATATCGTCTCCCTTAACAGTCTCTCCGTCGCGCGCAAAACGACTTGCGTACGCGGTAATATCAACGTTGAGACTTCCAACCACGATAATTTTTGCCATATCATAAAACCGAGAGCGGTAAAAGACACCGACTCTTCCCTTTCTGAGATCTTTCTACATAATTATAGCATATATCACGTATCTTTTCAATACAAAATACAAAAAAACAAAACGCACCGTGGCTTATTCGGTGCGTCTTGCTTTTTAAGGTAAAAGGTATTTGTACGTTAGGATCTGATTTTTACTTATCGCTCGAGCATCCGCCGCAAGCACCGCAGTTTCCGCCGCAAGATGACTTTTTATCGCCTTCTTTACCGGCACTGCACGAGCACGAGTCAGGACAGCCGATACATTTCTTTCCGCTTTTCTTTGCCTTGATAATGTACGCGCCGGCGCCTCCAACTATCAGAAGTATTATAATAATTGCGATAATATTGTCCATTTTTTCTCCAATTTTATGCCTTAAGGGCATATTCGTTCTTGATTTCATTATTCTTCTTGATGATAAGTACAGAGAGAACAAGTGCAAACGCACCCACTATCGCCCAGCCGACGATAGGCATCCAGATGCTTCCGAAGCTTGCAGAGGTAAAGAGCGTTCCGAAGAAATAAACGAGGAATCCGACCGAATATCCTACACCGAACTGGAGTCCGATACCCGCCCAGAGCCATTTTCTGCTCTTGATCTCCGAATTCATAGCACCGATAGCTGCAAAGCACGGAGGCGTGAAAAGATTGAACATAAGGTAAGCGAGTGCGGCAACCTTGGTAATTGCCATAATTCCCGCAACCTCTGCGCCCGCCGCACCCTCCATAAGTGCAAATTCCTCGGTATCTATGAGGTTTTCAAGTCCTACAAAGCAAACTGCAAGTGTTCCGACAACGTTCTCTTTTGCGATAAATCCGGTAATAGCTGCCGCAGCAAGCTGCCAGGCAACGACACCGACGATAGGAGCAAATACGTATGCAAAGGGCGTGGAGATCGTAGCAAGGATCGAATCCGCTGCGTTTTCAGCAGGTACGAAGCTCCATGTAAAGGACTGCATAAGCTGAACCGCAAAGTTACATACCAGAATGATCGTTCCCGCCTTGACTATGTAAGCCCATCCGCGCTGGCACATAGATATTGCCGCTCTCTTAAAGGAAGGAGCTTTATATTCGGGAAGCTCTATTATAAAGAAGGATTTTCTGTTCTTATGTCCCGTGAGCTTATTTATAAGGAGCGCGCAAAGGAATATGATAACTATTCCCGCAAAATACATAAGAGTTCCTACCCACGAAGCGTCTCCGAAGAATGCTCCTGCGAAAAGCGCAATAACGGGAAGCTTTGCTCCGCACGGCATAAAGGGTGCAAGCATTGCGGTAGCTCTTCTCTCGCGCTCGTTACGGATAGTACGGCAAGCCATAACGCCGGGGATAGCACAGCCCGTACCGATAATAAACGGAATTACCGATTTACCCGAAAGACCGACCTTTTTGAATATCGGATCGAGAACGACGGTAGCGCGTGCCATATAGCCGCAGTCCTCGAGGAGTGCGATAAGGAAGTACATGACCATTACGAGAGGTAAGAATCCGACTACCGCACCGACACCGCCGATAATACCGTCAACAAGGATAGAGGTGATCAGCGGGTTTGCGTTTTCCATAAGTCCCGCAACCCATTCTCCAAACATCTCGATAAAGGTAACGAGTCCCGGAATAACAAGCTCGTTATCGGCGCCTTCGTTAAATACGTAGCCCTCCGCGACCCAGACTCCGAGCCATGCCTGCGAGATCTGGAAAACAAGGAACATAACCAGTGCAAAGATCGGAATACCGAGCCATTTATTTGTAAGGATAGCGTCTATCTTATCCTGCGAGTTCTTGTCCTTTGTAAAGACCTTTCTCTTCTCAACGTCTTTTACGATCTTATTTACGAAATCAAAACGTTTTTTATCTGCATCAACTACCGCCTTCTTGTCGGAAAGATCAATATCATCCTGAACGTAAGGCGCCTTCTGACTCTTGCCTATAACCGAAACTGCGGCGTTAACGAGCTCGGAAAGTCCTTCAGCCGATGTCGAAACCGTCTCTATTACGGGGCATCCGAGCTTTTCGGAGAGAGAGGCAACGTTTATCTTCGTTTCCTTTTTCTTATTGATATCAGTCTTATTAAGAGCGATAACAACCGGAATTCCGAGCTCAAGGAGCTGTGTCGTAAAGAAAAGACTTCTGCTGAGGTTGGTCGAGTCCACGATGTTGATAATAGCATCGGGATTTTCAGTCTTTACGTATGCGCTCGTAATACTCTCCTCTGACGTAAACGGAGACATTGAGTACGCACCCGGAAGATCTACCGCGATAAGACCGTCAAGGTCGCCGCAAAAGCTTTTCTTGATTGCGTGTTCTTTCTTTTCCACGGTAACTCCCGCCCAGTTTCCGACCTTTTCGCTGCTGCCGGTCAGAGCGTTGTACATCGTGGTCTTGCCGCTATTGGGATTACCCGCAAGTGCAATTCTCATTTGTTTTTCCTCCTGGAAGATAAAAAATTTCGTTTAGTTACAGATACTGTAAAGCGCTTCGGTTAGCAGTTGCTAACCGACGGTCAAAAAAATAACCGTTAGATTATTTTTCTTTAACAAGGATGGCTTCACCGAGTTCTTTGTCGATGCTATATCTACCGTCCTTAATGGAGACTACGAGACTGCCCTTAAGATGGGACACGACGGTTATCGGCTCGCCCTCATAGCAGCCAAGTGAAAAAAGGAAAGCATCGAGCTCTTCGTCGTCTGTAACGATGCTCTGAATGATATATTCTCTTCCCTCTTGTGCGTCTCGCAGTGTCATAGGTCCCTCCGTAAGCATTTTCAGTTAGCGCCCGCTAACCGAACACAATTATACAAAAAAACTTTTCATTTGTCAAGAGTTTTTTGAAAATTTATTTAATTTCTTTCATTTTTCTTCTCATACGGTTCAGATGACGCTCAAAATTACCGCTTTTTATGAACTCGGCAAGCACGTATTGATCTATAACCGGCACCGTGCAGGAATACATACTCATCTTTTCGTCATATTTTCCAAGGAGATCACGCGGCAGAACCATATATCCCATTCGCATTGAGGGAGACAAGCTTTTTGAAAAAGTATTCATATACAGTACCCTGTTTCCGCTATCGAGTGAGTAAAGGGACTCTATTGGGTTACCCGGAACGAAAAACTCGCTGTCAAAATCGTCCTCAACGATATATCCGCCGTTTTTATTGGCAAATGCGAGATATTCGTGTCTTTTCTTGGCGCTTGCCGTAACTCCCGACGGATAGCTGTGAAAAGGAGTAACGTGCAAAACGTTTGCGCGCGAGCTGATAAGAGCGTCGCTTTCTATTCCGTCACTACCCATCTTCAGCTTTTCAACGGTGACGCCCATTCCTTCATATACAGTTTCGATCTGTGCGTACGAGGGGTCTTCTATCGCGTATATCTTATCGCGTCCAAACAGGCGAACCACCGTGTCGTAGAGCTGCTCAGCCCCCGATCCGATAATGATACGCTCGGGCTCTGCGTACATTCCGCGATATCTGTAAAGATATTCGGATATAGCGTTACGAAGCACGGCGCAGCCCTTTGCAGGCGATTTCACGAACAGCTTTTCTCCCTTATCGGATATAACCTTGCGAAGTGTTTTGAACCATACCGAGTATTCAAAATCACCGCTCGGAAGATCGTTTTCCTCGTTAAGCAAAGGGAGAGCGCGCACGTTATCCGCTTCCTTTATATAAAGAGGATCAAACTCTGCGACGTAATATCCGCTTCGCTCCTTTGAATAGATATATCCCTCGTCAGATAGCAGATCGTAAGCTCCTTGTACGGTTATCACGCTATTGCTAGTCATATCAGCCATCGTTCTTTTTGAGGGTAGCTTTTGGTCCGGCTTATATTCGCCCGAAAGTATCTTCCCTTTCAAGGTCTTGTATAGTGTGTAGTATTTTTTATCTCTTGCCATCTGGTTATATAAAATTCTCCTATTTTGGTAATTTACATATTATCAAAAATGATTATAATACATTTATAACGATTTGTAAAGAGGTAAAATAAATGTCGTACAAAAAAGTTTTAACTATTCAGGATATTTCGTGTGTCGGTCAGTGCTCTCTCACCGTCGCACTGCCCATAATCTCGGCTTGCGGTGTCGAGACGTGTGTGTTGCCGTCCGCAGTTTTATCTACGCATACCGCAGGATTTTCGGGATATACTTTCCGCGATCTGACCGACGATATGCCCGATATCCGTTCGCATTGGGAAAAGGAAAATATCAAGTTTGATACGATATATACCGGCTATCTCGGAAGTACGAGACAGATCGGATACGTTAAAGACATCTTCGCCTCGTGTGCAAAGGATAACTGCGTACGCATAGTTGATCCCGCAATGGCAGACGGCGGAAAGCTCTATCCCGGATTTGACGGCGAATTTGTAAAAGAGATGGTAAAGCTCTGCACAAGTGCAGACTATATCATACCCAACATTACCGAAGCGTGCTTCCTCACCGGCGTTGAGTACAAGACCGAATACGACAGGGAGTATATCGACTCTCTCCTTACAAAGCTGACCGGACTCGGCGTTAAAAACGTCATTCTCACAGGCGTCAGCTACGAGTCAGGTAAGACAGGTATAGTTATATTTGAAAACGGAAGCTACTCGTACTACGAGCACGACTTTCTCCCCAACAGCTGTCACGGAACGGGAGACATCTACGCTTCCGCATTCGTTGGTGCGCTTACTCGCCAAAAGAGTGCTTTTGAGAGCGCAAAGATTGCCGCAGACTACACCTTAAGATGTATAAAAGCCACCGCAAAGGAAGATAACCATTGGTACGGAGCAAAGTTTGAAACAGAGCTTTCGTATCTTATAAATTCAGTAAATAACTAAAAAAATATCCCACAGACCTGTCTGTGGGATATTTTTATCCTTTTTTTCTATACTCGCTCGGAGTAACACCGTAATACTTTTTGAAAACTCTGTTGAAATAGGTTACGTTATTAAAGCCGACCTTTTCCGATATACTTATAACACTCTCTTTTCCGTAAAGAAGCATTTCCCCGGCTCTTTCTGTTCTTCTCAGATTTACCCATTCGCTGAAAGAAAATCCGGTCTTATTCTTAAAGAGTCGTCCGAGATATTTTTCGTTATAATGAAATATATTTGCAAGCATTGAGAGATCTATTTCGTATTCAAGGTTTGCTTCAATGTAGCTTTTAAGATTTTCGATAAGAGGATCGAAATCTTCATTTTTCGTTTCGTTCGGGCAAAGCTCAAGGATCATTCTTATATAGCTCTCGATAAGCTCACCGATCCTTTCGCAACGCTCGGGGGAAAAACCGCTCTCCAGAGATCTGATCAGATCATGATTTTCGCGCAGCTTCCATTTCAATTTTTCAAGTTTATTTTCCTGCGGAAGTATATTTCCTATAAAAATTACGCTGACCACCTTGTCGTCTATTAGCACGGGCCGAATGTATTCATACACTCCGTTTATACAAAGTCCGCCGAACGCCTTTTTGTCCGTAAGTGCCTTTTTTACAGCATAATTTCTGCAATAATAACAGCGCTTGAATCCATTTGGAGTTTCCTTCATAACTCCGCAAAGGGGACTTTTATGTATCTGTCTTTCGTGTGGCAAAACGAGTTTTTCGTTACCAAAAGAACCGAAAAACAAAACTCCGATATGTAGCTTCGTGCCATATTCAAGATAATCAATAAGATCGTTCAGAGAGCTGTAATTCATATCTTTTCCTCTACTAATTGTACAATTTCAAACAAATTATAGCATAAAAGTTTCGTTTATTCAATATAAATTTCTGAAAATATAAGTTTTTTCGATAATTGTGTGATATTATTTTCATATAGCGATCTAAAAAGGAGACTCTATTATGAAGAAATACGATCTTATAGTTGCAGGAGGCGGACTCGCGGGTGTCGCGGCGGCTGTCAGTGCTTCTCGAGAGGGACTCTCGGTTTTACTTATCGAAAAGAGCGGAACTCTCGGAGGCGCAATATCAAACAACCTCGTATATCCCTTTATGCGTTACTGGACGCTCGGTGAGGATAACAAGGTTGGAAACCATTTGAGCAGCGGAATATTTGCGGAAATGCGTGAGCGTGAAAAGAAATACACGAGCGAGTTTTCGCTTATGAGATTTAAGCCCGAATACTTCAAGCTCCTGCTTGACGATATGGTAAGCGAGGCATGCGTTGACCTTCTTTTCCACGCTTGTCTTTGTGCCGTAAACTGCGAGAAAAACAAGATAAAGAGCGTAAGCGTTACTACCGATGCAGGTATTTTAACTCTCGAAGCCGACTTCTTTATCGACACAACGGGAGACGGAAATCTGTTTTACCTTGCGGGCTGTGATTATCAGCTCGGGCGTGAAAGCGACGGACTCTGTCAGCCGATGACGACCTGCTTCAGAATGAGCGGAGTTGACGTTGCACAGTTCAAAAAGGACAGCGCAACGATAAACGAAAAATACAAGGAGCTTCAGAAAAGCGGCGAGATCAAAAATCCTCGCGAGGATATTCTCGTATTCTACGGCATAGGCGAAGGAATAGTTCACTTCAACACCACGAGAATCGTAAAGCTTGATCCTACAGATCCCTTTGATAAGAGCCGTGCAGAGATCGCGGCGCGCCGTCAGGTATATGAGATGGAGCTTTTCCTAAAAAAGCACTCAAAAGCGTTTGAAAACAGCACGCTTATCTCGATAGCAAGTGAGATCGGTGTAAGAGAGAGCCGTAAGCTCAAAGGAATTTACGTTCTGACCGTCGAGGACCTTAAAAATCTTACCTATTTCGACGATGCGATAGCTCTCGGAAATTACGATATAGATATTCATAATCCCGCGGGTTCGGGAACCTCACATTATTATTTTAAGGGCGAGGAGAGATATTCTATTCCCTATCGCTCGCTTCTCCCGAAGGAATACGACAACCTACTCGTTGCCGGAAGATGTATCTCGGCAACCCACGAGGCGCAGGCGTCGGTCAGAATTATGCCGATCTGTGCAACTCTCGGTCAGGCGGCGGGAACTGCGGCGGCTCTTGCGTACAAGACGGGAGAGTGCGCACACACGCTTGACACAAAGCTCCTTCGCGACACTCTTATCAAAAACGGAGCGGCGCTGTGAAAATTAAAATAAAAATCCATCACGCTTGTGATGGATTTTTTATTTTATTCTTCGTCGATCTTAAAAGCATCGAGAAATTCTCTTGCATACTCTATCTGAGATGCCACCGATTCGGGCGACGTGCCGCCGTACGAGGTACGTCTGCTCACGCAGCTCTCAAGCGAGATAAATCCGTAAAGGTCCTCATCAAAAAGCTCGGAGAATTCGCGGTACTCGTCAAGTGAAAGATTATCGAGTACTTTGCCCTCGGCAACGCATTTTCCGACGAGCTGACCGGTTATTTTGTAAGCGCTTCTGAACGGAAGTCCCTTACCTACGAGATAGTCGGCAACGTCGGTTGCATTTATAAAGCCCTTCTGCGCCGCAGCGTACATATTTTCGCGTATGGGACGCATCGTCTTTATCATAGGGGCAAAGACGCCAAGGCACGCCTTAAGGGTGTCAACGGCGTCAAAAATTGCTTCCTTGTCCTCCTGCATATCCTTGTTATACGCAAGCGGAGTCCCCTTCATAATAGTAAGAAGAGTCATAAGATCGCCGTAAACTCTGCCCGTCTTTCCGCGCGCAAGCTCTGCCATATCGGGATTTTTCTTCTGCGGCATAATGGAGGAGCCGGTCGAGAAGGAGTCGTCAAGCTCGATAAACTTGAACTCCCACGACGACCAGAGGATTATCTCCTCGGAAAGACGCGAAATATGCATCATAGCTATAGAATAAGCCGCGCAAAGCTCAATTGCGAAATCTCTGTCCGAAACGCCGTCAAGCGAGTTGCGGCAGGGGTACTGGAAACCGAGAATATCAGCAGTACGCTGTCTGTCTGTATTATAGGTCGTTCCCGCAAGAGCGCACGATCCGAGGGGAGATGCCGACATCATACGCGCAGACGCCTCAGAAATGCGTTCGATATCGCGCATAAACATTGAAACGTACGCCATAAGATGATGTCCGAAGGTTATTGGCTGTGCTCTCTGCATATGAGTATATCCGGGCATTATAGCGTCCTTATACTCGTCTGCCTTATCGGTGAGTGCTTCGATAAGCGAGCAGATATCCTCTATTATATTATCGGTCTCGTCCTTGAGATAAAGGCGTACGTCAAGTGCAACCTGATCGTTACGGCTGCGCGCAGTATGAAGCTTCTTGCCCGTATCTCCGATACGCTCGGTGAGAACGCTCTCAACGAACATGTGAACGTCCTCTGCGGTCATATCGATCTCGAGACGTCCCTCGGTAATATCTTCCTCGATTTTTACAAGCTCGTTTATTATCGTGTGTGCCTCGTCGATAGTGATTATGCCCTGCATACCGAGCATAGTAGCGTGCGCTATCGAGCCGCGTATATCCTGAGAATACATACGGCTGTCAAACGGTATGGACGAATTGAAATCGTCCGCCACCTTGTTGAGTTCTTTTGAAAAACGTCCTGCCCATAATTTGTTATTCATAGCTAAAATCTCCAAAACTTAAAACAAAAAGCCCCAAAACGGCATAATCTGCCCTTCTGCGGCTTTTGTGTCGAATACTCGTTTTCTATGACGAAAATCAGTCAGCGTAAACGCTAACGCACTTTCTGTCCTTTGCGATCTGTTCGAACTTTACCTTTCCGTCGATAAGAGCGTAAAGAGTATCGTCAGATCCGCGTCCGACGTTGTTGCCGGGATGAATATGAGTTCCGCGCTGTCTTACGATGATGTTACCTGCGATTACGGACTGTCCGTCTGCCTTCTTAACACCAAGACGCTTGGATTCGCTGTCACGACCGTTCTTGGTCGAACCAACACCCTTCTTATGAGCGAAGAACTGTAAGCTAATTCTGAACATTGTCTTAGTTCCTTTCATGTAAACTTTGTAATTTTCGGAAAATTTCTTTTCCTCAGTCGAGCTCTACTTCTTTAACGTCGATAAAATCGTAGTAATCTTCCAGCAGATCGCAAAGCTGCAGATAATATGCGTAGAAGAGTCCCGATACGGCGTACTGCTTTTTCTCGTCGCTTTCCTCGGTAGGAAGCGCCGCCTTTGCCATAACCGTAATATCGGTGGTTTTTTCGTCGATCTTATAATCAACGTCTGAAGCGTACGAGACTTCAATGGCGTTTATTATCAGCATCGTCATTGCCGAGAGCGCCGAACATACAATGTCGTTTCCCTCTTCTGCAAAGCCGGAATGTCCGGTTTCCTTAAAGCCGTAATAAACTCCGTTCTTTTTGAAAAAAGTGATGGTAGTCATCTTTTTTCGTTTGCTCAGTTAGCAGCGATAGAGCTGATCTGAACCTTGGTGTAAGGCTGTCTGTGACCGATCTTCTTTTTCTCGTTCTTCTTCGGCTTATACGTCATAACGTATATCTTGGGGGCCTTACCGTTCTTAACAACAACTGCGTTTACAGCTGCGCCGTCAACGTAAGGAGCGCCAACCTTAAGACCGTCGTTATCAGAAACTACGAGAACCTTGTCGAACTTTACAGTATCGCCTTCGGAAGCCTCAAGACGTTCGATGAAAATTACATCGCCTTCGTTTACCTTGTACTGCTTTCCGCCTGTCTCAAAAACTGCGTACACGAAAAGCACCTCTCTTTCTTTAAGCACCACTTTTGGGCGCAAGACTCGCTGATAAAGGTAGGTTTTTAATACCATTTTTGACCTTCAATTCAAGCGGCAAATCATTATAACATTGATTTTACCGTTTGTCAAGTCTTTTTTTCATATTTTTACCGTATTTTTGTAAAAATCCGAAAGTTTTTTCGGGGTTTGCCGTTAAAACTTACCCCAGCAGCACGTCGGTGACGAGCATAACGCAAAATCCAACGAGAAGCGCAAAGGTCGCTCCACTTTCAGAGCCGTGCGCGTGCGTCTCGGGAATCATTTCGTCGCTGATAACGTAAAGCATCGTTCCGCCCGCAAAAGCAAGAGCAAACGGGAGTATCACCGACGCGACACTTACAGCAAAATAACCTATAAGCGTACCGATGACCTCGATCACACCGGTCAGCATTGCTATAATAAACGTCCTTGACGGCTTTACGCCTGCGGCGAGCATAGGTCCGATTATTACCATTCCCTCGGGTATGTTCTGAAGCGCGATACCGCCCGCAATAACGAGCGCCTGCGCGGTATTTTCCGATCCGAATCCGACGCCTGCGGCAATTCCCTCGGGCAGATTATGTATCGCGATCGCGGTAACGAAAAGGAGCACCTTATTAAGTCCCGTCTTATTGTGATCCTCTATATCGGGACCGATCATTTTGTGAAGGTGAGGTACTATCTTATCAATCAAGTTAAGACAGAGTGCGCCGACAAAAATGCCGACGACCGTGATCAATATTCCGTACTTTCCGCCGTATTCGATAGACGGTATAACGAGTCCGAGCACTGCGGCGGCAAGCATTACGCCCGCTGCAAACGAAAGAACTATATCGGAAAACTTATGCGATATCTTCTTAAATGCGAAACCGATAAGCGCTCCGATAACGGTCGCACTTCCTACGCCCAGTGCTGTAAGCAAAACGATATCCATTACTTTACAACTACCTTTCTGTGATTATTGTGAATGCTAAAAGCATTTGCCGTTTTTACAGTCCTTTGCACTTCCGCCGCGGTAGCAGAGCTCGTTTTCACACTGCTCTTCTTCTATCATATCAACGATGTTTTGAACGGTAGTTTCGGCAATATTCGACAGCGCCTCCTCGGTAAGGAACGCCTGATGCGAGGTAACGATAACGTTAGGCATCGAGATAAGACGAGCAAGCGTATCGTCCTCGAGAATGTGTCCCGAGAAGTCCTCAAAGAAGAAATCGGATTCCTCCTCGTAAACGTCAAGACAAGCGGCTCCGACCTTACGCGACTTTATTGCCGCAAGAAGCGCCTCCGAGTCAACGAGCGCTCCGCGCGAGGTGTTCAGTATGACCACTCCGCGTTTGCATTTTTCTATCGACTCCTCGCTGATTATATGATGCGTCTCATCGGTAAGAGGACAATGCAGAGAGATTATATCACTGCCTGCAAAAAGCTCGTCGAGAGTTACGTATTTTATATTATCACCGTCAGCAAAATTATCTGAGGGATACTTATCGTAGGCGAGTATCTTCATGCCGAATCCGCGGCAGATATCGGCAAAAACGCGTCCGATCTTACCCGTTCCGATAATTCCGACCGTCTTGCCGTGAAGATCAAATCCGGTCATGCCCGCGAGCGAGAAATTGAAGTCTCTCGTTCTTATATACGCCTTATGGATGCGTCTTATCGAGGTGAGAAGAAGAGCCATCGTATGCTCCGCGACCGCGTAAGGTGAGTACGCGGGAACGCGCAGAACGTGTACCTTTCCGAACGCGTATTTCATATCTACGTTATTAAATCCCGCGCATCGCAGTGCTACTATCTTAACGCCCATCTCGCAAAGCTTATCAATGACCTTTGCGTTTACGACGTCGTTGACGAAAACGCACACTCCGTCAAATCCGTTTGCAAGACCTGCTGTATCCTCGGTGAGTTTAGTTTCAAAATATTTGAAAGAAACGCCCATTTTTTCTCCGTACTTATCGAACGACGGCTTATCGTAGGGCTTTGTATCAAAAAAAGCAATTTTCATTTTATAACCTCCACTTTGGTTATTATATCACGCTTTTACAAAAAAATCCATTCGTTTTTTGATTTTATTTGAAAAATACCATAAGCAGTGTGCCCGCGACCATAAGGCAAAGTCCGACAAAGGATTTGGCGGACAGCTTTTCCTTAAAGACAACCCAAGAGAACGCCACGGTTACGAGTATGCTCAGCTTATCAATGGGAACGACCACGCTGACGTCTCCGTTTTGTATTGCGTGATAATAGCATAACCAGGATGCACCCGTTGCTATTCCGGAAAGACATATAAAGAGTATCTCTCTTTTATCAATAGTCTGCAGACCGGTTTGTTTACCGCGCGAGAACACTATGATCCACGACATAAGTAAAACTACTCCGGTACGGATAGCTGTACCGAGATTCGACTCAACTCCATCAATTCCGACCTTCGCGAGAATAGACGTAAGGGCAGCAAAAAGAGCCGAAAGGACGGCGTATATCATCCAAGCGCGGCTTTTAGTGCCTTCCGAGCTCTTTTTCTTTTCTATCATAAGAAATATTCCAAGCGCCAAAACTACGGTCGCTATGAGCTTAACGGCAAGATTTGTACGCTCATGAAATACTATCACGGCAAGAAGCACCGTAAGAATAGTGCTTGATTTATCAATGGGAACGACCTTATTGATATCTCCCATCGAGAGTGCTCTGAAATAACACATCCACGAAGCACCCGTTGCAAGTCCGGAAAGAATAAGGAAGATCAGCGAACGAGTACTTATATCACCAATACCCGTATGCGATCCCACTATAAATACCATTATCCAGGCAAATCCGAAAACAACTCCCGTGCGAAGTGCGGTGGCAAGATCGGAATCGGTCTTTTTTATACCGCATTTTGCGAGTATTGAAGTAAGTCCCGCAAAGAAAGCGGAAAGAACGGCTGTAAATATCCAGATCATACTATATCCCTCCTGTTTGACATTATAATAGTTTTTACGACAAATTGCAATATAAAAAACGAAAAATCCGAACGCATCGGATTTTTCGTTTTTATTTTAGTAAATGATGTCTATCGCAATGAACTCAATGCTGTAGCCGAGCTTTGCCTTATTGATAATGCCGGTAGCATAGTAAAGTGTCTTTCCGTCTGCCGAGAAGGACAGAGAGGGCGAATATCCGCTTTGGTTGGTGTAAGAACCGTCCTTTGCCTCCATACCATCTTTGGGATCAACACTGTATTTGAAGGGATTTTCAAGTCCTATATAGGTCTCGCCGTAGTCGAAACTGAGGAAGAGATCTGTCTGGCTCTTATCCGTGCTCGCCCAAGTTCTTCCGTAAACTACGAGCATACCCGTTTTTCCGATCGTGGGCGAATAGGTTACCCAAGGCGAAAGACCGGTGTAACGTCCGTCGGGAAGCTGAGGAACGGTTCCGGGATGTGCAATGTCCCAGTTATCGAGCGAGGTGGATTTCTTATAAAGGTCGGGAGAGTGCGTGTAAGTGACTCCGTCAACCTCAATTTTTCCGTTAGGTCTTCCGGGCGCGTAAACGACTATATCGTAAACCGCGTAGAACTCACCGTTGTTCATCTTAACGACCGAGATCATTCCGGGACGGTAGTCCTTATCCTCACAGCAAACTATTTCAAAGGGATCGCCGTCTGCTCCGTGGGGACCTTTGATTCCCTCCTTACCAACCCAGTTTTCCATGTCCGTGGTGTATTTGTAAACGAGCTTCTGGTCGTGGTCGGGATCCGAGTCGTCCGAATAGAAGCAGTATATCCTTCCGTTATCGTAAATGAGATAGGGCTCCCAAACTCCGAGGTCAACCTGCACGCCGTCATAGAACTGTCCTCCGCCGTAGTCGATATTATAAAGCGTGGTCCACGTCTTTCCAACGTCCTTAGAAACATAGAGAGTAATGGAAGACAGATTAACGTTGCCACTGTTTCCGTCACTCGAGGTGCCTGCAAGAATAATATCTCCTTTTTTGAAATTTCCCATATCCACGGGCATTTCATAGAGGAACGGCATACGTCCGCCAAAGATTTTATTATCTTCGTTGATAGTATCGGACACATTCGTTATCCTATTCCAGGTAGCTCCCTTATCGGTGCTTGTCAGTATAGGATATGATGAGCCGCCTTCGTTGAGAGTTGCTATCAGAATTCCGTTATCGGCAGCATTCGCCTGATACTGAAGCTCTATAAGCTTAGGATACGAAAATGTCCCGGATTGGTGCGATATCTTGTCTCCATACATCGTGGTCTGCTTGCCGAACGAAAACTCTATGAGATTTTCGGGCATAATTTTGGTCGAGGTATTTGCGAGACCACCCTTGCTGTAAGAGGCGTCAATATTTATGGTTCCCTCTCTCTGAGAGGTGGAAACGAAGTTTGTAGCGAAATATTTGAGTGCGCGCACGGTAATATCGGCGTTCTTACCGACTATTACTATTTTACCCGCATTTACCTCAATTACGTACGCCTTATCATTAGAGGTAGTGTCAAGCTTTGCTCTTGCCGCTGCAGTCTCGGGGCGGTCAGTGTTACCAACGAGGATCTCCTTTTCACTTACCTTAGCCGAGTCGTCCTTGACGTCAAGAGTTACTCCCGTGCTTTCGGCAATTCTCTTTTTAATTGCAAGAGATGCCTTCTCAAGACTCTCGTCCGAGCGATTGGGGTAAACTATGGTATAACCGGATATGTCAAAGCCAACCTGTTCTTCGGGCTCCTCGTCGGGCTTACAAGCCGAAAACGAGAGAACGAGCGTTAAAAGCGTAGCCAAGCATATCAGCATAGAAAAGATTCTTTTCATAAACGTTTTTACCTTTCAAATTATTTAAGAGTGATCTCAATAGCCGCTACCGCCGCTGCGGGAAGCTCTACCTTACCGCCCTGAATATCAAGCTCTCTTACAGGGAAGCAGTCGTAGTTAAGAGGAGTGATCTCGAGAGTGGGATCTTCTGCTATATAGAACATCTTTGCGCTTTCGATCTCCTTGCCGTCAAGGTCGAGATCAAGCGTCTGTGCATAGTGCATATCGGTATTTGCGATATGAATGAATATCTTGTTGTCGGTCTTGGATGCAACTGCGTCAACTGCTCCGTTATAGGAGATATCGACCTCGTTTTTACCCTGATGATGCGCGAACAGACTCATAACCGCACCTACGGGCTGGAGGTAGGGGAATCCGGGCTTCCACGTGATGGGCGTAGGGATCATAAGAGCGTTTACCTGCCATACGTTACCGAAGAAGTCTGCCATCGTTGCTATATCGAGCACGTCGCTGTTACGCATAAGCACGTTAAGGCATCTCGCGTAAGAAACACCTGCCATCCAAGAGGAAAGGACCTCACATCTGTTTCTGCCGGGGAGCTGATAATGTCCCTCGGTCATAGCAAGACGCTTGTTTCCGCACTGTGCTCTCATCTTGGCGATATGCGTCTCGAGAGACTTATACGCGTTCATCATATGGAGCCACGAGTTGTCGGGATCTTCTCTATATTTGGTTCCTGTGAGCGGAGAATCCGGAAGTCCGGAGTTAAAGTGATGGTGGAATGCGATCATGTCGATCCCGTCAACCTCGCTCATCTTTTTACACCAGTTTCCGTCTATCTGTGCCTGCTCTCTATTTACGGGATCGTCACCCCATCCGATAAGCTTGATCGAGGGATCTGCCGCTCTCATAGGATCAATGAAGCGCTTTGTAACCTCAATACACTGATCGCTGTTAAATCCGCGCTTATCGTAGGAGGTCTCGTTACCGATCTGCCAATACTTGATGTTGAAGGGCTTCTCTGCTCCGTTTGCAATACGAAGTGCGTTATCGGGATTATTACAGTAGTCTATCCACTCTGCCGCCTCCTGCGCGGTACCGAAACGGTCAATTCCCTCTTTAGGGTACGCCCAATGCATACGTCCGTCAGACTCCATATTGACTACGAGAAGGGGCTCAGCGTTTACTCTCTGACAGAATTCTGCGATCTCGTGAGTTCCTACCATGTTGGAGTAGAGACCGCCCCAACAGTAGTTGATCATCGGGATTCTGTTTTCATATTTGCCTATCGCTTCTCTCCAGCGGTAATATGATGCAAAACAACCGCCGAAGCGTACCATCGTGGGAGCGAGCTCCTTTACCTTATCGATAACCTGAGGATGCCAGCAGTTTTCTTCGAAATTCCACGCAGCGTCAACCGAGGAGTCGGCAACGCCGAGGGGCTCCATAAACTGCATGTAGAGATAGGGTGATATCGTGTGCTTGTCTTTAGATCCGATTTTCAAAGTAACCATAACTTAAAAACCAACCTTTCTTAAATTTACATCTTTATTATAAACGATTTCGATCGACTTGTAAAGTGAAACACGAGACAAAATCAAATAAAAATGTCTTCTTTTTCTAGTTTTTTCGTTTTTTATGTTGATTTAATCTTAAATATGTGGTAGAATACCGGTATGATACAGAAAAACAAAGCAAAAAAAGCGTTCTTCATAGACGTTTACGGATCGCATCTCAACGTATTTATAGCCGGCCCGTCACCGCGAATTCCCGGCGAAAAGGCGCACTCCAACGATCCCGGACGAATGAAGACGATACACACACATTTCACATACGAGGTATTTTTCGTAACCGAAGGCAGTCTGGAGATCGTTACCGAGCGAGGAAACACGTTCTACGAAAGGAAGATCGTAATAATCCCGCCCAAAATAAAGCACTACACGACTCCCAACAACCGCGAATGCTTCTGTCTGCTCTTCTCTGTTGAAAACGCCAAGGAAGGTACTCTCCCGTCCGCATTTTTGAAGATACTGAGCGGCAAGGAGGAAAACGGTATCGTTTGCGACACACCGATAAGCGACGATATTGTCTTCTACATACGAAAAATATCTGAAAAGCTCGAGGAAAACAACCGCAAGTCCGAAAAAGAGGCAGAGCTTCTCATCTCGCTTGTATTCCACGAAATGATGCGTATGCTCGCTCCCGAAAGCGTCAACTCCTACGTTGAAAAGGACGACAGCAATCATATAAACGACATTGAGGCATATATAAACTTCAAGTTCTATCAGAAGATAACCCTCTCTGACGTTGCCGAGCACGTTTTCCTATCAACGAGACAGGTAGCGAGAATCATAAAAAAAGAATACGGCTGCTCGCTGAGCGATCTAATAATAGAAAAAAAGCTCGCATCTGCCGAAATTTTGCTTCGTAATACCGATATGAAGATAAGCGACATAGCTAACCAGATAAACTTCGGCTCAGAAAACTATCTCTATTCGCTTTTCAAGAAAAAATACGGATATTCTCCTCTTCAGTACAGAAAAATGATAAAAGAAAAAAACGGGTGAATTTTCACCCGTTTTTAGTTTTATACGCCAAGCATACGCGCAAGCTTTAGTACCATAACCTGAGTTTTGGCATCCCTGATCTCGCCACGCATTACCATTTCTGTGGCACGTTCAAGAGATATCTCCTCAGTAAAAAGGAGTTCTCCCGTGTCGAGATGCTGCTCACTCTTTTTCATATCGCGCGCAAGATACATATATATTTTTTCTCCGCAGTAGGCGGGTGTAGGATAAAGTATCCCGAGATCGGTAAGATCATCGCTTATATATCCCGTTTCCTCGGAGAGCTCGCGCAGTCCTGCACTTTTGGGATCCTCGCCCTTTTCAAGCTTACCTGCGGGAAGTTCGTAAATCACCTCTCCGTGAGGATATCTGAATTGCCTTACGAAAATAAGCTTATCGTCCTCGATAAGGGGCGCAACGCAGACTCCGCCGCTGTGCTCGACCACCTCGCGGAAAGCGCTCGTACCGTCCGAAAGAAGAACGTCGTCCCGTTTTACGCGGATGATCTTTCCGTCAAATATTTCGGTAGTGGCGAGCGTTTTTTCATAAAGCACCGTTTCGCCGCTCTCTCTTTTTGAAAAGACACAGCCGCAGTAATTTTGTCTGTAAAGCGAGTATTTTTTAGAGAGCTCGATGCTCTTTTTATACCCTTCGTTTTTCTTGAAATCGGACGGGAGCCAGTTCACTCCGTGCATCTTTTCAAGCTCTTTTCCTATCTCGTTTATCGCCTGCGCGTTTTTCAGAGGACTTATCGTAAGCGTGGTCGAGAAATAGTCGTAACCGAGCTCTTTTGCTTTGAGCGCCGTCTCCTCAAGGCGCAGACGGTAGCAGATCTTACATCTGTCTCCTCCCTCGCGGCAGCATTCGTATCCGCGCACTGCGTCAAAGAAGATCTTTCCGTCGTACTTGCCCTCGATAAAATCTACCTTATGAGGTGTCGGCATCTCGCTTATCAGCCGTTTTTGCTCGGCCGCACGCTTCAGATATTCGTCGCGCTCGCTTATGTTGGGGTTATAATAAAACACCGTAATATCGAGATAATTTGCAAGATAGGATATAACGTACGACGAGCAGGGCGCACAGCAACTGTGAAGCAGCAGACGAGTCCCTTTCGGGATATTTTCAAGCAGCTTTTCAAGCTCCTTCTGATAGTTTGTTTTAACGCTCATTTTTCCTTGCTTTCTTCTATCTTTTTAAGTGAATCTTCTTTTAACTGTTCGCGAAGTGCTCTCGTCCAGGGCGACCACTGTGCCTTATCCTCGCCGTAGGTGAGATTCATCCGGTATTCGTCGGGGATCCAGGTCGATATGGGTGCCTCGTTATGAGAAACGACTGCCTCCATATTGTCAAGCGCCTTATAGAGCTTTGCCTCGGGCGTTTCGAGTGCGTTCATTTCCTCAAAAAGCGCTGTAAACTCCTCTCGATAGCTATCAGGGAGCTTTGAAAGAAGCTCCTTGATCGCCTTTTCTTCCTCTTTCTCGTGAGAATCAGTCTTAAGAAAGGACGGAATATCTCCCGTGACCGCCTCGCCGAAATCGTGTATAAGGCACATTTTTATAAGCTTATTTATATCAAGATCGGGGTATTCATCCGCACACAGCATAGCCATTACCGAAAGACGCCACGAATGTTCAGCAACACTCTCGCGACGTCCGCTTGACGTCCACGAGTGGCGGGTGTTACACTTGTTTTTTTCTATTATGCCGAGAAAATCGATGTATTCGCGCGGGTTCATTCTTGCCTCCTGTGTAAATCAGATTACTGAAAACATTTTATCCTAATTTGTACCAAATGTCAAGTAAGTATGTAAACATTTCGCACATATTCTTGACAAGGCGCGGCAATGCTATTATAATGTAAACGAAGAATTTTACTCCAAAGGAGACACAAATGGCTATATGCTACTGTTCCGGCTGTAAAAACGCATTTCTCTCAAGTACCGATTCGGACCTTGCAAAATGTCCGAAATGCGGAAAAGAGTGCGATATACTTTCGGAAAACGAGATAAAAGAAAATAAAGACGCTATTTATCTTTCTGCCATTCACAAAAAGCAGATAGCACTATATCCCCGAGACGTTGAAGAGGCAAAAGAGCTTTTCGTCTCGCTCGGAAAATACCGTGACTGTCCCGAACAGATCGAGTCGTGCGAATATCTTGCATCGAGAATGGTCGAGCGCGAGATCGTTGAGGAGAGCTCCCGCGCTTTTTCTCCCGCAAAGGTCAAAAAAGCGCTTAAAATATTTGCAATTATTGCCGCTGCCGTCGGAATAATCGTAGCTTCGCTCCTTTTGTGCATCTCGCCTATAAAATACGCTTTGGCAAAGAAAAACTATAACGGCGGAAACTATGAGAAGGCGGCAGAGCTTTTCTCGGATATAGCAGATTATAAGGACGGCAAGGAATATCTCAAAAACATTTACGACTCCTTCTCCGAAAAGGAAGGCAAGAAGGTATCCTGCTCTGCGCTCGAGCCCTATTTTTCGGTCAGTGCGGACGGCGCGATAATCTTCCAAAGGAGTCGATATACCGGGGACGGAGATATCGTTATTCCCGCCGTTTTCGACGGAGTTGCCGTCCATGAGATCGAGAAAAATTCGTTCAAAAACTACACGAAGCTGACGTCGGTTTCAATTCCCGAAACAGTCACCGAGATCAGCGACTACGCGTTCTACGGCTGCTCCTTAGTTAAAGAGATAACTCTTCCCGATGGTGTAAAACACATTGGTCAGTACGCTTTTATGGGTTGCTCCTCACTTGAGAAAATAAACATTCCGAGCGGTGTTACCTCTATCAGCTCGTACGCTTTTGCATCCTGCACGTCCCTTAAATTTCCCGATATGCCCGAAGGACTCACAAAGATCGACACCTCTGCGTTTCTCGGTTGCAGTTCAATTACGGGCGTAATACTCCCACAAAATGTACAGGAGATCGGTGCATTCGCTTTCGACAGCTGCACGAAGCTTTCAAGCTTGACTCTGTCTCACGAGACGGCAAAGATCGGAGAAGGTGCGTTCAGCGGATGCATTTCTCTTAAGGACGTCACCTTTATGGGAAGCGAGGCACAGTACAAGGAAATAGCCGTCGAAAAAGGCAACGAACGTCTTACAGAAGCAAAGATAAACTTTGCCGCAAAATAATTCCTAAATTTTTTCATTTTTTGCGATTTTACTCTTGACAAAAGGAAAATATTGTGTTATAATCGCCAAGTACGAAACGCGAGTGTGCGTTTTCGTACGAAAAATACGCGCCCGTAGCTCAGTGGATAGAGTGCCCGGCTACGAACCGGTAGGTCGCAGGTTCGAATCCTGCCGGGCGCGTAGAAAAGCAGATGAGATTTTTCTCATCTGCTTTTTTAGTTCACTTGACGATTTGAACCTCACACATCGTTTACGATGTGTTGGTTTGCGCAAGGTAAGTTTTGATTATTGCTAAACGTAGGCGCAAACTTAGGTTCGTAAGTCCTGCCGGTGTTATTTATGTAAAAAAGCAAGTCTTCCGACCTGCTTTTTCGTTTCGTTTTATCTCACAAATCCGGTAGATATCTTCTCTTCCTTTTCGGGAAGACCGAACTCCTTTTTACCGAGTGCAATGCTCTTCATAAGAAAAGTCATATTCTTTGCAAGCGTACGCATAGTCTGGAGTCCTTCGAGGTCCTCCTCTGCCTGACCGGGCGCCGCTCCGTGAACGCTGTTCCAATACTGACTGGAGGCGATCGGCATACCGCTTATCGTGAAATATTTATTGAGCATATCGAAAGTAGCAGAGCATCCGCCACGTCTTGCGACTGCAATGCTTGCGCCTACTTTCATTCTCTTGTCAAAGTGGCTGCTGTAAAAGAGACGGTCAAGGCAGGAAACGAGAGTTCCGTTGGGAGAGGCGTAATAAACGGGACTTGCAACGATAAGTCCGTCTGCCTGCTCAAATTTCTCTGCTATCTCATTCACGATATCGTCTGCGACGCATTTGCCCGTTTTATAACAGACCTTGCACGCGTAGCATCCGCGGATTTCCTTGTTTCCGACCTGAATTACCTCGGTCTCAACACCCTCGGCATTAAAGGTATTTTCAAGCTCCCTAATAGCTCTTGCGGTGTTTCCGTTTGCGTGCGGACTTCCGCTTAAAATAAGTACTTTCATTGTATTTTCTCCTTAAAATCAGCGTTTTTCGCCCGAATTTACAAACGGACGGTCTATTTCTATTACAGTTCTGTAATGATCGTCATACTCGGAAATTTTATCAGATATAAGATCCTTTATCTCTTTATCCGACATCTTTATATCGTAAGGTATCACGGCATCAAAAATAAGATTCGTGTGCGTGTTTCCGCGCACCATACGGAAATCGTGGATGGTTATGCGTGAGTCTATCTTATTTATTCTGGAAAGCACCATTTCACGTGCCTCGGCAACGAGCGAGTCACCCGTTTCGATGGGATCCATATGGATCACGGCGTCGCACATAAGCGTGGAGCGCATTTCTCTTTCTATATTGTCAATAGCGTCGTGAACGGCGAGAATATCCGCATCTGCGGGGACCTCAACGTGCAGAGATATCATACGCCTGCCCGGACCGTAATCGTGAACCACGAGATCGTGAACTCCGCAAACGTATTCGCATCTTCTAGCCATAGCTTCGATGCTTTCAACGAATTCCCGAGTCGGCGTCTGACCGAGAAGCGGGTCTATCGTTTCCTTTGCCGAGCGTATTCCCGAATAGAGGATGAACGCCGATACGGCAAGACCGCAGTATGCGTCTATCTGTACACTCGTAAAGTGCGAGATAAGAATGCATATAAGTACTACGGTGGTCGAGACCGAGTCGGTCAAGCTGTCAACCGCGGTCGCCTTCATAGCGCTCGAGCTTATCTTCTTTCCTACTCTGAAATTGTAGTACGCCATATAAAGCTTTATAAGAATCGATACCGCGAGTATTATCACAGATACCGTCGAAAACTCAACGGCTGTGGGATCGAATATCTTTTCGACCGAGCTTTTTCCGAGCTCGAATCCAACGAGCACGATAAGAAGCGAGATAATAAATCCCGAAATGTATTCAAAGCGTCCGTGACCGAAGGGATGGTCTTCGTCCGCCTTTTTGGATGCGAGACGGAATCCGAAAAGAGATATCAGAGACGAGCCGGCGTCGGAAAGATTGTTGAAAGCGTCTGCGGTGACCGAGATCGCACCCGTCAGCATTCCTGCTATAAATTTTATTATACAAAGCAAGATATTGAGAAAAATTCCGAGTATTCCGTAAAATACACCGTATTTCTCACGCTTCTTTTCCGAAGAGAGCGACTGCTGATTTTTTATAAACAGATCGGCTAAAAGCATATTTTGATTTTACCCCTTGATTATTTATTTTTTTATTTTTACCGCTTCGTATAAAAAACCGATTTTTGAGGAGTATAAATAGCACACGGTAAACTTTTTATCATTATAGCATTATTTTATCAAACGGTCAAGCGAGTTTTTTCTACATTTTGCAAAAAAAATATTATTTTTTTGATAAGAAACTGTTGATTTTTACGCAAATATGTGCTATAATGTAGAAAATTAAATGAAAGGACGTCTTTTTTTCAACAAAAAAGACAAACAGCAGTTATGAAAAAAAAGGATTTCGTAGCAAAAGTTGCTCAGGCAAACGGACTTTCCAATGCAAAAACCGCAGACGTTATTGATTCTTTTATAAACGAGATCGCTGACGCTCTTGCAAACGGAGAAAAGGTTATGCTCTCCGGTTTCGGTACCATAGAAGTTAAAAAGCGCGCAGGCAGAATCGGACGTCACCCCGTTACCGGTGCTCAGATCCAGCTCCCCGACACCAAGATCGTTTCTTTCCGTCAGTCGAGCAAGCTTCGCGAAAAGGTAAACAAGTAATTTGAACCTTATAAGAAGAATAAACTTTTCAGTTATCAAACGCCCGCTATGCTTCACGCTTGCGGGCTTTCTTCTTACATACTTTCTCTGCGGATTTTTTCATAGCTCACTTAAAATAACCGTCGCCGCGATAATCTTATACATAGGAGCACTCATGCCCGTTATAGGAGTAGTGTTGCGTCGGCGCGGACACGAGTTTTACGCTATGCCGTACACCTTGGCGGCACTTGCAATAGCTCTCGCGTTTATCCTTTCATTTATAAATTTCGATCTTAAGCTCGAAAAGCTTGAAAAGAAATACGACTCTCTTGCGGCAAACGTTACCTTGACGGTCATTTCGGCAAATACCGTAAATGAGAATTATTCAAGTCACGAGGTACTGCTTCGCGAGATAAACGGCGAAAAATGCCGTATCAAAGCGTTTATGACCTCCACTTATATGAATCCGTTTGAGAGCGGAGAATCACTGAAGCTACCGGTCAAAATATCGGTAGATAACCGATTTTCAAATCTCTCGGAGGCGTACGGGTTCTCAAAGGGATACTTTTTGAACGTAATTTCCGAAAACGAAGAGGCGCTTGAAATAGTAGATGACGGCTCTGCTTTTCCCTACTCTCAAACGGCGCGCCTGCGTAACGGCGTCTCACGTCTCATACGAAAATTTACTCGCGACGAGGGAACGTCACTATCCGGCGCGCTCGTTTACGGAGATAGATCCGGACTTTCGCGCTCCTTTACCGATTCTTTCAGAGAGCTCGGCATATCGCACATGCTGGCAATAAGCGGTATGCACTTTTCTATAATCGTGGGACTCCTTGCTGCATTTCTCTGCCGACTGCCGCTAAACAAAAAGATTTCGTTGCTTCTTCTTGGTATTTTCGTGTTGTTTTACGCGCTTATATCCGGATTTTCGGCATCCGTATCCCGTGCGGCGATAATGCTTCTTTTATCATACGCTTCATTTTATTTCGGCAGGCGCTCGGATGCTGTAAGTTCTCTGTTTTGCTCCGCATTTATAATTTGTATGCTGAGTCCGTATGCAATATACGATCTCGGACTTCTTCTTTCATTCTTTTCGACACTCGGTATTTTGACCGTAGCCGTGCCTATAAATGAAGGTCTCAGAAGCAAGTCGATATATAAAATAAGACCTCTGTATCTCCTTGTCTCGGCACTGAACATAACTCTTGCGGCAGTTCTCTTTACTTTACCGATATCCTATTTCTGTTTCGGAGAAATGTCCTATGTTTCTCCGATAAGTAATCTGATTTTTTCGGTATTTATAACACTTATTCTGTATCTGATACCGTTTATGCTGATACTCTCGCCCATTATCCCAATAGCGAAGATGCTCGGCGGCGCGATAACTTTTATATCCAAAATATGTGTATCGCTATCAAGCTTTCTTTCCGGTCTCGGAAGCTTTACAGTACGTTTTGACGGCATTTTTTCTGATTTGCTTTTCGCACTGACCGTGCTTTCTCTTGTACTGATGCTCCTTTTCTTAAAGAGCTTTTCTAAAAGGCGATATCTTGCCTACGTTCCGCTTATTGCGTTCGTTGCTATGAGCTGCATCGGAAATGCGATAATCACCTACCCCTACCTTCACGGCGGCTCTGTTGCGTACTATACGGAAAACGAGAACGACGCCATTATAATTTCGTCGGGGAAAGAGGTACTTTTGTGCGATATATCGAGCGGAAATTATCCTTTCACCAAAAACGCTATCGAGTACGGCGAAAAGCTATGCCGAAACAAGGTGAGCGCGTATATGATAAGTGATTATCATTATACGCACATTGCAACGGTAACGCGCCTTGTAGAAAGCACCGATATAAGGACTTTTATTCTCCCGAAGCCGCAGGAGCGCGACCTTGAATTTCACAATGCGATCAAGACCTTTCTTGATATCAGCGGTTGTGACGTCAGGATCTATACCCCGTGTGAAGAAAAACTAAACTTTGGAAAAATATCGCTTACTCCGTATATCTATCCGCACAAAACGGCAAATCCCGCCTCGATTATAGTTATCGAGAGTGAGATAAGCGATCTTCCGCGCTATACGTACTTCTCAAATACCGGCGCGCTGACTCTTACGAGCAGTGAATTTTCAAAGTCGTTTACAAGCGCCGTAAAGAAGGCGGACGTCATAATATACGGATCACACGGAAATTCCGAAAAAGCGCTTGACACAGCCGTAAAGGTCAGCTCGGCTGAGATAGTACGGTCACAATTTTATTCGGGAATCAAAAACTGACCTTTTTCAGGCATAAAATGTAAAAAATCTCCCCATAATAGGTTTATTAAATCAGACCTATGGGGAGGTTTTTGTTATTAACACGACATTACTAAAGCGCTTTGATCCTTCGGGAAATCTGCTGAAAATAAAGTTAAGGCGAGTGATCGGCAAGCAGTATCCACACACCCTTGCCATACTTAACTCGTATGATAAGATCAGCGCAAGAAAGCGCAGGACGCGTATATACCGCATTTTAGAGGATCTCACGGCAAACAGGGAGTTTGTAATCAGCGAAAAGGATATTCGCGAATCAGTTATAAAAAAGGCGGACGAAAGACCGTTCACCGACGAAGAAACGGTGCTTTTTATGCCGATAATTGCCGATATTATATCAAGGGCGCTCTCTAATATTAAGAACCTTGAAGGCGATTACGAAAAGACGCTGATAAATCGCGCGAGCGCTCTTCTGCGCTCGTTCGAGCTCGTTGATATAGAATCACTCCGAGAGCGCATCTCGGTGCTTGACAGAACGCTTAGCGCCCGAAACTGTAATGCCTACGCGCAAAGCTCTGATCTTACGAAATCGCTCGTTAGATCGAGGATATCCGCCTTTGCAAAGCGCCACCGAATATCGGAGAAGGATGCAGCTCTCGTTTACTGCGAAAACGGATGCTATCTTGAAGATAAGATCATACGAAAAAAGAACGCACGCCTGTATTTTTCTCTTTGGGTGATACTCACCCTTGCCATCACCTTTGTGATCTGTCTTGCCTCGCAGCGCGGTCCATTCTTTTTTATTATCCTACTCTTACCGATAAGTGAGAGCGTAAAGCTGATCCTTGATCGGATATTCTCTCGCTTTATACCGCAATCGACGGTCGCCCGTCTTAAGCTTGACACGATACCGTCAAACGCAAAGGTGCTGACGGTCATAACCTCGCTGATCTCAGACAAAGATAGCGCAATATTTGATCAGATCGAACAGTTTTACCTTGCAAACCGAGATGAAAACGCCTATTACGGTCTTCTCCTTGATCTCCCCGAGGCGGATAGCGAGTATGACGAAAAGGACGTAGCTCTTATAGATCTCGTCAAAGAAAGGTTCGATCTCTTAAATCAAAAATACAAGGATAAATTTTACGTTTTCATAAGAGACAGAGTTAGAGTTCCGAGTGAAAACAGCTATATGGGACGAGAGCGCAAGCGCGGCGCGCTTATAGATCTCGTTTCCTTTTTGCGCGAAAAAAACAGTGAGTTTTCGGTACTGCTCGGCAACAAAGAGCTGATATCCGACGTAAAATACGTAATAACTCTGGACAGAGACACGCGTCTGTACAAGGGTGCCGTTCGGGATATGGTATCGGCTATGCTTCACCCTCGCAACCGACCGAAGATAAAAAACGGCGTGGTTACCTCGGGATATGCAATAATGCAGCCGAGAACGGCTACGTCTCTTGCCTCTTTCAGCAAAAGCTATTTTTCCTCATTTTCCTCGCGCGGAGGAGTGGATCCCTATCAGTCGGCGTCCTTCGATTTTTATCAGTCACTTTTTGACGAAGGAATTTTCTGCGGGAAAGGTATTTTCGACGTTGACGTCTATTTTTCTTTAATTCCCGATGCGTTTTGCGACGGGGTGATACTGAGTCACGATCTTTTGGAGGGTACGCGTCTCAGGTGCGGAGTTCTTTCCGACGTCGTATTGACCGACGCTCACCCAACTACACCGTCCGCCTTCTGGAAGCGTCTCCACAGATGGATACGCGGTGATATTCAATCGACCTTGTACGCTTCAAAATACGTTCTGAACAAAGAGCGTAAGACGGTAAAAAATCCTATCTCTTCCCTTTCAAAATTCTTTATTTTCGATAACGTACGCCGTGCGCTCGTTCCGGTTTGCGCATGTATCGCTTTGGTCGCTGCCGCGCTCGGCACCTCGCCGCAGACTCTTATAGCAGTTGCTGCTCTTTCCTATACCTTGGTAGCACCCATTCACGGCATCTTACGTTCTGTAAGGGGCGTGGGACGGCGTTTCTTTTCTCACGTCCGACCTGCGATCTCAAGTGCGCTCTGGGACTTCTTTTTTGGCGTAGCTTCGGTATTTTGCTATGCAAGTGTTTCTGCCGACGCGCTTATCAAGGGCTTTTTCAGGTCGCGTATAAGCGGCAAAAAGACGCTTGAATGGTCGGTTTCTTTTTCAGAGAAAAAGTCGGGCGTGCTTCCCCAGATATCGTGGGGACTTATTTCCTATATTTTAGGCGCGCTTATTCTCGTCTTTGCCGAAAGTCCCGTTTTGAAATGCGGTGCAATTCTTTGGATATTTATGCCGGCGATACTGCTCGCCCTCTCGTTTTACGTTCCGAGATCGCCAAAGCCGAGCTCGTCAGACAAGGCGGTGCTTCTGCGCTACCTCTTTGACTCGTGGAGCTTTTTTGCCACCTACGTCAACGAAAAGGAGAACTTTCTCCCGCCCGACAACGTGCAGGAATTCCCGACGCTGACTATTGCTCACCGTACCTCTCCGACAAATATCGGAATGTATATGGTATCCTGTCTTGCCGCGTGCGACTGCGGATTTATAGATCCGCACACACTCGCTTACCGCCTTGAAAACACCTTAAGTACCATAGAGTCGCTTCCCAAAAAGCACGGACATCTTTACAACTGGTACGACACTAAAAAGCTGACCGTTCTCGGCTCGCCCTACGTTTCCACCGTTGACAGCGGAAATTTTGCGGTCGCACTGACTGCTCTCTATCAGGGACTTTCCGATTACCGACAACAGGAGGAGCGTCTTATCGGTGTCAGAGAAAGAATAAAAAAGATACTTGACGCGACCGATTTTTCCTTTCTGTATTCTCAAAAAAGAGATCTTTTCTATATCGGTATGGATGCCGCGGACGAGGTTTCCGAGGAGAACTGCTACGATCTGCTTATGAGCGAGATCCGTTCTACCTGCTACTATGCGATCGCAAAGGATCAGATAGACGTTAAAAACTGGCGAAAAATGGGCAGACCGATAATCGGTCACAAGGGCTATATCGGAGTGGCATCCTGGTCGGGCAGTATGTTTGAATACTTTATGCCGCATCTCTTTCTTCCCTTATACGATTCTTCTCTTATGGGCGAGGCGCTTATATTCGCCACGAACGCGCAGATCGAGGACAAGGTAAAGGGATTTTGGGGCGTTTCGGAAAGCGCATACTACACCTTTGACAACGCTATGAACTATCAGTACAAGGCAAACGGGGTATCCCGTCTCGCGCTTGATCCGATAATCGGAAAGGAAAAGGTGATCTCACCGTATTCCTCATTTTTGTGTCTTTCAACTGCAAAAAGAAAAGCTATAAAAAATCTTGAAAAGCTCCGTAGCTTCGGTGCTTACGGAAAGCACGGCTTTTATGAGTCGGTCGATTTTACACGCCTCAGAGTCGGCACGGAGCCCGAGACGGTGAAATGCTATATGGCGCATCACGTAGGAATGAGCGTTATTGCCGCCACTAACTTTTGTTTTGACAATATATTCGTAAAACGCTTCATGAGTGATGCAGAAATGTCGTCAATAAGCGAGCTTTTGTGCGAAAGCGTACCCACCGAGGCGGGAATATCAAAAAACTCAGCCGTGCGTAGTGCGGAAGCGCCTCCGATAAGATACCCATCTACCGACAAAACGCTGAAATCCAGTCTCAGAAGCGGACAGATCCCGTCCGTTTGTACACTCGCGTCAAACGATGCTTCTATAACCGTCTCGGATGCGGGACACGTTATGCTCACACACCGAAATATCCTTATAACTCGCGATCCGTTCGATACGCGAGATATGTACTCTACCGAAAACGGACTTCAGATATTTTTTGCAACCGACGCAAACAAGCACTCGTTTACACCCGATACTATGAACTACTCGGGATCGAAGATACTTCTGCGCTCACAGCTTCAGGAGAGCGGCGAAAAGCTCTCCTGCTCCGCAACCTTTACCCTGTGCGCAAGCGAGAGTGCCTACTGCATAAAGCTGGATGCATCGGGAAAATTCAACAAATTTACCCCTATGATAGCTTTTGAGACGGTCCTTTCAAGCGCAATGGACAGAGAGTCACATCCCTTTTATAACGGACTGTCCGTCGAGTCCTTTTACGACCGTGAAAACTCGCTTCTCTGCTTCAGGTGTCGATCAAAAGACGGCACGGAGGAAAGGTGGATATCGGTATCCCTTGAAAACTCGCCGTACGGCGTAGAGTTTGACACGAGAAGCGATATTTTACCTCTCAACTATTCAAAAGACGATCTGTGCGACCTTCTCTTTAAGGACCTGCCTTCACGCGAGGGAGCGTGCATATCGCCCTTCTGTATTTTGAAAGGGCGTGAAACTCCTTGCCGCGGCAAGTTTTCGTGCGAATTTCTTATCACCTACGGCGCAACGCACGAGGATATTGTGAAAAAGGTGCTTTTCGTACGGAAAAACTCGGGACATGATATCAGCAGCTTTTTTGCGGGCAGTATGTACAAGCTCTCACAAAATCGGCTTAATCTCGTAAACGTTCCGCAGAGCTATCTGAAATACGCCGATTTCTATCTTGCTGCGCTCTGTTTCAGACCTAACGGCACACCTCCCACTGATAAGACCTTTTCTAAAAATTCACTATGGTCGTACGGAATATCGGGAGATTTGCCGATAGTTGCTCTCGATCTGCCGAGCGAGCTTTCGCCGTCCTGCAAGAAGATCTGTGACGTTATGATACGACTTCACAGACTCCTCCGTCTGCGCGGCAAGAAAAGCGATCTCGTATTTATCGTATCCGAAAAGGACGCTTATAACAGCCACAACCGAAACCGACTCTCCGCGATCATATCCGAATGCGGAGCGAGTGAATATTTCTGCCGTCACGGCGGGATATTTACCGTAGGAGAAAATTCACGCGAGATCTTTTCGTCGGTGAGCGCTCTTTATATTCCGCTTGAAAACGATTCGTCGATAGAAGAAATATTCCACTCGTTTATGAAGCGTTCACTCAGAGTTGCCGACGATATAAAGATATCTCGCTCTGCGCGTTTTGACAAAAAGGATGGCTTTGACGTGTATGGAGGCACCTTTACCGAGGACGGATTTTTGATAAATAAAAGCCGCGCTGATCTGGTTTGGTCGTATATATACGCAAACCGCACTTTCGGTACCGTCTTAACGCAAAATTCGCTCGGATACACCTGGTTTGCAAACTCAAAGGAAAAGCGTCTTACTCCCGCGTTTTCGTCGTACAGGCGGGATATTTGCGGCGAGCGGCTAATATTTGTGAGCAAGAGCGGAGAGAAATACGATCTTATCGCATCGTCATATTCCTGCGAGTTTACAAAGGGATGTGCTATTTACAAAACCGAGATAAACGGCTGCACGGTAAAAAGCTGTGTAGGTGTTGACGAAAAGCTTCAGGTCAAGCTGATATACGCGCGTGCCGAGGGCGATCTCTCAATGCTTGACAAAATAGTTTACAGCGTAGATCCCGTAATAGGTGAAAATATCTGCCAAGTGAATCTTATACTCAAAAAGCAGGATGCAAGAACCGAGTTTTTCAGACGCAGGTACGATTCCCACCTTTCCGAGCACACAGTTTTTCTGACCTCGCTTGACAAGAGAAAAAACGGAAGCTCTCTTGAATACGGATTTATTTTCGGCATATTCCCGAGCTTTTCCGACCGCGCTTATTATCATATACAAAAGGTATTTCAAAGCTGTGACGATATTTTACACGCATTTGAAAAATATTCGCAGTTTTACCGTGATCTGTTCTCGAAGATCCAAATAGAGAGCGGTGACCGTGCGCTTGATCTTGCGACTAATTATTATATTCCGTATCAGGTATTCAGCGCCCGTCTTTTCGGACGTACGGGATTTTACCAGTCAAGCGGTGCGTACGGCTTCAGAGATCAGCTTCAGGACTCCCTTGCAACGCTCTACTACGATGGGAAATTCTGCAAATATCAGATACTTCGTGCCGCCGCGCATCAATACACCGAGGGTGACGTTCAGCACTGGTGGCACAACTCGCAAAGCTCGGACAACGCGGGGCTCTGGCACGCGGGACTTCGATCTAAATGCTCGGACGATCTTCTGTGGCTTCCCTACACCGTTGCGCGTTATATCGACTATACGGGCGACAGCTCGATACTTGATCTGCGTGTACGCTATATCGAATCGCGCGAGCTTGATGAGAGCGAAAATACGCGCTACGAGCGTCCTTTTCGCTCAAAATACAGAGAAAGCGTCTATAATCACTGTATAAGAGCAATTGAGCGCGCTTTGCGACGAGGACCGAATTCTCTCATCCTTATGGGAAGCTGTGACTGGAATGACGGATATGACCGTGTCGGGGCAAAAGGACGCGGCGAATCGGTATGGTTATCGCAGTTTATGAGAGCGCTTCTTATAAAGTTCGTGCCGATCTGTAAAAGCCGCGGAGATACCGAGGGAGCAAAAAAGTACGAAAAGATAGCCGCGGAGCTATCGGACGCGGTAGAAAACGCGGCGTTTGACGGCGACAGATATATGCGTGCCTTTTACGACGACGGAAAGCCGATGGGAAAAGCGGGAGACAAGGAATGCGAGATAGATCTATTGCCTCAGGCGTTTGCCGCGATATACGGAAAAGACCGCTCACGCGCAAAGCTCGCTATGGAGAGTGCGTGTGATATGCTATGGGACAGAAATAACAAAATCGTCAAGCTATTTTCACCTGCGTTTTCCGGAAAATACGACGATCCCGGCTATATCGTCGGCTACTGCGAGGGACTTCGCGAAAACGGAGGTCAATACACTCACGCGGTATTCTGGGCGATACTCGGACTTTTAGCTCTGGGAGATAACGAAAAGGCGTTCGGAATGCTATGCGATATAAACCCCATAAACATTTCGTCCGACGAAAAGCGAGCTGTGCGCTACAAGACAGAGCCGTACGCTCTGTGCGGAGACGTATATTCAAATCCCGAGCATACGGGTCGCGGCGGCTGGAGCTTATATACCGGCTCGGCATCATGGTTCGTCCAGGCGGTGCTCGGCGGTCTTATCGGTATATCGCGAGACGGTGAAGGTGGTTTTCTGATAACACCTAAATTTTCGGATAAATTCGATAAGGTAGAGGTCACCTTCTCCGATAAAGGTCAGACAAAGAGCGTAAAGCTGACCGACTCGCCCGGAAATGAAAACGGTAAAATTTTCTTTAACGGTCCAAATATTTCAAAATAACGGTTGAAAACTCGGTCATTATATGATATAATTATTCTAAATTTGTATCTTAAGGCGGTGCTGACTTGAACGGCGTTAAAAAAATTCAAATATATCCGTCGGTAAAGCTTACCGCTGTGCCGAGCAGTAAATTCAAGACTGCATATCTTTCGGTCTGCTTTACTCGTCCCTTATGCGAAAAAGAAGCGGCAATGAACGCGCTTATTCCCGAGATCCTCACGAGATCGTGCAAAAAATATCCCACGATGCTCTCTCTCGGAGTTCACCTTCAGTCGCTCTACGGAGCGTCCGTTGAGCCGATGAATATTTCAATGGGTGAAAACCATCTTTTCGGTCTGTACGCATCCTTTACCGAAAACCGCTTTACCTTTGACAAAACGGACGTCCTCTCGGAAATAATAGATCTTATCTCCGAAATGATATTAAATCCGCTGACGGAAGGAAATTCTTTTGACAAGAGCGTGCTTGAGAGCGAAAAAGAAAAACTGTGCGGAAGAATACTCTCGAGAATAAACAATCCCGCGGCGTACGCACTCCGCCGATGTGAGGAGATAATGTGCGAGGGTGAGCGCTTTGCAGTCTCAACGAGCGGAACTCTTGAAAGCGTTTCGCAGGTGAGCGGCGAGGAGCTTTACGCTTACTATCTTTCACTTAAAAACTGCGCGCAGATAAATATATGCTATGCCGGAAGCGAGGATATAGGCGTCCTTGCTGACAAACTAAAGACGGTATTTTCCGACTTTAACTCAAAAATCGCAACTGCAGTCCCCACCGAGGTAAAAAGACGTGCAGACGGCGATATAAAGACCGTTATTGAAGAAGAAAAAGTCTCACAGGGCAAGCTGACTATCGGTTTTAGAAGCGGCTTTGCCCTGTCAGACGAAGATTATCACGTCTTCGCACTGACTAACGCTCTGCTCGGGGCATCTCCCACGAGCAAGCTCTTTATGAACGTCAGAGAAAAGCTTGGGCTTTGCTACTACTGCTCCTCCCGTCCGAATGCGCTCAAGGGTACCTTGACTGTGTCAAGCGGTATTGAGGTGGACGATTTTGAGAAAACGCGTGACGCGATTTTTGAGCAGATAAATGCCTTAAAATCGGGAGATATTACCGATTTTGAGCTTGAAAGCGCAAAAAAATCGCTTATCAATTCTTACAGGGAGCTGACCGACAGTCATTCCGGACTGGTTTTCTGGTATCTTACGAGATCGTTTGCAAACAGGTCGGATTCTCCGTCCGAAGTCGCCGAAAAGATCGCTCTCGTTACCAAAGAGGAAATAGTCGATGCCGCCAAGAAGATCTCGCCCGACACGGTATATTTTCTTAAAGGCACGCTTAAGAGTGCGGGAAGCACCGAAGATGAGGAGGATATTCAATGAGTAATCCTACCGTTATAACAAAAGAAAACAAGGTCCTCGGCGAAAAATATTACTATTTCAGACATATCAGCGGACTTGACGTTTATCTTTTTCCGAAAGACCTCACGACCTCGTACGCCCTTTTCGGAACGTCCTACGGCTCGATAGACAACTGCTTTATACCCGACGGAAAAAGCGAACTTGAAAAGGTCCCCGACGGAATTGCTCATTTTCTTGAGCACAAGATGTTCGAATGCGAGGACGGCAGCGACCTTTTTGAAAAATTCGCCTTAACGGGCGCAAGTGCAAACGCATACACCTCCTACACGCACACGATGTATCTTTTCTCGTGTACAGAAAATTTCAAAAAGTCACTTGAAATACTGCTTGACGGTATAAAATCGCCATATTTCACCAAGGAAAACGTAGCTAAAGAGCAAGGCATTATCGCTCAGGAGATAAAAATGTACGAGGATAACGTCCACGATGCTCTTTTTCAGGGACTTATCTCGTCAATGTACAGCGAAAACGCCGTGCGCGTACCCATTGCGGGAACGGTCGAATCTATATCCAAAATAACCCCCGAGCTTCTATACAAATGCTACGACACCTTTTACCGTCTTTCGAATATGTCCCTTTGCGTATGCGGAAATATTGATATTTCGGACGTGATAGACGTTTGCGACAGAGTTCTCAAAGAGGAAAAGCCGATAAAGATAGAAAGCGTGCGCTCCTACCCAAGCGAAAAGCCCGAGGTCGCCTCGTCGCGTTTCAGCAGAAAAATGCGTCTCTCAAAGCCGATATTTGCTATCGGTGTAAAGGATGTAAACATTCCAAAGGATCCCGCCGAGCGGCTTAAAAAGCGCGTCACGATGGAAATACTTGCAGGCGTTCTCTTCGGAGAATGCTCTCCTCTTTCGGTGTCTCTCTACGAGCAGGGGCTAACGCGTAATCCCATATCCTTCTACGTTGATCACAACGACGCCTTCTCGTTTTTCGAGATAGGCGGCGAGTCTGACGATCCCGAGGAAGTATTTGAGCGTTTCAAGGCACACATCGAGAGTGTAAAGTCAGCCGGAATCAGCGAAGACGATCTTAAACGGGTTGCACGCGCCCTTTACGGAGAGTTTATTTCGATATTCGATTCAAGCGCAAATATCGCAAACGAATTTCTGCCGTTCATTATGGAGGGCTACGACGTATTTGATTACATCGATACCTTTGAAAATATAACTGCCGATGGTGTAAATTCCGCTCTGCACGAGCTTTTTAACGAAAACTTCTATACTCTTGCGACCATTTATCCGCAAGATGAAAATAAGTAAATTAAAGAAAGGATCCGACACAGTCGGATAAGGCGAAAAAATGAATCCCGTCTCTCTTCTCTACTACTATATGAGCTTCCCGGGACTCGGACTTAACCGAGATTTCCACATTGATCCTACCGCGATCACACTGGGCAACCTTGAGATCAAATGGTACGGACTTATAATCGTCTGCGGAATGATCGCCGCAGTCGCTTATACATATCTGCAGTCCCGCCGTCACGGACTGATCTTCGACGACCTTCTCGACATTGCGCTTTCCTCCATAATCCCCGGAGTTCTCGGCGCGCGTCTTTACTACGTCGTATTTGACGGAATAGCAAATCCCGAAAAATACAGCACCTTTTACGACGTTATCGCGATCTGGGAGGGCGGACTTGCCATCTACGGCGGACTTATCTTCGGAGTACTCGGTGCCATTATCGCGCTTAAGATCAAAAAAATAAGAATACCCACTATGCTCGACTGTGCTTTCCCCGGTATCCTTCTCGCGCAAAGCATCGGCAGATGGGGTAATTTCGTAAATATGGAAGCGTACGGCGCAGAGACCACCTGGTTCTGCCGTATGAGACTTTCAAGCGAATCGGGACTTTTAGTAACCGAGGTCCACCCCACCTTCCTTTACGAGTCGCTCTGGAATCTCGTTGGATTTATAATTCTTACCCTTCTCTTCAAAAAGAGAAAATTTGACGGTCAGATATTCCTTATGGCAGTATCGTGGTACGGTCTCGGAAGATTCTTTATCGAGGGACTGCGTCAGGACAGTCTTTACATCGGTCAGCTCAGAGTATCACAGCTCCTTGCGGCAGTACTCTTTATCGTAGCGCTCGGACTGCTCATCTACGGCTTTATAATAAGCAAAGAGCGTCGCGTTAAAGAGTGTATCTACGTTGAGGGTACCAAAAAATACGAAGATTTTATGGCTAAAGGTGCCGAGACGCCCATAAGTGAGAGTCCCGCTGAAGATACTGCTCCCGCAAGCGAGGAGAGCGCTATCGCAGAAGAAAAGGTGGAAGAAGAGACCGTTTCCGAGATCGTTGAGGATCCCGAGAAAAGCGTTGAAGATCCGGCGGAATCCACCGAAAATACCGAAAAAACGGACGAGTAAAGGAGAAAAACTATGTCAGCAAAGATAATTGACGGCAAGGCGATAAGTCTCGCCTGCAGAGAAAAAATTGCCGCAGACACCGAGAAATTTAAGAAAGAACACGGCTTTGCTCCCGGACTTTCGGTAATAATCGTCGGAGAAGATCCTGCATCTAAGGTTTACGTACGCAACAAAAAGCTCGGTTGCGAGCAGGTAGGATTTAATTCCAACGTTTACGAGCTTCCCGAGGATACCACGCGCGAGGAGCTGAACGCTCTTATCGACAAGCTCAACGCAGACGAGAGCGTTCACGGAATTCTCGTTCAGCTCCCTCTCCCCAAGCATCTTGACAGCGAAGAGGTCATTGCCCGTATATCGCCCGAAAAGGACGTTGACGCATTCCACGAATCGAACGTGGGCAAAATTATGATAGGAAATTACAGCTTCCTTCCCTGCACTCCCGCAGGAGTTATGGTGCTGCTTAAAGAGAGCGGAATCGATATTTCGGGCAAGGAGTGCGTGGTCGTAGGACGAAGCAACATCGTCGGAAAGCCGATGGCAATGCTTCTTCTTCAGGCGAACGGAACGGTAACGGTATGTCATTCGCGCACGAAGGATCTTTCCGAGGTAACACGCCGCGCCGATATTCTCGTTGTAGCCATCGGAAAGGCAGATTTCATAACGGGCGATATGGTCAAGGACGGCGCAGTCGTTATCGACGTCGGAATGAACCGCCGTGCAGACGGCAAGCTCACGGGTGACGTTGACTTTGCAAGTGTTTCCGAAAAAGCATCCTACATAACCCCCGTTCCCGGCGGAGTCGGACCTATGACGATAACTATGCTTCTTCAGAACACCCTCGTTGCGGCTGAGAATAAGGTTGCGAGCAAATAAACAACAATAATCTTTCGGATAAAAGGTAACGCTATGGAAAAAGCAAGGATAATAATTCTTACGGACATAGGTCCCTGGGAAAGTGAGCCCGACGATTCACAGTCTCTCGTTCGGCTTATGCTGTATTCAAACGAATACGAGATCGAAGGCATCATTCCAAACGCCTCGTGGTGTGCTCCCGATACGTCTGACGAGGGGTTTATGACCCGTATTTTCGACGTAATAGACGTTTACCGTGAGGTACGAAGTAGTCTTATCTCACACAAAGACGGATACCCTACTGCCGAATATCTTTATTCGGTTGTAAAGCGCGGAACACCTTTCGTGCATATGAAGCGCTCCGGCGGCGAGGTGTCCTTACAAAACGTAGGAAACGGTCTTTCAAGTGACGGCTCCCGTCTCATAATATCGTCGCTGAAGCGCAATGATGACAGACCCTTATGGATACTTAACTGGGGCGGCTGCGGAACACTCGCGCAAGCACTTTACGACCTTATGCAGGAAGACGTAGAAAAAGCTCATATTCTATCCGAGAAGCTGTACGTTTACGATATTCACGGTCAAGACGATTGCGGCGCCTTTATATGTAAAAACTTCCCCGAAATAAAATGGTACAGATCTACCACGTCATTTTGGGGATTTTCGGAAACGCCGCACCGTTGGGGATACACCGTGGGGTCGGTAGAATGTGTCAGCAATACTTGGGCGGACAGACATATCCGCCGCGGTCCGTTTGAGAAGATATATCCTCACACGAAATACGGTCTTGAAACAGACTCGCCATCCCTTATGGCAATGATAAACAACGGTCTTACCGACAGATACCGTCTTGAATGGGGCGGACATGCGGGAAGATTTTCACGCATTCCTTTCCCTAACGTACCCGCAGAATTTTTCACTAAATCCTATTTACACGAGGAACGCCCGTACTATATGTACAAGGACGAAACGGACACTTTTACTTATCCTAACGGTGAAACTGCTTATAAGGATACGTTTACCACCGTATCGCGATGGAAAAACGATTACCAAAACGATATGGCGGCACGTATCGACTGGGCGTTAAATCCCGATTACGAAAAATGCTGTCACAATCCGATAGCGGTACTTAACGGCGACCAAAGCACGTCTGCAATTGTTTTAGACGTTAATGAGGGAGAAATAATAACTCCCAGTCTCTTGGGAAGCACGGATCCCGACAAAGGCACTCTCACGTACAAGGCGTACTGCTACCCCGAGGCAGGAACTTACCGCACGCTTACGATAAATGATTCCGATACTCCGACACCCTCGATCGAGGTGCCGTACGGAAAAGGTGAAGAATATCACGTCATATTCGAGGTTGAAAATCACGGAAAAATTCCGCTGAAAGCATACAGACGGCTGATCCTTCGCACGGGAGATACTGCCCTATCGTCAGAACACCGTATAATCGACGACGGCGAGTTCTCATATAGCGGCGATTGGTCTGTTCTTGACGATCAATACGGGTGTATAAACGACTCGTGCCACCGCTCTTCAAGTAGTGGCAGTTATGCCGACATCAAGATCACGGGAAGACGGTTTATGCTTATCGGTAACGCTCACAGAACGTCCGGAATTGCAAAAATATCGATAGACGGACGCGAGATCGATGAGGTTGACTTTTATTCACTGTTCAAGGATACTCCAAACAAAAATGTGACCGGCGTATCTACGTCCGTATGCACGATGCAGTATCTGAGTCCGCTACTTGAAAGTGGCGAACATACCGTTAGAATATCGGTATGCTCTAAGCAAAATCCACGCGCAGAGGGTTGTGACATAGATATTGATGCGATAGTAGTTTTTGATTGAGATAAATTCGCTTCGCAAAATGCAAGGTTCTAATCGTGAGGTAAGAGAAATAAACGAAGGGTGGCTGTGCCGTATTGACAGGATTTACGAACCTAAATTTGCGCCTACGCACACTATCACCGCTCGCTCACTTTGCGCAAATTGGCATATTTGCTTCGCAAAATGCGAGGTTCTTCATCGTTAAGTTAGAGAAATAAACAAAGGGTGGCTGTGCCACCCTTTGTTTATTTACCTGCTCGACAGGATTCGAACCTGCGGTCTCAAGAGTCGGAGTCTTGTGCGTTATCCAGCTACGCTACGAGCAGAAATCTTCTCGGCAACTATATGCTGCCGAGATAACTTTTATTATTTATTTTCCTCTTCTTTCTTGCGGATATCAACGAGAAGCTTATTATATCCTCCGCTTCCGCGCTGGATACATCTCGAAATACGGCTGAGCGTCGCAGACGATATCTCGGTCTCGTCGATTATATAAGAATACGTCTTTCCATCAAGAAGATAGCACGCACTTTCAAGTCGCTGGCTCATCTGCTCGATCTCCTTATATGTGCAAAGATCCTCGAAAAACATACGGAACTGTTCCTCTCCCTGAAGCTTTGCGAGCGTTTTGAAAAGCAGTGACGTGTCTCTTTCTTTGTGTTGACTTAACATTTTCTGAACCATCCTTGATTTTATTTGTATCTGCTATATTTTAACACCGCAAAATATGCGGTTTTTATCTAAAAACTATTGAAATCTGCGCTCACTTCTGTTATAATGATAAATGATTTTTACATATTAAGAAGCTTCGCCGCGTTTTCGCCGAGTATCTTTTCTCTATCCCTCTCACAAAGTCCGAGAGATTTGAGTGCATCTACGTACTCTTTCTGCGGTGCCCACGGCGAATCGGTTGCAAACAGTACCTTATCTGCACCGTGCTTTTCGATTATTTCACGCGTCGTCTCGACGTCCTTTTCAAAAAGCGTAAAGCCCGTATCGAAATAGACGTTTGCTCCGCACAAAAGCGAAAGCACGTCCTTTCCCATCAGATATCCGCCCATGTGCGCGAGCACGATCTTGGCATCGTAGCCCTGCGTATTTGCGAAAACTCTCTCGAGCATTCTGCACGAGCGCTCGGGTGTGCAGTGGACCGGATCAGGCAGTCCGCAGTCAACGCCTGCGTGAACGGTCACTACAAGTCCGTTTTTTACGGCACAGCTTATGATATCTACGTATTTTTCGTCGTCAATATAGGTTGACTGATAGTCGGGATGCAGTTTTATTCCGTAAAATCCGCTATCTGCGAGAAATTTTACCTTTTGAGAAAGATCGTCACAGTCGGGGTGTATTCCGCCGAACGGGATAAGTCTTCCCTCGCTTGCAATCGCCGTTTCAAGAGTGTATCTGTTTACCGAGTCAAACTGCTTCGGAGCAGTCAGTGCGGGAAGCAAGACCGATTTGTCTATACCCGCTTTTTCCATTGACGAAAGCAGACTTTCGGCTCTTGCATCGAGATAATTCGGAAATCCCGCCTTTTCGGACAGCATCTTTATGGTTTTGTCCGCTATACGGTCGGGAAAGATATGAGTGTGGAAATCAATTATCATTAACGTTTTGCCTTCAAGCTCTAAAAGTTCTTAAACAATTATAGCAACTTAAAATCTTTTTGTCAATAGATTTTACTTTAACAAATTAAAATATTAAATCAAAGAAAAGCCGCAAGGCGGAAAGGACAAGGAATTTTATTCCGTCTTATTATTATGAAAAAACTCTTAATTGGAAACGAAGCTCTCGCCAGAGGTCTTTGGGAAGCATCCTGCTCGGTAATATCAAGCTATCCCGGAACTCCCTCGACCGAGATCACCGAGTTTGCCGCAAAATACGACGAGATATACTGCGAGTGGGCTCCCAACGAAAAGGTCGCTCTTGAGACCGCTTTCGGTGCTTCTCTTGCGGGTGCGCGCGCAGCTTGTGCTATGAAGCACGTTGGTATGAACGTCGCAGCAGACCCCTTATTTACCCTCTCCTACACGGGTGTAAACGGCGGTCTGGTTATCTGCGTCGCAGACGACCCCGGAATGCACTCCTCACAGAACGAGCAGGACTCGCGCAGATACGCTATTGCATCAAAGGTACCTATGCTCGAGCCCGCAGATTCCTCCGAGGCGAAGAATTTTGCTAAGCTTGCCTTTGACATCTCCGAGCAGTTCGACACCCCCGTTATGATAAGAATGTGCACGAGAATCGCTCATTCTCAAAGCATTACCGAGCTTTGCGACAGAGCCGAAAGAGCAATTCCTGCTTACGAGAAGAATCCGCAGAAATACATAATGATGCCCGCTTACGCAAAGCTTCGTCATCCCTTCGTTGAGGAGCGCACGAAAAAGCTTGCAGAGTATGCCGAGACCTCGCCTCTTAACACGGTTGAGTACGGCGACAGCTCTATCGGTATTATAACCTCCGGAACCTCTTATCAGTACGTAAAAGAGGTGTTTGGTGACAAATACAGCGTACTTAAGCTCGGAATGGTAAATCCCCTTCCCCCGAAGATGATAAAGGACTTTGCATCCAAGGTTGAGCGTCTTATCGTTATTGAGGAGCTCGACCCTGTAATTGAAGAATTCTGCAAGTGCCTCGGACTCTCGGTAGAAGGCAAGTCGCTCTTTTCTCCTATTGGAGAATTTTCGCAGACTGTTATCGCCAAGGCACTCGGAGCCGAGACGGCAAAGATCCCCGAAGGACTTCCGAGCGTACCCGTTCGTCCGCCCGTTATGTGTGCGGGATGCCCTCACAGAGGAATGTTCTACACGCTTGCTAAAAACAAGGTGACCGTCCTTGGTGACATCGGATGCTACACTCTCGGCGCGCAGGCACCCCTTAACGCGCTTGACTCTACCCTTTGCATGGGCGCGTCCGTTTCCGGTCTCCACGGCTTCAACAAAGCGGGATTTGACGGAAAATGCGTTGCCGTGATCGGCGATTCCACCTTTATGCACTCAGGAATCACCGGACTTATAAACATCGCTTACAACGGCTCAAATTCGACCGTTATTATTCTTGACAACTCGATCACCGGTATGACCGGACATCAGCAAAACCCCACGACCGGCTATAATATCAAGGGAGATCCTGCAAGCAAAATCGACCTTGAAACGCTCTGCCGCTCGGTCGGAATAAACAGAGTGCGCGTTGTCGATCCCTACGATCTCAAGGCGTGCGACACGGCTATTAAAGAAGAGCTTGCGGCTGACGAGCCCTCGGTAATTATTTCGAGACGTCCTTGCGTTCTTCTCAAATACGTTAAGCCGAAAACCCCCGTAACCGTAGATCCCGACAAGTGCCGTTCGTGTAAGAGCTGTATGCGTCTCGGATGTCCCGCCATCAGTATGAAGGACGGAAAAGCGGTTATCGACACGACTCTTTGCGTGGGTTGCGGCGTATGCACGCAGCTTTGCGCCTTTAACGCTATCAACTGACCGTACAGAAAGGAATTATCATTATGAACACTAAAAATATTATAATTTCGGGCGTTGGCGGTCAGGGATCGCTGCTCGCAAGCAAGCTTCTCGGACGTCTTCTGGTTGACGAAGGATATGACGTAAAGGTATCCGAGGTCCACGGAATGAGCCAGAGAGGCGGAAGCGTTATTACCTACGTCAAGTTCGGTGAAAAGGTATATTCTCCCATCATCTGCGAAAAAGAAGCAGACTTTATCGTTTCCTTTGAAAAGATAGAGGCGGCAAGATGGGCAGCATACTTAAAGGACGGCGGAAAGATAATAGTAAACACCCAGGAAATAGATCCGATGCCCGTTATTACGGGTGCTGCGGAGTATCCGCACGATGCTCTTGACACTCTCGACTCGCTCGGTATTGACTGCGACCGTCTCGATGCGCTCGCACTTGCAAGCGAGGCGGGCTCATCCAAAGCTGTCAACATCGTTCTTATGGGACGCCTTGCAAAATATTTTGACATTCCTTACGAAAAGTGGATAAATGCTATCGAGAACACGGTTGCTCCAAAGTTCGTAGAGATGAACAAAAAGGCGTTTGCACTCGGATACAACGCTTAAGATATGTGTTTTTTCAGATCAAAGGCCGTAAAAGAGCTTGATTCCATTATCGAAGACATCGAGCAGTATCTTATGAACAACTACAAGGATCTTGCACACGACTGCCGAAAAAAGCTCGAGCAGCGCACTCAGGAGCTTTACAGCGAAGGCAAGTTATCCGAAAAACAGTACCGCTCTTATATGCTGAAATTTAGAAAATACTCGTACAAGATGCGAGATTATCACCACTAAATAATAAAAAACACCGAAACCTTTCGTTTCGGTGTTTTTTTATTAGTATCTTACCAGATCTTCATACTCTTGAATATTACCTTCTGATAGGACTGCTTATCGTCCGGAGGATTGTTGAGATAGAAGAAGGTGTGTCCGTCTTCGGAGAAGCCGACGAACGGAGAGTAAGAGGTCTTTTCAAAGGTATAGTACGGAATGGGATTTTTAATAGCAACGAAGGTCTCACCGTAGTCAAACGAGAGAAGCATATCGGTTCCCTTGACTTTACCATACTGGTCGAGGGTGATGGGCCATTTGTCCTGATTGTGGTGCGCTACGACAACGAGAGTTCCGCACTCTCCGCCTGCGGGAGTCCATGCACACCAGGGTGCGCTTCCGAAGGTGTATCCGTCTGCGGTCTTTACCGGCTTACCGTAATCGCTGACGTTGGGCCAATTAGCGAGGTCGGTAGTCTTCTTATAGTATATCGGACATCCCGATATTCCGCACATCTCATAAGTCATAAAATATTCGCCGTTACCCATCTTTGCTATCGAGATCATTCCGGGACGGAAATTGTAGGCATCACTGTTTGATGCATCTATGGCATAAAAGGGTGTGTCGGTAACACCGGTCTTTCCGTCCTGTCCTACCCACGTCTTCATATCGGTGGAGTATTTGAACACAAGACGCTGCGCTCCGGAGCCGTTCTTCTTGCCTTCCTCATCACTCTCATCCGAGTAGTAGCAGTAAACGCGTCCGGTAGCTTCGTCGTAAATGAAGAAGGGTTCCCATACGCCGTTTTTGGCGTCAGCGTTACCTGCAAGGTCAACGTTACAATAGGATTTCCAGGTAACTCCGAGGTCGGTGCTGTAATAAAGAGTCATACTGGACGTATAGGTCTCCATCTTATTGTAATAACCCGTTCCTTTGGAACAAGCGCCGAGGAAGAGAGTTCCTTCCTTAAAGTCTCCCATATCGCAAGGAAGCTCATAGAGACAGGGCTGGAGGCAAACGTTATCCGCCTTGTGTTTCGTAGGGTTGTCTCTATCGGTCATGCTATCGTTAAAAGTATCTATGGCAGTTGAAATATGCTTCCAGGTCTTACCTTCGTCAGTACTCTTGAATATTCTATATCCATAACCGCTGTAATCAGCATACGAAGCAAAGAGCGTTCCGTTGTTTTCTCCGTTATGATTTAACTGAATAAGCGTCTCATATCCACAGGTAGTGTCGAAATCTCTACCACATATAGCGATGGTCGAGGTGACTTTATCAATGATCTCTGTATAATTATCCAGAATCAGAGAATCAAGATCTACCGTTCCGTTGTGAACGTGACCGGGAAGGAGCGCGAGCGAAGCATCAACGTCACATTCAGCGCCATAGGTCATATAAAAATACTTCATTGCACGAATGAGTCCCGCGTCACTCTTGGCGGCGATAACTATACTGTTCTCAGTCGCTCTTACGGTAAAGGCGTTATCGGGAGCTTTGGCAAGAGCACTTTTTGCTGCCGCACTTTCAGGGCGGTTAGTCTCGCCTATAAGTATCTCCTTGGCACCTTCCGCTACGGGAATATCGTCTGAACGTACGGGAAGATTTGTCTTGGTATAGCGAAGCATTTCCTGCTTGAAGAGAGTAACGAACTTGATAAGCTCTTCATCGGCATCTTCGGGACGAACGATACTGTACTGTGAAATATCGGTCACCTGCGGTGCTTCGGGCTTCTGGTCCGCATCATCATCTTTGCACGCGGCAAACATACCGAGCGCAAGAGAAAGAAGAAGCAGAATGCTTAAGAGTGTTTTGAGTTTTTTCATAGTTTTCCCCTTTTTTTATTTATTTGTAGGCATCTTCTTTGTGATACCTAAATACCTTTGTGTTACGTATTAAATTTCAGTCAGCGATCTTTATTCTCACAAATTCTATCTGAGTATTATCAGGACCAAGGTTAATACTGTTCATATAGTACATGGTATATCCATCCTCGGAAAAACCCAAGTATGAACTGTACGAGAGCTTATTTTTTCGATTCTGAACGAATGTACTGGGATTTTCAATAGCAATGTTAGTCTTTCCGTAATCCAAGCTGACAAACATATCTGTGCCCGTACCGTCAATTGCCTCACACTCTATCATATGGTTTGCAACTGAGAAAAAAATTCCGTTTTCTCCGCCAGCCGGCGTCCAAGCCGACCATGGAGCAGTTCCCATTGTTTTGTTATTATCGGCAACTATCGGAAAACCGACATCAGCAATATCGCCCCAATCATCAAGTTTATCTACTATTTTACAGTAAGTAGGGCTACCCGAAAGACCGACAAGCTCGTAGGTCATAATATATCCCACCGGAGTTTTAGAAATTGCTATCATTCCCGGACGCATATTTTCCTTGTCGGTACAGCTCATAGCGACCTGAACATCGCTCCAATTTTTCATATCGGTAGTGTATTTATAGACGAGCTCCTGCGCTTTCGGTCCGTTTTTCGTGCCCGAGGCGTTCGTTTCGTCCGAATAGAAGCAGTAAACTCTTCCCGACTCCTCCTCGTATATAAAGAAGGGCTCCCATACGCCCTCGCATTCGTTGGCGCCTCCGCCTACTGCGAGAGTGTGGTATGCAGTCCAGCTTTCTCCGAGATCTGTACTATAATAGAGCGCCATTGCGGTCATCGGGCTTTTATCGGGGAAATTTCCTCTCGAGCAACCGCCCATAAAAAGCGTTCCCTCTTTGAAATCTCCCATATCCTTAGGTAACTCAAAAAGACACGGCTGAAGAATGCTTTCGTGCGCATACTCTGTATAATTATCTACCGCCTTTGAAACGAAGGTCCAGCTATCGCCGTCGTCGTAGCTTTTATACACCTTATATCCGTTATCGTTACACGGTCCGTAAAGAGTTGCGTGAGCGGCAACGAGAGTGCCGTTGTTTTCTCCGTTATGGGCAAGGCGCACCATAGTGGGATACGAATAAGTCCACTTAGAATCACTGCTTCCGGGCGCGGCAAGAATCAGCTTTTTCTCGATAGTAAGAGTAGTGCCGTTATCAAGTACAATAGAACCGTTTACAAATTTTTTCATAGCTTAATTTCTTCCTTTTTAGTTTGTTTCAAATGTATATCAATTGCATTTTACACCATTCTTAAAAAGAAGCAAATGAAGAATATACAGATAAAATATCAAAATATTAAGATATTTTACCAGACCCTCATTCTCTTGAAGCGTACCTTAGTGTTATCGTTCTTGAAAGGAACGCTATTGAAATAGTAAAGCGTGCCGCCATCCTCAGAAAATCCTATAAAGGGGCTGTATCCGCACTTTGCTTTATCTTCATTATCTATCTGATTATACTGAATAGGATTCTTGATCGCCACAAAGGTCTCGCCATAGTCGAAGCTTACGAGCATATCCGAGCCGGTGCCGTTATAGCCCTCGTCGTAAATGGGCGTGCCGCTTGACATCCAACGAGCAACTACGAGAATCATTCCGCAGTCTCCGCCCTTCGGGGTCCACGCACACCAAGGCGCGCTTCCGATCGACTTACCGTCTGAGGTGATTATCAGCTTTCCGCAGTCTGCGGGATCGCCCCAGTCGTCAAGATTTCTCGTTTTCTTTGCGTAAGCGGGAGATCTTTTCTCGTTACCGATCATCTCAAAGGTCATATAGTACTCGCCGTTGCCGAGCTTTGCGATAGATACCATTCCGGGACGGCAGTCTTTCTTTTCGCAGGAAACTGCGGTTTTAAGCTCGCTCCAGTTTACCATATCGGTAGTATATTTGTAAACGAGCTTCTGCGCTTTTTCGCCGTTTTTGGGATAGGTCTCGTCCGAGTAGAAGCAGTAAACCCTTCCCGTCTCCTCCTCGTATATTATATAGGGCTCCCATACACCGAGACGATCGTCTGCTCTTCCGCCTATCGCGAGATTTACGTATGACGTCCAGCTTTCTCCAAGGTCGGTACTGTAATAAAGGATTATGTTACTTTTTTCGCCCTTTTCAGATCTGGTGCATCCGCCGAGAAAAAGCGTTCCCTCCTTGAAATTTCCCATATTTGCGGGAAGCTCGAAGAGGCAGGGTTGCATATAGCAGTCACTGAGGTTTTCAGTTATGGTATCAAGTGCGGTTGCATACATCTCCCACGTATCTCCGTTATCGTAGCTGCGATACATCTTGTATCCGTCATCGTATCCGTAAAGAGATGCGTGCGAGGCGATAAGCATTCCGTTTTTGTCGCCGTTATGGGCGAGCTGTATCATAGTTTCATATGAATATCCTGTAGAGATATTATTGGGGACAGCCATATCGAGAGTTACCTCGGGTATCATTTCCGCAAAATTATCAAAAAGTACGGAAGAGAGATCTACGGTTCCCTTTTCCTCGTAAGCGGTGTCCATATTAAGAACGGTACCCTCTGCGCTCTTGACGTTATTTTCAAGGAAGCGTTTCATTGCGCGGATCGTTGCATCCTCGGTCTTACCCGCGATAACTATTTTATTTCCGATCGCCTTGATAACGTAGGCGTTTTTCGGTGCTTTTTCGAGAATTGCGTAAACCGTTTTGCTTTCTGCTCTTTCGGTCTCGCCGATAAGTATCTCCTTTTCGCTCGGCTCGGCAAAATCACCCTTAAGATTAACGTCCGCGCCCGTGTGCTTATTTATAAGATCTCTGAGCAACAGTGAATATTTGACAAGCTCATCTCCTACGTCGTCTCCGCGAACGAGCGTATAAGAGCTAACGTCAATTTTGCTTGCCTTTTCCGGCTCATCCTCCGAGTCGTCCCTACACGCCGAAAATACCGCAAGCGCGGAGATCATCAGCGCAGATATGAGAAGCATTGAGAATATTTTTTTCATATTTTTCTCCTTATTTTATATTTAATCAACGATTTTCACACGTGCGAACATCATCTGATTACACTCGCCGTAATCGGAGCCACTCAGATAGTACATCGTTCTACCATCCTCGGAAAAGCCGATATATGGGCTGTACGACGTCTTTCCGCATTTAGTAGGAGCAAACGGAATCGGATTTTCAATAGCCGTCCAGCTCTCGCCGTAATCCAAGCTGAGGAAAAGGTCAGTCCCCGTTCCGAATACTGACGGACCGGTTACCTTATGGTTTGCACCCATAAATACTATTCCTTTTTCACCGCCGGCAGGTGTCCAAGCGTTCCACGGCGCGCTTCCGAGCGATTTTCCGTCGTCTGTTATGATAAGCTTTCCGTAGTCTGCGAGATCTCCCCAATCGTCGATCTTTCTCGTTTTCTTATAATATATCGGGTTTCCCTTCAAGCCGACCATCTCAAAGGTCATAAGGTACTCACCGTTATTCATCTTTGAAATAGCAATCATACCCGGTCTGAGCTCAGGTTGCTCGTTAGCTACGGCGTACTTTATCTCGCTCCAATTCTTCATATCGGTAGTGTATTTGAAGCCGAGCACCTGATTGTATTTAGGATCGGTCTCATCCGAGTAGAAGCAGAACACACGTCCCGTTTCGTCGTCATAATAAAAGAAGGGTTCCCATACGCCCTCCTTTGCCTGGGCAGTTCCGCCCATTGCGAGAACGTGGTACGCTTTCCAAGTAAGTCCTACGTCTTCACTGTAATATAGGGTAACTGCCGACATTCCGCTGCCGTCGGGAAATTTTCCACGCGAGCAACCGCCGAGGAAAAGCGTTCCCTCCTTGAAACCTCCCATTTCCTTGGGAAGCTCGAAAAGACAGGGCTGAAGGATATTGTCATATACGCCGGGAGTAAAATCGTCAATAGCGTTTGAGATACGATTCCAAGTATCTCCGTCATCGTTACTCTCGTAAATTTTATAACCGTTATCATCGCGCGTTCCGAAAAGTGTTGCGTGAGCGGCTATAAGCTTTCCGTTATTTTCACCGTTGTGAGCAAGCTTAACCATCGTAGGATAGGAAAAGCAAAGCGGGGTGTTGGGGACGTCGGGACGTCCGACGAGAGATTTCGTCTCTATAACGAGCTTCGTTCCGTTTGTAAGAGTGATTTCGCCGTTTTCAAACTTTTTCATAATAAAGTCCTCCACAAAAACACAAATTCGAACAAAGAGTATTTATTTTTTCATTGCAACTGCTTTTCTGCAGTTTTCAGCGATCGCATCGGCGGTCAGACCGTACTTTTCAAGAACGAGCTGTGCCTTACCCGAGCGTCCGAACTCGTCGTTTACGCCGTGACGGATAACGGGTACGGGGCAAGCACCCGAAATATATTCGCAAACTGCCGCTCCGAGTCCGCCTACTACCGTATGCTCCTCGGTGGTGACGATAGCGCCCGTCTCCTTTGCCGCCTTGAGAAGTATCTCGGTATCAAGCGGCTTTATCGTGTGCATATCTATTACGCGAACGGAAATATTCTCTTTTGCGAGCTTTTCCGCCGCCTCAATAGCCATTTGCACCATCATACCGGTTGCAACTACGGTAACGTCGCTTCCGTCTCTGAGCTGTGCGCCCTTGCCTATTTCAAATTTATAACCATCAACACTATCCGTAACTACGTCTATTGCAAGACGACCGAGACGCAGATATACCGGACCGTCGTGGTTAAGGATCGCCTCTACCGCCTGAGTCATCTCGTTACCGTCGCAGGGTACGATAACCGTCATTCCGGGGAGCGTACGCATAAGAGCTATATCCTCACAGCACTGGTGAGTAGCTCCGTCCTCACCGACCGAGAGTCCTCCGTGAGAGCCGACTACCGTTACGTTAAGCTTTGGATATGCTATCGAGTTTCTTACCTGCTCGAAAGCTCTTCCTGCTGCGAACATTGCAAAAGAGTTTGCAAATACCTTTTTGCCGCAGGTAGCAAGTCCCGCGGAAACGCCCATCATATTCGCTTCTGCGATACCCATATCGAAAAATCTGTCGGGATACGCTTTCGAGAAGCCGACCGTCTTGGTCGCTTCTGCAAGGTCTGCGTCAAGCACGAGAAAATTGGGATATTTTTCGGCAAGTGCAACAAGTGCCTTTCCGTACGCTTCTCTGGTTGCTATCTTATCTGCCATCTTACTTTCCCTCCAGTTCCGAAATGATCTTGTCAAGATCCTTGACTGCTATCTCGTATTCTTCGGCGTTGGGTGCTTTTCCGTGCCATGCAACGCTGTTTTCCATAAATGATACGCCCTTGCCCTTTGTGGTCTTTGCAAGGATCATTGTGGGCTTACCCTTGCAATTTTCGGCCGCATCGAGCGCCGAGATTATCTCGTCAAAATTATGACCGTCTATCTTGATAACGTTCCAGCCAAACGCCTCGAATTTCATATCGAGGGGCTCGGACGGCATAACGACCGACGTGGGACCGTCTATCTGGAGACCGTTCACGTCAACGAAAGCACAGAGGTTATCGAGCTTGTACTTTGCGCCCGCCATCATTGCTTCCCATACCTGTCCCTCTTCGATCTCTCCGTCGCCGAGGAGTGCGTAAACTCGGTAGTCCTTTTTATCGAGCTTGCCCGCCATTGCCATTCCGACTGCCGCAGAGATTCCCTGGCCGAGCGAGCCGGTGGACATATCTATACCGCGTATCTTACGCATTTCTGCGTGTCCGGACATATCGCTGTCGATCTTTCTGAAGGTCTTTACATCCTCTTCGGGGAAAAATCCACGCAGAGCGAGAACACCGTAAAGTCCGGGCGAGGAATGTCCTTTGGAAAGAACGAAACGGTCTCTGTCCTCCCATCTCGGATTTTCCGTATCGACGCGCATCCTCTCAAAATAAAGCGTAGTCATAATGTCAGCGGAAGAAAGCGCTCCTCCCGGATGTCCGGATGCTGCGTTGAACACGGCTTCCACACACAGTTTTCTTGCCTTTGCGGCAATAAGTGCAAGTTCTTTGGTCGTCATTTTACTGTATCCTTTCGCTTGTTTCGGTAATAGAGCTTTGACGAAAATATCAAAGCAAATTCCACCCATAATACTTTAGTATTATAACATTATATATTCTCCGTGTCAACAAGGTTTTTGGAAATAAATACGGGTTATGCGGAATATTTACAATTTTTTTATTCTTTGTGTCCGCTAAATACAAAAAACGGTACTGTGAAACCTTCACAGTACCGTTTTTATCAAGGGAGAGCGATGGGAATCGAACCCACTACCTCCAGGGCCACAACCTGGCGCTCTAACCAAGTGAGCTACGCCCTCCATACCGACTGCCCTTTGCAGTCAACAGTGCGATTATATCATAAAAAAATCTGCTTGTCAATAGAAAAATAAAAAAATTTCGCTTAATTTTGGCTCTTCACGGGCACATTTTGAAATAACGCTCTTTTCACGCGCATATAATGTAGCATCACGACACAAGGGGTAAGATATTATGTGGAAAAAAGCAAAGCCGTTTATCATATCTATCGCTATCGCGCTCTCCGTCGGTATCATATCCGCGCTACTGACTCGCGGGAATATGGGCATATATTCCGAAATAAAAGTCCCGCCTCTTGCTCCGCCTGCCATTTTATTCCCTATCGTATGGACTATCCTTTACGTCCTCATGGGTGTCAGCGCCGCTGTTATATATAACAAAAAGGACGAAATGCCCGAAGCCGTCCGAGCTGCGCTTGATATTTACAAGATAAGTCTCTTTTTCAATTTTGCGTGGAGTCTGATATTCTTCAACGCGCGGGAATTCGTTGCCGCGCTCGTTTGTATAGTCTTTCTGCTGATAAGCATTATAAAAACGGTGATATCCTATAAAAAGATAAATTGGGTAGCGGCATATCTTCAGATTCCCTACACCCTTTGGGTCGCGTTTGCCACTTATCTGAATACGGCAATAGTTTTTTTGAACCGATAATAACATAAAAAAATACCGCCGTCTGGCGGTATTTTTTACTTTTTTCTCTTTTTTACCGTAATTACCGTGGTAAGGCACGCTGTAAGAGCTGCGACAGTACCGATTATTGCATAAAGCACTGCGTCGGGCAGCTTTTTCTTTTCGTGAATATCAAGCGGTGTGAGCTCGGGAGTGATCTCCTCGTCTTCTCCGAGCGACGGAAAATTAAAGGAGATACGCGATCTCTTTCCCGAAAGATACGATTTCAAAACAGTAGAATAATATTCAAGATGCGCTATCTCGCCGTCCTCGGTGAAATACATCATACCGACGAGTCCTACGCCCTCAAGCGCACTATCAACGCTCTGACCGTCAATAAGCACCTGATATACGGTGTTTTTACGCATTCCGTACGCCTTCGTAGCCATTATCGTATTCGTATGCATGTGTCCGCTGACTATCATAGCCACGTTTTCGTGTTCCCATATAAGTTTGTCCCATATATCTTCACCCGAGTTCAGATCCTCACCGTTATCGTCTTTTCTGCTCGAAGGAGATCCGGTCTCTCCAACAGCAAGCGGAGTGCCGTCCGGCGAGAGATATGCGTGAGTAACTATTATCACTCGTCTGTCCGGATATTCGGAGATCAGCTTATTTGCCCACTCGAGCGCGCCGTTACCGACACCGTAGTCAAGGTTGATCAGCATATAGTCAACCTTGCCTGCACTGAAAAGAAGATAGGTGTTCTTTACCGACGTCTCGTCGAAGAATCCGCCGTTTTCCTTGACGTGGTTATAGTAGTATCCGTCGGTCTTTGCGTAATATTTGTCAAAATACTCCTGTCCCTCGCCGCTGTAATAAACGTCGTGGTTGCCTCGCAGTACGGTATATGGCACGATACCGTTAAGTCGATCGGTCTGCTCTTTTACCAGCACCCACTGCTCCTCGGTGTTATCGTTAGTCATATCTCCGAGACTTACGGCGTATTTGATATTTCTCTTTTGCGCGTTTTCAATAATAAAATCGTAAATGGGACTAAGATTATGCGGATAATATTCGGTGGTGTACTGCGTGTCGGGAATAAAGGCGATCGAATATGCGTATTTGACGTTTTCGGACGTACGAATGGCGTTCATTTCCCTTTCGCTTACCCACAGAGGACTGTAATACATATTATAGTCGTTTCCGCTCACGTCGGGAACGTCCTTTTTATTTTCAGCTCCGAAAAGCTTATAATACGCAATAAGTGCACCGTCAGCGGTATCCGGCGAGATCATATCTTGTCTGATACGCTCTGCCGAGCGAACGTCCGAATAAATGGCAATATCGCCGAGAACACCGGTAAAACGGTTTTCGTTGATCCTTGAAGAATCACCTGCAATGGAAAAGAAATTGTCACTGAACGATTTATCTATCGGCATAAATTTATCCGGGCCGAATTCGTGCTTCATTTCGCCGTTTATATAACAGTATATATGCTCAAAATCGTCTCCGCCGCCGTAAACTATCGCGATATGGGTCCACTCCTTCGGCTTTACTGCTGCCGAGCTGAACTCATAGGTATAGGCATCTCCGTCGTTATCGCTGACTGTAAGTGCGGGCACGCCTCCCTCGATTATCTCGTAAGAAAGGTATGCGTCCTGTGAATATCCCGCGTAGTTACCGAAGATAACTCCGCATCCTGCCGAGATCGAGCTTTTCGGCAAATACACCCAAGCTTCAAGGGTGGTCGGCTCGCGCGGTATAGTTTGCGTACTATAATAGTATCCTTCGGGATAGATCAAAACTTTACCGTTTATTTTCTGTGCGACCTCTTTTATTGAGATCCCCGTGCGCCCACTCTCGGCGCCGTCCGCCAAAACCGATGACGAAATCAGGGAAAGCACGGCGCAAAGTATCAAAGTTACCGATATTATGCGTTTTAGTGAGAAAGTGCCTTTTTTCATAGCAATATCCCTTCGTTTTGTGATCCTTGCCACTATTTTATCACAGTTCTCACATAATGTCAATATTATCCCAAGGATACGTCAAGTACCATCATTAATGAAAATCCAAGTGCAAAAAAGAGCGTTCCGATGTCCGAATTTTCCGCTTCGGATATCTCGGGAACGAGCTCTTCGATTACAACGTAGATCATAGCGCCTGCTGCAAAGGCAAGCATATATGGGAGAGTTCCTATGAGCGTTTCGTACAAAAGAACTGTAAGAAGTGCCGCTATCGGCTCAGCAGCTCCCGAAAGAAAGCCGCAAAAAAACGCCTTTCCTCTTTTCATTCCACTACTTGCAAGCGGCATTGATATTATCGCGCCCTCCGGAAAATTTTGCACGGCTATACCCAGAGACAGAATTATCGCACCACTGAGCGTCACTCCCGTGTTTTTGTCGAGAAGTCCCGCATATACCGCGCCGACTGCCATTCCCTCGGGAATATTGTGCAGAGACACGGTGAAAACGAGCATCGCGTTTTTGCCAAGCTTGCTGCGAAGCCCCTCCTTTTGCATACTGCCAAGATGGATGTGCGGAATCGTGTGGTCAAGCACGAGAAGAAAAACTATCCCAGCCCAAAATCCGACGGTCGCAGGCAAAAAGGCGAGCTTTCCGTACGACCCCGACGCCTCTATTGCGGGTATGATAAGACTCCACACCGACGCCGCTATCATAACTCCCGCGGCAAAACCGATGAGAGCACTGCGAAGACGTTGGCTGATATCCTTTTTCATAAAAAATACGCAGGCGGCGCCGAGTGACGTGCCCGCGAGAGGGAGAAGAATTCCCTTTAACAGCGAAAGCCACATTTTATCCTCCTATGAGTTAACTTTCCTTTATTTTGCTATTTTGTTTCTCATAGTCAGCATATTCGGAACGTGACCTTATGACACCAAAAAAGTCCGACGAGTGTCGGACTTTTTCTATGTTCAGTTATTACCTTTTACATACTTGTCTATTGCCGCGGCGGCTTCTCTGCCCGCGCCCATTGCAAGTATTACGGTAGCTGCTCCCGTGACCGCGTCTCCGCCCGCAAATACGCCTTCGCGCGTGGTGGTAACACCGTCCATTGTGACGATACACCCCTTTTTGTTCGTATCGAGTCCGCTCGTGGTCATACGGATAAGCGGATTAGGCGAGGTTCCTACCGAAATTATAACGGTATCAAGCTCTATATCAAACTCCGATCCTTCTATCTCGACGGGACGGCGTCTGCCCGATGCGTCGGGCTCGCCGAGCTCCATTTTCACGCAGGTCATAGAAATGACGTTGCCCTTTTCGTCCGCATTTATCTTTACGGGATTTACGAGCGTTCTGAAGATGATCTCCTCCTGCTTTGCGTGGTGGACCTCCTCAAATCGCGCGGGCATTTCCGCCTCGCTTCTTCTGTAAACGATATAGACACTCTCGGCTCCGAGACGCTTGGCGCATCTTGCCGCGTCCATAGCAACGTTTCCGCCGCCTACGACTGCAACGTTTTTGCCGCATTTTACCGGTGTGAGATAGTCCTCTCTGTACGCCTTCATAAGATTTACGCGGGTGAGAAATTCGTTTGCCGAATAAACTCCGTTTGAGTTTTCACCCGGAATATTCATAAAGCTCGGAAGTCCCGCGCCGCTTGCGATAAACACCGCCGCGTAGCCACTCTCGAAAAGCTCGTCAACCGTGAGCGTGCGTCCCACTATCGTATTAAGGCGTATCTCAACGCCCATTTTTTCGAGAGACGCTACCTCTTTATCAACTATATCCTTGGGAAGACGGAATTCGGGAATTCCGTAAGACAGAACTCCTCCCGCCTTATGAAGTGCCTCGAAAATGGTGACTCTGTAACCGTTCTTTGCAAGATCGCCTGCACAGGAAAGTCCTGCCGGCCCCGAGCCAATAACAGCAATTTTCGGCGCGTTTGCGGGAATTTCTACCGCTTCGACGTCATTTTCCGACGCGTGTGCTCTATGCCAGTCTGCAACGAAACGCTCAAGACGTCCAATGCCAACGCTCTCGCCCTTGACCGCGCGAACGCAGTTATGCTCGCACTGATTTTCCTGCGGGCAAACTCTGCCGCAAACCGCGGGGAGCGAGTTGGTCTCCTTTATCTTTTGATATGCTCCCTCAAAGTCGCCCTCTGCGACCTTTTTGATAAATTCAGGGATCTTTACACCTACGGGACAACCGCTGACGCAAGGCATATTCTTGCAGTTAAGGCATCTTTGTGCCTCCGAAAGTGCGTCCTGCTCGCTGTATCCGAGTGCTACCTCCTGCCAGTTACGGTTTCTTACAAGGGGCTCCTGCTCGGGCATAGGAGTTTTATTCATCTGCATATTTGCCATTATTTCGTACCTCCAAATCTATCGAGGTTACACTTATGAAGCTTTTCAACTGCCTCTGCTTCCTCGCTTCGGTAGGTCGAATTACGGCGGATAAGCTCGTCAAAATCAACGAGGTGTCCGTCAAAATCGGGACCGTCTATACAAGCGAATTTAGTCTCTCCGCCAACGGTGAGACGGCATCCGCCGCACATACCCGTTCCGTCTATCATAATGGGGTTCATACTGACTATCGTCTTTATGCCGAGCTCTTTCGTGAGCATTGACACGAATTTCATCATAATGGGCGGACCGATGGCGATTACCGTATCGTACTTTGCGCCCTTTTCGATATTCTGCTTCAGACCGTCGGTAACGAGTCCCTTTTTGCCGTTTGAGCCGTCGTCGGTAAGGATTGTGAGAGTATCGGAGACCTTTTCCATCTCGCTCTCGAGGATAATGAGATCCTTCGAGCGAAATCCCGCGATAATATCGACCTTTGCGCCCTTTTCGTGCAGATATTTTGCCTGCGGATACGCAATGGCACAGCCGAGTCCACCGCCTATTACGGCAGCGCTCTTTACATCCTCCAGCTCGGTCTTGTTTCCGAGAGGTCCTACTACGTCTATAATGCTATCACCCGCTTCGAGCGTTGCAAGAAGCTTCGTGGATGCTCCGACTGTCTGGAATATAACGGTTATGCTTCCCTTTTCTCTATCAAAATCGGCAACGGTCAGCGGAATGCGCTCGCCATACTCGTGTGAACGTATTATAACGAACTGCCCCGGTCCTATTTTTGCGCTGATCTGCGGAGCGTCTATTTCGATCTTTACAACAGCATCTCCGAGTTTTTCTTTACTTAAAAGCTTGAACATTTTCCTCTACGATCCTTTCAAAGCCGTCACTAGTAAAAATTATACTATATTATAACATATCGCTGATTTTTTTTCAAGTGATTTTCAACAAATCTCAAAAAAACCGTAATTTTTTTGCAATAAACGCTTACAAAGTCACGATTTATTCACAATTATGGTATATACTGTTAGGTAATGTTTTGATTTATTCTACAAAGGAGCTTCAGAAGATGTTATCACTCAAAAAATCAACAACCTTTTCAGGCGTTAAGGGACCGCTCGTAACCGTCGTTATGGACGGCATCGGCTTCGGCAGCGAAGGTGAGGAAAACGCAGTAAAAAAGGCAAACACACCCACTCTCGATATGCTTATGTCGAAATATCCCACCCTTTCGCTCAAGGCGCACGGAACGGCAGTAGGTCTTCCCTCTGACGACGATATGGGTAACTCCGAGGTCGGTCACAACGCTCTTGGCGCAGGACAGGTATTTGCACAGGGTGCAAAGCTCGTTTCCAATTCGATCGAAAGCGGAAAGATGTTCGCTTCCGATACTTGGAAAAATCTCGTTGCAAACGCCAAAAACGGCGGCGGTACGCTTCATTTCATCGGTCTTTTCTCGGACGGAAACGTTCACTCACACATCGATCACCTGAAAGCAATGATCGTCAGAGCAAAGGAAGACGGACTTTCAAAGGTAAGGATCCACGTTCTTCTTGACGGACGTGACGTTGGAGAAACGTCTGCGCTTGACTACGTTCTTCCCTTCGAAGCATTCCTTGCCTCGCTGAACGACGGCAGCTTTGACGCAAAGATCGCGTCGGGCGGCGGACGTATGAGCATCACTATGGACCGCTACGAGTCTGACTGGTCGATGGTAGAGCGCGGCTGGAACACTCACGTTCTCGGTAACGGCAGATATTTCGCATCCGCTGAAGAAGCGATCACCACGATAAGAAAAGAAACGGGCGCTATCGACCAGGATATTCTTCCCTTCGTTATCGCAGAAAACGGCACTCCCATCGGAACCGTTGAGGACGGAGACAGCGTTATATTCTACAATTTCAGAGGAGACCGTGCTATCGAGATCTCCAAGGCGTTCGACGCAGAGGATTTCGACAAGTTTGACAGAGTAAGATATCCTAAAGTAATGTACGCAGGCATGCTCGAGTACGACGGCGACCTCCATATTCCGAAGAACTATCTCGTAGCTCCCCCCGAAATATCGAACACCATGAGCGAATATCTCGTTGGAAGCGGCGTTTATTCGGCGGCTATCTCCGAGACTCAGAAGTACGGTCACGTTACTTATTTCTGGAACGGAAACAGAAGCGGAAAGTTCGACGAAGAGCTTGAGACCTTTATTGAGATCCCCTCGGACGTTATCCCCTTTGAGCAGAGACCCTGGATGAAATGTGCGGAGATCACCGACGAGCTTATCGAGCTTATAAAGAGCGGAAAGTACAAGTACATCCGCGTTAATTTCCCTAACGGCGATATGGTCGGACACACCGGAAACATTGATGCGACGGAGGTTTCGGTCGAAGCACTCGATCTTCAGCTCGCAAGACTTCTCCCCGTTATTGACGAGGCGTGCGGCGCGGCTATAATTACCGCTGACCACGGAAACGCAGATGAGATGTACGAGACCGACAAGAAGACCGGCAAGGTTAAATACTCGTCCGACGGAAAGCCCAAGGCAAAGACCAGCCACACTCTTAATCCCGTTCCCTGCATCATATACGACAACTTCACCGCAGACGCTTACGAGGTTGTAGAGGGTGCTTACGGACTTTCAAACGTTGCCGCAACTACGGTAAATATGCTTGGTTACGAGGCGCCCGATATGTGGGATCCTTCGATGATCAAGGTAAAATAAGCAAATAAAAAAACAACTCCTTTGCCCAAGTGTTCTTAAGGACACTTGGGCAGTTTTATTCGCCTTACGGCGAGTGCTATTGCTACGCAGTGATATTTGAACTTCGTTCAAGTGATATTGCCTTCGGCAGTTTATGGCGAATAAAAT
>SVSI01000020.1 GCA_015064385.1 Oscillospiraceae bacterium | reverse complement strand
AAGTGCAAGACCGGGGCGGTTGACCTCGGGTGTGTCTATCAATATTTCGTTAAAGTTTTCGGGGGTGATGACCTTTTCAAGACCAAATTCCTCGACAAGCTTATAAAGCGGTATAGTGTATTCAGAGCTCATTGCTGCCTCCGTTCTGCGCGTAGCGCGACTTTTTATGGTTTACAAGATAAGTATAACATAAAAATTCGATTTTGCATAGTCTTTTTTTGAAATATCATCAAAAAAGGTGCACAATTCATAAAACATTCACAATGATATTGTATAATAAAATATTATAATGGGTTATTGTACCGTTCTTTGACTTGATTTGATGATTTTATGAAATTCGGAGAAGATTATGGCTAAAAACAGCAATAGTGTGAAAAATATTTCGACAACGGAAAACAAAAATACAAAATGGACTAAGCAGAGGAAGATCGCGGCGGGTGTCATCGTCGCGGGAATAGCCTGCACGGTCGTGTTTGCAGTGATTATGGCGGTGTCGTATTTCAATTCGGTCCGCCCGATCAAGAGCACCGAGGAGGAGTCGCGCGTGGTCGGAGAATGCGGCGGATTTGAGGTCAAATACGAGGAGCTGCGATACGTTACGCTTCTTTACAAGCAGGCACTTGACGTAAGACTTGGTAAATATGACACACTTGACAGCGCAGGCAAGGCTGAATATGAAGCACAGCTTGAAGCTCTCGTGCTCGACGACCTCAAGAGTAACTATATAATTCTCGCGCTGTGTGATGAATACGGAATCAAGATCGATTCGCGCAAAGTGAAAAATCACGTTAACGATGAGCTGGAGAAGTTTGTTGAAGCCACCTTTGATGGAGATATGGACGAATACAAGGCTTGGCTTGCGAACAATAATCTGACCGACAGCTTCGTCAGACTTATGTATAAGGTCGACTATCTTGAATCACAGCTTCTTGACCATTTTATAGAGAACAAGATTGGCATTGAGTACGACGAATACTCGCTGGAGGCGTTCGCCGATCACATAATGGAGAGCGAGGATTGGGCAAAGGCAACCTATGCTTATTATCCCAAGAGCTCCGTCACGACCACTTATAAAGGACAGGTCTACACGATATGGGACGCTAAAAAAAGTCTCCCCGAGGCAGAGGCGGTTTCCAAAGCACTTGCGGAGATAAGCAGTGACAGTGAGAGATTTACGTATATGACAAAGAGCGTCATCGGTAAGGCGCCTATGGTTCAGGGCTATTCTATCACGGGAACGGGAATTTATTTTACGGTCGGACAGATGGGCGAGGAGTTTGAATCTGCCACGTTTGCGCTCGATCTTTACGGCACGAGTGACGTGATCGAGCTTGAGGACGGATATTACGTTATTATGAGACTTCCTCTCGAGGAGGACGAGGTCAAGAAGCAAGCCGCGGAGCTGCTCTCGCACTATCGATACGGCGCGCTTAAAAAATGCGAGGACGCCAAGGAAGCCGAGATAAGCTTTATTGGAAATGAATATTTCGACGGTCTGTCGCTTATTGACATTGAATAATCCATAAAATTTATGCAAAGGAGGGCGAACGCATGGCTCGCGTACGGAGAAGAAGCAGGTATTCCCGCAGAACAGTTTTGAATCGAGATCGTTCACGCGCGTGGGTTTATATTGCTATAGTTGCGGCGTTCGTCGTGCTTTGTCTGATGATCTCTGTTGGGGTGGGGCTTTTGCTTGCCGGGCAGGCGGAGAAGCGTGAGAACGCACCAAAATATAACTTTGATACAAAACCGTATTATTCGGGAGACAAGGTCGTAAAGCCTGTCAATGCTCGCCCGTACTTGTTTGGAGATTACGCAGGGATGCTGACAGAAGTTGGTATTACTGATTTTTCGGTCTGCTTACGTGCTCCCGACGGCTCTCTTGCGTACGATACCGCATACGACGTCAGTTTTGGCGAAGCGGTCGAGGAGGGAGTTAGTGAGCTTTCAAAATACACGACGTATATTCACGAAAACGGCGGACGCGTTTGCGCGTATTTTTACGTGACTTCGTTTGGTGTTGAGGACGAGAGTTTGCGCGAAATATACAAGGCTTATGAGCTGGCTCTTATCGGTGAGGCGGCTCGTAACGGCGCTGACGAGATCATGCTTGTCGGTCTTGACGTGACAGAGGACAATATTGACGAGATTGAAAAATTCGTCAGCACGGCTTCGTATTCCGCGGAAGCTGCTGTGGTCGGTGTGCTTATTCCACCCGAGGTCTTTAAGCTGACCGAAGAAGAAATCTATCACGCTGCAAGGTTAAGATCGGTGTGTGATTTCGTTGCGCTTGATCTGAGAGATCTTCCCGTCGACGCCGACAAGGTCGCTATCGAGGGTGAACCAAGCCTGCTTGACTCGACATTAGGTGAGATGGAATATTATATCTCGTCTTATTCGATGAGAGTGGTTTTCTCCGAGAAAAATTCATCGCTTTGCGACGCGGCTGTCGCGCTCGGAGTCGAAAATATACAGATAATTGGCGAATGAGGTTCGCTATTGACGAATTTTTAAAATTTTTTATTAAAAATCACGCAAAAAAAGATATTTTGTTTTTTTGAGCGTATATTATTATTGCGTGGGTGATTTTCGCGGCATGACTAAATTGAGGGGAGAGTACAACGTGAAGCATAAATTTGATAAAAATATGAGCGAGATATTTGCAGAGCGTGAAAAAGCGACACTTTCCCGTTATGCCTTCCTGACCGCCAACACCAAGGGCAGAGAGCGCCCTTACGTTCCTTGCACCATACGCACGGAGTTCCAAAGGGACAGAGATAAGATCATTCACTCGCAGTCCTTCCGCAGACTTATGAATAAAACGCAGGTGTTTCTTGCCCCTGCGGGCGACCATTATCGCACCAGACTTACGCACACGCTTGAGGTCACTCAGATAGCGAGAATTATTGCTCGCGCACTTCGTCTCAACGAGGACCTTACCGAAGCGGCTGCGCTTGGTCACGATCTCGGACACACGCCCTTCGGACACGCGGGAGAGTCGGCACTCCAAGAGTGCTTTGATCCGAATTTTACACATTACAGACAGAGCTTGCGCGTGGTCGACGTGCTTGAGAACGACGGAGAGGGACTTAATCTGACTTGGGAGGTCCGCAACGGCATCGTAAATCACACGGGCAAGCACATGGCTGCTACGCTTGAGGGTGTTATAGTCAAATATGCTGACAGAATAGCTTACATAAATCACGACATAGACGACGCTTGCCGCGCGGGAGTGCTCAAGAAAGAGGATATCCCGAAGCATATTACCGACGTGGTCGGTAAAGATCACAGCGAGAGAATTAACAATATGGTCATGTCGATCATTGAAACCAGCTATGACAAGCCGTACATTATGATGAGTCAGGACGTTGGGCAGGCTACCAACGATCTGCGCGATTTCCTTTTTGAAAACGTGTACCGTAATCCGATCGCCAAGAGTGAGGACACCAAGGCTCGCGAGATGCTCATAAAGTTATTTGAATATTACGTTAAATATCCCGACAAGCTACCGGGACTTTACCATAAAAATCTGGAGAACGAGTCTGTTGAGCGGTGCGTTTGCGATTTTGTGTCGGGTATGACCGACAGATATGCGATCGAAACCTATAACGAGCTTTTTGTTCCTAAGGTCTGGAGGGGTCACGTATGAGATTCCCAAGAGAGCTTGTTGAGGAGATCCGTTCGCGAAACGATATAGTTGAGCTTATCGGGTCTTACGTGAATTTGAAACGCGCGGGGGCAAACTATAACGGACTTTGCCCTTATCACAGTGAAAAATCGCCTTCGTTTACAGTCTTTCCCGCTACACAGTCGTTTTATTGTTTCGGTTGCGGCGCGGGCGGAGACGCGGTGACGTTTATTATGCGTTCGGAAAATCTTGATTATCCCGACGCGGTCGAATTGCTCGCCAAAAGGGCGGGAATAACAATAACGTCGGATGAAAAAGAACAGGGCGGGATCAGCAAAAGAAGGATATACGAGATGAATCTCGCGGCGGCAAAATATTTCCGCGCTTGTCTTTTCGATCCAAAGCTTGGTCGCGTTGGCATGGAATATCTTTCCGAAAAAAGAAGGCTGTCGCCTGCTGTTATCAAGCATTTTGGTCTTGGCTTTGCGCCCGAGAGCTTCGGTGCGCTTACCGATCACATGCACAAGCAGGGATTTACCGACGAGGAGCTGATAGTCGGCTTCCTTTGCGGAAAAAGTCAGAAAACGGGAAGAGCGTACGATTATTTCAGAAATCGAGTTATTTTTCCCATTATTAATACGTCGGGTGATATTATCGCGTTTGGCGGTCGAGTTATGGACGACTCCAAGCCTAAATATCTGAACTCATCGGATACGCCCGGATTTAAAAAGAGCCGCAATCTGTTTGCGCTCAATTACGCGAAAAATCATTGCTCGGAGAGGCTTATTCTCTGCGAGGGCTATATGGACGTTATAGCGCTCCACGCGGCAGGATTCGAAAATGCTGTCGCAACGCTTGGAACCGCGCTTACGCAGGATCAAGCGAGAATGATGGCGAAATATACCAAGGAGGTAGTTATCTCCTACGACTCCGACGAGGCGGGGCAGGCGGCTACGAGAAAGGCTGTCAGAATGCTCTCGGAGGTCGGGCTTGACGTAAAGATTCTCCGAATGGAAGGTGCGAAGGACCCCGACGAGTACATTAAAAAGTACGGCGCGGACAGCTTCCGCAGGTTGCTTGACGCAAGTCGCACGGGATTTGAATTCAAGCTCGAATCGACGTTGCAGAAATATAATCTTTCGGTTGCGCAGGACAAGATCAAGGCATCGGCTGAAATGTGTGAGTATATTTCGGAGGAATGGTCGAGCGCGGCGAGGGACGTTTATATCGGCGCGACGGCGGCAAGGCTTTCGATCTCTCCCGAGGGACTGAAAAACGACGTTGAGCTGCTCAGAAAGAAAAAAATAAAAAGCTTCAACGAAAAGACGTCGCAGCAGGCAAGGCTTGGTGCGATGGGAGTCGGCGATAAGATAAACACCGACGGAATAAAAAATATAAAAGCAAAGGCGGCGGAGGAGGCAGTCATCGGACTTCTGCTGACGTACGACGAGTATCGCGATGCGATAATTCGAGGCAGGGCAGAGCTTTCGGCTGAGGATTTTATATCCGAGTTCCACGCAAGAGTTTTTGATAAAATAATTGAGCTTCAAAGGGAAAATCAGTATGATTTTTCTTTGCTTGGAGAGTTTTTCACGCCTGATGAAATGGGCAGGCTTCAGGGTCTGGAGCAGAAGAGAAGAGTGCTGACCGAAAACGGTATGCAGGTCTTTCTCCAGTGCGTGCAGACTGTGAAGGAGGAGAAGAAATCCTCCTCATCTGAAGCGAATGGCATCGACGAGATAAGGCGCTTGCTTGAGCAAAAGCGCAACGCGAATAAATAGTATATCAGCGAAAGGAAGTATAAAAATGAGTGATATGTTTTTTGAAGGTGTTGAGGTAGACGCAGCTCCCGAGGAGACCGAGTCTAAAAAGGTAGAACACCTTATTGAAAAAAGCAAAAAGGCAGGACTTTCCGAGGAGGATTTCGATCAGGCTCTCGAGGAGATGAACTACGACGTTGACGAGCTTGACAAGCTTTATGAGGCGCTCGAGGACAATGGAGTTTCTCTGCCCGGTACGCTTTCAAATGCAGAGCTTGAGGAGATCCAGAAGGAAGTATCCAAGTTTGAAAACGGCGCGAGCATGGAAAAGATACTCGAGCAGGAGGGACTTTCGATCGACGACCCCGTTCGTCAGTACCTTAAGGAGATCGGTCGTATTCCTCTGCTTGATTCCGACGGAGAAAAGGAGCTTGCGGAAAGAATGCTCAACGGAGACGAGGATGCTAAGACCAAGCTCGTTGAGTCGAACCTCCGTCTTGTTGTTAGTATAGCTAAAAAGTACCTTGGACGAGGAATGTACTTCCTTGATCTTATTCAGGAGGGAAATCTCGGTCTGATGAAGGCGGTCGACAAGTTCGACTACACTAAGGGATACAAGTTCTCGACCTACGCGACCTGGTGGATCAGACAGGCGATCACCAGAGCCATTGCAGATCAGGCGAGAACCATTCGTATTCCCGTACACATGGTCGAGACCATTCACAAGGTCACCAAATACTCCCGTCAGATGCTTCAGGAGCTTGGCCGTGAGCCCACCGCTGACGAGATCGGTGAGAAGATCGGCATGAGTGCTGACAAGGTCAGAGAGATACTTAAGATCGCACAGGATCCCGTTTCTCTTGAAACTCCTATCGGCGAAGAGGAGGACAGCCATCTTGGAGATTTCATTCCCGATGATGACACGCCCGCACCTGCCGATGCCGCAGCTTCGACGATTCTTCGTGAGGTCATCGAAAGAGAGCTTCACACCTTAACTCCCAGAGAGGAGCACGTTATCAAGCTTCGTTTCGGACTTTACGATGGAAGAACGAGAACGCTTGAGGAAGTCGGAAAGGAATTCGACATTACCAGAGAGCGTATTCGTCAGATCGAGGCAAAGGCGCTCCGCAAGCTGCGTCATCCCAGCCGTGCAAGACACCTCAGAGGCTTTCTTGACTGATAAATTGTAAATATTTATTCTTTTTGAGTTACAAAAACGACCCCTCAAAATGTGCACTATTCACAATGGCTTGTGCTTGGTGCACAAAAAGGTGCCGAGTTTATTGTGTACGTTGCATATTGGTCTTTGTCGTTTTAATACGAAGCAAAGGCAACAGATTGATTGCTTTTATATTTATTAATAATTACTTACTTGACAAATTGACCCGTTTGGTGTAAAATATAACTTGGCGTTGATTCTGATATTCGCGAGAATGTTGGAGTTCGAACGAAGGAGCTTTTTAGTGCCGTCGTTCATAAAAACCTTGCCCCGCGTGGCAGAAATGGAGATTTAACATGAAAAAGAGATTGCTTTGTCTGTTTATGGGCTTGATCCTTGTGCTGTCTGTCTTCCTTACAGCTTGTTCGTCAGAAGACGAAGAAGAAGAGAAGAAGATCGACGGAGCTCAGACAATAACGATGTGCGTCATAACCGAGAGAAAGGTCTGCAACACTGATGCGGAGCTTGCCGAGTATCTTAAAAACGAGTGTGACAACGACAAAAACAGCGCAAAATACAAGGAAATGCTGAAGGTCATTGAGACTTACGAGGCTGTTGAGGCTGCGTTTACAAAGATAACCAAGGAGTCCAGAATAAACGTTGACCTTTTGTTCTACACACAAGAGGAATACGAGCAAAAGCTGACCAAAACTATTTCCGACGCGGCTGAATACGCGCAGGAGGCGGCTCGTGCAGAAAGAGCACTTGAAAAATACATAAGCGACTATCAGGCAGCATACCCCGAAGAAAATTACCCCGTGTCTGCTCTGACCAAGTCCTTCTATTCATATTTCCCTGAGTTTGAGAAGTACAAGGATTATATTTCTCAGGCTGATGAAGAGGAAGAGACAGGCAACGTTGAGGACGTTTATCAGGCGGATAAGCTTGGAGTAAAGGAGCTTGTTTATCCCGAAACCCAGGAGAATCAGCTTGACATTATTTACGTTTCCGGCTTGGATATGTATAGGAAATATATTGATAACGAGTGGCTTATCGGTCTCGATTCCTATATTGCCTCAAGCGGAAAAATGCTCAACGACTACATCTCGGGTTCTTTGATCAAGGGTGTTCAGTATAACGGAAGCACATATGCCATTCCCAATAACGTTCAGATCGGCGAGTATAAGTATATGCTTGTTGACAAGGATCTCTTTGACGAGTGGCTTTACAATAACGAGCAGGTAAAGACCGTGCTTGATCTCGGCAACTTCCTCGAGGACATATCTAACTCCAATCCCGAAATCCTCCCGATCGACGCTACGTTCGAAGAGTGCATAGGTCAGTTCGTATGGTATTGGAATATCGATTGGACCGAGGATGAGTTCGGTGACAATGTTTACTCGATAGGTAACGGCAACCAATTCTCGTTGCTCGGTTCGCTTTACGGCGATGCGGCTACTGCTTCTCGCGGACAGATATCTCTCGGATTCAACTCGTTGTTTACGAGCCCTGAGTATCGCGATATTTATCTTAAGCTCAAGGCATACGAATATAACGGATATTATGCTACCGAGGGTGATACGAGAACGAACGCGGCAGTATCCTTTGTAGACGGCGATTACACTATCAAGGCTTCGATGGAAGATAACGACGGTGTTTATACCGATAAGAATGGCAAGGAATACTACGCATACGTTGTAAAGTACCCTGAGGTTGACGAGGAGTCACTTTACGGAAATATGTTCGGAGTATTTGCTAACTCCACTAACGTAAGCGCGTGTGTCAAGGTGCTTACGATGCTCAACACCGACTCCAAGCTCCGTAACATTCTTCAGTACGGTGTCGAGGGTGTTGATTATACCATCAACGAGGATACGGGAGTTCTTACCAGATCCGCTGACACTCTTTATAAGATGGATATAAGAAAGACCGGTAACTGCTTTATCGCTCATCCCGAGGAGGGCCTTCCCGCTGATTATTGGGAAAACTCGAAGAACCAAAACAATGATGCGCTCATAAATCCTCTGCTTGGATTTGATTTCAATAGCATTTTCGAAGAATATGACACCGATCTTGACTACAAGCTCTGGTCTTATATGATGCAGTATACCGCACAGATTTCTGCCGAAATCGAGGCGTGTGAGGATATAGACGAGCTGACAAAGCTTGTGTCTGATGAGAAGTCCGGTTTGTGTGTAACTTTGGCGAGCGATCCCTTGATCTCTGTTGAATATGAGGGCCAGATCTACGATAACTTCCCGCTGAAGCTTTCTAAGCTGACCAATAAGACTTATAACCCCGCGGACGAGGAAGACAATGCAGGAGAATCGCCGTACGCCGTATATTACACGTGGATGCAAACTTACGGCTATATTCCTGCGGGTGAATAATTTAACTTAAAATAGAAAGCCTCCGTCCGAGACGGAGGCTTTTGATACCTGATTAATTGTGGAGGCGGCTTTGAAATACACTCATCTCTTTTGGGATTTTAACGGCACTATCTTTTCGGATATGCAAGCGGGAATAGATGCGGTCAACCGTATGCTTGGCGATCGCGGGCTGCCGATCATAGCCGATATGGAAGCATATAGAGAGATCTTTGATTTCCCGATAAAAGAATATTACAGAAAGCTCGGATTTGATTTTGACAAGGAGCCTTACGAGGTGTTGGCTCCTATATGGGTCGAGCTTTATTTGGAAAACTGTTGTAGCGCGGGCATAGTTGACGGAGTTGACACGGTGGTCAAGGCGGTGGCAAAGACCGAGACCAAGCAGGTCATTCTTTCCGCGTGTGAGAAGAATATGCTTTGTGATCAGCTTGCCGAGCTTGGAGTCATTGAATATTTTGACGAGATCATAGGTCTTGACGATATTCACGCGGCAGGTAAGCTACATCTTGCGCGGGAGTGGAGAGATAAAAATCCAGAGGCAAAGATACTGTTCGTGGGCGACACGACTCACGATGCTGAGACCGCCGAGGTGCTTGGTGCGGACTGCTTGCTTTTCACGGGCGGTCATCAGTCGAAGGAGAGGCTCTTGACTACCGGCTGTGAGACGATAGACGGAATTGTCGAGATCCTTGATCATATTAAATAGGTAAAAATCCCACCCGGTTTATCGGGTGGGATTTTTGTTTTTATTCGGTTATTATAAGCACCTCATATCCGCCGAGGGTGAACTCATAACGTGTGCCAGACTTGTCGGGATAGGAGGCAAAGGGTTTGTTTTCGTTCTCGAGAGGGGAATAAAGCTTTGCGTTGCCCGTATCGCGCAGAGCGCAGTTGATATGCTTTTCCTCGTTTGTCGAGTTAACGAACATATAGCGATTCTTGCCGCCAATCTTCTTGCAAAGGCAGGTGACACCCGTATGGATCGTGTCGAGGTCCACGGCAAATCCTTCTTCGTGGCGGTCGAACGACGTTACGAGTGCGGAGGCGGTGGAGAATTTCTTGCCAAAGCCTGCGCTGCCGAGGTCGGAGAAGCAGGAATCTCTCATAATACATATCTTGACGCCCTTGGACTCGAGATGTGCAAACACGCCACTCATTTCGGGGGTAAGCTCCATAGGAGGCAGGACGAGATATTTATATATCTGTCCTTGCTTTCCGAACAGCTTGCCGTCGCGGACGGGCAGGTTCTTGATGACCTCAAAATCAGCAAAGTCGAAATCGACCTGAGCATCGCAAAGCTCGTACATTATACTGTATAGTCCGTCGCGGCAGGCATTTTCCTCGTCCGTGAAGCTTAAAAAGCTGTTTTCGTCGGGGGTGATATGGTTCATCATAAAGGTCTCGATGGGATAGCAGAGAAGTACGTCTGCCTGTGGCACACCACCTGCCATTATGTCGCCGAATTTTCCTATTGCGCGGTTGTATTTTTCGTAATTATCTCTATCAAATAGCGTTTCGGGATAGTACGAGGTGAAGATGTCGACACCGAATGCGTATTGGAGCGCGAGGGAGGCGTACATCTGATCGATCGTCACGTTGTTGCCCTGCG